>PHDJ01000020.1 GCA_002842575.1 Bacteroidetes bacterium HGW-Bacteroidetes-2
ATCTTGCTTTTCTAAATTCAAATTTGCATTTTTGAATTTTTTCAACTAGCTTCACTAAGTGTGAGCTCTGCTCATGCAGGGCACACACACGGGTTTGGCAAAATGGCGGGTGCAGTGCTTCTATGACAGTTTAGTGCAAGGTTCAAGTTTGGTTTTCCAAATGAACTTTTGTGCTAAAAATCCGCCACTTCGCCAAGGCAAACCGTTGTGGTGCATTATGACCGAAATCTCGAAAAATCAACATTTAATTTAAAATATCTAAAAAATTTCTCTAAATTTGTATCCAGTTAGATACACTTAATATGTTCTTTATTGAAAAAACACAAGAATTTGACAAATGGTTAAGGAAGCTAAAAGACCTGAAAGCAAAGGCTAAAATTTTGTTCAGAGTTCAGAAATTAGAAGAGGACGAACACTTTGGAGATTGTGAACCGGTTGGCGACGGAATCCGAGAATTAAAAGTGAATTTTGCCAAAGGTTATCGTGTTTACTTTAAAGAAAAAGATGGAAAAATAATTGTGCTCTTAATTGGTGGAGATAAATCGACTCAACAAAAGGATATTAAGAAAGCAAAAGAAATTTGGAAAAAATTAAATCGTTAAAAAATGGGAACTACAAAATTTGAAATAGCAGATTATTTAGACAGTAAAGAAATGATTGCTGAATATCTTAATACTGTATTAGAAGAAGGCGACAACGCTGATATAATTAACGCCATCGGACATATAGCAAAAGCTATGGGAATGACAAAAATTGCTGAAGAAACTGGAATGAGCAGACCGAGTTTATATAAGGCATTATCTGACGGAGCGAAACCACAATTTGCGACAATAATGAAAGTATTGAAAGCAATTGGCGGACAAATTCAAGTGAATCCAAGTTCTGTGTAAAAAAAATAACGACACCACAACATCGGTTTTGCTAAATTGCAGGTTTTGGGCTTAATTAAAAGTTGGTTTTGTACTTGAAAAGTCAGTGTTTAACCGAAAGTTTTGGCTTCCTTAATCCGCCACTTCTGCAAGCCGCGAAACGTTGTGCGTAATCCTCCCTATGAGACACAGCACTAACAAAAGGCAGACAATACAATGATAGATGTAATAGCAAAATGGACAATAACAATGTTCGGACTTTTTTTTATTTGCGTTGGACTTTTAATGCTAATAAATCCAAAAAAAGCAAATGATATTTTGAGAAAAGCAGGTAGCACAAATTTGATCAACTATGCAGAAATTACCATTAGAATAATTCCAGCAGTTGGACTTATTCTATCGGCTGACAATTCAAAATTTTCCGACATTTTTAAAATTTTTGGCTGGTTTATGTTGCTAACTTCTTTGGTGTTGTATTTTGTTCCCCGACAACTTCATCATAATTTTTCAGTTAAAGCAGCTAATATTTTAAAACCATTTTATTTTCAATTAATTTCACCATTTGCCTTTCTAATAGGAACACTACTTATCTATTCGGTAATTTAAATAATGAAGACAACAAAACTATATAAAGATTATTTTGAAAGCGAAAAAGCAGGCATACTTGTCTTATTTACTTTTAAAATTTCGCCATTGACAACAGGACTTTTATTTTTCTAACTTTGAAAATGACACTCAAAACAACCGCAGACCAAATGGAGCAAAAAGGGCAGCAGTTAAAAGCGATTTGGCACAATGGCGGGTGCAGTGCTTCGTATGACAGTTTTGTGGTAGGTTCAAGTGCCGTTCTTCAATTGAGCTTTTGTGCTAAAAATCCGCCACTACGCAAAGCCGTTTCTCGTTATTCGGGAATTAAAAAAACGAAAAACATTTAGATATTTAAAATAATATTTAGATATTTGCCTAAATAACTAAACAAATGAATTCCCTATTTAAAGCTCTTAATGATGAAACTCGTAGACAAATTGTCGAATTATTAAAAGAAAAAGATATGAATGCAGGAGAAATAGCAGAACAATTCAATATATCCAAACCAAGTATTTCACATCATCTTGACATTTTAAAAAGAGCAGATTTAATAACAAGCGAGAAAAAAGGACAATTTGTAGAATATTCATTAAACACTAGCATATTAGAAGATTTAATAAACTGGATAATAACACTAAAAAAATAAATTATGAATCTAAAAAAAGAATTACCACTAATTACAATCGTATTATTACCCTTTATCTATTTAGCATACATTTGGAATCAATTGCCCGATAAAGTTCCTATGCATTGGAATATTAAAGGAGAAATAGATAGATAGATATGGCGAAAAAATGGAATTAATAATAATTCCGATTTTATTACCTCTACTTGTTTATATTATCTTTTTAGTTGTTCCAAAAATTGACCCAAAAAACAAATTGAATAAAATGGGAAACAAACTGCAAACTATGAAATTTTTGTTAACCATATTTATGTCAATATTAGCCATATTTATTATTTATACTGCTAAAAATGAATCTTTCGCTAATCCTAATTACATTGTATTGTTAATTGGAATTTTATACATAATATTTGGAAATTATTTTAAAACAATAAAAGCCAATTATTTTATCGGAATTAGAACGCCTTGGACTCTGGAAAATGAAAAAGTTTGGAAAGAAACCCATAAATTAGGCGGAAAATTGTGGTTCGCTGGAGGAATTATTGTCGTAATAACAAGTTTAATTTTAGAAAAAGAAACGAATTTTACGATTTTTTTAATAATTACTGGAATAATAACAATAATACCAATAGTTTATTCATATCTAATATTTAAGAACGAAAGAAAAACGGCATAGAACACCGTATAAAATTAATGGCTAGTCCTCGCCTACTTACGAAAATCCTCGTGGATTTTCAGGTTAGTGTGTACTTGCAAAGTTAAGTGCTAACCCACGCAACTACTCATAGCCAACAAACGTAGTTGCCAATATATCTGATTTTTGAATTCCGCCTTCAAACCGACTTGAAAAACTGACTGGAAAATTAAAAGAGTTTTATAGTATTTGTATTAACAAACAATGGAGGATTATATTCCTTTGGGAAAACCGAAACGCAAGCGAAGTGGAAATAATCGATTATCATTAAAAAATAAAATAATAAAAGTTAGCAAACGTACATCCAGGAGAAATTTTGAATTTTGAATTTCTTGAGCCACTTGAAATTACGGCATATCGACTTTCAAAGGACTTGAAAATTCCTCAAATTCGAATATCTGAAATTATAAAAGGTAAACGCAGAATCACAGCCGACACAGCCTTACGATTGAGTAAATGTTTTGGAAATTCTGCAAAATTTTGGCTCGGAATTCAAGATGATTATGACATCGAAGAGGAAAAAGAATGTAAACAAAAAGAGCTGAACGAAATTGAACATTACGGAAATAAAAACGTTGCCTAACATCGGTAACCGTTGCACAAGTCCCTAATTTTTAACTACAATTTTATATATTTCAAAAATTGGGTATTTTAAAAGAGTTACTTTTAAAGTTGTATTTTCAGTGTAGATCTTTTTAAAAATGTTTTTTTTTTGGCTTAAAAGGCCTTAAAATGGCTGTTTTTATGACAAAAAATAAGCCGTAAGTTTTAGAGATTGCATGTGCTTTTGTTATGTGATTTTTTTGCTTTCCCAAACCGTATTTTAGCCTTTTTAACGAACCCTATTTTTTACAAACCGTTGGGTAAATTTTTTATGAACCTTCGGAAAATCACGTCCTTTAATCCTTTTTTTTTTCTATATTTGATAAACTAAGGGATTTTTTTAGAAAGCTTGTCTAGATTTTAATTGGGAAACTGCCGTTGTTTATAAAATATTTGGATTTTTTGTGCCTATATTATTCTAAAAAAAATGATTTTCATCTTTTGGACTCCCTTTTTTCTTTAATAACTGCAAATGGCGTTTTTTAAAATTATATATATCAGCCTCTTTGTTTTTTTCTTGTCTTTGGTACAGGAAAAATCAAGCTACAAACAAAATCATCCATTGACACCCGAGGGTGAAATAGAAAACTATTTAAATAAATCCATCCATTTTGTAAAGATAGATCTTGATTCTGCTTTGTATTATGCAAACAAGTCACATAAACTACTTGAAGATTTTCCATCCGGATCAAAAAAATTTAACCTTTATAAAAATTTAGGAACCATTTATTTGGAACGAGGCAACTACACAACCTCTATGGAATATTTTTTTGAAGCAAAAGACATTGCTGCTTCAGCACTTTTGTTAGAGCCTAAAAATCAAGACTATATGGAAAACCAATTGGATATATTAATCCAATTGGGTGTGGCTTATATATATCAATCAAATTATGACGAGGCCATCATTTATTTTAATGATGCCATGCTCTATCTTGACGAAAATAAAATAGAAGATCAGAAGGTTGTTTCATCCATTAAAATAAAAATATATAACAACACCGCTGTTGTTTTTCTTCAAAAACAAGAATTTGATAAAGCATTAGACTATTATAAAAAAGCAAGACATATCAATGCAGAGATTGGTAACCAAACCACTGAAGCTACTTTGGCCAATAATATTGGGATTTGCTATTTAGAAAAAAAAGATTATGATCTGTCCCTTTTTTTCTTTGAACAGTCATTAAAAATTAGGGAAGAACTAGGTGATAAGAGAGGAGTTGCCCAATGCTATAATAACATTGGTAAAAACCACGCACTCACAAATAATTATGCCAAAGCAAAAGAATATTTTGAAAAAGCACTACAGTTGGGTCGTGAAATAGGTAATACAGAATCTATCATAAATTCCCTTCAATCCCTAACCACCCTTTTTGAAAAAACCCAAAACTACCAAGAGGCCTATGAAACCTCACGTGAATGGACACAACTAAAGGACAGTCTTTTTAACAGGGAAACCGTAAAACGCATTGCCCAAATAGAGATGAACCATAAGTTTGAAGCACAAAAAGAATTGTATCAACTGGAATTGAAGAGAAGAGAAGTTGAAAAAGACAAAGCTAAACTTACTTACTTAACCATTGGAGGAAGTTTGGTATTTTTGTTGTCAATTGCTGTTTTGCTGATTTTCTTGCAAAAAAGTAAATTAAAAAACATGCGTCTATTTAAAGAAAAACTTGAATTGAAACATTTAAATACCACTCTTGAAAAAGAAAAGTTAAAAAAGGAGTTAGATTTCAAAAACAGAGAGTTAACAACAAAAATGATGTATTTGTTGAAAAAAAATGAATTGATGCAAACTCTTTCAAACAAGCTATCCACATTAAAAAAAACTGCAATTTCTGCAAACCAAAAAGCAATTCAGGAAATGGTGGTCGAAATAAATTCAAAAAAAGACAAAGATGTATGGGCAGAATTTGAAACCCACTTTACAGCAGTACATCCTGATTTCTATGCTATTCTCAATGAACAATTCCCAAATCTAACACCAAACGAAAGAAAATTATGTGCTTTTCTGAAGCTGAATATGAATTCAAAAGAAATATCAGCGATAACCTTTCAATCAATTAACAGCATTACCGTCTCACGAACCCGACTAAGGAAGAAACTAAATATTATAGGCGATGACACTAGTTTATCAAATTTTTTAAACAATATTTAATCCAATCCAAGCATCTTTTATTATTAGTAATTATTCACTTATAAAACATAATCTTCTTATTTATTGGTATTTACACAAAATTGTATTGAAAAAGTAATACACTTTTATCGTTTTGTACTGCTTAAGTAAGCACCATTTTTAATATGCTTTATTAATTAAGTATTTTATTTGCCTTCATATATAGCAATACCCGTTGTTGCTTACAAATTAAAATCAAAAACTTAAATCAAAATGTTATGAAATTAAAAGATTATTTTAGTGTCTTCTTAATTGTTGGCACGTCGTTGTTTGTAACAAACAAAACAATTGCTCAGTATGTATCAAAAGATACTTTCTTGGAAACCACAGGTGTATCTAATCAGGGTGTTGTTTCAGGTTATGAAGCATTTGCAGGGCCCTATTTTTTGTGGAATGCTAACAACAACACAACTCAAGAAATAGGCGGAGCAGCCCCAGGTAATGGTGTGGGAGGTAAAGCTATTTTCTCAAATGATGGGAATTTAATTTCAGGATCTACCTTCATCACATCTCCAGTAACACCAGAATGGGAACGTACTGTTTTGTCTGATTATTCATATATCTTTAAAGGAATTGAATTTCCTATTGATGGTTTTGGGGTGGGATATTCTGTTGGCCAATCATTGACATTTAACGGCAATGGTATTGTTTTAAGAACAACTAATGACGGCAACTCATGGGAACCCATGTGGGAAGACGAACAAAATCGGGCTCTTGAAGCATTAAGTTTTCCGGAACCATATATAGGATATGTTGTAGGCTGGAATGATTATTTTGCAAAAACGACCAATGGCGGTTGGGACTGGGAAGAACAATCTCCAGGCAACCCTGCTGACGTTTGGTATTACTCTGCTGTGAAATTTAAAGATGCAGACAATGGAGTTGTGGGTGCTGTTTTAGATGCAGGTGGAGGAGCAATATACACCACAAACGATGGAGGTGAAAACTGGGTAGTAGCTACTGGTGTTGAAACAACGCCATGGAAAATCGTTCACACATCAGGTAATACCTATTTTATGGTGGGCGGAGATAAAGTTCAAAAATCCACAGATAACGGAAATAGCTGGACTACAGTTTATCACATTCCTGGTGCATTGTTACTTGGTATCAACTTTTATGACGATGCGCTCGGTATTGTAACTGGTGAAACCTTCATCCACAAAACAACAAATGGTGGGGTAACCTGGCAAGAGTTAGCTATTCAAAGCGGTCTTACAGATGGAGTACTTTGGCGTGATGTGGCTTGGGCAGAAAACAGTAACAACGTTATTATAACAGGGACTCCTGATGTGATTTTTGAATCCACAGATGGAGGGTCAAACAACACGGGATGGACTTGGGCAAATCAAGACATCTTCAACGGTGGACCTGCTTTATATTCAATCGCAGTAACAGACAATGCCGTTCACATAAGTGGTTCTCAAGGTAATTTTTACACTAAATCTTTACTTACCTCAAATACTCACGCAGAAATGGCAATGTATAATGTTGCAAATCAAGGATGGACTCCTTTAGGTGATTTGGGCAATCAGATTGATATATCTACTAGTTCAGGATATAGTATTTCGGCAGATGGTTCTACAGTTGTAGGATTGTCTTGGACAGCCACCGGTCAAGGTCATGCGGTTACTTGGACTCAAGCGGATGGAATAACAGATTTAGGTAGTTTACACGCCGGAAGAAGCACCCGTGCTGACGGTGTAAGTAGTGATGGCAGTGTAATAGTGGGATGGCAAGATTTTAATGGTCCCTGGAAGTCAGCGGTATGGAGAAAAAACCCTAACGGCGGCTATTTTCCCAATGAATATCTATTGATTGACCCTAACGGTAATCCAAATGACGAATTCAATCAATTAGGACAAGCAAGTGCTGTTTCATCTGATGGAAACTGGATTGGCGGTTATGGGGATTTTGCGCATCCAAACCCCTGGATATGGAGTGAAGATACCGGTTTAATCGATTTAGGCGATTTAAATTTAGCAGAAGGTACCATCGGGTATGTCTCTGCTATGAACCAAGATGGAAGCGTAGTTGTCGGTTGGTATCAATCCGGTGGAGGACCATGGGATCCACCAGTAAACACCCCTTTTATTTGGACTCCTGAAACAGGAACTTTAGATATGAATTTATTTGTAACCGAAGAACTTGAATTTGATATGGGCGGCTTTCAGATTTTTGTTCCTAATGCATTGTCTGAAAACGGACACTATATAACTGGATTTTCTTTTAGCCCAAATCCTGAGCCTTGGGGAGAATTCCATACATTCAGATTGCAAATTACCGATTTTATTTTAAACACAGGAATAAATTTAATCAAGTCATCAGTAACTCTTTACCCTAATCCTGTCAATAATATTTTAATCATTGAATCATCAGATAATATTGAATCTGTTGAAATATTTAATCTATTAGGACAAAAAATTCTTAATGAAAAAGCAAGTCAATTAAGAAAAGAAATTGACATGTCTCAACTATCAAAAGGAATGTATTTAGTAAAAGTCCTTTCTAATGGGATATCACATACTTCAAAAATCATTAAAGAATAATTATTGACTAATTAAAATGTGAATTTTAATATTTTTATCTTTTTATCCGTTTAGTTAATATGTTAAAGTCGCTTAAAATAATTTTTAAGCGGCTTTTTTTATTGAGGAATTCAATAGCAAGCAGCAAGACTGCAGCCTTCCCTCAAAAAAAAGGACAGTTAATCCTTCAAATTTACACCCAATGTTAAGAGAAAACTATTTCTCCAGATTACAAAATTCGACTTATCAGCCTTTTAGTGGATAGTTCAACCCTTTCCTATTATGGGTTTGAAATGGATTTTACAGAAAACCTGCCTTGCCGTCAGGCGGTTGCCCGACATACTAACTGCTTCAAAATTTTTAATTTGTTGGATAAAAGCAAATTAAAAATAGATTCTCAAAGTACTTAGTTCTTTTATGGCTTATTTTTTCGCTTTTACAATCTGTTTTTTAGCCTTTTTAATGCCTCCTTTTTTTTGTAATCCCTTATAGGTAAACTTTTTTTGAGCCATCCGCAAATCACGTCGTTTTATCTCGTTTTTTTCTATATTTGATGCGTTAATGGAAGTTTTTAGACCGCTAGTTTCTATTTGAATCGGGAAACTGACGTTAGCACTCACCCTAAAAGAAATCCATTCAAAAAATAATAGATGAAAAAATGGGAAAATCATATTAGAAGAAATAAGAAAGGCGTGCATTGGTTTAAACCTGCAGCTGAAACTTTATTGAACTTTTTAAACAATATAACATACCGACTCCCGCAAATAAATTTGATGTTGGCGATGCTGGCAGCTTTAACTAGAAATACTACTTTTTCCGAAAAAAAACTGAAAGAAATAACCATTGTAAAAACATCAAAACCGATTGAAAATAAGATATTCTGTTGTAAACTTGTTGTTTACTAATGGTCAGTATTGTTCTGAAATATAAAAAAACTAATGTATGAAACCTATATATTTAATTATTTTCATTTTTTTTGCTTTCTTTATACATTCTTGTAAAACAACCCTAACTCCTATTCAACCCATTCTAACTAAAACAACACCTATGAAAAATACCAAATTCCCTAGAATAGAAATATATTTCGTTCAAGATTACGGCAATAAAAATACGGGCAACGACAAAACCACAGACCCTAACGGAAAAGTTGTTTATATGGGAAGAGCGGACTACCAACCTTATGTTAACAAACGAGCGTATGTGTTTACAGAAAGTGAGAAAGAGCAACTACTTGCCCTGCAACTCACGTTTTTACCCTATTTTAGAGAACAGAAACCAACCATCTCTTTAAAGGAGTATTTTAACGCTACCGAAAACAACCTATTAACCTTGTTTCCTAAAAATATAGATGGTTATTTAAAATATTCGCAAGAAGACGATCGCGAATTTTTTGAAACCATTATAGAATATCAGAAAAAACCAGTAGAATCTATTGTTGTTATCTGGTTAGACGAAACGCATTGGTATGTAAACAACGTGTTTTATCGTGTAGATTTAGGTGCTGTTTTGAAGGATAGGCCTGTTGTTGTTGAAGAACAAATAGCAGAAGGAACACTAAAAAATTTCATTCGTTTTTCCAATGTTATTCAACCTAAATTAGATGAAGGATACGCTCAATTACGCTTAAAACAAGCACAACCAGAATTTAATAATACCAATGACGTTTTAACGCTTTCTTTATCTCCTGAAAGAGATGGCTCAGCAAATTACGTAGTAACCATTAAAGGAAATGGATCATTAGAAGTCATAGGCAATACATTCAATCCTACTTCCAATAAAGTGCCGCACTATAAAATAGTAGCTTTACTCACTCGTTTGAATAAACTCACTTTTGAGTCGAGCCTCCAAAAGAAGCCCTCTGGTTTTGGTGATAATAAACAAACCCTAACCCTTAAAGGGTGGCAAAATGGCGAAATTAAAACACTGCAATATGAGGCATCTAACACCGAAATTCCTTCTTCAGTAAATGATTTTTTCAACTTTGCGTTTGATTTGTTAGCCGATGAATTAGGAATTGAATAACCTAAGAAACCATACTTTTTGAAAAAAATCAAACAATCTGAAGCATTTAATCCATACCATAAATCGTAAAAATGATAGCCACTCTAAAACATTTAACAACGACAATTACATCCGAAGAATTTCAAAAATCACAAAATGCATATCCAGGAATTTATCGAGACTTTACCGAAGTTTTTTATGATTTGTACGTGTTAAAAAAAAACGGATTAACGGAGGAAGAGGAAAAAGCAATACAGCATTTCTTAGAAACATCAGCATCAAAACTTCAACCCGTATTAAGTCAACTCGATTTAAAAATAAGCAATCAAATTGAAAAAATAATAGGAGCTACTTTTTACGAAAAAGAATGGCTTTCTGTCTGCAAATTACGCTCAACACTAGAAGCTTTAAAGGAATTATATCTTCCTTATTTACCTATGGGAGAACTTATGCCTACAGATGAAGAATTGGACCAATTAATTAGTGAACGAGGTAAAATAGAAGGGTTTGTTGCGCCGGGGATTACACCTTCAAACTTTCCCGACACGCATTGGTGGTGGTGGAAGTTTAGTTTGTGATTTCAGTCTGTAAAATAAAACTATAGCGCAAAAATCAACAATTTAGTTTTGCACAAGTTAACGCTTGTAATAAACTAGGATTTTTATTACCCTCAAAAAGGAGGGTGTAAAATAGCTCCCCATACTTTGTAAATTCAGGCAGTGCAAAATCTTGTCCGTATTTTGGTGTATTGCTGTTTGTTAAAAACTCTACCATACTCCATATTCATAATCCAAAGGAAAATATATATTTAAGAATTTGCTTAAATAAGAAAACTATTATATATTTGTTGTACTATTTAATCCTAAAACAGGACTATTATGAAAAACCATCCATCGTGTATTCGAGTGTTTGCCGACAAAGTTCAGATAGACAATTGTCGAGAAATACTACAAGCAAACAACAAAGCATTCGGTAAATTAAGCAGCTTATTAGCTCTTGCAGGTAATGAAGTGAGATTAAAAATCTTGTTCCTCTTGGAAGAAGAAAACGAACTCTGCCCCTGCGACCTTTCAGATATTCTCGGAATGAGCATTCCTGCCGTTTCACAACACCTGCGAAAACTCAAAGATGGTGCTATCATTGAAGGAAGAAGAGAAGGACAAACCATTTTCTATTCCCTTAAACCAGAACAACTTACTTTGCTTCTACCATTTTTTAAAATCATCCATAATAAAAGTTCAAAAAAGGAAATCGTATGAACCAAAATTCAAAATCAGGAAAATTGGCTAGTGCCAGTATCCTATCGGCAGTCGCAGCATCATTATGTTGCATTACACCAGTTTTAGCGTTACTCTCTGGAGCATCTGGAGTTGCCTCAACGTTTTCGTGGATGGAGCCTTTTCGTCCCTATCTTCTTGGAATAACTGTTTTAGTATTAGCTTTTGCTTGGTATCAAAAACTAAAACCTCGT
Source organism: Bacteroidetes bacterium HGW-Bacteroidetes-2 (assembly GCA_002842575.1). Lineage (GTDB taxonomy): Bacteria > Bacteroidota > Bacteroidia > Flavobacteriales > Flavobacteriaceae > Planktosalinus. The sequence goes on from PHDJ01000020.1 coordinate 11,553, forward strand.
ACTGCTGAGGAAATTCAGTGTGCCTGCGATGAAGAGGAGAAATCCCCTTTTATGCAAACCAAAACCTTTTTAGGATTGGTAACCGTGTTTGCATTTTTGATGATGGCATTTCCTTATTATGGAGATATTTTTTATCCAAAAGCAGACCAACAAATTGTTGTTGTTTCTTCAAACAATTTTCAAGAAGCAACATTCAATGTAAGTGGAATGACTTGTGCTAGTTGCGAAGCACACGTTAAAAACGAAGTGAATAAATTACCTGGAATTGTTTCGGTTTCTGCAAATAGCAAAGAGGGAAATGCTTTTGTGAAATTTGACAACAGCAAAACCAACAAGGAAGCAATTATCAAATCTATTGATGCAACAGGTTACAAAGTTACCGGAGAAGTAGCAAATGAAAATCCTACACACGGAGAAGCAGGTCATGTTTGTGACCCCGACGGGTGTAAATAATTTTTTTGCCTTAATTCATAAAGTACTTAATAAAATGAACAAAGAATCCATAAAACTCGACATCAGCGGCATGACCTGCGACCATTGTGCCACAAGCATTGAAAAACTGCTTTCAAAAAATGAAGGGGTTACAGAAGCCAAAGTAAGCTACCAAAGCGGAAGTTGCAAATGTTTGTTTGACGCTTCAAAAACAAGCAAAGAAGAAATTGTAAATACAATCAACGCAACAAAAAACTACAACGTAAAAAACAAAATCAGAAAAGAGGATTATTGCACTACAACTGAACAATCCACAAAAAAAGAAAACAACCATTTTGATTTAATTATCATCGGTGGCGGTTCGGCAGCATTTTCAGCAGCTATAAAAGCCGAAGGAATAGGATTATCTACCTTAATGGTCAACGGTGGGTTAGATTTTGGTGGCACTTGCGTAAATGTAGGATGTGTGCCTTCTAAAAACTTAATCCGTGCAGGTGAAGCAGTATATCATGCTACACACTCCAACTTTGCAGGTATCAAACCCAAAGGCGTTGCTATTGACTTCGCCCAAGTTATTAAAGATAAGAAAAAATTAGTTGCCACGCTTCAAGAAAAAAAATATATGGACGTGGTAAGTGATTTTAAAAACCTGAAAATGCTAACGGGTTGGGCAGAATTTTTAGATACTAAAACAATTGAAGTAGATGGAAATGAAAAATTTACAGCAACAACTTTTTTAATTGCAACAGGTGCAACTACCAATATTCCAAATATTGAAGGATTAAATAAAATTGGTTATCTAACCAATGTCAGTCTTTTTGATTTAGAAGAAAAACCCGTAAGCATCACCATTATGGGCGCAGGATACATAGGCTTGGAAATCGCTATGGCATACAATCGTTTGGGCGTTAAAGTTCGTATGATAGAATTTACCGACCGTGTTTTAAGAAGCCAAACGCCCGACATCAGCGAAGCATTGGAAACCGAAATGAAAAAAGAAGGAATAGAAATTCTTCCTAACTTTAGAGCAGTAAAATTGGAGAAAAAAGGAAACGAAACAATAATTCATTGCAAATGCCCTGACGGTTCTTTTGCACAAATTATAGAAAAAGGGAAAGTAGTTATTGCAACAGGCACAAAACCCAACACGCAGAAATTAGGACTGCAAAATATTGGTTTAGAATTGGATAAAACAGGACATATTTTAGTAAATGAAAAAATGGAAACCAATTTACCCATCATTTATGCCGCGGGTGATGTAACCAATACGCCTCCATTTGTGTACACGGCTGCTAAAGAAGGAAGTGTTGCCATAAGTAATGCAAATTCATTAGCTAAAACAAGTGTCGATTACAATTCTTTACCTTGGGTAGTTTTTACCGATCCACAAGTTGCTGGAGCAGGATTAGACGAAGCACAAGCGGAAGCTCAAAACATTCCGTTTGAAGTTTCTAAAATAGAATTGAAAGACGTGCCAAGAGCCATTGCAGCAAACGACACAAGAGGTTTTATCAAACTCATTCGCAACCCCGAAACCGATAAATTGATAGGCGCAAGAATAGTGGCTCCCGAAGGTGGTGAATTGATTCAACAACTGAGCATGGCTATCCAATACGGAATAACCGTGAAAGAACTAGCCGAAAGCTTTTATCCTTATCTCACATTGGGAGAAGGAATAAAACTCGCTGCTATCACTTTTGGAAAAGATGTTTCAAAATTGAGCTGCTGTGCGAGTTAGTTCCCTCTAAAAGTCTTACGCTTTTGTAATTTGTACCATCTAAGGCTACGCAAAAAATAACAAAAGAGTAGGTCATTGTTAATCCTAAAAACAAACCGAACTGAAATATTAGCGTGTGCCGTGAAGAATGGAGCTATTAAAGGATAGAGAAGGGATTATTTTATCCTCACTAATTCCACATCAAACACTAAAGTAGCATTTGGAGGTATAACACCTCCTGCTCCTTGTTCGCCATAAGCCAAATGCGACGGTATCACAAATCGTGCTTTATCGCCCTCGCTTAAAAGCATGATGCCTTCATCCCATCCTTCGATGACGTTGCCTTTGCCGATAGGAAAATCAATGGGATTGCCTCGCTTGATGGAAGAGTCAAAAACACTGCCATCTGTAAACATTCCTTCGTAGTGCACCGAAACGACATCACCCTTTAAAGGCGTATTACCACTTCCTTTTTCTGTAATTTTATATCGCAAGCCGCTAGGTGTTTTTTCAAAACCTTCGGATAGTTTTCCTAATAATTCTTCTTGTTTTTTCTTGGCTGCGGCAAGTCTTGCTTCTTTTGCTCCTGCAAATTGACGAAAAGTCTCTACGGCATTCCATTGCTTGGCGTCTGCTCCTACTCTTACAATTTCTAAAGTTTCTATCAAATCTCCTTGTCCAATAGCATTTACGACGTCTTGTCCTTCTACTACTTTTCCAAAAACGGTATGCTTACCATCTAACCATGGTGTAGGCACATGGGTAATAAAAAACTGACTCCCGTTAGAGTTGGGTCCTGAATTTGCCATGGAAAGAATGCCTGGTACATCATGCCGTAATTCGGGATGAAATTCATCTTCAAATTGGTAACCCGGCCCACCAGTTCCTGTGCCTTTTGGATCGCCTCCTTGTACCATAAAATCAGGTATCACTCGATGAAAAGTAAGCCCGTTATAAAAGCCTTCTCCTTGTTTTTTTGCATTGTTTTCTAGTGTACCCTCTGCCAAGGCGACAAAGTTTCCTACGGTTCCTGGTGTTTGGTGGTAAGTAAGTTCTACTGTAATAGCTCCTTTTGTAGTGTTAAATTTTGCGTAAATACCGTCTTTCATGGTGGTGTTTTTTTAAAGAGGTGCAAATATAAGTAAATGGAATGGAAAAGGGAAACCAAGTTTCCAAAAAACAAAAAAGGCAAAGAGGGTTATGGAAAAAAAAGGAAATGTAGTTTGCCTATCTAACAAGGGTCTTATACAATGCCAGTACTTCGGGCAAAACGGCTTCTTCAGTATAAGTGGTTTGTATATGTTTTTGAAAAGCGGCAGCATCTTTTTCTCGCTGCTTTTCATGGGTGAAATAATATTGCAATGCTTCGGCTAAAGCTTCTACTTGTTTTGATGGCACTACTTTTCCAAAGCCTTGTATCACTTCCTTACAATACCCTACATCGGTAGTCACTACAGCTAAACTCGCTATGCCATATTCCAAAAGTGCTAAGGGCAAACCTTCTGAAGTAGAAGACAATACGCCTACTTCACATTGTGCTAAAATACCGGAAATTCCTTGTTGGGAGCCATAATAAAACACCTGTTGCTCCAATTGATTTTCCTTTATAAAATGGTTTACTTTTTCATAATAGGCATCTTGCCAATTGGCACCCAATAGATGCAAACTCCAGTCAGGATAGTTTATAGCAAGCTTTGAAAACGCTTCCAACAAAAGAAGATGGTTTTTTTCTGGACGAAAATTTGCCAAACATACCAGACGTTTCCCTTCTATTCCTTTCAATTGCAAGATAGATGAAATTTCTATTCCGCTTTTCCCAATAAAATTTTTAATATAATACACCCTCTTACAATGTAAATGTGCTGTAACCCAAACTTCTAGGCGATTATTAACCACAAATATGGCATCAAAATATCTCGAGCAGAACCTTAGAATAAACCTCCTTCTATGAACAACCAATTCGCTATTGCCATAATGGTTGTGCCATACCAACTTCACTTGCGGGCAAAGTATTTTTAATATGGTTGCAAAAAAGAAAGAGGTACTGTGCGCATGGATAAGTTGGATGCTCTCCTTTTTTATCCACTTTTTTGCATCCCAAAGAGCCTTCCATCCTACCCTACCTTTGCGACGCAAAAAACGATAGTGTACTTTTTCAGATATTGAGGCTTTTAAAAGCCCTTCTTCTCTGGTACTCCACAAAAAAATGACTTCACCTCGATCTGCCAAAGCATTAACGTAGGAAACTGCCATTCGCTCTGCGCCTCCGGCATGTAAGGAGTCGATAATATGGAGTATTTTCATGTTTGGTAAAAGTAAAAAAATCAATGCAATATGTAACCAAGTTAATTCAATATCCTAAATACAATCCTTGTTGTTTGGTGAAAATGAAAACAAATTCCATGTGGAATATAAAAACAAATATTTATTTGAATGAACAGAATTACAAGACATCAAACATTGCTATAAACATTGGAATCCGCTGGGTTCCTACCTATATATTCTTCTTTTGCTATAAACATTGGAGCCCGCTGGGTTCCTAACAATTTATGCTTCTTTTAACATCATCAAATTATTACCCCAATATTTTTTTTATTTCCAATTCAAAAAACTCCAGTGTGTAGCGTTGTGCGCTTTGTTGCGCCGCTAGCGACATCTCACGCATCTTGGTTTCTTTTTTTAGCAAATTCTTAAACGCAACCACATCCTCAACAAAATTCATTGTCAAAAAAATACCATGTTTCCCATGACCCAGCATTTCAGGGACACAGGACACCGCCGTAGCCATCGGAATACATCCAAAAAACATCGCCTCAGCCACCACCTTCGGCCAGCCTTCCGATTGGGAGGGTAGAACCAAAAAATGACTTTCCTTATACGCCTGTTCTACCACCTCAGCGGCTTGGTTGCCGTGAAGAATAACAGTTGTTTGTAAATTGTGTTCTGCTACATACTTTTTTAAAACCTCCCGTTGTTCTCCTTCTCCATAAATGGCTAAAGAAATTGCCACACCTTGCTGCTGCAAACGATGGATAAGCTGCACGGCATACAAAGGGTGCTTGCCTTTGGTTAAAGCCCCAACAAATAGCACTTTATAGGGTGCCGTAAAAATTTTCTCTACGCTTTGAATTTTTGCTTCGGAATAACTGGCAGTGAAAAAGGAAACGACATTTTTTGATGGGTGTGGCCAGTTGCCATACACGAGTACTTGCATGTTTTTAGTTAAAAAAGTGTTGCTTAACAACCATTTTTGCAGGTGGTAACTCCAGGGCTGCTTTGCTTTCGGATCCCAGTTGCCAGCATATTTGGCGGTTTTTTTCTTCTTCGGAAAAAATATTTGCACCAAACAACCCAACAAGCCGATGTTTCCTGGGCATCGCAAATGTATATGATCGGCTTTACGCATTTCGATAAACAAACGATGTATCGTTTTAGGAAGCACTACTATTGTTCGGAGTACTTCTTTTAAACCTAAAAGAGATAAAGCAGAAACTTCTGTAACATGAATTTCTTTATGACAATACGCCAAAGAAATTGCAGAAGGTGCTTTTCTATCCACCGGAGCCACAATTGTAATGGTATCAACATATTTTTCCCACAACTGCATTTCCTTGACATAAGGAGCGTAAGCATACCAACTATTTTGGTGTTTACTATGGGGTGCATGGGTGACGATAAGGAATTTCAAACGTTTTTGGTTTATTTTTTTTTAACTATAAACATAGTAATTAATACTAGAACCGCAACGCCACAAGCCTTATTTCTTACGCATTAGCATGGTAACATGCATACAGCTAAACAACTGCGCATTAGAGGTGGTGGACTCGTTCCAATCTTTTTCGTGCCATTTTTTTCCTAAAGCCAACTTTTTCTTTGCCGATAGTGGTAAAAAGTACAAGGCAAACACCCATTTAGCACTTCCCAAAAGTCCGTGACGCTCTTCTATGGTAAATGCTTTTGCAAAGGCGTAATAGGTTTTTTTCGTAAAAGGCCATTCCCACTCCGCATCGCTTTGAAACGGACGGTACAGGACGCGCATAATTTTCAATGGAATGCTGGTTTCTAAGGGGTCATAACTCACTACAATCCCTCCGGGTTTGAGTTTTTCTTGCAAGCGGGCTATCAACACATCCACATTTTCAAAATGATGCAGGACTCCATAGGCATAAATAATATCAAAGTCGGTTTCTTGAAACTCGTCCGACAGAAAATCCATCGCAAGGGCTTTGGCGGTTGGTATGGGTGCTAAGCGTTTGTTAAGCTGTGCAATAGCCACATCGCTCAAATCCAAGCCTACATATTCTTTTGCATTTTGTGCCAGATACATTGAGAGATTATTCCCTGCAAAACATCCTAAATCCAGCACTTTTTTATCCTTCAAGTCGCCAAACCATGTTTTGTGCAAATCATAGGACTGCTGCAACATACCGGTTTCTCTACGGATATTTTTCAAGGTCTTTTCGCGCAAACTCGACCAGATACGGGTGGCAAAATTTTTCTTTTTGGTGTTGTAAAACTCCTTTTGCTTTTTATTGGTTTCTAAAATATCTTCTGTTGTTTTCCTATTCATATCGTTTTATTTAGGGGCATTAAATAACAAACTAAACCAGCCCATTTTTCTTCCCATGGCTTCGGTGAAGGCTTCTTTTCGTTTTTTGGTGGTGAAGGTATTGGTAAATCGGATGGTCATTAAAAGCAAAGTAATTGCATGCCATTTTAATTTGGCGTTGAAACTCGGGTTTGGATTTTTTACCCGCCATACATAATAGCCGTTTCGCACCACCATTTTTCCATATTGGTATTGGTTGGGCCTGCCGGATGGATTGTGAAAGTGGCTCAATTGTGCTGCCGTATTCACATATAATTTTCCTGTTTTGGCTACACGCAAGGAAAAATCGGCATCTTCGTACAAACCATAGCCTTCAAAATAGGTGGAGAATTGAAACGTATCAAAAACGGACCTTCTAAAAGCGGAAGCCCCGCCCATTACCTGCTCCACTTCGTATATTTTTCCAGAAGGCGGCAAAAACCCCACACTTCTTCCGTGGGAAAATAAAGGGGAAAATCCGGGCGGACAATCGCTGTCGAGCCCTAATTTTTTACGCAACACAAAACGGCTTCCGTCTTTGCGTTTCCAGCCATCATAGCTGAATTCATTTATTTTTATGACCTCATTTTCATTTACTTTTTCCCAAGTTGTTTCATTATTAATATATCCCCCAACCCCCAACGCTTTGGGATGAATTTCAAACGTTTTTAGCAATTGTTCAAAATAATCGGGTTCCAATACCGTATCGTCATCCAAAAAACAAACTATGTCTATTTCCTTTCCTACCCTTTCAATTCCGTAGTTGCGTTGTTTGGTTAATCCTCTGTCTATTTCAGAAACCAAAAAATAGTGCAGATTTTCAAAGGAATGCTGCTCCATCATTTCTTTGGTTTCTTGGTTCAAAGAAGCGTCCACAATGAGTATTTCATTGGGATATAGCGTTTGCAGCTTCACCGACTGCAATAAGTTTAGCAGGGGTTTCGGACGCATATAGGTGCAGATGATGAGGGTGAATTGCATATTACGAAGTTCTTTTACCTAAGTCCATTAATTTCTTCGCATAAAACAAGGACTTGTTAAACTGAAGTTGCTTGTAGGGAATTTTTAACAAACGGTATAAAAATGAAATTTTTGGTCCTTTGAATAAGAACAAAAAGAAATATTTATAACGGTATTCATTCACCTGTTCCGGGGTAAAATGTTTTACAATCCCATACATTACCGTAGGGCTTGGAACTGGCTTAATGAATGTTACGGGCGTATCCAATTCCCAAGGCTGTGCCTTTCTCTTTTTTCCTGTTATTTTTGCCTCAATTCCCCAAAAACGATAGCCTCCAGCCGGTGGTTTTAGGTGTAAGTTACTAGAAAACGGGTTGTGTAATACGGTTACCCCAATTTTAGACAAAGACATTCCGAAATCGCTGTCCTCCCCATAACCTCCATCAAAATTGATATCATTTCCCTGTAGCTGATTTACCAATTCCCTTTTAACGCAGGAGTTGGCATTGCTAAACATTTGGGCACTGCCACACTTCCATCTCTTGTTGCCAAGCTGGGTTAATTTGATTTCTAAATCATTCAAATCCTGTTTTTGATGATCGGCACGAATGTCTAGTCCGTTGCAGGCTTCGGTATTGTAGGTTTGTAAAAAACGGATGTGATTTTCTATAAAATCTGCCGGAATTCGAATATCATCATCCCCAAAAACAATGTAATCCCCAGTACACAAAGCTATGGCTTCATTTCTTGCTCTGCAACTGCCTTTGGTTTGTTGCCATCTAATTAACAGTTCAAAGGGATATTCTTTTGCTTTATACAAACTTTCATCCCGTTGATTTTCCGGGGTGGCATCCACCAATACCACTTGGGCAGGAGGAAAAGTCTGGTTGGTCAAATCATGCAATAACTGCAAGGTATAATCCTGTCGCATCATGGTTGGTATGATATAACTCACCCTCGGATTTCCCTGAATTGACTTCAATGCTCTCGGCTTTACTGTTGGTTTTGAATCCGATTTCCTGAAATGCTTCTTTGCATAAAAAAAAGCCTGCCATTCTTTCCATTTCCAGAAACCTTCCCGATACCACATAAAGATGGCATGCTCTAGTTTGAAATTTTTTATAAAAAAGGTGTATCGGTCTTTTGCTGTTATGTTGATTTCTTCTTTTTCAGCTGCTTCAAAGAGGCCTTTTACATATAATGGAACAGCACCCGAAACTCTCAGCGCATTGTAGCCAAAATCCAAGGCCTGCAATTGTCGGTTTTTATAGTCGTTGTCAAATCTATTCAAGGATTCCCAAACCGATTTACGTACCGCAAATGCATTGGGGTTGATCCTCCAGCTTACACATTCGTCCAAATTGTCAAAATCATTCAGGTACCAAAAAAAAGTGGCGGTCTGATACACCAATTCGGGGAAAGCATTTTTATATCCCTGCTCAAAAGAACTGTGCCAAATATCACCTGCCCCTAATGACAAAACCTCCAACTTATTTAAATTGGGATTACCGGCATAGAGGATGAATTCACTACTATTTGTTTTATATTCTTTTAATTGCTGCATCTTATATTTTGTTAATTATCCCTTCATAAAACACCATGCTACAAACAGGTCGCTCCTCTGGAGCTAATTGATTTTATTATTATTTTCTACAATCAGGTCGCTCCTCTGGAGCTAATTGATTTTATTATTATTTTCTGCTGCATCTTATTGTTTGTTTATTATCTTTTCATAAAACGCCAAACTCTTCTGTGCCACTACCTCCATACTAAATTTCTTTTCTACTTTTTTTCTGGCTGCTGTTCCAAATTGTTTTTGCAATTCGGGATCTTCCATCAAAGTGACTATTTTATTGGCGTAGGTTGAATGGTCTTTTGGGTTTACCAGAAATCCTTCCACCCCATCTTCAATCATTTCGGTGGCCCAGCCAATATTGGAGGCCACAATGGGTTTTTGCATCGCCATCGCTTCCAGCCAGGATACCGGCAGTGCTTCCGCAAATGTAGGGAATACGCATAAAGTTGCCTGTTCAATGTGTTTTTTTATTTCGGCATAAGGCACGCCGCCTAAATAAGTTACATTTTTTAAGGCTTTTGCGCTAAACAATTCTTGCATCATCGCCCAGGTGGATGCATTTCCGGTAATAATATCTGAAGCATCACGTCCTACCAAAATTAGTTGGGCTGTTGGGTTTTGTTCGATTACTTTATTGAAAATTAATGGGAGTTCCAATAGACCTTTTTTACGAATTAGGGTGCCGAAGTATAAAAGCCCCCTAACCCCTGCTTCGACTTCGCCTGCCTGCCGGTGAGGCAGGCTCAGCACAGGCTCGGAGGGAATGTTTGTCTGTATTACGGTATTATCAAACCAACTCATGTCAATCGCATTTGGGGTGATGGTGAAATTTTTATTTAAGCCAAATAGCTGGTTGGTTAGGTCTGCGGTAAACTGGCTAACGGAAATGAGGCCATCTGCGTTTTGCAAGGCTCTTTTTTCATGAAACTTATTCACCCATTTTACTGGACGCTGGTCCAAATGGCAAAAATAGGTATCGGAGCCATGTAATCTGATGACAATCGGGCATTTTTGTGGTTTTATAAAAGAGGTAATGCCTGTCCAGTCCGGGGCTTCCACCAAGTCGATTTCTTGTTTGGCATACAATACATTGATGATGCGTTGCAGTTTTTTACGAGTCAGCATCCAAGACAATCCTTTTAATTTTACATTTTTTATTTGCTGTACTACAATCCCATTGTCCTCAAAAACCGCATCGACTGTTTGTCCGTACACTAAGATCCTGACTTCACAACCTTGCGCCAACAAACCAACCGCTAAGTTTTTGATGCTGGTGCCTATGCCGCCGGAGCTGCCTGTTTTAGGGTGTGGGTATTCGGGGGTTAGGAAGGCTATTTTCATGATACTAATTTTAAGTAATTGTCGGCCATTTAATCGATGGTAAAACGTTCTTCAATTAATTTTCGGGTATTGGTTGTTGTTTTTTTATTCCTTCGCTCTGCGAAGTCTCCCGACCCGCTCTGCGAACTTTGTAAACTTCATAAAGCATCGTAATGGCTCTTTTCATATACCTAACACTAATTATAAATAAATTTTATTCAGTAATTTTATTATTCCATAAATGGAAAAAGAAATTAAAGTTAAATAATTCAACGAAACTAATTTAATTGCTATCCTTTTTTCTTTTTCTAAATCATCATAAAATACAATAGTCATAATAAATACTGGTGTTAACCATCTTAATTCCACATAGGAAATAATTATAAATGAAAAAATCATCAACATGGCTAAAGTGGCAATTGGTACAAAATATTTTAATTCAATTCTTCTAGTTTTATATACTTGATTTAATAAAAATAATATGATAATAAGCAGCATTAGACCAAGTTGTCGCGTCCCGTAAAAAATGGAATAAACAAAATCTTTAAAAAATTCTTTTATCGTCAACTGATAATCTTGGGTTATTCCTTTTAAAATGCCGTTAGGAAGTGATTCTTCTCCGTGCAACTTTATGTATTGTTGCGTTTGTTCCCAAGAAGGGTGCTGTCCATTTTTTAATTCCCCATTGTTTACCATTATTTGCGCTAAATATTGGTGCTGTGCCCAAGTTACATTCATGGTTTCCGGAGGTGATTTTTTATCATAAGATAATGTTCCATTCTCCATTATAGAAGGTAAATTAACCAGTAAAAAGAAAATAAATACAAAAGAAGGAATTAAGATTTTTTTGTTAAATTTAATTTTCGATCTATAGATAACATATAAACTAAAGAGAATTACCGGTAGAAAAACCATAAAAAGTTGTCGGGTAAAAAAAGCCAGTACCAAAGCTGTGAGCATCCAATGAATACTTGTAGGTTTATTGTTAGCAAGCCTATAAACGCCATTCAAAAAAACGACCAATGCAACAATAAACAAAACATCATTAATCCCTGTATAAAAAAAACCAATGGTACTTATATAAAATAAAATATAACTATAAAATAACAAATCCCTTTTTTTATTTATTTTATAAAAATAAAACAATAACAAAATTAAAATTATACAATTTACAATTCTTAGTGCAATAAAGCTTTTAAGAAAAAGAGATAAAGGATAAGCAAGCAACATAAAAGGTATGGATATGTTTTGTTTAATAGCTTCCATCCAACCTTCGTTATTTATCAATTCTAAATCTGCTATAAACAATCCTTCATCACCACCTCCACTAGGCTTATTTAAAAAATAGTAAGCTGCGATAATACTATACAATAATGTGATACAGATAAAAACAATTTTTACATACTTTATTATTTTACTCTGCATATTTCACTATTTTATTTACAACTTCCTTAATATCCAATTCATAATACATCGGCAAACGAAGCAATTTGGCAGTAAAATTATCGCTATTGATTAATGCTCTTCCATCGTGTTTTTCTATATAATATGGACTTGAATGCAGACTGATATAATGAAACACCGCTAAAATATCGTGACTTTTCAGATGCGCAATAATGGCTGTGCGTTGATTCATCGATTCACAAACCAAGTAAAACATATGGGCATTGTTTGTTGCATCATTTGGAGTGGTCATTGTTTTTATATTGTTATTAATTGCCCAATCTTTTAAATGGCTATTATAATAGTGCCAATGTTCCAATCGCTTTTTTTGAATTTTTTCCAGATTTTCAATTTGTGCCCAAAGAAATGCCGCGGTTATTTCAGAAGGCAAGAAAGAAGAGCCTGTATCCACCCAGCCATATTTATTGACTTCTCCCCTAAAAAATTCGGCACGGTTGGTTCCTTTTTCCCAAATAATCTCGGCCCTTTTACTGAATCTATCATCATTAATGGTGAGCATTCCTCCCTCACCAGCAATGATGTTTTTAGTTTCGTGAAATGAAAAAGCTGCCAAATGCCCAATGGAGCCCAATGGTTTTCCCTTATAAAAGGAATCCATTGCCTGTGCCGCATCTTCAATCACAATTAAATTGTATTGTGATGCCAATTGCATAATCTTGTCCATATCACAGGCAACACCCGCATAATGCACCGGTACAATGGCTTTTGTTCTCGGCGTTATTAAGGCTTCAATTTTACTGGCATCTATGTTGGGATTGTCTTCATATGAATCTGCAAAAACAATTTTCGCACCCTGACGCACAAACGCTACCGCTGTTGAAACAAAGGTAAAACTAGGGATTATCACCTCATCACCAGGTTGAATGTTTGCCAATATAGCACACATTTCTAATGCATCTGTGCAGGAGGTTGTTAACAATACCTTTTTGAAACCATATTTTTGTTCAAAAAAGGCTTGGCATTTTTGGGTGAACAAGCCATTGCCTGAAATTTTACCCGACTTTACGGCTTCCTCAATGTATTGCGTTTCTTTGCCTGTTAAATAGGGTTTGTTGAAGGGAATTTTCATAAAGCATTAGGGCATTTAGTTTTTAGAACAGAATTTAAGAGAGTCATAAATTTTCAAACCAAAAACTCCCAGAAGTTTTCGCTAGTGACGACTTCAAATGAATAATGGGGATATTGATTGGTAAATGTTTTCGAAATTTTAGCCTTCACCTTGGGATTCCATTTTATTTCCATCGTTTTTAAAAATCCGTTTTTTTCAATAATTAAATCTATTTCTTGTTGTTCTGTGGTTCTCCAAAAATAAAATTTTTCATAGGTTTCATCATACGCTGCATTTTTTATGAGTTCATTGACCATAAAGTTTTCAAATAAACTTCCATTATCTTTTCGAGTTTCGAAAGGCGAAAAATCGTTTATTATTGCATTTCGAATACCTAAATCGGTAAAATATATTTTTTTCCCTTTTTTTAATTCTGTTCTTTTATTGGTATGATAGGAGTTTAAACGGTAAACAACATACGACTGTTCTAAAAGGTATATGTATTCTTCTACCGTTTCGTTTTTTAACCCAATTAACTTGCCAATTTCGCTATAATTTACCTCGTTTCCTATTTGCCACGCCAAAGCTTTTAGTAAATCTAACATTTTTTCGGGTTTTCGCACTCCAGACAACAACAAAATATCTTTGTATAAATAACTATCTGACAGTAGTGTGAGTATTTTTATTTCATTACCGTTGGAGGTTACAACTGCCGGATAATAGCCATAAACCAACCGATGTGGCAGCATACGAATTTCTTCTAACAAGCCGTTTTCTACCTTCATTTCTGCAAACGAAAGCGGATAGAGTTTGTGTTCAAATTTTCGTCCTGTTAGTGGTTCGTTTAGTTTGTTGCGCAACTCAAAAGCACTGGATCCCGTAGCTATTACTTGTACTTCAGGAATATAATCGGTGATTAATTTTAATTTGCTTCCTATATTATTTATTTTTTGAGCTTCGTCAATAACAACAAACACCTTTTTTTCAAAAAACGCCTTTAATCGGGTTGAAGTGGCATTTTCAAAAATTAAATGAACATCCGGATTTTCGGCATCTAACCACAAAACGTTTTCTTTGTCTTTCAGCAATTCCTTTATTAAAGTAGTTTTCCCAACTTGTCTTGCGCCAAGAATGATAATGGCTTTTTTTTGAAAAAACTCCTTCTCTATTATTTTTATAATGGTTCTTTCTATCATTTTTTTGGTAAAAATAGCATTTTATTCTATTGTAATATAAAATTATATGGTTTTTTTACTATTGTAACGGGATATTATATGGTTTTTATACGTGTAAAAATCATTTTTTTATTCAAAAAAGTGACTATACCTTTATGTTCCTATCAACAAAAAAACACCTATTTGTGGACACAAATCTTGCATTATTTTACGGCTTCCTCAATGTATTGTGTTTCTTTGCCTGTTAAATAAGGCTTGTTGAAGGGAGTCATTTCGCTTTATATTTTAAATCTTTAATTTTAATAAATTTTGATTCAAAGAATTCATAAGATATTATACTAATTAATATCGTAAATATATAACTTGAGGTATATAAGAAAATATTATATGAAATATTATTTCCGTTTTTTACTAAAAAATATTTATTTACTAAAGGGAATATTAAAAATAAAATAAATGAATGATACATATATATCCCGTAAGAAATCTTACCTAAATAGGAAAATATTTTATTTCTAAATGCCAGTTTATTAGAAACATTTATAGTGAATAAAATTAAAAACAAAAAAAGCAGACCTAATATATAGCGATTTAAGTTTCCGGGCAAAACTATAAAGTAAGAAAGAAAAATAATTAGTATAACAATTAAAAAATAAATAAATTTAGATTTGGTTAAATTACTAATTGTACTTGAATAATAGAAATAAAAAAATCCGCCAATTACTCCAATTCCCATAATTCTGAAATATTTTGTTAGCAAAAAAAACCATTTATGAATTTCGATTATCGGAATGAAATATATTCCCACTAAAATTAAAATAAAAATAAAAAATGATCTTCTGCTAAAAAAAAACAACATTAAAGGCATAATAAGATAAAATTGTTCTTCAACCCCAATTGACCATGATTGTGATGCTCCAAGAACAACCTTAGCGTATTGAGGTAAAAATAACAAATAACGAGAAATCGTTTTAAAACTATAGTTTTCCGAATCGTTTATGAGATTTAATAAACTTATATTATGCTCAAATATTGAAAAATTTGATATTAAAGGAATAACAACAAATGAAATTAACATAATAAGATAATACAAAGGCTAAATTCTAAAAATCCTTCTCATATAGAATTTGCCAATATTTATTTTACCATTGTTGCTGCTTTTTTCTTGCAGAAGCAAATAGGTTATTAAAAAAGCACTTAATACAAAAAACAAATCAACACTTGCTTTACCTAAATTGTGAATTAGAAATGAAAGATTTGCATTTGAAACACTTAAACCATTCATTCCTTTAAATTGCTCAATATGATGGATAACAACCCCTAAAGCAGCAATAGCTCTTAATTCATTTAATCCTCCAAAATAAATTTTGTTCATTCTTTCTTGTTGCTATTTTATTCAGCTTAAGGATTACCTATTTTTTTTTTAGTTTCTTTGCCTGTTAAATAAGGCTTGTTGAAGCGAATTTTCATCTTATACATTTAGTTGGATTACCAACATACAATCCGCATATTGTTATATTTTTTATTACAACAGCACCAGCGCCAATTTGGGTTTTAGCTACAATTTTAATATTATCAATTATTGTTGCATTAATGCCTATAATACATTGTTCTTCAACTTTAACAAAACCTGCAATTGCAACACTTGGAGATAAAAAACAATGTTTACCAATATAGGTATTGTGCGCTATTGAACAACTTATGTTTAAAATAGAATTATTATCTATTATTGAATAAGCCTCAATACAACAATTTGGATAAATAATTGCTCCTTCATTTATTATCGCAGTTTTATCTATCCAACTACTTGAATGAATAAGTGTTCCAAAAGGAATTTTGTGATTAAAACGTTCAAATAATTCTTTTCTTACTGCTAAATGTTTGTATCCTATTCCTATGAGAACTTCATCAAACTTATTATTTTTAAATGCATCTTCTAATTCTGATATTTTTCCTATTACTTTATGACCAAAAACTATTTTTTCATCGGTAAAATCATCAAAAAATACAATCTCATCATACTGTTTATCTGAAATAGCATAATGAGCAATTTGCTGTCCCAAATGGCCAGCTCCTAATATTGCGAGTATTTTACTCATATATTTTCTTTATTATCGCATTTGGTCTTCCTTGAACTTGCCTGAATATCTTATAAATATATATTCCTATTATTCCGAGAAAGGTTGAAATTACTCCCAATATTAAAACATTTATTGCAACAATAGATGTCCAACCCAATTGAACCTCGTCTTGATGAATTATTTTTTGTGCTACCAAATAAACAATAAATAATGTGCTAAAAAAAGAAATAGTAAGTCCAAAATAAAACAGCCATTCTAGTGGTTTCCCAGAAAATGAAGTTATGGCTTGTAACATTAATTCTGCACGTCTTTTAACAGAATATGTGCTTGCTCCTTTTCTTTGCCCTTTTTTTATAGGCAACCCTTTTTGGTTAAACCCAACCCAATACATCATTCCTCCCAAAAAAACATTTGCATCTTGTAAGCGCAGTAGAGATTCAACATATTGCTTAGTCATTAATCGCTCTGTAAGGATATTATGTGGGATTTTTGTGTCGGATAGTTTATTAATCAATACCCAAAAAATACTTCCTGCAAATTTCTCTAAAAAATTTCCTTTCCTAACTTCCTGATAACCGTAAACAACGTCAAGTGAATTGTCGCTATTCATTTCATTATAAAAATCTACTAAAACGCCTGGCGGTGTTTCTAAATCATTGTCAATCAAAAAAACATAATCACCACTAGCATAATTTAATCCTATTTGTATGGCATAATGGTGACCAAAATTTCGAGATAAATCTATTAATTTAATTTGTGGAATTTCTTTTTTCTTTTCAATAAGATATTGTATAGAATTGTCTGGAGATCCATCGTTTACAAAAACTAACTCATAATCTAAACATTGTATTTGATTCAAAGCAATTTGAATTTCTGAGATAAATTGCTCTAAAAAGATTTTAGATTTATATAATGTTGTGACGATTGATATTTTCATTTGGTTATTTTAACAGAAAAATATTAATTAATATTTTAAAAAACTTCTTGCATTTGGCCCTTCATTAAATATCAAATCTAAAATAGAAACTCCGTGTTCGAATGGTGGATAAAGTTGATTATATTCTTTATAATTATTATAATCCATCCATTCTAGTTCAATATTATTTTCGCTAAATAAAGCTTCATTCATGTAATTTTTTGCAGCTGGACCACTTATATATTTAGTAGCATTGAGCTTTTTACAAGCATCCATTAAACGGCCAACCTTGTCACCTTCCAATTTTAGTTCTCTTGAATCAATAATTTTGGTTTTAATTTCACAAATTTCACAAATTTTCTCAATAAAAAGTCTGTTTATTTCACTGAGATTGGTTAATGGAGTGTCATAAACTTCAAAAATAACATCCTTAAAATCTTTAAAATAGGTTGACTTTCCATAATTGGTTTGTATAGTGCTTTTGTGCTTTTTTGACCAATTGTTAAATGAAATATTAGTTTCAAAAATTTTTTGATTTAAATTTTGTTGCCTAACTGGAATAGAAAGCCATTGTAGACCCTCTTGTGTTTTAATTAAATTTCTATTTCGCCAATCATTTTTTGTAAACTGAACCTCATCATAGATCACAAAAACATCTGATTTTGCAATAATATCAAAATAGCCTTTCCAAGGGATATAATTTGATTGTAGTATAGAAACTGTCATTTATTTAGTGTTATTAGTACCATCGTTTTATAAACCGGATTTACAAATGAAATAACAGGGTTCACTTCCTTCATCCATATTTTATTTACAATAATTTTTAAAAGTATCCATAATATTTGAATTGAATGCCAATTCCATAAAAGTTTCCACTGAAAATTCCAGTAAATAGAAATTATTTTCCTAACCTTAATTTTAAATAATTCACAACCATTTTATCGAAGGTAAAATTTTCCTTAATTAATTTACGGGTATGAATTGTCAACTTTTGTAATTTCTATTATTCCTCTGTCATTTACAAAATTCAAAATACATAAGTAAACGTAACAAATAGTTAGCATATCTATCGCCTTATAATTTAGAAATGCTTTGTATATTTTTTTTGATAAAAAGCATCGACTCTTTTGTAACAGCAGCATTATTAGCGTGATGCATCCAGTTAGCAACGGCATTTTCAACTTCTTCTATCACTTCATTTGCCTTTTTAAATTTAAAATGATTTGCTAAGGCCATTAAATCTGATTTTGTTGGGTTTTTACTTTCTCCAGAAATCATCATACTATGAAAACCGTGAGATGAGTTAGAAAATACAATATCATAGGCAGGTGCTAACTGCCATTTTCCTTGAGCATCCATTAAATAAGAAATGTTTTTGCTGTGATCGTCTCTATTATGGGCAAAGACATTGAAAGCAGCCAATCTCAAGATTTTTTCGTGGGCAATTATATCTTTCTCTAATTGAAAACTTGCTTCCATTAAATGCCCATAATCCATCGTGCTCCATCTAAAATCATCATTTAATAAACCAGCTGCCGAATGTAAATGCAATCGGTTATTGAAAGTTCTGTCAAATCTTTTGGTTCCAAAAAATAATTTTCCCGAAATACTTTTAAACAACCTACAAGGATTCATCACAATTCCGGCTTCTAAAGCCATTGTATGATAAGCATATTCTATTTGAGCACTATCTGCTCTGTCATTTGAAGAAGGAAACTTTATTAGCCAATGTTCATATCCTTTGGGAAGCATTTCAATGCCATAGATCAAATGCTCCGTTTCGGGATTATAGCCAACGATTATTTTTGGACGCGCGCCACCAGAAGAACCTCCCATTTCATAAAGTTCTTCTAATATCAAAGAACTATCTCCGTTTAAAACCACCTTCATTTCTTTGAAAATAGCATCTAATTCTAATTGTAATTTCTCTTGAATTACTGATTCAATTTCAGGTCGATAACTTAATGCGCCCATCCCTTTTGAGCCCACATAAGACAAGCGGTGCAGTGGCGTTACTGTTTGAATTAACACCCCTTTTTTAGCCAACGCTCTATCTAAAAGTAAACGACCCCAACCATCGGGCAAGGAATCTGAGAAAACACCAAACAAACCTTCGAAAGGATTGGGAAGAGCCGTATAAATAGTGTCTTTTAAAGGCAAATGAAAAGGTGAAATTTCGAGTCCTAAAGCAATAAAATCAAGATCATATTTAAAATAGATTGTTTTATGGTCTTGCACCAACTCACCAACTTTAATTTCCTTGTCTCCAAAATTAATAGAAACAATTATTTTTTGAATGGATTGCCTCATTTTCGCGTTGTATTGCTAAATAATTTTTCTATTTTCCCTAAATCAGCGTCTATTAAAAAAACGGTATTAAAATCGGCTAATCGATTAAAAAAGTACGCTAACTTCAATAAAGATTCTAATGAAATTTGCCCTGTGGTTTCAAAACGTTTGATGCTTCCAAAAGACACTCCCGATTTTTTAGCCAACTCCAGTTGCGAAATACCGTGTTTTTTTCGAAGTAGTTGGTGTTTACTTACCAACTCATTCATAACCGATGTGGGCGTTTTTATGATACTAAATTGTGACATAAATAGCTAATATACTATACAAATATAGGTAAAAACAAGAATTATAGATAATATATTATACATAATTATGATATGGGTACTTTATGCTTGTTAAGCTGAGCATTCCACCTTGCGCCAACAAACCAACCGCTAAGTTTTAATGCTGGTGCCTATGCCGCCGGAGCTGCCTGTTTTAGGGTGTGGGTATTCGGGGGTGAGGAAGCAGAGGTGCATTAGTGTATAATTTTTTCTATCGCCTCCCAAATCCTTTCAGACGCTTTTTGGGGTGGGTGGTGGTTAATGGTTTTAAACCAATTTTTGGCATGGGGTAAAACCGTTGGTCCTTCAGTGGCTACATGTAGCATAATCTCTTTAATTTGTTCCGGGCTATCCACCCAAAATACCGGTGCTTGCTTTGGCATGGATTTAAAGTGAATGTATTGATATACGGTGTAAATATCTTTTTTAATCATCTCCTGTTTAGGGTTATACCGAATATATGCGCAGGGGGTGTCGTGACAAATACCATCAAAAACCATAGACGAGCCCACATTAAGGATAAGCTCGCTATGGGCTAGCGTGTTCAGCAATAATGGGTTATCTTCTTTTGTGGGAAGCACGGTATTCCAACTCGCTCCTTTCCGTTCCCATTTTGGCGAAAGCACGGTTATCTCATCTTTATAGTCTGCTAAAACCTTATTAAATCGGTCAGAAAAATCTACCGGACATCTTCGAAATAGGATTCCCCACTGCCTTTGCTCTGTGTTTAATTCTCGAATTGTTTTTGCAATATCTTCTAAATATACTTGGTCTAAAGGCGAGGTGGTGATATCATCTCCAGAAAAACAAACATATTTTTTAGTGACATCCAAATGGTTTTCGGCACAAAAAGCGTCTCTTGTTTGTAACAGGTTCTTGTTAAAATGCATTTCAAACTGTGGGGTACCCGTAATTACAATTTGGTTATCTTTTATGTTCGGATAATAATAAAGCAACTCATTTCGCATTTGCTCGCTCCACACAAAATAATAATCGGTTTCCACCACCATTGTAGCTTTGGGTAGGTTGTCCCAACTAAAAATAAACGTCGCTGTGGGAATACCCAAATCTTTTGCTGCAGTGAGCGGTGCTATTGCGTTTACGGGACGTTGACTGGTGCAAAACACCATTGTTGGTCGTTCTTTTTTTAAGGTTGCCAAACAGAGCTTATAATAGTCGGTATTTCGCTCGCTTTGCTGCATTTTAACCGCTAAAATCGTTCTTTTATTTTTATATTTTATAGTGTAATAGCGTACAAGGAGGTTTTTTATTTTTTGCTTCCATGTTTTGGATTCCGAAGCAAAACGATAAGCGGCATAAATAGGGTTTGAGGTTTGTTTTTCAAAAGATTTCAGCTCAATGGCAGTTTTTGCTCGCTTTAACAAATCGGTTTTAGGATGTACTTTTCCTTGCAAGTGTATTTCTGTAAAACCAAGGCTGTGTAGCGAAAAAGGCGTGGCATTCCAATAGGTTATTGCATAGCCTTTTTCTTTGCCTATGGCATAAAAATCTGTATAGGCAAAATTACGTAAGCCTACACCATCGGGAAGGAGTATAAATAGTTTGTTATGGGTCATAAAAAATTGTTTGTCTTCAAATATCTTTAAATAAAACCGTACTTCCAAAGGATTTTATTTTACGCTTAAAAACCTCTGCAAATTGACTACTTGCTTCTTTTCTACCCTTGGCATTCACATGCATAGCATCATAAAAATAGGTCTTGTCTTTAAAAAGTGTGCTGTGGTTTATGAAGTTTGGCGTTAGGCTGTCCTTTACTTCTGTAGCATAAATTGGCGGTTGGTAAAGTAAAAGTGCTATTCCATTCTTACTGCATACCTCGGTAATCTTTTGCAAATACGGATGCTCCATATGCAAGTGTGTGGTGGTAGGTTTTTTATCAAAAACAAACCCATCATTTGGATACACATAATTTCCACGGGCATCAAACCTATTTCTTCGTTCGGGCTGCCACAATGCCAAAAGGGATGGAGCCGTCAATTCGGCATTGTAATAACTCACTCCTAACATCGGGGCATAGCGCGACCACGCCAAAACAGGTAGTCCTTTTTCAGAAATAGCGGAAAAATGCTGCTGTACATAGGGTCTGTTTATAAATGGCAAAAAACGATAATCATTATCGCTCAGAGCTACCGTTGTTGTGGCTCCTTCCCAAGGGTTAATTACCAATACTACAACGCCCGCCGTTTTATTTTCTGCTAAAAAATGCTGAAGCATCAAGTATTGACTTGGCAATCCTGTGTCATCCATACTTAGGTTTAACCCGTTTGTGTGTATAAGGGAGTCTATACGTACCGTGTTTAAAGTGGTCAACCCGGTGCTAGAGCCTAATATAATATAATCAAAATGAGTTTCTGTTACCTGATTTACCAAAAAACCTGGCTTGTAAAAGGCTGCCTGCCGCAAGGACCATAAACAAGACCACGCCAATAGATTTGCTAACAAAATCGTCAGCAGTCCGTATAATCCGATGTGGTAAAGTCCCTTTTTCATTTTTTAAAATTGAAAGTAAATAAAATCCGATGGATTTTTAAAGGCTCCCAATACCAATATAATCAAAATCAGTGCGATGGAGGTGGTTTTTGTTAAGGTTACCTCTACAGTATTCTTTCGCACTGCTAAAAATTCAAAAACAAGCATCACCAAAATACTCAAAACACAAGTGGCAATCAACAACCCATATTTATTGTTTTTATAAAAGAAATTCAGCCCCATTCCGTGCCAAGAAAATAAATCCATTACATAGTGTATGGCTATGGTTACCGTATCTGCCCTAAAAAATACCCATGCAATGGTTACGAATGTAAAAGTAAGTAAAATGGAAAACAGTTGTTTTATATGGTAGGTATCGTGGGGCAAATAACTTCGGTTTTTGTGGCGAAGCAATAAAGGCAAAAATAGCATGGCATGAATACCTCCCCAAATTAAAAAAGTCCAATTCGCACCATGCCAAAAACCGCTGACTAAGAAAATGACAAACACATTTCTAATTTGTTGGCCTTTGCTTCCTCTAGAGCCTCCTAAAGGAATGTACAAATAATCGCAAAACCATGTCGTTAGCGAAATGTGCCAACGCCTCCAAAACTCTGCAATGTTTCTAGAAAAATAGGGGAATGCAAAATTGGTCATCAGCCGAAAACCAAACAAACGCCCTGTGCCTATAGCAATATCGGAATAACCCGAAAAATCACCGTAAATCTGAAAACCAAACAGGATGGCTCCTACCCACAACTCGGCAGTGGTATGTCCAGAGGGCTGCTCAAATATCTGATTGACAAAAAAAGCACAATTATCGGCTACGACTACTTTTTTAAAAAGTCCCCAAAGTATTAAATGCAGCCCACTTTTAGCCAAAGCATAATCAAAGACACGAGGCTCTTTAAATTGTGGCAACAAATGTGAAGCTCGCTCAATAGGTCCAGCTACCAATTGAGGAAAAAAGGCGACAAAAGCGGCAAAATTAACGAGATTTTTTGTGGGTTCTAACTTTTTTCTAAATACGTCTATGCTATAACTTAAGGTTTGAAAGGTGTAAAAGGAAATTCCAACCGGCAAAATAATATTCAAACTACTGCTGTGCATAACAACACCAACGCTTCCCCAAGCCTCTACCCAACTGTCTATAAAAAAATTAAAGTATTTAAAAAAGCCCAACAATCCTAAGTTAAACCCCAAACTTAATAGCAAAAGGACGTTGCGTTTTTTTTGCACTTCTTCCTTGGCAAGTGCTAATCCTATACCATAATCTACTAACGTACTCGCAGCTATCAATGCCAAAAAACGATAATCCCACCACCCGTAAAACACATAACTTGCCACCAATAAAAATATATTTTGCGCTTGCAAGTGTTTTTTAAAAACAAACCAATACAGCAGGAATACACTAGGCAAAAAAAGAAAAAAGGCAACGGAGTTAAATAGCATATTATTGTAGTATTTCTTTTAACGAATAGGCTAATTTAGTAGAAAACGTCTCAGCTCCAAGCGTATTAAAATGAAAAGTGTCATAAAAATAGGCGCTGGAATAGGATAGGGTATCTTCTGAAAAATCAAGAAAATAAACATTTGTTGACGCAGCGGCTATTGTTTTTAAATCTTCTTTAATAGTGCATATATAAGGATACAAAAGTTGCAACCGCTCCTCTTTTTCAGGCGCCCAAACAAATACTATTTTTATGTCTTTGTATTCAGGGTTTGTGGCAAGGTCGTTTGTGTAATGTAGTCCATCTTCAAGGATAGCTCGAAGTTGGGGGTTTGCCATCATTTTTGTAAGGCTAACTAAATTATGGGTGTCTTCCTTATAAAGGAGATCCTTGGCTAAAAAACCATCCTTTGTTAAACTTTGGTGGTACTCTTTCCCAAAAAAAGAACG
This sequence comes from Bacteroidetes bacterium HGW-Bacteroidetes-2, assembly GCA_002842575.1. Lineage (GTDB taxonomy): Bacteria > Bacteroidota > Bacteroidia > Flavobacteriales > Flavobacteriaceae > Planktosalinus. The sequence goes on from PHDJ01000020.1 coordinate 35,835, forward strand.
TATGCCTTGCTGCAAAAGGTTTGGTTTAGCGTTATATTTTAAAAGTGGAATATACGGAATCCAAGCATACTCAGGATATATTGTGCGTATTTCCTTTGTAATAACTTCTTGATCTAAATAGGGAATAAATTCTTCTAAATAAAGAATTTTTTTAGAAGCAATCAGATGGGAAAAATCTATATTTTGAACAATCATTCTAGGCTTTTTATGATGTTCTAAATAAGCGTTCCATTTCATCTTTTGAAGATTGTAGGCTCCTGCATTAAAAGATAAATTATAGGAAGGCATACCTGTTATGGTTGAAATTATTTTAGGGTCATACCCTACATACACTCTCGAGGATCCTAATAGCACAATATCGGCATGTATTTTACCCCCAAATAATCTATTCCAATCTCCATATCTTTTGTCGTAACTTTTTTTTAAACCAATATCCGAAATAGATTGTATCCCAAATGCTAATAAATAAAAAATTAAAAAAACCGAAATAAGATATTTAAAAAATGCTGCCATTCCTAGTTTTTGCATCTTATGGATTGTATTGCACCAAACATTAGCCTTTATATTTAATTATTTTACGTAGTTGGAATACAATTTAATATGCACAATTTTCCAAGGGAGCATCAAAGAACCCTTAAATTGGGATCCTTCAATTATTTGTGTGGCAATCGTGTTTCCTGCAATACCTTTATGCTCCTCAAAATGCTTTTTTATGGTTTCAGCATCAAATACATCATCATAAAGTATCAACTCCCCTTTTCCTCCTATTATGACCTAAAACAATTTCAGAGCCTATATATTTTCCCGTAAAATCAGGACCTCGGTGCTTTTGCGACAAAAGCATTTGATCCAACCTTTCTTCGGAAGCATTTTTGCCAATAATACTAGCTATTCCACACATTATTTTTGTAACTTTTTCAACATTTTTTCTGCCATCTCCCAATCTCCCATCGTATCAATATTCACATGCCTTAATTCATCCGCTTCAATATAAGCGATAGATTTTCCATATAATGATTTTTGATTTAAAAGCACCTCTGTTTTTGTAATATAGATGGAACCATCACGATAATAAGCATTTGGCAAGTCTTGCCTTCTTGAAATAATTTCTGGTTCTCCAGTGCTAATTGCTAAATTTCCTTCATCATTTCCTTCAAATACCCAATGCGGATTGAATTCATGCGGCACTTTCAACACAGATATTAAAGAATCTGCTTTTGAGTTTATAAATTTTTCAACGGCTCTGTCAATAAATTCACTTGTCCGAAACGGATTGGTGACTTGCAACAAACACACCGCATCAAAATAAATGCCTTTTGAAGTATAATAATCCAATGCGTGAAGAACGGTTAAAATGGTCGGACTTTCATCCGTCGCCAAAGATGACGGACGTTTAAAAGGTACTTCCAATCCGTAGTCTTTTGCTACCTGAATAATTGCATCATTATCCGAACTCAAAATAAGTTCTGTCAATAAGGTAGCCTTTTGTGCCGCCTCTATGGTATAGGCAATCAACGGTTTGCCAACCAACAATTTGATGTTTTTTCCGGGTACGCCTTTCGAGCCTCCTCGAGCGGGGATGATGGCAAGGATGTTCATTATTTGAAATTTCTTTATAATCAAAAGTCTGTACTACAAATATAGGATTCCGGTGATATAAAGAAAGTATTATGTATTAAAAATATTTGAAAATGAAATACCTAGATAATAAAATATGCAACCCCGAGAGGGTATGGTTTTCGATTGGTGCTTATTACAAACATTTGAACCCTACAAACATATGACCCCGCTGGGGTCAGGGATGAAAATTGGATTATTTGTAGAAAAAATAATCAAAGCAACAATTGACCCCATAGGGGTCACCTATTTATAGTCAGGGATAAAATCGATTTGTTTGTTACAAACCTACGACCCCAAGAGGGGTCCCCTATTTGTAAAAGACTATCAAAACAACGTTATTCAACCCTAGAGTGGGCGTATGTCTGTGGTTATACGTTATATTCAACTAGCATACCATTCAAACAAAAATTCCTCTTTAAATTCAATTGCAAATTCTTTCAAAAGCTGAAGACATTCCTCTTTAAAAGTTTTATTTTTATGGTGTTCTTTCTGATTCATCACATAATTTACCAACATATTTACATCTGAACGTTTGTATGAAAATGCTCCATATCCCGATTGCCATTTAAATGGATAGTTGCTAAACTTTCTTTCATGGATAAAAGCATTAGAAGCCTTTTTTATTTCTCTAACTAAATCAGAAATAGAATCATTTGGATTTAATCCAACAAAAATAGGTATGTGGTCAGGCATTCCGTTAATTGCAAGCATTTTATGTTTACGGTTTTGTACAATGCCGGTGATGTATTTGTATAGCTCCGCTTCCCAATCTGAACGAATTAAAGAAACTCTGCCGTGTACTGCAAATACAATTTGAATGTATACTTGTGTGTATGAACCTGCCATAATTTCCCATTTGACCTCATTGGGGTCAGGTTTAATTGTTGATGAATTTTCTGCAAATATTTGATTCTATAGGTGTCCACACATTCGATAGATCTCTATTTACAAATAGAGGACTCCTCCAGAATCTGGGTTTGTGATTTGTTTATTTTTATCTTAATACATGATTGTTTTATGAAACTGCAAAGGCAATTGCCTCAACAATTCGGCTATTTGTATTCCTGCTTTTCCGTTTCCATAAATAGAGGATGATGGTGTTTTTCCGCTTTGTAATGCTGTTAAAATTGCATTTTCAATTTGTTCTTGGTTGTAATCCACATCTACGCTATTTCCTCCTCGTTCTCGTCTGTTTTGACGTGAACCAATATTCACCACCGGCACGCCCAAATAGGCACATTCCCGAATACCCACACTTGAATTTCCTATGAGGCAATCGCTGTGCTGCAGCAATTGTAAAAAATCTTGGCCTTCCATATTCTTAAAAAAATGAACATTTGGTAATTGGTGCATTTCTCTAAAAGAGCGAATTCCTGTGGAAGTGCCGTCAGCGCCTGCATCTACATTGGGCCAAAACCAAAGTGTTGGTTTTTGCAGTTTGTAAATTGCTTCTAAAGTAGCTTCAACATGTTTTCTAGAATCTTTATATTCTGTGGTTACCGGATGTTGCATCACCACCAAGTAGCCATTGCTTAAATCGGGTTTTGCTCCTACACCTCCATATTTTTCATACGGATTAAAGGGAAGTATTTTGCTACGGAGCACCTCTGTTGCTAAATCAATAGAAGGGCAACCGGTATTAAAAACCATGTTCGGGTCCTCGCCCAATTTCACCACCCTTTCTTTGGCATTTTCAGAAGCCACAAAATGATAATCGGCGAGTTTAGTAACGGCATGCCGCACTTTTTCATCAATATTCCCAGTAACTTCACCGCCTTGTAGGTGTGCCAAGGGGATGTTCATATAGGTTGCTGCAATGGCGGTTGCCATCGTTTCAAAGCGGTCGGCAACAGTTACTACGATATCGGGGCGCAGGTTATCAAAAACGGTAGAGAGTTCTAAAATGCCTATTCCTGTTGTTTTTGCTGCTGCAGTAAGATTTTCGCCTTCTAGTACATTAAATACTTTGGCAAGGATGGGAAAACCGTCTTTCTCGATATAATCTACCGCAGAGCCATACCTGTCTAACAATGCAGATGCTGCCACTATAAGCTGCAATTCCAAATTAGGATGGTTTTGTATCGCGGTAAGTACTGATTTTATTCTGCTATAGGAAGGTCGTGCTGTTACCACTACCCCTATTTTCCTTTTGGTCATAGGTATCTTTTTGTATTGACTTTAAAAGTATAAAAAAAGTTGGAATGCTACGGAATTATTCTTGGGAAAACATTGTATAAAAATATTCAACTCCAAAACTTAAAGACCCTCTCAAACAAGAAGTGAAGAAATGAGAAAGAACCAAGTAAAATCAACCAAAATGCTTATTTACTATATGTTAACTTTTTGTAAAATAAAACCGAAAACATAGCCAAAAATTTAAGTATGCCAGCTTATATGAGTATCTTTGTAGCACAAAATTATCAACCCCAATCTAATTAGAATATTGGATAAAAATGAAACAGATTATGAGAAAAATTATCTTTACATTACTTATTTCCACATTTGTTGTTGCAGGCAGCAGCGCGCAGGAAAAAACATTTAATCGCTGGTCTATAGAAGCAGCTGGCGGATTACACAAACCTTCTAGACCCTTTGTTGACGGGTATTTTGCCCCTAATTTTGGTGCTTGGCAGGGTAGTCTTGGTGTACGGTATATGATGAACGAGAAGTTTGGTTTAAAACTCGACTTTGGGTATAACGACATTCAAGAAGACGACAACAGTCTGCCTTTTGAATCGCAATACTACCGTACTAATTTGCAAGGTGTAGTAAACTTAGGAAACTTGTTTGCGTTTAACGACTGGACCAATACCATAGGATTACTTCTTCATGGAGGCGCAGGTCTTGGTATTTTACAGACCGACAAAAAGGCCGTTATTTCTGACGAAACCGACTATATGGCTAACTTTATAGTGGGTATTACTCCGCAATTTCGCTTGAGCAAAAGTCTTGCTTTTACTACCGACTTGACCATTATTGGCAATGTAAACCAAGATTTTACTTGGGATGGTAACGCATACACCGTAAAACGTGGTTTTGATGGCATGTTGGTAAACGTTTCTGCTGGTCTAACCTTGTATTTAGGAGATAAAGATGTTCATGCCGATTGGTATTCAGAAGAAGCTGAAATATATAGCCAATTGGATTCTATTGAAAACCGACTTTCTAAAATTGAAACCGACCTAATGGATACTGACCAAGATGGGGTACCTGATTATTTAGACCGTGAGCCAAATACCATTTCTGGAGTGGCTGTAGATTCTAAAGGTCGCGCTATCGACCTAAATAACAATGGTATTCCTGACGAAATGGAACCTGCCTTAGACGCTCGTTATGCCAAAAAAGGAGAAGGCGCTCAAGGGGGTAATGCTTCTATGACCATTAAAGAGTTAATTGACAATGGCTATGTAAATGTATATTTCCGTTTTAATAGTGACCAACCAGAAACCTATTCTTTACAGGCGGTAAACTATTTAATCGTGTATATGAAAGAAAATTCAAGTGCCAAGGCTACCCTAATTGGATATGCAGACGAAATTGGAAACCCTGCTTACAACCAACAGCTTTCAGAGCGTAGAGCTAACAAAGTAAAAGATCTTCTTGTTGCTGCGGGTATCGATGGAAACCGTTTAACTGTAAAAGGTGGTGGTGAAGATACTACAGTAAACAAAAATTCAACTGGAGCGCGTCAGCTAGTAAGACGGGTTACCTTTAAATTGAACTAAGAAAACACCTTTTTTACTTCTAAAAAAACCTGTTAGCGCATTGCTAACAGGTTTTTTTTAAACCCCTAAGAAACCTCAAACGGTGTCTCCTTAAAATGCCCAAAACCATTAGCAAACTAAAAAGGACACGCCGCTAGCAATCCTTTTTGCAAGGCAGTAATTGCAGAGGCATTAGGCAATGCGGGATAGGTTGAAAACAAGGAAAATAGTTCCTCAACTGAGTGCCAAGTATTGGTAATTTCTGGTTCGTAAGGAAGTATTTGTACCGACTCAAAATAATCCTGAAACTTGATACCATCGCCAAAAGGTTTATTCGAAAAAGGCACCCAAACCGCTGGAATGCCATACGCATGAGCTACAATCAACCCATGCAAGGAAGACGATACAATACGTTCGCATTGTAAAAAAAAATTGGTGGTGTGTTCAATATCCTTGGTCATCAGGTCCAGGAGCAAGGTTTCTTTTTGGTTCGCATAATGGGCTTGTACTGCTTTAAAATCGTTGTAATGTGGCACGATGCCTAAAGCATATTTTTTCTCTATTGGCGGGTGGTAATACAGCGGCAACAACAACCCCGGGTCGCCATATACTTCGGGTACGGTAAGCCCTTGCTCTAGCAATCGTTTGCGCGTTTGAGGACCCCGAACGGCAAGAAAAGTGGCGGGTTTTACTAATTGATCTTTTAAAATAATACCACTACCCCACACCACACAATTTTTATTCACATGAGCTAAGATGCTTCCTGCTGTGGCATAGATGGGTTGGAAATAATCTTTAAAATGCCACTTTTTAGGATGCACCCATACCACCTCTTTACCCGAGATTTTTTCCACCAAGTACTTCCCTAGCAAATCGCCGTAGTTTTCTTTGGTTTTACCCATTAGTTGGATTTCATTCCACCAGAAAAGACGAATTTTTGTATCCTTATGCATTTATTTTCTTGGTTAAATCAATTGCAAAATCGATAGATTGTAAGTTGTCAGAAACCATAAAGGAATAGTTATGGTGACGATACTTAAAAATAATGTTACGTAAAACGGCATCATTTACTTCCTTCATGGTCATATAAGGTTGTGTTTGTTTTCCTAACCATTTTTTTACACGGTATTTCAAGGAATTGCAATAGGGGTCTTCAAAAAAATGAACCGCAATCACTTTGCCCTCATAAAAAGGCAATTCCACCTCTAAAAAATGAGTAACCTTGGCAGCAATATTAGGCAGTTGAAGGCTTACTTCTGGTTTTTTTAACTGTGCGGCATCCTTAAGCGTATAACCAACCCCAGACTTTTGCTGTTGTAGTGGGAAAATATGCTGTAAGGCTTTTTGCCTTAAAAAATACTCTTGGTTGATACGTTGCGCATTAAGCAATCGTGGCTGTTTGGTTAGTTGTAAATCCTCTTTTTGTGGATATCTGCTGTGCCATATATGCAAAAACAAGGTTTGTGGCTCACGAAATAAACCGAAGCCGGCCTGCAGCAATCTAGCATTCAAATCTTCGTCTTCAGAACCATAAAAATGAAAAAACTCGTCTAAACCAAGTACTTTTTCCAAAGCATCCTTAGAAAACAACCCAATACCAAAGGTGTCACCGGTATGTTTTGGTGTTAGGCGTTCAAAAGGAGTTGCTTCTATTTCTTTTAGGGAAATGGATTTTGGTAAATAACCCACTTGAAACAAACTGAACGTTTTCTTATGGGTTAAGACCTTAAAAACGGCAACGGCATTAGGGGCAAAAAGCAAATCCACATCGGCAATAAGTATAAATGGTGTTTTGGTTTGCCTAATGCCATAATTTAACGCCTTGCTTTTATTCCACAACAAACCCGGGTGGGCTACATAGTAATAGGTAGCAAAAGCAAAGCTTTCCACCACATCTTGAACGGCTTTTGCAAAATCTGGCTCGCTGCCATAATCGACAAACACGACCTCAAAATTTTGTGTAGTTTGCTGCTGCAGCGACTGTAACGACAATTGCACCCGTTGTGCCTCGCGGTTTCGGTAAGCGTAGAGTATGGTGAGTGTAGACATTATTCTAGTTTAAAAAGGTGTTGAGATTTCCAGGCAGCAAAATGTACTAAATTTTTGCCAAGTTTACTGGCTATTTTTTCTAAATCATTAACAGAAAGGTCACTCACCCAACCATTTTCCCTTCGTTTGGCTATATTTGGGAAACTATCCAGTGTAGCATAAGAAAATAAGAAGCAAGTTGTTTTTGAATTAAGGTGTAAAAAAACTTTTTCTATTTCAAAAAGGTATTCCAGCACCCCACTAAAAACAACATAATCTACTTTAGGTATCTCAGGCAAATCCTTATTTAAATCAGCAACTAAAGTGTCTTCCGCTCTAGCCACCAAATCGGAATGTAGGTAGGTACATCCTTCTGCAAGCATCTCGCGCAATACCAATCGTGCAGCACCAAATTCAAAAACAGTGCTATTGGGTGGAATGTGGCTTGCTAAACGTTGTGTCCGTTGGTCCCAAGAAGTAAATAAAGACTTCGATTGTTGCCAACGATGCCTATCAGATTGCTTTAACCATATTTTTGTATAGGTTTTAAAGATGGAAAGAAACTTTTGTAAAGAATGCTTTATTTTATTTTTTATTTTTGTGAATAGGTTCATACAATTACTTCCTCTAGGTTAGGTTTAAAAGGGTATCTCTTAGATGGTTTACCCCTAGATATGCTTTTAAATCGGCATACGCTACAGGTGGTTGTTGCTTAGTTTGCTGCCAATTGTCGTACAGTGTATGTAAGTGGTTTGCTATGCTTTGCACAGCATCAATTTCTGCAGTATAAGGATACGCATTACCCAAAAGTCGTCGGGTTTCACTTAGGGTTGGTCCTAAATGTAAAATGGGTTTTTCTACCTGTATGCAATGTGAAAATTTGCCTGGTAAAAAAGGACTTATTTCTGCTTTAGCTTCTAAAATCACATTTACCGAGGCCTCTTGTTGCATGGCACGCACACTTTCATAAGCAACATACCCCTTACTAACATATAAGGAAGGAATAGCGGCACCTTGCGCATTTAAATAGGGGGCGTGATAGTCGTTATTACCCAAAAACAATAATTGGGTTTGCGCCGCAGCTTTGGGATGCTTTTTAAGAAAAAGAGCATAGCCTTCCACCAATCCTTTTGGGTCCCGCTGTTTCATTAAGCTGCCTGCATGCAAGATTGTAAACTTTTTTGCATCAAAATAAGTGGGCAATGTACTGTTTGTTTTTATTTCATTTTCAGATATTTGATGAGGAATCACGATACCTCTCTCTAAAAAATCGGGATAATAACTGCCCATCCATTCCTGCAGTAATTTGCTTGGAAAAACCCCAAAAGCTGCTTTTTTAGATACTTCCCTAAAAAACTCTTGTTTTTGATAATACCCGGGCTCTACCCAAGTATAAGGTCGCGGATAAAAATGCATAGGATAGGGGTCGTGAATGTATGCCAACCATTTGTCGTGCCATTGCGGCAACCCTAACAATGCTTTATGCGGACGAAAACTAGCGGCTTTGCTTAGGGTAAGTATCCAATCAAAGTTTTCTGGATTTTCTTTTTGCAATGCTTTTATTATGCTGTAGCTGTCGTTAAAAAAAGCAAACGAAAAGCCAAACTGTTTTTCTACCCACTGGTTTGCGTTTAAACCCAAAAAGCGTTTTAAAAGCAATTGGGCTTTACTCAAAAAATAGTTGAGCGTCCCTTTTTGTTCTTTAATCGCTACACATGCTATACCCTCTAATGCCATGGGTTTGCGTGTGTAATGATATATTTTAAGTTGAAACCCGGCTTTGTGTAAGTTTTGAATGAGTGCTACCCTGCCTTTTGAGGCACTGCTGTCGTTGACCTCGATGGATTCGGTTATGATAATTATATTTAATTTAGCACTCATGAATAAATACGTTTAAAGGATGTAATCAAATACATAAACCCCTGGATTTTCCCTAATGTGATTCTGTAATAAAGTGCCCTGCTTTTTGCCTGCTGCCATTTAAAAGCTTTGCTTTCAGAACTTGTGGAGCTAGACCCCTGACTAATATGTACAATTTTGTATTGTGGAAAAATCATAGAAACCATATTAGGAAACTCTTTATAAATTCTATGGGTAAGTTCTGACTCTTCGTTATACAAAAAAAAACGACTGTCAAAGCCCCCTACTTTATCTAACAACTCTTTACGCACCAAAAAGTCTGCACCCGATACATAATCTACACTATAGGGTTCATTTTCAATGGAAATAGATCGAGGTGTTAACGCATTATAATAGGCTTTTGAATAAAAATATTTCCAAAAGGACCCTTTTATAAAATGTGGGAAGCTAGGCAATAGACCTGCGGAAACATTAAAAGATCCATCTGGTTTTGTAAGTTTTGCTCCTGCTACGGCTACATGTTTGTATTTTTCTTTTTCCATTTCATACATAAGCCCATCAATAGCAGGGCTTTCTAAATAGGTGTCGGTATTTAAAAACAAAACATAACGACCCCGTGCTTTTTGTAAACCTAAATTATTGGCCCTTCCAAAACCTATATTATCCCCACTTTGTATGCAAATTACTTGTGGAAATTGCTTTTGAATAGCTTTTAATGACCCATCTTTTGAGGCGTTATCTACCACTATAATTTCAAAGGTAATTTTTTTGGTATATTTATAAACAGATGCTATGGATGCTATTGTCAATTCTAGGGTATTGTAACTTACGTATATGATACTTAGCACAGGCATATTTTTATAAATATTTATTTTACCGTCATTCTCGCAATTTAACCATGAACTGGATTTATTAGTATTTGATATATAAAAAGATTGCTCTTCTGTTAAGCTATTCATATTTATATACCAGCCCAAATGCCTTGCACTATAAGGAGGCGCAAGTCTAATGGCTCTAAAAAAATTTTTATAAATAGGCTTTATAAAACTAGGACGATATAAAGCAAATGTAGTGTCAATTTTAGCAATATAATGGCCTTCATTATTTTTTTTAGACCAGAAATTACTTTCCCAGTTTAAAATAATGTCTTTATTTTCATTAAAATCAGGAATGTCATCTATTTTAAGATTAAAACCAACTTTATTAACTTCTGGATATTTTATTAATTGTGAATACATAACTTTTAAAAAATCCTGCGGGCAATCTTTGCACGGTAAAATATCTGGATCGGTTATTACATAATAATCTTTGGTGTAAATTGAAAATAAATCCTTACGAATCCAAAAAACTCGATGCCCGTGATTTTCGTTTAGCTTGTATACTTTATATTGGACTTCCAATACTTCCAAGTATCTCAGCAATGGTTTGTATGTAGAATTATTGTCAATAATAACGAGATTTTTAAAACCGTTTAAATCAAGAAAATTGACGAGTTTTTTTAAAGAATTGTATTGATTAAAACTTATAATTATTATAGGTATACATTTAAAATCCCTCTTGTTTTCTAAATTTAAATTCTTGATATAGAAAATTAAGGAATATATATAATATCTTAAATATAAATATGTTCTTTTCAAATTCGTCTTTTGTTAGATATATTCTTTTTGTAAAAAACCATTATATATATGTTTTTAAATATTTAAAAGTCATTATTGCGTGTTTTTTAAATGAAGAAACACTAAAGTTTTGAAAGTGAACTCTCAAAATAAATAAATACTCTTTTAAAGTAACTCTCTTTAGTGCAAAAATTAATGTTTCATAAGCCCTAATTAGTTCTTGTCGCTGTTGTTTCGAAAAAAGGTCATATTTCTCAATAATAATATCTTTCAAAAATAACAGTCTTGCATATTTTTTTTCTGGAAGATTGTTTTCTTTACCAGAAATGCTAAATTTACTTTCCCTAATACATATAATTGAATCATTTATAGTATAAATTGGTTTTGAATCTGAAAAATCTAACCAAGCCTTATCATCACTATACCAGCCTGTTGGATAATGAGTGTAACCATATTTATTATAACTCTCAAGTATAAATATGTATTCCGAAATTGAACTTCTGGTTAAACATTTAAATTTTCTGTAATAGGATTGAGATGGCTCTTCCCATTTAGGATGATTATAAATCTCGGAAATTTCTTCTGAGTTTTTATTTATAATTATTGATGAATACCTAATTACATTAGTTTTTAAATTAAATTCGTTCAGATTATCATAAAATCTATTTACAACACTTTCACATAATATATCATCATCTCCAAGTAATAAAACCCATTTTTCATCCACTATCAATTCTATACATCTTGCCCAATGCTGAACCAAAGAATTTCCACCTAAATTATTATCAAATTGTTTGTAAACTATATTTAATTTTTCAGTATACTGTTCTATGATTTCTACAGGATTTTCTGGGCTTGCGTCATTTCCAATATACACTTTAAAGTTTTTATTTGTTTGTTTAGCTAAAGATTCCAAAGTAGCCCTAAAAAAAACTTTTTTATAATATGGAATTACAATTGCCAACATATACCAAAGATTAACTGTTTGATTTATTAAAAATATATTTAATCTTAATTATAATTTTATTAAAAAAATTTAAGTACGTAATTTTAGAAAAAAAATAAATATTAAAAATTTTAAAATGATATTTAGGTATAAAATACCAAAGCAAATTTTTATTAAAAGCAAAAGGAAGTTTATTTAAATTAGGATAAATAATATCGTTTTTATTCCCCAAATCTCCAAAATTATTAATTTGTATAAAGACTTTATTTATAAAAACTTGTTTTGAAATATTTTTTGTTAATTGATTAATAAATCTAAAGTCTGAACCTTTAAAACTATCCCATTTTGCCATATCCTTGTATTTAAAGTGAAACATAAAGCAAGGACTTCCAATATTATTAATTTTTATAATTCTTTTTTTAATTAATTCATTACTAGGTACAACTTTCCCATTTGGATATCTCATTTGCCAAATAAATAAAGTATCCTCATCATACTTCTTTATATATTTCACTAATTCCTTTAAAACCTTATTATGCAATAAATTATCATCATCATCTAAAAATAATATCCAGCCATCCTGAACCTGTTCTAATAATTCGTTACAATATAAATTATAGGGTGCATATCTATTCCCATTCTCATTATATTTAACATTTGAATCACACTGTTTTTTTATTTTTACAATTATAACATCCTTACCTTGTAAGTATTCTAAATCGATTTGATTGTCTATTGAAACATAATGTTTAAACTTTTTATAGGATTGAAGTTTTATTGAATCATGGCACTTATTAAAACCAATAGGTCTTTTTGAACTTCTCGTTAAGATATTAAATAGTATTTTTTGTGTCATTTCTTAAAATCAAAACTTTATAAAATTTAATATTTATTATAAATCTGTGCCAGCACACTATCTAGCGTTTCGCCAATGAGGTGGGCACGGTTGTAGGTGGGGATTATTATGGAAACTAATGGTTGTGACTTCACGATTGGGTTAATAAATTTTATTTTCAAAGCAAGCCCGCCTGCTGATTCTCAGCTTACGGCAGACAGGTTTCACTAAAAATGACCGCCGAACATTTTTTTAACGTACGGTCCGGTAAAAATAGGGAAAGTTTTTGTTACTTCCGCTTGTCGGGGTTAACTGTTGCTGGTTGTTTGTTTTGGGTTGGTTTGTTCATTAGGTAATTTGTGCGCCTTTGGAACAGCTCTGTGTAGGGAAAAGAAAAGACATCCAGTTAAAAACTAGAAGGTTCTTTGGTTATTATTTTATTTTAATCCAGAAATTGCTAAAAAATTAAATCAATCTGACTTTTGCATAATTAAAATACCTTTGGGTTCTTCTATAAATCCGTCTAGTAGTTGGGTATCATAGTCTGTGAACTTCATTTTATTTATTTGACAAAAAATTGATTTATATGGTACACCTTTATAACTGCAAAATTCAGCTATGGTGATTTTTTGTTTCTTATTTTTATTGAAAGCTGCCCTTACGTCTCTTATCCACTCTCTGGCCGTGCCTTCAGTTACTCCAAAAATTTCAGCAATTTCATTGGACTTGATATCAATCCTATGAAATTTCATTTTCACTATATATTTTAATACCAGCAATACTGTATTTAAAAAACGACTGCCAGATGTTGTATTTATTCTTATCATAAACATTGTAATCCAATGATTTAGTAAAAATAAACTAACTATTTTATTTTTGCATTCTATTAAAAAATAAGTTGTTAACAAAGTTTTGAACATACACAATTGATATTGAGACTTATAAACCTCAAATTTTAATGAATTTCACCAACTTTTATGATGATTGGTACATTTTCAAAAAACAATGATTAAACACCAACCTAAGTCCTCTATAAAAATTCTTTAGGCAATTCTAAGCCTCCCATTTCAACCGCTTGGTCAAATTGTTTAACAGTCCATTTATTGACTTGACAAAAGACCAATTTGAACGGCATACCCTTTTACCCCGGCCCGCCTTTGGCGGGAGGCGGAGGGAGGTGCGTGCGCTTTGCCCCGACCCTAAAGGGAGGCGGAAGGAGATTC
>PHDJ01000021.1 GCA_002842575.1 Bacteroidetes bacterium HGW-Bacteroidetes-2
TGTAAGCTTCCCCTAATTAGAACTGTTAGTTATTCTAATTCTTGAACTAAGATATTATTTTTAATTCTTCTGGGGCTAGCCCCAGAAGAATTAATTTTCGCATATTTTACTGGGGGTATTTTTCCCAGTGAATCATGCGGTCGATGATTATTATAATCTTCCATCCATATCTGCGTTTGCTCCCTAACCTGATCTATAGACTCAAAAATATATTTATTTAAAACACCTCTTCTGTAACTTCCGTTGAAGCGTTCCACAAAAGCATTTTGGGTAGGTTTGCCGGGCTGTATGTATTTAAATTCAATATCGTGCATCTCGCTCCATTTTGAAGCGATCTTAGCAATAAACTCCGGACCGTTGTCCATACGTATTTTTTTTGGTTTGCCTTTTCGGTTAATCAAGTGATTAAGCACCCATATTACACGGTTACTTGTAAGAGAGAAGTCAACTTCTATGTGAAGTGCTTCTCTGTTATAATCATCGATTATATTAAATGCTCTAAAGCGTCTTTTGTTTTCTAAAACGTCTGTTACAAAATCCATACTCCAAGTATGGTTAAGTTCATTTGGCACCTCTAAAGGCTCTTTTACGCGGGCTGGCAATCGTTTCTTAACCTTTCTTCGCAAAGGGAGTCCCAGGGCTACATATACTCTGTGCATACGTTTGTGGTTCCACGTCTTACCTTCAATGCGTAATCGATCGTAAGCCTTCCAAAAACCTTCTTCAGAATGTTCTTCTGCTTTTTTTTGTAAGGCTTGCTCTATCTCGGTGTCATCCTTAGGCAAAGGTTTATAGTAAAAAACACTCTTGCTCATATTCAATACACGGCACGCCCTGCTGATGCCGTAATGAATAAGCTCTTTGGCAATGGTTCTCTTGCGACAGGGCTTTAAAGCTTTTTTTCGATAATCTCTTTGGCCATTTGATGGTCAAGGGCAAGATTGGCATACATCTGTTTGAGTTTGTGGTTCTCTTCCTCTAACTCTTTGATGCGTTTCAACTCTTTACCGCTCATACCTGCGTATCTTGAACGCCACTTGTAAAAAGCAGAAGTGCTGACACCATACTCACGACTGATTTCTTCAACGCTTTTACCGTTGTCAAATTCTTTTAAAATCTTTGCGATTTGCTGTGGTGAAAATTTACTCTTTCTCATAATTACTGTTTAAAGTTAATAATAATTTTATACTTTTAAACAGTTCGGTTTTAGGGGAAGCTTACATTATACTTTTAAACAGTTCGGTTTTAGGGGAAGCTTACACATTTATGTATCTCTTTATCCAATTCATTATCAGTTAAAATTTCATTATTTTCGGATTGGATTTTTCCTTTCTCGATTTTTTCTATTAATATTAGTCGTTCAATTAATTCATCAATCGAAAATTGTTCAGGAAAACTATCAATTTGCTCTTTCAATTTTGTTCTTGTAATCATTTAAATTTTTTTCTTAAATGCACAAAAAATTTTATTTTAACGGAAATTTCGTTTCCATATGCAAGGTAACTTGTATATATCAAACAAGTAGTTAATATTGCTTATGCTCGACATACTATTCTGATGGTTTCTTCTATGTAGTGAAATCATATACTATAACCACAATACTTGTTGTTAATTTTTATAATAGTATATTTTAACTCTAAAAAACTCTATTTTTGCGGGCTATTAAATATTTATACTATGAATAAAGTTACACTTCTTTTCGCATTTACTTTTATTTTTTTTTCTTGTGATAATAAACAACAAGTAGATATTTTAGTGATAAATGCAAATATCTATACCGTTAATAATCAGTTTGAAGTAGCAGAATCTTTTGCAATAACTAACGGTAAAATTGTTGAAGTGGGAACAACAGAAGCTATTCAAAAAAAATATAAAGCAACTAAAAACTATGACTTTAGCGGGAAAACGATTGTTCCCGGTTTTATTGATGCGCACGCCCATTTTTATGGATTAGGCTTAAATCAAAATGTCATAGACCTTGTGGGTGCTGAAAGTTTTGATGAGGTCGTTTCTCGTATCGTAGCTTTTCAAAAAGAAAAACAACACGATTTTATTGAAGGACGCGGCTGGAATCAAAATTTATGGGAAGTAAAAGAGTTTCCCAACAAAGAGAAACTGGACTCCCTTTTTCCTGAAACACCTATAGTTTTAACTAGAATTGACGGTCACGCATATCTCGTTAACCAAAAAGCACTCGACCTTGCAGCAATTACTACAGAAACTAAAGTAGAAGGCGGAATTATAGAAGTAAAAGACGGCAAATTAACCGGTATATTAATAGATGCAGCAATGGATTTAATTGCAAAAATTAGCCCGACAATTAGTAAGGAAGTTGCTGCTCAGGCTTTAAAAGATGCACAGGATATATGTTTTTCTTATGGATTGACTACGGTAAATGATGCCGGACTAGACAGGAGGATCATAGAGCTCATTGATACGTTGCAACAAACAGGTGAATTAGATATACGTATTTATGCTATGGTTACTAACAGTCCTGAAAATTTAGAGTATTATCTTTCCAAAGGCATTATTAAAACAGATAAACTTCATGTGCATTCCGTAAAAGTGTATGGCGACGGTGCATTAGGATCTCGAGGTGCTGCCTTAAAAAAACCGTATTCCGATCATCCCGGACATTACGGTCTCTTTATAACTCCGGTTAGTGAAATCAACAATTTGGCAAAACGTATTGCCAAATCAGAGTATCAAATGAACACACACGCTATTGGCGATTCAGCAATTAGTGTTGTATTAAAAGCATATACCGATGTTTTAGGAGATACAAACGATAGACGATGGAAAGTAGAACATGCACAAGTGGTTTCTGAAAAAGATTTTAATTATTTTAAAAACGGAATCATCCCTTCTGTGCAACCTACCCACGCTACTAGTGATATGTATTGGGCCGAAGATAGAGTAGGGGCAGAAAGGATAAAAGGGGCGTATGCCTATAAAAAATTATTGGATATAGCTGGAATGGTTGCCTTAGGAACTGATTTTCCTGTGGAACATGTAAGTCCTTTTTACACTTTTTACGCCGCTACGGCAAGAAAAGATTTAAAACATTTTCCACAAGAAGGTTTTCAAAAACAAGATGCCCTTTCTCGAGAAGAAACACTTAAGGGAATGACTATTTGGGCCGCCTATTCAAATTTTGAAGAAAATGAAAAAGGAAGTATAGAGGCTGGAAAATTTGCTGATTTTATTATCCTAAATAAAGATATTATGACGATAGCCGAAGACGAAATACCCAACCTAAAAGTAGAAGCTACGTTTGTGGGTGGTAAATTGGTGTTCAAAAACTAATATTTTAAAAAAGCATCTCTTTTAAATAGTAAGATTTTTTAAATTTTAAAAAAATTACTTGCCACCTTTTGCAGCTAAATCTGCTAGACAAAGTGGGTCAAATTGACGAATACTAGATTTGCCTTGAAACATTTTTGCAATAGCGGTTCTATTTGCTGTGGTTTCAAAATACATCAAACAATCTTCCACGATACAATGTTTGCTGTGTTGACTATCTTCGTGTATTTGGTGAATATCGTCTAATTGCAGGTTTACTAAACTTAATAAATGTCCAAATTCGTGTTGTAGAGTGGTGTTTTCTACAACTGAAATATTTAATCCATTAGAAATGGCAACATCTAGAATGGTTTTCTTGTATATTACTATAGAAGTGTTTCTGTAAGCAGTGCCTAAAGTAACTTTAGTTGGGGTATCGTTATTGGAGTTACCATTAGAAAAGAAGACGTATACCGCCAGATTTTCACCATCATTATAAATAGTGCGTTTATCGTCTTCAATAGCTCTTATTTCTTCAATAGTAAAGGGTGCGCCGGTAGGTGACGGAATGACATTTTCTACCACTGTAATTCCTTGTGGTTTGTTTATGCGTTGTTCCAGAAAAACCACCAAATTATGTATCGTTTCTGGCTCTGGACGAAATCCTTCGGGATATACAATTTCTAGGTTTAGTCTTTTAAATGCAGTGCTTTGCAGCAGTCCTTCTGCTGAGGTTCCTAATGCTTGCTTGTTAGCTAAGGTTAAATCTGCTTGAGGCTCCTTATCGTCTTTTTTACAACTGAAAACCAGAAGTAAAAGTAAAAGAAGTAAAAGTAGTTTGGAAAAATTAATTTTCATTTTTCAAATTTTTATCAAAAATACATATTTCATAGAGTACAACTTATTTTATGTAAATTTATTTTAGATTGATTTTTGCCAGATAGTCAAAGTGGTCACCTTTTTGCACTAATTTACATTGCAATTCATTTTCTTTACACAAACGATGTAAGGTAGAAAAATCAGTATATAACCATTCAAATTCTTCAGAGGTTTTGCCTTTATAGCGCATATTAAAAGTGAGCTCTCCATAATATTCCTTTTCAGAAGTTACCCAGAAGCCACCATCTTCATCTTCATCAAACATGTAAAGTAAATCGCTGGAGTCAATAAGAATTTGCCCATCAGCATTTAATAAAGATTTTAAATGTGTTAAATATTTAGGAGTTGCCTTTAGGTTTCCAAAAATACCGGTACCGTTCATTAATAGTAAAATGGTATCAAACTTTTCATTTTTTAAATCTAATAAGGAACAGTTTCTTACGTCTTTAATGCCACGAAGGCTACATACTTTCACAGCACCTGCAGAGGTGTCGATTGCGGCAACTTCAAATCCTTTTTCCTGAAGATATAAAGAGTGAATACCTGCTCCGCAACCTACATCAAGAACCTTTCCTTTGGCAAGTTGTAAAGCTTTTTGCTCGAGGGCTGGCATGTCTTTAAATTCTCTAAATAAATAGGGTAGTGGCAACACATCTTCTTCTGATATGCTGGTTTCGGTAAAAATATCTTCCGAATAGTTACCGTTAAAAAAATCCAGCAATGCTTTTCCTAAAATATCTTTTTGCATCTGTATCTTTGCTTTATGGAAGAAGAATTAAAAAGCCTCCCTAAGCGAGCCAAAGATACACATAACGAGAATAAAAAATTCTTCATTAATTTAAAGAAAAAAGCCCCCAAAAATCTCGATGTGGTGATGCAAGAGTTACATAATGCCGAATTTCAAAAAACCGATTGCTTAAAGTGTGCTAATTGTTGCAAAACTACAGGGCCACTGTTTGCCAATAAAGATATTGAGCGTATTGCAAAACATTTTCGGTTAAAGCCACAGCAATTTATGGATAAGTATTTGCACATGGACGAAGATAATGATTACGTGTTAAAAAGTGTTCCTTGTGCCTTTTTGGGAGCAGATAATTATTGCTCTATTTATGAAGTGCGACCTAAGGCTTGCACTGAATTTCCGCATACCGATAGAAGAAAATTTCAGCAAATCTCACATCTTACGTTACAAAATGTTGCTATTTGTCCGGCTGTATTTAACATCGTAGAAAAGATGAAAGAGTTGTATGGGAAAGGATTTTTGTTGTAATTTTTCACTACTTTTTTAAAGTAAATAATTCTTTAACTTTTATAAAATCCGGATGTTTAACGCCATTATTCTTTAGTTTTTCAATATCCATTAAAAGGATATGTTTATAGGATTTATTTACTTCATTTTTTTTATCTATCAAATTCAGATAAATTTTTTCGGCCTCATTCCATCGATTTTGGAGTAAAAAACTGTGTCCTAAATTGCATAGTAGAGAAGGAAATTCTTCTATATTATTTTGCGTTTTTAATATTGTTAATTCAGCTTCTTTTGGTTGGTTTAGTTGTAAGTGCATCCAGGACAAATTAGTATAGGCATCTGCCAGATTATTTTTTAGTTTACTATTTTCAGAAAAGCTACTCCATTGTTCTTCTAAAAGCACTACTATTTCCTTTTGAAAAATTATTTTTTCCTCTGGATGGATAGTAAAATGAATCTCATCAGTCAATTTGTGTGTTTTTTTGTAGGCATTTTCTAGTTGAAGCACTTCCATAGTAATGGAATTAAAATAATTTAAATAGTAAGTGCAATCACTTAGCATGCTTTTTATTACTGGTCTGTTTTCTTTCTCTTTTTGTAGCCGTTTTGTTACATCCTGAAGCAACTCAAGGCCAATTTTTTTATACTTTAAATCTATTTTTTTTTCTAATTCTGATTGGTACAATTCTACTAAATTTAATGAAGTAGCACACACGTCGGCATTAAAGGCGTTTGGCTCTTTATCTGCCAATTTTATTCTAATTTGAAGAGCTTGATTTAAATAGATTTCAGCAGAGGTAACCTCTTTTTGTTCAAAATAAAACAAACCTAAATTATGAAGAGAAGTAGCTAAATAGTGGGTGTATTCCTCAGGAAACTGATCTGCTAAATCGTTATAAATAGCAACGGTTTCAAGGCAGTATGCAATGGCTTTATGATTATTTTTCATTTCAGAGCACAAAATACTTAAACTGTTGTAAGAGGCTGCCACATAAGGAGTGAAAAATGTTTTGTCGTAGGTTGTTAAATTTTGGTATTTTTCTAATGCTTGTTCAAAATGGCTAAAAGCTTTTTGGGTTTCCCCCATTGATTTGAATGTAACGCCGAGATTATTCAAAACGGCAGCTATGTAAGGAAGGAATTTTGTTTCTTTTATATTGGTTAAATTTTTAAAAATAACCAATGATTTTGTATAATTTGTTTGTGCATCATACAAATTGTATTCGTCAGTAAATAGATTGCCAAGATGATAATGTGCAATAGCTTTTAATTCATTAAAATTGGAGTTGGGCAATGTAGAATAAATCTGAATAGCATGTTTAAAATGTGTTTTGGCTTGATAAAAATCTTCTTGTTGTTGAAAAGCTTCACCTATGGCAAAATGGGTATTAGCAAGATGGGGCGATAAAATTTCATTATCTGATTTTTTTAAAGTGTTGTATAATTCAATGGCGTGTAGATAGTTATCGATAGCATTTGTAGCATCTAAGGGCATAAAGGCTGAAGCAAGATTGTTGTAAACCGCTGCTTTGTCTAACAAATTTGCATCTAATTGTTTGTCATAAAGCGCAATCGAAAATTGAAATGCAGCGATTGCTTTTTTGAAATTTTTTGTTTTATGGAACAGTTTGCCTAAGGTGTTATGGATGTATATTTGCTGTTCAGAATTAGGTGCTAGTTTTAATGCATCTTCAAAGTTTTCTATAGCTTTTTCAAGGTTATTTTCTTGAAAAAACAAATTGGCATTGTTTAAATAATCTTCTAAGGAAAGCTCCATTTTTATGATTTAAGTTTTGTAAAGTTTATTGTAATTGTTAGCATTCTCTTTGCAAATGGAAACATATTCAATTCTTGAAAGTTCATCATAATCAAAGCTAGGCACCAGCATGGATTCTTTTTGCATATCCATTAAAATAAATTTATCTTCTTTGAGTTTTTTAATTAAGTAGAGTAGTGCTATTTCTTTTACTACCTGCTTTTTTGAAAATGCATATTCGCCAAAAAATATTTTTCCTATAACCACACCGAACAACCCTCCCACTAAGAGGTCTTCTTTCCAAACTTCCACCCCTAGTGTAAAACCTTTTTGGTGCAATTCCATAAATGTTCTAAAAGCTCTTTCAGACAGCCAGTTATTGTCCATTTTATCTTTATTATTATAAAATTTTTGGCAAGTGCGAAGCAAGCGTTCAAAATGTATTGTTACGCCAACAGAAAACTTATTTTCTAAATTTGGATACCTTTCTAATGAAATTTCATAGGATGCTAGTTGTAAAACAGTTCTTGGATCTGGTGACCACCATTTAATATGTTTTAATGGGTAATGCCAATAATAGATACCACTGTTATATGCTAACAATAACCTTTCAGGTTTTAAATCACCACCAACAGCCACAAGGCCATCCAAATCTGCAAAATAGGCAGGTGGAAAAGTATTATTGTCTTTTGAAAGTTCAAAGTAAGGCACTTTTTAACTAGGTTTTATTAGATTTCTGGTATTTCTAAATCGTCAAGTTCCCCAAGTTGTTGCAGGATTTCAAAGGTTTTTTTTGCTTCTTCTTCATTAACGATACTTATTGCTGCTCCCACGTGAACCATTACATAATCATTAACTTTAGCATCAGAAACTAAAGTTAAATTAACTTCTTTAATAACCCCGTCAAAGGAAACTTTTCCTATTCGGAATGTTTCGTCTAATTGACTGGTTATGGCTATTAATTTGCCAGGAATGGATAAACACATTTTTTTTAGTTTTTGGGTTGATTTCTATTTTTTTTAAGCCAAGTAAACCAAACTTCCATTCCCTCACCCGTAGTGGCAGAAATTTCAATAAATTCTAATTTAGGGTTTACTTTTAGGGCATATTGTTTTAGTTTTTCTAAATTCACATTTACATAAGGTAACAAATCAATTTTATTTATAATGCACAAATCGGAAGAGTGAAACATATCGGGATATTTGATAGGTTTATCTTCGCCCTCAGTTGTACTGATGATGACTATACGTTTTGACTCACCCAAATCAAACATGGACGGGCATACTAAATTTCCTACATTTTCTATCATTAAAACAGCGTGATCTGTAATATCCAGTTTTTTTAGGGCTTCATAAATAGTGTCACTTTCTAAATGGCAACCTTTTCCTGTATTTATTTGAACAACTGGAATGTCAAAAGCAGAAATTCTATTGGCGTCATTTAGCGTTTGTTGATCACCTTCAATAACAAAAAACGGTATAGTATCTTTTAAATCTTTTAGAGTTCGTTCTAAAATAGAGGTTTTTCCTGAACCAGGAGAGCTTACTAAATTTAGGGCAAATATATTTTTAGCTTCAAAAAGACCTCGGTTTCTAGCAGCCATTAGGTCATTATGATGTAAAATGTCTTTCTCCACATCAATTACTTTTCTTTGATGCTGCTCATGCTCATGAACGTGCTCATGGGTATGTGCGTGTTTATGAGAGTGATCATCATGGGTATGTTCATAAACAAGCCCTTGTGCATCTATATGAGAATGGGTATGCTCATGAGTTAATAAATCTTTTGGATTTTGAATTCGCACACCATTCTCTCCACTGCCACAACCACAAGTTCCGCACATATCATTTTTTATTAAATTAAACAACTTCAAGCGCTTTTACACGCAATTCCTTTCCTTGAATAATTCCTTTAAAATTACTTTTGCATTTTGGGCATGAATCATATATGTGGTTAATAGTAAAAATGGTATCACAATCTACACATTTAGCAATTCCTTCAAGGAGGTTAATTTTTTTAATGGCATTTTCTAAAACGCTGTCTTTTACAGCGGCAGGCCAAACAAAATGTAAAGATTCAAAATCAATGCCTGCCAGCGCACCAATTTCGAGCTCAATCAATTCAACATATTTTGCTTGAGCTTTGGCAGTTTCTTCTTCTGCTATTTTTACAATTCCCAAAGCTACAGACAATTCATGCATAATTTACTTTTTGAAGCATTTTACATTAAGTAATTAGCTCATAAAAGTAAAAGGAAAGTATTTTTTAATATATGACAAATGTCATTTATTAAAAAATTAATACTGCATAAGTTTATATATTAAAAATTTGGTTTTAATTATCTCTAAGATATTCAAAATAAATCAATAAAAATTTCTTCTAGTTATGGCAACAAAAACAGATGTTAAAGAAACGTATTATGAAAGTATAATAAATCATGGGTACAGCCGGCGTGATTTTATGAAATTTGCAACATATATTACAGCATATATGGGTTTAGAAACAACTATGATTGGCCAGGTAGCCAAAGCTTTAGAAACCACATATCGGGTTCCAGTAATTTGGGAACATTTTCAAGAATGTACTTGTTGTAGCGAATCCTTTATTCGGTCTGACCACCCCATTGTTTCTGAAATTTTGTTAGATAAAATTTCTTTAGATTATTCTTTAACATTAATGGCCGCTTCGGGTCACCAAGCTGAAGCAGCTAAACATGCCACTATGGATAAATACCCAGGAGAATATATACTCTGTGTGGAGGGCTCAGTGCCTTTGGGGGATGATGGTAATTATTGTTGCATTGCGGGAAGGTCAGCAAAAGATATTTTGTTAGAATCTGCTGCCGGAGCAAAAGCCATAATAGCTTGGGGAAGTTGTGCTTCAAATGGATGTGTGCAAGCAGCCTATCCAAATCCAACAGATGCAACCCCTATCCATAAAATCATCAAAAACAAACCTATTATTCGGGTTCCTGGCTGTCCTCCTATTGGCGAAGTTATGGCAGGTGTTATTGTACATTTAGTAACTTTTGGCAAATTACCTCAATTAGATGGACTAGGAAGACCTAAAGCATTTTATTCTAAACGGGTACACGATAGTTGTTATAGAAGACCTTATTATGATGCAGGGCTGTTTGCCGAAACTTTTGACGATCAAAATGCAAAAGATGGATATTGCTTATACAAAGTAGGTTGCAAAGGTCCTATGACTTACAATTCTTGTGGAACCATTAAATGGAACAATGGAGTTAGTTATCCAATTCAATCTGGTCATGGTTGTATAGGATGTAGTGAAGAAAATTTTTGGGATAATGGTCCATTTTATGAAAGAATGACGGGATTAGCTGGTTTTGGCATTGAAAGTTCTGCAGACACTATTGGAAAAGTAGCCGCTGGAGTTGTTTTAGGTGGCCTTGCTGTTCATGCGATTGCAGCCAACGTATCTAAACGAAAAGAACTGTCGGGTCGAGCTTCAAGAGGTGTTGAAAATGAAAAAAAATTAGATTCTTAAAATAAAATAATATGTCAAACAGAATAGTTGTTGACCCAATCACCAGAATTGAAGGTCATTTACGAATTGAAGTAGAAGTTAAAGATGGTGTAATCACCGATGCTTTTAGTTCTAGCCCGATGGTTCGCGGTCTTGAAAACATAGTTAAAGGCAGAGACCCCCGAGATGTTTGGGCTTTTGTACAACGCGCTTGTGGTGTTTGTACCACAGTTCACGCATTAGCATCCGTTAGATCTGTAGAAGATGCTTTAGGTATTCAGGTGCCACCCAATGCCGAAATGGTCAGAAATATTATGGAAGGAGCTTTGTACATGCACGATCATACCGTGCATTTTTATCATCTGCATGCTTTGGATTGGGTAGATGTTGTAAATGCGTTAAAAGCAGATCCAATTAAAACCTCTGAATTAGCGCAAAGTATTTCTAAATGGCCAAAAAGTTCTCCTGGCTATTTTTCAGATGTAAAAAAACGTATCACTAAGTTTGTTGAAAGTGGACAACTAGGTATTTTTGCTAATGGGTATTGGGGACATCCTCAAATGAAATTACCGCCTGAAGTAAACTTAATGGCAGTAGCTCATTATTTAGAAGCTTTAGAATGGCAAAAGGAAATTGTGAAAGTGCATACTATTTTTGGAGGTAAAAATCCACACCCAAATTATTTAGTGGGGGGAATGGCATGTGCAATAAATATTGAAAGTCCTGGTGGTCTTAACGCTGAACGCTTGGCTTATGTAGGGAAACTACTTCAAGAAGGAAAAGACTTTGTAGAGCAAGTTTATATACCCGATTTATTAGCAATTGCCTCGTTTTATAAAGACTGGGGAGGCATAGGCAAAGCTTTTGGAAATTATATGGCTTATGGTGATTTTCCAACCAATGGATACAATGATATTTCTAGTTTTAAATTTCCGCAAGGAGTTATTTTAGATAGAGATTTGTCGAAAGTTTATGATGTAAACCACCGAAATGGTGATATTGAAGAGTTTATAAACAACTCTTGGTATGAAGAATATGCTGAAGGCAAAGATGCAGGAAAACACCCTTGGGATGGTGAAACTAAAATAAATTATTCCGGGCCTAAACCACCTTATGATCAACTAGATGTAAATCAAAAATATAGCTTTATTAAAACACCTCGATGGAAAGGTAAACCTATGGAAGTAGGCCCACTTGCCAGATTGCTGGTAGGTTATGGCAGAGAAAACAAAGAAATTCAAGATGCTGTAAATGGTGCTTTAGCACATTTAAATGTTCCGGTGGATGCCTTGTTTTCTACTTTGGGAAGAACCGCAGCTAGAGGAATTGAAACTCAATTAGTAGCAAATTGGACTATGGAGTTTTATAACACATTACTTCAAAACATTAAAAATGGAGATAGTAGAATGGCAAACATGGACAAATGGGAACCAAATAAATGGGAAAAAGAATCAAAAGGCGTAGGATTTTCTGAAGCTCCAAGAGGAGCTTTAGGTCATTGGATTAGGATTAAAGATGCCAAAACAGAAAACTATCAATTAGTTGTACCTAGTACTTGGAATGCCTCTCCTAGAGATCCAAAGGGTCAGCTATCTGCCTATGAATCTGCACTTATTGGCACACCTGTGGCAGATCCAGAATTACCATTAGAAATTATCAGAACCATCCATTCCTTTGACCCCTGCATTGCGTGTGCTGTTCACCTGTACGACGAACACGGAAAACAAATTTCTCAAGTGCAGAATATTTCAAGTTGTGATGTTTAATTTATTAAATACTTAATCATGATAACAAAAAACTTTCAACGAGTCTATATTTGGGAATTGCCTGTGAGGATTTTTCATTGGGTAAATGTTTTAGCTATTCTAGTATTAATTACTACAGGATTGCTAATATCTAACCCTCCAGCAATTTTATCCAGTGCAGATGCAAGTGAAATATATTGGTTTGGTACCGTTAGATTTATACATTTTACGGCGGCTTATATTTTCTTTTTTAATATGATATTCAGAATTTATTGGTCTTTCGTGGGAAACAAACACGCAAGTTGGAGAGCTATGCTGCCTTTAAATAAAAAATGGTTTCAAAATTTTTCTTATGTTTTTAAGGTAGATATTCTTTTAAGAAATGAACAAAAATCCCATTTTTCTAATATTAGTGTGGGACATAACAGTATTGCTGGAATTTCATACGTTGCTCTATTTTTACTTGCTTTAGTTCAGGTATTTACAGGATTTGGTTTGTATTCGTCAACCTCACAGTGGTGGTTGCCTCAATTATTTGCTTGGGTAGTACCATTTTTAGGCGGCGATTTTATGGCTAGAACCTTGCACCACATAGCCACTTGGGGTTTTATTTTATTTACACTCATTCATCTTTATTTAGTTTTTTATCACGATTGGTTGGAGGGCAGAGGTGAAGTTTCCTCTATGTTTGGAGGCTATAAGTTTGTTAATAAAAAACGAATTAGTTCTAAAAAAGCAACTAATAATATTGTGGAAAGCAAAAAAAATTAAAAAAAAAATTTTGCTCTTTAATAAAATAAATAAAAATAGGAAGGTGAATAATTTAGATAAGATGCCTGTTGCAATTAGTAGTGATGCCTTTTTTTTTGAAAAAGATAAATCAGGCAGCACATTGCTTTTAGGTGTAGGAAATTACTTAATGGGAGATGAAGGTATAGGCGTTCATCTTATTCAGGAAATAGCGCAATTAAAGCTTCCAGAAAATGTAGATATTTTAGATGGTGGTACTGGTGGGTTTTTACTTCTTAATTGTTTTGAGGCGTATAAAAATATCATTTTTGTGGATGCAACAATGGATGGAAAACCAGAAGGAACTATTACTTTAATTCGCCCAAAATTTGCTTCCGATTTTCCTTCAGCACTTAGTGTTCACGATGTTGGTTTAAAAGATATGATAGAGGCCGTGTATCTTATGGATATGAAATCTAATCTTTGGTTATTTACGATTACTATCAAAGAAATTATTCCTATGACGGTTGGGCTATCCCCTAATGTAAAACAAGCCATACCGCAATTAATTTCTCAAATTTTTGCTCTTGCCGAACAATTAAATAAGGAAGCACAATAATTTTAAATAATACTCTGGTGTTCTTATTTTATTTAAAAACACCAATTTTATAGCCATGCAAAAGACATATAAAATAGGTGTTTCTGGTCAAGTTCAGGGCGTTGGTTTTCGCCCTTTTGTTTATGCTTTAGCGCTTCAATTTAATTTGAAAGGCACCGTTTCAAATACGGAAGAAGGAGTAAATATTTTTGTTTCCGGATTAAAAACTAAAATTCAGCCATTTTATACAAGTCTTATTGAAAATCCTCCTGAAGTATCAAAAATAAGCAAGAGTTTTTTTAAAGAAATTCCTTATATCAGTTTTGATGATTTTAAAATCATAGTATCTCCAAAAGTAACCAAGCTCAACCTTCAGCTTACCCCCGATTTTGCTATTTGTGAAAATTGCCGTAAAGAGTTATCAGATAGCACAAACAGACGGTATCAATATCCATTCATAACTTGTGTGCATTGTGGACCCAGATGGGCTATTACCAAAAACTTCCCTTTTGAACGGCATAACACTAGTATAAAAATGTATCGCATGTGTAAGGATTGTAAAATGGAATATGCAAATCCAGAAAACCGAAGATTTCATTCACAAACCAATAGTTGTTCCAATTGTGGATTTCACCTATCCTTAACAAATGCCACAGGATTAGAAATAGATTTTAAAAAAAATAATGTTTTTGAAAAAGTGGCTCATTTATTAAAGCAAGGAAATATCATCGCCATTAAGAATAGTAGTGGCTATTTGTTGTGTTGTGATGCAGCTAATGTAGGTGCTATTCATCGATTGCGAAGAAAAAAAAACCGACCAAACAAGCCCTTTGCGGTATTGTATCCTTCGCTTTCTCTTTTAAAAAAACATGCTAGTATCAATGTAAAACAACAAAAGGCACTCACCTCGGCAGAGAGTCCAATTGTTATTCTGCCAATAAATGATTTCAAAGGTAAATTAGCGTTAACCGAATTGGTACCTAAACTCAATCATCTTGGTGTTATGTTACCCTATTCTGGAATCTTGCAATTGTTAGCTAACAAATTAAACATACCTATTGTAGCAACAAGTGGGAACTTACATGGCTCACCTATATTAAGTGATCAAAAAGAGGCGTCTCCAGTTTTAAACAAAATGGCCGATTATTTTTTGCATCATAACTTAGAAATCTGTAACGCTCAGGATGATTCTGTACTTAAAATTAGCAACAAATTTCAGCACAAGGTCTTGTTTAGACGATCACGTGGGTATGCACCAAATTATTTTGGTAAAATACCAAAATCGAAAGAAATAATTATGGCGATGGGCGGGCATTTAAAAAGTACTATTTGTTTTTTGCCTAATGATTTTTTATATATTAGTCAATACCTAGGAGATTTAGATAATTTTGATGTTTACAAAAGATTTACGGAAACTGCAGATAAATTTCTTACCCTTTTTCAACAAAAACCCGATATTATTTTAACTGATTTACATCCAGAATACCAAAGTACACAATTCGGTATTGAGTTTGCTATAAAATGGCAAGCAAATCATTTCAAAATTCAACATCACAAAGCACATTTTACATCCGTTTTAGGTGAACACAATCTTTTTAATAAACAAGTTCTAGGGGTTATTTGGGACGGAACTGGTTATGGAGATGATGGTCAAATCTGGGGGGGCGAATTTTTTAATTATCAATCACATAAAATAGATCGACTTGCCCATTTTGATTATTTTAACTGGTTAGCGGGAGATAAAATGGCGCAAATGCCAAAACTTTCTTTATTTTCTTTAGCAGATATACGTATGAAAAATGAAGTTGAAAGTAAATTCTCTAACCAAGAGTTATCTATTTATGCTTCTTTAATAAAAATAAATACATTAAAAACCTCATCTGTTGGGAGGCTTTTTGATGCGGTTGCTTCCTTATTAGGAATTTGTGATTCAAATTCCTATGAGGGCGAAGCGGCTATTTTGCTTGAAAACTATGGAAAAGAGTATGATTTAAAGCAATGTAAATCGTATTGTTCCATTTCAGAAAATAACAATATTCCTACAAAAAAACTCCTTAAAAATTTATATGATGATTGGATGAATGGAACTTCAAAAGAAAATGTTGTAGTAAATTTTATGTACACTTTAGCCTCGATTGTTTTTCAAATGGCAGACCGCGTTCACTACAAAAATATTGCTTTTAGTGGAGGTGTTTTTCAAAATACCACCTTAATCGATATGCTAAAAGAAATGGCTGGTAATCAATACAAGTTATTTTTTAACAGTAACTTAGCTCCTAATGATGAAAATATTTCATTTGGTCAAATGATGTATTATTTGCATAACATAAATACGATTTCTAAATTTAAACCTAATGAGGTTAAAGTAGGGTTGGCACATAATAAATGACAAAATTAAAAAATGTAACATATTTTAATAGATTCTAGTTCCATAAATTAAAAGAATATGAAATACTTATCAGAATATCGAAATTTAGAAGACACAAAAAAATATCTGAAGCTCATAGAAAAAATAGTTACAAAACCATGGAATATCATGGAAATTTGTGGAGGACAAACTCATGGCTTGGTAAAAAATGGTATTTTAGAATTATTGCCCGATAAAGTTAGAATGATTCACGGTCCCGGATGTCCAGTTTGCGTAACGCCTTTAAATCTTATTGATAAAGCCATTGAACTTTTAGAAAACAATGTTATTGTCTGTTCTTTTGGCGATATGATTCGTGTTCCAGGAAGTAAAAAAAGCTTACTTGAAGCCAAAGCAGAAGGGGGTGATTTACGTATCCTTTATTCCCCTATTGAAGCAGTTAATATCGCTAAAGAAAATCCAGATAAAGAAGTGGTTTTCTTTGCAGTTGGTTTTGAAACAACAGCTCCAGCCAACGCATTATCGGTTTTACACGCCGAGCATGAAGGTTTGAAAAACTATTCCATTTTAGTGTCTCATGTGCTAGTGCCGCCTGCCATGGAAGCCATTTTAGATGATGAATTTTGTAAGATAGATGCATTTCTTGGTGCAGGACATGTTTGTGCTATTATGGGTTTTGAAGAATATTATCCTTTGGCAAAAAAATATAAAATACCCATTATCATTACTGGTTTTGAACCTCTCGATTTGGTGCAGGGCATATATATGGCAGTCTGCCAACTTGAAAAGGGAATTTTTGAAGTTGAAAATCAATACGCAAGAGTAGTAAAACCCGAAGGAAATAAAGCAGCTAAAGAGGTAATCAATAAGGTTTTTGAAATCGGAAATAGAGAATGGCGTGGCATAGGCGAAATTTCTAATAGTGGGTATCAACTAAAAAAAAATTACATAAATTTTGATGCAGAAACCAAGTTTGGAATCCGTAATATTAACGTTCCAGAAAATTCAGATTGTATTGCTGGTGAGGTATTAAGAGGGATAAAAAAACCACACCAATGTAGTCAGTTTGGAAAAAAATGCACCCCTTACAATCCTTTAGGAGCACCTATGGTTTCATCGGAAGGTGCTTGCGCTGCTTATTATCATTTTTCAACTAATTTAATTAAATCATAAAAAATGAATGATTCAGAATTACGTTTTGACACCATCAATTTAGGTCACGGAAGTGGTGGAATGATGACTCGGGAACTTTTAGATAAATTAATTTTTAAAACCTTCAACAATTCATTTATAAATCAAAAACATGATGGTTCTATTGTAAAATTTGCCGGCAAAATAGCTATTTCTACGGATAGTTTTGTTATTTCGCCTATTTTTTTTAAAGGAGGAAACATAGGAGAACTTGCTGTAAATGGAACGGTCAATGATGTAGCCATGTGTGGGGCTATTCCTAAATATCTTTCGCTTGCTTTTATTATAGAGGAAGGATTAAAAATGGAAGAGTTTCAGACCATTGTTAATTCTATTAAAGAAGCCGCAGATAAAAGTGGGGTTCTTATTATTACTGGTGACACTAAAGTTGTTGAGAGAGGAAAAGGCGATAAAATATTTATAAATACTACAGGTTTTGGAGAAGTCCATCCAAAAGCAAATATTACAACTGACCGAATTATGTATGGCGATAAAATTATCGTAAACGGTTATATAGCACAACACGGAATGGCTATTATGTCTGACCGCGAAGGATTAGCCTTTGAATCAAATATTGTGAGTGATACAACTAATGTGAATTTTTTAGTGAAAGATTTATTAGACACTTTTGGCGATAAAATTCATTTTTTTAGAGATCCTACACGAGGGGGCGTAGCAAGTGTTTTATCAGAAATTGCAACCGATATAAACAAAGGAATTGCAATTTTTGAAGACGATTTTCCAATTGAAAAACAAGTAGCTGCCGCTTGCGAAATATTAGGTTTAGATCCTTTGTATGTAGCTAATGAAGGGGTGTTTATCACCATCGTAGATGCCGAAATTGCTGAAGAAGTAGTGGCGCTAATGCGAAAGGATGAAAAGGGTAAAAATTCTGTTTGTATTGGTGAAATAACAAACGAGCATCCCAGCAAAGTGGTTATGCACAGTGTCATAGGTGGAAAGCGTATTGTAAGTGCTTTAATTGGAGAGCAGTTACCCCGTATTTGTTAATTGCTGAATAGCCAGTAAATACCTATAACAATAGCAAAAAGACCTCCGGCTAGCCTTATGCCTTTAAAAAATACAGCGTTGTGTCCGTTTTTTGAAAAGGAAGCAATGTTTCCTATCACAAAGGCAAAAGTAGTCATGGCTAATAAAATTCCAATTCCAAAACCTCCTATATATAATAATGAATCAGTGCGTGTTTCAAAACCAAGTACAGGTATAAACAACAAAAAATGTGCTATACCGGCCAATCCGTGAAGAAAACCAATAGATAACGAAGCAAAGTTACTTTGATTCAGATAAGCAGAATGTCTGTGTTGGTGTGATTGCTCGTGTGTATGAACATGTTCATGTTTATGAATTATTGGGGTATCTTCACTATGAATATGAAGGTGTTTGTGATTCCGTTCTGTCTTGAATATTTTATAAAAAGCCCATATTCCAACTCCTATTAGCACAATACCTACTAATTGTTCGCTGTAATTAGAAATGGTATCTACAGGAATCAATGTTTTAAAAATCGTAAATAAAACACCAATGAAAAGCATTCCAATAAGGTGTCCAATTCCCCAAAAGAGTCCAATTTTCCAGGCTTTCTTTTTTGATTCAATAGCAAAAGGTGTAACAGCAGCAAGATGATCAGGACCTGTTATAACATGAAGCATAGCCGCAATCAATCCGGCTATCATAGAAAAAGTTATATCCATAAATGCATCATTATTATGTATAATAAAGATACAAGATTTAAATGATTTAATGGATTATATTAAATGTAATCAACAAAATAATCAATAAAATTCCAGAAAGAGATATTATAAAAATATATTCGGCAATGTTTTCCCAACGTTTTTCTCTCAGGTTGTTTTGAGTTCGAATAGATATAAACGAATAAAAACAAGAAAGTGAAAGTAATATAGCAACACCACTTGTTAGTTCATCAATAAAATGTAGCTCTGTTCTATTATCGATATGTAAAGCGGTTATCACAAATAAACAAAACCCTAAAAGATTTGCCGAGGTGCCTAATATGTGTTGAGAGGTGTTATTTGCCATAGTTATTTCTGGGTTTCAATTTATTCATAAAGCAAATAGGGTTTTCGCATGGTATCATATTTTTTTAAATCCTTTAGCCAAGTAGCTCTAATGTCACGATAGGTATAACCTCCTTCAATTTGTTCTTGTAATTTTTTTGTTCCAGAAAGCGAAGTAAAAAAAGGAGTGAAAAAATTGTTCTTTTTGCCGGATGCTATATAAGCTTCTATAAGCCATTCTAAATTTAAATTATTTAGTCTTTCTTCCGTTCGTAAATCTTTACCATAGCATAGTTGTCCGTTAAATTTTGGGTTTTTAGCCCCTTCATTAGAACCTGGAGTAAAGGTAAATGAGTATTGAGTTTTAGGTAAATCTGGACTTCCAAAAACCTGAAATTGCATTTCTGTACCACGACCTTCACTTAATGGTGTACCTTCAAAAAAGCACAAACTTGGGTAGAGGTTTATAGCCTGATCGTTAGGTAAGTTAGGGGATGGTTTTATGGGAAGTGAGTAAGACATCGATCGGTTATAATGTTCGACAGTAATGATTTTTAGGGGGCATTGAATTTCGTTTTCTAACCATTTTTCGCCATTAATCATTTTGGCATATTCACCAATGGTCATGCCATGAACTACAGGTACAGGATGTATTCCTACAAAACTTTTGTATTGTGGTTCTAAAATAGGACCGTCTATATAATGTATGTTTGGATTTGGTCTGTCTAAAATAAGCAACGTAATACCGGCTTCAGCGCAAGCTTCCATAACATAATGTAATGTAGAAATATAGGTGTAAAATCTGACGCCAACATCCTGAACGTCAAAAATTAGTATATCCATATCTTGCATTTGTGCTGCAGTGGGTTTTTTATTGTTTCCGTAAAGGGAAATAATAGGCAATCCAGTTTTAATATCTTTACCGTCCTTGATAATTTCACCGGCATCTGCAGTGCCACGAAAACCATGTTCTGGCACAAATACTTTAGTAATATTAATGTTGTGCGAAAGTAATGAATCTATTAAATGGGTGTGCTTGCTGAAACTCCACTGGTGAACTTGCTTTTGTTTATAGGTTTTGGTTTCTGAATCGTAATAATCTTGTTTAAAAATAATACTTTGGGGTTTAAAAATTACGCTGGTCTGGTTTGCAACAACGCCTACTTTTTTATTCCGAAGTAATTTTAAATAGTTGGAAGTTTGATTAGCACCCACAATAGAATAGGTTTCTGGAGTGTTTTCTTCAAAGACTGTTTCTACTTTAAAATTCTTTTCTTGACCTTTACAGGAAATAGAAAGGAATACAATTCCCATCAAAAATAAAATAGTATTTTTGAGCCTAAATAGCAAGAGAATATTGAATTTCGAGTTTTTCATAGCAAAGCGAATTATAGGTTCTAAAGACCATAAAAGTAGTATATCGGCACCAATAATAAAAATTGCCATTACGGCAATAGCATTAGGTATCATAATGATGTTAGTTTCTATTGCTACCGGAGTTGGTTTGCAACAAAAAGTGCGCGAAAAAGTTTCTGCTTTTAATGGCGATATTATCATTTCTAATTTTGACACTAATTTTTCCAAAGATTCGCAAACGCCAATTTCAAAAAACCAGGATTTCTATCCTAATTTTACTTCCGTAAACGAAATAAAACACATTCAAATAACCGCACTTAAAGGGGGTATTGTTCGCACTGCAACCAATTTTGAAGGGGTTGTGGTTAAAGGTGTTGGTGAAGATTATAACTGGCAGTATTTTGAAGAATTTCTGGTAGAAGGAAGATTACCCAAATACGGCGAAAATTTAAATGCAGAAATTTTACTTTCAGAATATTTAGCCAATCGGTTGCATTTACAAATTGGGGATAAAGTGGTTACCTACTTTCTAGATGATGATAATGAAAAAGCTCCGCGAAGTGTTGGGTTTGATTTAATAGGTATCTACAATAGTGGTTTTCAGGAATTTGATGAAAGTTATCTTATAGCAGACATACGCCATATACAGCGTTTAAACCGTTGGCAAGCAGACCAAATAGGAAGTTTTGAACTTTTTGTAAACGATTTTAGCAAAATACAAGAAATTGGTAATAAAGTGTATTATAAAACTGGATCCACCTTAGATACCCAAACCGTTAGAGATAAATACTTTGCTATTTTTGAATGGCTGGATTTGTTTGATTTTAATATAGCGCTTATTATTGGCATAATGATATTAGTAGCAGGTATCAATATGATTACCGCACTTTTAGTTCTAATTTTAGAACGCACTAAAATGATAGGCATTTTAAAATCCTTAGGTTGCAACGACTGGAGTGTGCGTAAAATATTTATTTACAATGCAATGTATCTTATTGGAATAGGATTGTTTTGGGGAAATGTTATAGGGATAGGTTTGTTGCTCGTTCAAAAATATTTTAAACTTTTTCCATTAAACCCAGATACGTATTATGTAACTGAAGCACCAGTTTATTTAGATTTTGGATATATTTTAGCACTCAATGCGGGAACATTTTTTCTTTGTTTGATAATGCTTTTAGTGCCTTCTTATATAATAACTAAAATTTCTCCAGTGAAGGCTATCAGGTTTGAGTGATTTTACAATTACTGTATTAGTATTTTTTTTACTTCTCTGCCAAAAACGGTTTCGATAGCAACTAAATAAAACCCGGTTTGAAGGAAGGAAATATCCACTGCCTGCTCAAGATTTGTGGTTGTTAGTAATTTTTCACCCATAATGGAATAAACAGAAATAGTTAATATTTGTTCTGAATGCGTGAAGTTTAAAACATCTTTTGCAGGATTGGGATAAATGATTGAGCTTGGTGATGAAAAATCGTTTAAGTCTAGTGTTATGCTATTTTTAAAGATTGAAATAAATCCCGCAGCGGATTCAATTTGAAAAAACTCCCCATCTACAGCTCCCATTAATGGATAAAAGTCTACTAAATCAGGAATCCCGGTATTTGGATTGCTTAAGTTTTCTAAAACTAAGATAAATTCTTCTTGATTAACAAAATCTTCTCCATAAATAAAATTACCTTCAAAAACGTCATCAGCATTAGTTCCCGTAAAAGTAAAATCAGGGGCGATAGTAATAGAAGGCACATCAGGGCCAGAATAAAAAAAAGTATCACCCAAATCTGCCTCAGAAGAATATAAATACCAAGTTTGAAAAATATCTTGAAGCGGTTCTATAGGTCTGTTTACAAAATAAACACTATTGAAATCGCTATCTCTAAACCAAAAATCTTTTTTGTTTTGACTATATTGATTAAAATTATAAACAAAGGTTTTTCCTTCTAAATCTACATTTGTTAGGATCTCGTAAAAGTAATTGTTTTCAAAAGTACAATTGGGTTGGTCACAATCTAGTAATGTGATCGAAGGGTCACTCAGAGTAAATGAGTTTCCGGAAAAATTGACAGTTGCACTGAATTGATTTTCGATACCGTTAACTTCCATAAAAAGAACGCCATTTTCTTCATTAAAAGTTAAACTTAAGTTTTCACCCAAGGGCGTAAAAGTCTGTTCAGAATCAACAGATAAATAACGCACATACCACACTTCGTCCAGTAAAGCTTGTGGTTGAGCAAACAAATCCAAACCAAAAATTAAAAGTCCTATAAAAAGTACAATTTTTTTCATATCGATTAAGTTTATCTAAAGTTAATAAAAAAATGCTACAGCACATAAAAAAATGGAGTTTATAGTAAATGATTGCAAAAAAAATAGGCTTACAAATTGTAAGCCCATCTTTAATTTTTAATATAATAGTGTAAACTATACCTTTTCAAGCACTGTTATAAATACAAAAGTTTTACCTTCAAATTCTTCAGTAACTTGAACTTTTAAAGTTGAATTATTTAAAGTAATAATTTCTAATACAGTTGTTTCACCATCAGCGGTTATGATTAAGTTGTTTTCTGAAATTAAATAAGTCCCTGTTTCTACATCAGAATCACATTCATCATTGAAGTCTAGAAAGTAAATAAAACTTATAAAAGAATTGTTGGTGTTAAATTCAACAGAGTCGATACCACATTCTGGAGCTTCGTTTTCATAAGGTAAAAGTATTTCCTGTCCATTAACGATAGTGCCTTCTTGAGTAAACTCCCATTTTCCAATAATTTTTTCTTCATTCCCTCCATTGTCATCATCGCTACTACATGAAACAAACATAGCTGATGCTGCAAACACAAATAATACAAATAATTTTTTCATTTTTTTAGTTTATTTATTAACGGCGGCAAAGCTACATTTAAATTTGAGTACTCATATTTTTTTCTTAAGTTTAAACGGTGACCGTTCACTATGTGCTTTCATCGCTTTAAAACACAAGCGAATACTAATAGCAAGCCCAACAAAAGACATAAACCAAAAGGCAGGATAGCTTTGTTGCATTAAAAAGAAGTTATAAAGCCCGTGAAGAACGATTGCTGCGAGCAAACCTTTTAACTTATATTCTTTTGCTCGTTCTTTATGTTGCCAGGCCATTCCAAAATAATAACCCATAATAATTCCAAAACTAGCATGAGCAGGAACTGCTGTAAACATTCTTAAAAGGCCTATTTGAAGTCCGCCATCAGCGATATATAGTATGTTTTCAATTCCGGCAAAACCGAGACTGATAATAGCTCCATAAACGATGCCGTCAAAGGGTTCGTTAAATTCTTTTTGACGAAAAGCATAAAACCTAAGGACTAAAAATTTAGCAAATTCTTCAGCGAAAGCGACCACAATAAGCGCATAAACAGCTACTGAAACAATGTTTCCAAAATCCACAGGAATAAACTTTCCCAGAATAGTTGACAGTATCACAGCAGGTATCGCACAAAGTACGCCAAGTATAAAACTTAAAACCATATGCTTTAAGGGCTCACGGTCATATTGATCCCTAAGCCAGATAAACAAACCAATTGCTGCGCCGGGGGCCAGTGCTATGCCAATTAAGAAAAGTGCTTCCATAAGAGCTCCCCCTCCTTTGGAGGGGGCTAGGGGAGGATTGAGGACTAAAAATCGACCACTTTATTATTAATAAAAAACAAACTGTTGACAAAGAAGAGTTTACCATTTTCCCAGAATGAACGAAACATAACGTCATCAACAAGATAAACAACACTTCCTCTTCCTATTTTTTGTTCTCCAAAAACTAAAGAGTTTTTTAGCCCTTTTAATGCTTTCTCGCCTGCAAATCCGCTTACACGTTCTGCCTCGCCTTCAATATAGGCCACGTTATAACCATTTTCAATAAAATGGTAGGAGCTGTTTCCAGCTTTTAATGTATAGTAGGTGTCTGAATAACCAAATGCCATAGGATGTGAAACATCTACTTTTGTTTTGAAAATACTTCCTGTAATGAAGTTTTTTACGCTTTCATTTTCTCTTTGGTTGTATGGAACAAGTAAATTTTTATCTTTTTCATTTTCTTTTTCAGCTTCGTCAGTAGCGTTGTTTTTTAAACCAAAGCCTTCTTTATCTACAAAAGCACTCACAGCATCGTCAATAGCAATTAAGGTTCCACCTTTGCTAATCCAATCATTCAATTTTTTTAAAGTATTTTCATCTAAATATCCTTTGTAATAACCGCTAGGCATAACCAAAACATCAAATTTGGTTAATTCTATATTTTTAAAATAATCGGTATCTAAGGCTGTCATTGGGTAATGTAATTGTTGTTCAAAAAAGTGCCAGATGGCTCCATAATTTAAA
This sequence comes from Bacteroidetes bacterium HGW-Bacteroidetes-2, assembly GCA_002842575.1. Classification (GTDB taxonomy): domain Bacteria; phylum Bacteroidota; class Bacteroidia; order Flavobacteriales; family Flavobacteriaceae; genus Planktosalinus. Next base: position 25,032 of record PHDJ01000021.1, read on the forward strand.
GATGAGGTGTATTTGCCTCGCAAAACAGCAACTCTTGGTGCATGAATTATTTTAATATCTGGCGATCCAAAATCTGTTCCATTGTCAGAAAAGCTAGTGGGTGCAACAAATAGATTTCGGTTGTGCTCGTTGGCAATTCTAGTGACTGTTTCATTAAATTTTGGATTTTTGCGGTTATCACTTTTCGTAATTACCAAACTTCCTCGATCAAAACTTTGTCCACTTACCGCAAAGGGCTTTTCAGTGAAACGCACTTTTATATCTTCTTGTAAAAGTGCGGTCAGAAAAGATGCATCTTGCATACTGTTCCATTTGCTAATGTATCCAACGGCATTTGGATTTGGTATTGTATTTGCTTTTGCAATCGTTTTAGAAGCACTAGAAGCAACTAAAGTAGCACTTGCAATCGTTTCTAAGCCAAAGGCATGAGGTAAATTCCATGCAGTAATATCATAAGTAAGTGGTGTACTAAGTTTTGCTTCCGGTTCAAAAAGAGCTTGTATCATTTTGCCTTTTGGTTGGTTTGTACTTACTACCAGTGCATTTTTCATATCTGTACTTCCGGTTTTGTTAGTTCCATAATGGTAGCCGGTTGCTTTAACACTGTTTGAAAAACCATATTTTATTTCATGTCTGTCTAAAAGTGCAGCAAGGGCATTTATTTTATCTTCTTCGCCTTGTAGGATGTAACTTTTGTATTTAAGATTGGTTTGAAAGAATTTTTTAAATTCTGTGTTTAGTTTTTTTGCGTTTTTTGAAGAAATTTCAACAGTAGAAAGCCCTGTAGTGTTGTGATGCGCAATCCTATCTACTAGAGTGAGTTCATAACCCTCATCAGTATCTACGCCTAGTCCTGCACTTCCGTGACCGGCTTGTTCATACGTCATTCCGATGGCACCAACATAGGTTGGATAGGTGTCTCCATAGCTAGGGTACAATAAATCAAAACGCTCTCGGGTGAAAAATAACCATCCCTTTTCATCAAAATATCTAGCGTGATTTTTACCTATTTCTGTTTGAAAATCACGTTGCCAATTGGTGATTACTTCATGAAAAGGTTCTGCAGCAGGAGCAAAATAATAGGGTTCATTAATTCCTTGTTCGTGAAAATCTACGTGCACATGGGGCATCCATTGGTTATAAATTTTAAGTCGTTGTTGGGTTTCCACTTGACTTGCCCATGCCCAATCGCGATTTAAATCAAATAAATAGTGATTAGGTCTTCCGCCCGGCCAGGGTTCATTATGTTCGGTTGCTACTTGAGCACTATTATATGGCGTTGCTTTTACTTGGTTGTACCAGTTTGCATAACGGTCTCGACCATCAGGATTTAAACAAGGGTCAATAATAACTACCGTGTTTTCCAGCCAAGCCTGTTTTTGTGTAATCAATTCATAAAGGGTTTGCATAGCTGCTTCTGTGCTAGAAGCCTCATTGCCGTGTACATTATAACTTAACCAAACAATTGCAACCTCTGGGTTTGCATCTCCATCGGCTATGCCTATTTGTTTTAAATTATTGGTTCTTATGGTTTCAATGTTTTTAATATTGCTTTCCGAAGAAACTACGGCATACGTTAGCGGTCTTCTTTCATTGGTTTTTCCGTAGGTAGAAAACGTTACCATCAAACTTTTGTCTGCTACATAGTTAAAATAAGACAATACATCAGCATGACGTGTAAACTGAGTGCCAATTTCATAGCCTAAAAACTCAGAAGGCGATTGCACTTGTTGTGCTTGTGAATACAAGGTGATAAAACAAATTAAAAACAAGAATGCTATTTTTTTCATGGGAATATTTTAAGAGCCTAAATCTACTAAAAAGTGGTGAATAGTATACAGAAGATTAACGTATATTTATATACTATAATTTAACAATCCTCTTATCTTTGGTTTTTATTTAAATTTAACTATGCCAACACACTGCATGCCGTATCGAGAAACTAGTTATTTTTCTTCGCTCATAGAAGATTATTTAGTGGAGAAAGAAGAATTAAAAAGTCTTTATAATCGGTTTCCTTATCTTGAAAACTTTGCTGAACAAATAGAAGAAAAAGGAAATTCCTACCCAAAAGAGCAAAGAAAAATACTAGTGGAAGCTCTGCAAAACCAATATGCACACCTTAATGTTTCAGAGGCTACACAAAACCATATTTCCATTTTAAAAGAAAATAATACATTTACCATCACCACAGGCCACCAATTAAATTTGTTTACCGGGCCGTTGTATTTTTTATATAAAATTATTTCTACTATTAATTTATGCAAAGAGTTAAAGAAAGAATATCCTAAAAATAACTTTGTGCCTATTTATTGGATGGCAACTGAGGACCATGATTTTGAGGAAATAAATTACTTTAACTTCAAAGAGAGAAAAGTAGTTTGGGAGCGTAAAATCAGTGGTGCAGTAGGTGAACTTTCCACAGAAGGATTGAAAGAGGTAGGTGCAATTTTCAACAAAACCTTAGGGAATACCCCTAACGCTATTTTTTTAAAATCTCTTTTTAAGAAAGCGTATATAGATCATAACAATTTAGCAGATGCCACTCGCTATCTGGCAAATGCACTTTTTGGAAAGTATGGTTTAGTAATTTTAGATGCTAATAAAAAAGAGCTAAAACAATTTTTTGTTCCTTTTTTAAAAAATGAATTGAAAGCGCAAACTTCGTCTTTAACCATTGAAGAAACTAACAAGAAGATTGCTTCTATTCCAAATACAAAATATAAACTTCAGGTAAATCCTAGGGAAATTAATCTTTTTTACCTTAGAAATAATACAAGAGAACGAATTATAAAAAAAGAGGATACCTACTTTATAAACCAAAGTACTCTTTCTTTTACAAATGAAGAGATACAAAAAGAAGCAGAACAACATCCGGAACGTTTCAGCCCTAATGTAATGCTTCGTCCTTTATACCAAGAAGTAATTTTACCCAATTTGTGCTATATAGGTGGAGGTGGTGAGTTGGCTTATTGGTTACAACTTAAGGCTTTTTTTAAAGAAGTGAATATTCCTTTTCCGATGTTGTTATTGAGGAATTCAGCCCTATTGATTCCTGATAAAATTCAAAATAAATTAGATAAATTAGAAGTACCTACTGCAGATTTATTTTTGCCCAAGCACCAATTAGAGGAGAAGTACATCAAGAAAATTTCATCCATACCTATCGACTTTTCTAAACAGAAAGAACACTTAGAGAAGCAGTTTAAAGCACTTTATGAAATAGCTAAACTAACAGATAAATCGTTTATTGGAGCTGTAGCAGCGCAGGAAAAAAAGCAAAAGAATGGATTGTCTAATTTAGAAAAACGCCTGCTTAAAGCACAAAAAAGAAAACGGTCAAAGCAATTAGAGCAGCTTACAATAATTCAAAATCAGTTGTTTCCAAATGGTAGTCTGCAGGAACGAAATCATAATTTTTCAGAATGGTATCTGGAGTATGGAGAGGAACTTCTCCCTAAACTTTTTGAAGAACTAAAACCCTTAGAGCAGGAATTTAAAAGTATAACTTTTTAATCAATATTATATTCCAGTCGCATGGTTATGGATGCGGTTTTCTTTTTGTCTGAAGTATTAAAACTGCCTCCCCAGCTGTAATCCTCACCGCTATTTTGACCTGTAATCTGGAACACACCTAGTCTGGCATCATTAAGTTTTCCAAGTTTACCACCGCTGTTTTCAGCGATATTTTCTGCACGCAGCCTTGCGTCTTCTGTGGCTTTTGAAATCATTTCAATTTTTAAATCGGCAAGTTTGGTATAATAGTATCTAGGTGCATAACTGTTGAATTGTACTCCTTTATTGAGTAATTCTGTAACTTCACGGGAAACACTTTCTACCATTTCGACATCCGAAGATTCTACTTTTACTGTTTGGGTTAGTTCATAGCCTATAAAAGTGGTGCCCACAAAATTGCCGTTTTGATATTGATTTTCTGTACGTTCATTGGTCTGTACAGAGTTAAATATTATATTTTCTTTTGGAATGCCTTTAGAAACGAGATATTCTTCAACAGCTTTTTTGTCTAAAATGAGTTGATCAAATGCAGTTTTCAAATTAGGATTCATTCTGGAAAATTGACCTTCCCAAACTATTAAATCAGAAATAAAATCAGCAGAGCCTGATCCTGTAACTGCAATCTTTCCATCAGGATTGGCACGATCTACATAAGCACTTCCAAGAAAATAAGCAGCTAAAACGATGGCAATCGAAAAAATAAAAGCAGTTATATATCGCATAAGAAGATAGTTTTATTCAGACGAAAATACGATAAAACTATCAAAAATTAAGAATTTCGGATCATTTATTTTTATCAAAAAATTAGCCTTATTTCCATTGCTCAAAAAATCAAAATACCCTATTTTTGCCTATGCAAAACAACAACGTACTTATTTTAGATTTTGGATCGCAATACACACAACTTATAGCACGTCGTGTGCGCGAGTTAAACATATATTGCGAAATACATCCGTATCACAAAGTCCCATCCGATATAACAATATATAAAGCAGTAATCTTGTCAGGAAGTCCATTTTCGGTAAGAGCCCAAGATGCTCCACACCCTGATTTATCACAAATACGGGGCAAAGTCCCGATTTTAGCGGTTTGTTACGGAGCACAATATTTCGCGCATTTTAGCGGTGGTAGCGTTGAATCTTCGGAAACAAGAGAATATGGAAGAGCAAAATTAACAGATATTTTAGAAGCTAATGGACTTTTTAATGGCATTGCCGAAGGTAGCCAAGTATGGATGAGCCATAGCGATACCATTGCCAAACTTCCTGAAAACGGAGTGCTTTTAGCAAGTACCCAAGGCATAAAAAATGCAGCATACCGCATTGATGGCGAACAAACCTTTGCCATTCAATTTCATCCGGAAGTATATCACTCCACCGATGGGAAAAAACTTCTTGAAAACTTTTTAGTAGCAATAGCTGGTGTAGCACAAAATTGGACACCATCGGCATTTGTGCAAACCACGGTAAACGAGTTAAAAGAAAAATTACAAAACGATAAAGTAGTACTGGGCTTGAGCGGCGGTGTAGATTCATCGGTTGCTGCTATTTTGCTGCATAAAGCAATAGGAAAAAACTTGTATTGTATTTTTGTAAACAATGGATTACTTCGTAAAAACGAATTTGAAAGTGTTCTACATCAGTACAAAGACATGGGGCTAAATGTAAAAGGGGTAGATGCATCGGAACGCTTTTTGAAAGCCCTTGCCGGAGAATCTGATCCGGAAAGAAAAAGAAAAACAATAGGCAATGCCTTTATTGAAGTTTTTGATGACGAAGCGCACCAAATACAAGACGTGAAATGGCTGGCACAAGGCACTATTTATCCGGATGTTATTGAGTCGGTTTCTGTAAATGGGCCTTCGGCAACAATCAAATCACATCATAATGTTGGCGGATTGCCCGATTTTATGAAATTAAAAATTGTAGAACCTTTGCGCATGCTCTTTAAAGATGAGGTGCGCCGTGTGGGTGCTGAAATGGGAATTTCAAAAGAACTTTTAGGAAGGCATCCTTTTCCCGGACCGGGATTAGCAATACGTATTTTAGGCGATATAACTCCAGAAAAAGTGCATATCTTGCAGGAGGTAGATGCTATTTTTATTGAGGGTTTACGCAAATGGAATTTGTATGAAAAGGTATGGCAAGCGGGTGCTATTTTGCTGCCAGTAAATTCGGTAGGCGTAATGGGAGATGAACGAACCTATGAAAAAGTAGTGGCGTTACGCGCTGTAGAATCTACCGATGGGATGACCGCAGATTGGGTAAATTTACCCTATGAATTTTTACAAGAAACCTCAAATAGTATAATAAATAAGGTAAAAGGCGTTAATAGAGTAGTATATGACATCAGTTCAAAACCACCAGCAACCATTGAGTGGGAATAGCCTAATAATAATGTTTAAGTTGTTTTTTACTGACAACACTTTCAACAAATAATAATTAACTAAATAAATAAGTGAAAAAAATTAGCATCCTTTTATTGTTTTTCTTATTCGGAAAATCTATAGCCTTTGCACAAACTAGTTACCAAAGTCACTATGTTAAGCAAGGGGAAACTGTTTTCAGTATAACCAAGAAATACAATATCTCTGAAGAAGAATTGTATCGTTTAAATCCAGAAGTCAAAAACGGGTTGAAAAACAATACCGTACTTATTATTCCAACAGAAGTAGCAAGAGAACCTATAGAAAACATCACTTTTAAAGACCATAGGGTAAAACGAAAAGAAACGCTATTTAGCATTTCGCAAGTATATGGGGTGACGGTAGATGATATAAAAAAGCACAACAAACATTTATATTCTTCGCAAATTAAAAAAGGAGAAAATATAAAAATACCCATACGAACAGTTACCATAGTTTCTAACCCTATTTCTGCTAACAAAGGAAAACCAGAAGAGATAACTTCTGGTGAACATGTGGTTGAAAATCAAGAAACTAAATTTGGTATTGCTAAAATATATGGCATTAGTGTGGCTGAATTAGAAGCATTAAATCCAGTTATTTATGGTACAGATATTTTGCCTTTAGCGATGGTGCTAAATGTTCCAAAATTACCAATTGAAAAAATAACAATGCCAATTGACGAGGAAGAATATACGTTTTACACCGTAAAGTCAAAAGAAGGATTTTATCGGCTTAAAATTTTATTTGGGGTAACACAAGAGGAGGTTATTCAACTAAATCCGGAGGCTAAAGACGGTTTGAAAGAAGGAATGGTGGTTAAAATTCCTAAAAAAAAGGTAGCAGTAAATGAGCAAACCACAGAAATTGCAACCATTTTAGATGTAAATAAAATTAGCATTGAAAACAGACTGACTAATTTTAGTACTAAAAATGTAGTTGTTTTCTTGCCCTTTGAACTCAATAACATAATAAAGGATTCAATTTCTCAAAATGAAAATCAAATAAGTAATAGTGCATCTTTGCGCATTGCTTTAGATTTTTATTCTGGAGTATTAATTGCGGCAGATTTTGCAAAACAAAAAGGCATTTCGGTAAACCTGCATATTTTTGATACCGAGGAAATGGAATTGGGAGTTAATGCTCTATTTAACAGAAAAAACATAAAAAATGTTGATGTCGTATTAGGACCACTTAGGCAAGTACAAGTGGAGCGAGTAGCTGCAGATTTAGAGGAAAAAAATATTCCAGTACTTTCGCCATTAAGTAACAGACAAAGTAAGATGTATTCAAATTTTATTCAAAGCATCCCTTCAAACACAATTCTTGAAAATGCCATGATTTCTTTCATAAGAGAAAACAGTGACGGCAAAAATATAATCCTTATTGCTGATGGAAGTAAATCTGCACAACAACAAAAATTACAAAATGCAATTCCCGGAATTATCCTAATCAATCCTGGCGAAGGAGGCTATTTAAAAATGGAGCTAGTTTCAGATAAATTAAGTAAAAGTCAGGAAAATTGGGTGATACTAGAATCTAAAAAAGCAACTTTGGTTAATAGCGTCGTTAGTGGTCTTAATGGACTCAGAAGAAATAATACGATTCGCTTGTTTACACTAGACAAAAATGATTCTTATGATTTTAGCGAAATTTCTAATTTGCATTTAGCCAGACTTAGTTTTACCTTTCCCTCGGTAAGCAAAATCTTTGATTATAAAGAAGAGAGTCCTTTTGTAAGTGCTTATAAAGAAGTGTATGGCACATTACCAAATCGTTTTGCCGCTAGAGGTTTTGATATTACCTATGATATGCTATTGCGTTTGGCCTGTTCAGAAAGTATTTTTGAAACCAACGACCTAATGGATGGAGAAACCTCCTATCTTGAAAATAAATTTAATTACAAAAAAAATAACCAGGGTGGCTATTATAATACTTCTGTATTTATATTGAAGTATAATGAAGATTTAAAATTAGAAGAAGTAAAATGAGCACATCAAAAGTAGTTTACAAAGGCAATCTTCGCACAGAATGTACGCACTTGCAATCTGGAAGCACCTATATTACAGATGCTCCTATCGATAACAATGGAAAAGGAGAAGCTTTTTCACCAACCGATACCGTTGCAACAGGTTTAGCCAATTGTATGCTCACCGTTATGGGAATAAAAGCGGAAAACTTAGAAGTACATTTAGAAGGCACTATTGCGGATGTTACCAAAATTATGGCAAATGAACCTAGACGTATTTCAAAAATAATAGTAAATTTTACCATGCCAAAAGGAATTTCTACAAAACACCAACAAATATTAGAACACACAGCCCGTACGTGCCCTGTGCACTTTAGTTTGCATCCAGATATAAAAAGAGAAATTACCTTCACTTGGTAAAATAAATGTATTGGATATCTAAAATAATCGTATTCTGCATACCCTTATTCTTTGTTGCAGAAAATCCTGTGGCAATGCAATGGAATGAAAATTACAAACTTTCTTGGGATGATTTTCAAGGAACACCGCCCAATAAAAGTCCATTTGTGGCTAGCACACAATCAGGTATCTATTTTAGCTACTCTTCACAAAACAAAAATGGTGAAATTACTTTAACCACTTCAGTATCTGCAAATTTTTATCCTGAAAATTCCTGGTACTTTTCTAAAAATGTAAATGCTGCTATTTTAAAACACGAGCAAGGTCATTTTGACATTTCAGAAATACACGCTAGAGAACTTCGTAAAAAATTTAGCATGTACACCGTTTCTGAAAATTTTAAAAATGAGTTACAAAGCATATATTCCGAAACAGAAAACAACCGAAATACTATGCAAAATAAATACGACAAAGAAACGAACCATTCTAAAATTATTGAAAAACAAAAACAATGGGAAAGATTTATACAACAGGAACTTTCTCGATTAAAAAACTGGAAATAAGTTATCATAGAAGTCGTCCCAGATTCTAAACTTTAGTACAATTTTTAAATAGTCATAAAAAAAATCGCAATTTTGTTACAACCCGATGCCAACCATTTAATTGAATTAGCCCATTACAAAATGCCATTCGGAAAATATAATGGCTGGTTCTTGATTGATATTCCTGAATATTACTACGTTTGGTTTAAGCAAAAAGGATTCCCGGAAGGTAAATTAGGAAAAATGCTGGAACAGATGTATGAAATAAAACTAAATGGTTTAGAAGAACTTATCTACAACATACGAAGGAAATATCCCAAATAAATGAGTAACTTATATTCTGAAAACTAAAAGATATTAACCCAAATAAAATTTAAAAAAAATATAATTCATATAAATTATTGATATTCATTATTTTCAATTTTTAGTCATACGTCTTATGTCCAGTCCTTCAAGGGTTTTAAACCCTTGAAGGGCTCATCAATATAGCCAATGAACATAAAATTTAAGAAAATATAATTAATATAAATTATGGATATTCATTATTTTCAATTTTTAGTCATACGTCTTATGTCCTGTAATCTTAAGTCGTATTAATAATTAGGAAGCTAATAATATTAACCCAAATTTCATTGCAAAGTATCATTTCTTCTTTGTATTTTTGCCCATTATTTGCAAAAACCACAACAACCAAAAGCACAAATGGCAAACACCAAATATATTTTTGTTACAGGAGGTGTAAGTTCTTCACTCGGAAAAGGAATAATAGCAGCTTCCCTTGCAAAATTACTACAAGCAAGAGGCTATCGTGTTACCATTCAAAAACTAGATCCATACATTAATATAGACCCTGGAACATTAAACCCTTATGAACATGGAGAATGTTACGTAACAAATGACGGCGCAGAAACAGATTTGGATTTAGGACACTATGAACGTTTTCTTAACGTAGCAACTTCAAAAGCAAATAATGTTACTACAGGCAGAATTTATCTAAGTGTTATCGAAAAAGAACGCAGAGGTGAATTTCTTGGAAAAACCGTACAAGTTATCCCTCACATTACCAATGAAATAAAAGAACGTATTCAAATTTTAGGAAATAGTGGCGATTATGATATAGTCCTAACTGAAATAGGAGGAACCGTTGGCGATATCGAATCCTTGCCCTACATTGAAGCGGTACGACAATTAAAGTGGGAACTAGGCGACGAAAACGCATTGGTTATTCACCTTACACTTGTGCCATTTTTGGCCGCCGCCGGCGAACTAAAAACAAAGCCCACCCAACATTCAGTAAAATTATTGATGGAAAGCGGTGTGCGTGCAGATATTTTAGTATGTAGAACAGAACATCATCTTTCAGATGATTTACGCACTAAATTAGCCTTGTTTTGTAATGTAAAGAAGGAAGCAGTAATTGAATCTATCGACGCATCTACTATCTATGATGTACCTAATCTAATGTTAGAGGAAGGACTAGATACCATAACACTTAAAAAACTAAACTTAAGCACAAACCATATTCCCGATCTTACACAATGGAATCAATTCATTCAGCGGCATAAGAATCCAAAAAATGAAGTAACTATTGGCTTAATAGGAAAATATGTAGAATTACAAGACTCCTATAAATCTATTTTAGAATCTTTTATTCACGCAGGTGCTGAAAAGGAAATAAAAGTAAAAGTCATCCCCATTCATTCCGAACATGTACATCACCAAACGGTGGAAAGCAAAATAGGAAAACTCGACGGCATCTTGGTAGCTCCCGGTTTTGGCGAACGAGGCATTGAAGGAAAAATAGAAGCAGTAAAGTATGCTCGTGAACACAACATTCCTTTTTTCGGAATTTGTTTAGGAATGCAAATGGCGGTAATCGAATTTGCTCGAAATGTTTTAGGAATTCACGATGCTAATTCCACTGAAATGGTTAGCAACACTAAAAATCCTGTCATCGATTTGATGGAGGACCAAAAGAAAATTACCGATAAAGGTGGCACCATGCGTTTGGGTGCCTGGAATTGTAAATTAACTCCAGGCAGTTTAGTTGCCAAAGCATATCAAAAAGAAAACATCCAAGAACGTCACCGCCACCGATACGAATATAATAATAGCTACAAAAAACAATTGGAAAATGCTGGTTTTAAAGCAACAGGCGTTAATCAGGAAACCGGTTTGGTAGAAGTCATTGAAATTCCTTCACACCCTTGGTTTGTGGGCGTACAATACCACCCCGAATATAAAAGTACAGTAGCTAGTCCGCATCCATTATTTGTTGCTTTTGTTCAAGCGGCTTATGATTTTAAAAACAAAAAGAATACTAAAAATTAATCTAAATAATTTTTTTCGGTTGATATCGAAATAAGTAATAGTATGGAAGAAAAAAAATTTGATTTTAATTCCCTTATAGGTTTTGTTTTAATAGCTGGAATTTTAATATGGATGCTCTATCAAAACGCACCAACCGCTGAAGAAATTGAAGCTGAAAAAACTAAAACAGAATTAATTGAGGCGCAAAAGAAACTGCAGGAAACGCAAAAAGCAATAGATACTGCTGTTGCGAAAGTGGAAAACACTGTTGACATAGTTTCCGATTCCTTGCAAACTATTGAACTCCAAAATAAACTGGGCTCTTTTGCTTATGCAGCATCCCTACCTTCTGCCACAGATGCTACTACCACTATAGAAAATGATGTTTTAGAACTTAAAGTAAGTAATAAAGGTGGTTATATTGTAGAAGCAACACTGAAGAATTTTAAAACCTACGATTCCATCCCAATTTTTTTGATAAAAGATGGCAATGCATCTTTAAACCTTCAATTTCAAGCAGAAAACAGAGTGCTCAACACAAAAGACCTTTATTTTGAGCCTACTTTAAGTCTAAATGGCGACAATAAAGTATTGTCCATGAAATTAAAAACCTCTGAAACCACGTATTTAGAGTACCGATATGAGCTGAAACCCGGTGAATATATGTTAGATTTTGCAGTTCAAACCAAAGGATTAAGCTCAATTATTAATACCTCTGAGCCTGCACTAATGGAATGGCAATTAAAAGCCTTCCGCAAAGCCAAAAGTGTAACCTATGAAAATAGATATACAGAATTAATCTGGGAATATGGAGCAGGAAAAGATGACTATTTAGGTCAAGGTAAAAGCAAAGAAGACACGGCTAAAGAGGTAACTTACATTGCTTTTAAGCAACACTTTTTTACCTCCATTTTACTTACGGATACTCCTTTTAAAAGTGCCCGTTTTTTATCTGAAAACCTTGTAGAAGATGAAGAAATAGATACTGTATTTGTCAAAAATTTTGTCGCAAAATTTCCATTAGAATTTAAAACAGGCGAGTTGGCACAAACCATGAACTGGTATTATGGGCCTACTGATTTTAAAATATTAGACAGCTACAATCGCAATCTAGATGAGGTTGTTCCATTAGGATGGGGCATCTTTGGCTGGATAAACAAATACCTTTTTATGCCATTGTTTACCTGGTTAAGCGGATGGATTTCAAACTATGGTATTATAATCATTGTAATGACAATATTGATAAAAATTGCACTTTCTCCTGTGCAATACAAACAGTATTTATCGCAGGCAAAAATGAAAGTTCTTAAACCAGAAATTGAAGAACTTAACAAAAAGTACAAAGACAATGCCATGAAAAAACAACAAGAAACCATGAAGCTTTACAGCAAAGCAGGAGCAAGCCCAATGGCAGGATGTCTCCCCGCATTGATGCAGCTTCCGGTGTTTTATGCCTTGTTTATGTTTTTTCCTTCAGCATTTCAGTTACGGCAAAAAGGATTTCTTTGGGCAGACGATTTGTCCAGTTATGACAGTGTAGCAGACCTTCCTTTTTATATCCCATTTTATGGAGATCACGTGAGTTTGTTCCCTATTCTAGCATCTATAGCCATCTTTGTATATATGATGATGACCATGGGGCAATCCATGCAAATGCAGCAACAACCCGGAATGCCAAACATGAAATTTTTAATGTACTTATCGCCTCTGTTTATGCTTATTTTCTTTAACAATTTTGCCAGCGGACTTTCTTTATATTATTTTATTTCACAAGTAATAACTATCGGAATCATGTTATTCATCAAATATTTTATCTTAGACGAAGAAAAAATCTTAGCTAAAATTGAAGAAAACAAGAAAAAACCTAAAAAGCAAAATCGTTTTCAAAAGAAAATGTCAGAAATGATGGAGCAAGCAGAACAACAAAAAAATATTCAAAAGAAAAAATAATAAGAAACTGTTTGCGCTTGTAAACTAGTTTTACATTACTTGCTATTATGCGGTTACAATTTGTTTTATTTCTACTCCTTTTTGGTAGCTTTTCCTTGGTATATTCACAAGAAAAAACAAATCAGGTAAACGAAAACGGAAACCGTCATGGATTCTGGAAGCAGTACTACCCAGAAACAAAACAACTGCGCTACGAAGGCACTTTTCAAAACGGCAAAGAAATAGGCCCCTTTAAATTTTATTGTGAAACCTGTAAAAAACAACCTTCTGTAATTAAAGAGTTTAACTCAGAAAACAACATTGCCCGAGTTCAGTATTTTTCTAAAGATGGAAAACTTCTTACCGAAGGACAAATGGAAGATAAAAATAGAATTGGAACTTGGAAGTATTTCCAAAAAGAATCTGACAAGATACTACTTACGGAAGAATATTTAGATGGCGTGCTTCACGGCGAAAAAATTACCTACTATGAAAATGGTAAGGTAACAGAAAAAGCAAACTATGTACAAGGGAAACTTCAAGGCGAAACTATTTTTTATGACAACAACGGCACCTTAATTAAAAGTCTAAACTATGAAAATGGGGAATTACACGGTATAGCAAAATTTTATACTTCTACCGGACTAATTATGATAGAAGGAAACTATAAAAATAATAAGGAATATGGCGTGTGGAAATATTACAGTGAAGGAAACCTTGTACAAGAAGTAAAAATAGAAAACTAATATTTCAGAAAAGATTAAGAATATATTGTCAAAGGTAGCCATCGCTACCTTTTTTTATTTTGTAAATTTGCAAAATATAAAAAAGTAAGGAACAAGAAATCTCTTTGCTTTAAATTTAGAGAGTTAGGATTAAATATGAAACGAGTAGTTGTAGGGCTTAGCGGAGGTGTTGATTCTAGTGTGGCAGCTTATCTTTTAAAAGAACAAGGGTATGAAGTCATTGGTTTGTTTATGAAAAACTGGCACGATGACTCGGTTACAATTTCTGATGAATGCCCGTGGCTGGAAGACAGCAATGACGCCATGATGGTAGCCGAAAAATTAGGAATTCCATTTCAAACCGTCGATTTAAGCGAGCAATATAAAGAACGAATTGTGGATTATATGTTTCGTGAATATAAAATGGGTAGAACCCCAAATCCGGATGTGTTGTGCAATCGAGAAATAAAATTTGACGCTTTTTTAAAAATAGCAATAGACTTAGGTGCCGATTTTGTTGCCACAGGGCATTATTGTCGTAAAGAAATTATAGAAAAAGAAGAAAAACAAATCCATAGGTTACTAGCTGGAAAGGATACTAACAAAGACCAATCTTATTTTTTATGCCAACTATCGCAAGAACAATTGGCAAAAACACTGTTTCCTGTAGGCGAGCTTTTAAAACCCGAAGTGCGAAAAATTGCCAGAGAGCTAAATCTTATTACAGCAGAAAAAAGAGATTCACAAGGCTTATGTTTTATAGGTAAAGTGCGTTTGCCAGAATTTTTACAACAGCAATTACAACCTAAAGAAGGCCTTATCATTGAAGTAGCGGAAGATAATTTGCTTTTTACATTAAATGAAAATACATCTGAAAATCCGTTAGAAGCCGCAAGCAGAAAATTTAAGTATACTTTAAATGACGGCAAAATTGTTGGAAAACACCAAGGCGCTCATTATTACACCAAAGGACAACGCAAAGGTCTAAATGTGGGAGGCACTAAAGAACCACTATTCATTATAGAAACCGATGTAAAAGAAAATGTCATTTATACCGGACAAGGAAAAAATCATCCCGGTCTATACCGAAAAGGACTTTTTGTTAAAAAGGAAGAAGTGCACTGGGTTCGAGAAGATTTAAGAATCGATGCCGATGAAAAAATGGAAGTAATGGCGCGCATACGGTATCGGCAACCTTTAGAAAAAGCAACCTTATTTCAAACCCATAACAGACTTTTTGTTATCTTTGAAAATGCACAAACAGCAATTACCGAAGGACAATTTGTAGCTTGGTATCAAGGTGATGAATTGTTAGGCAGTGGTGTAATTTCGTAATTTGCACTAACCCTTCAAGATTCTAAACCCTTCAAGATTCTAAACCCTTGAAGGGTTGAATAAGATAAAGTATTGATAAATCAAAAAATATAAAGCAAACAGCCCTGTTTAGCTATTATTTTCTTACTTTTAACAATTGGGTATAAATATTTATACACCAAAAGCATCATAAAAATCCCCGCCAATAATAACTCAATCTTAGATTAGGGTTGTAAATAATAATATTTTTTCTTTAAAAGAGAAGATAAGTAATCTGTCTTTTAATCACTTTTTTTTAGAAAAATTTGTAAAAAATAAGCAAAAAAAATGCCCCGAAGATAGTCGAGGCGCTAAATGTTTTCACAACGGAATAATCCTTATTGTGAATTGCTTTATAAGTTCTGAAACAAATGTAAGAAAATAAATTGAAACAAAGGCAAACTATAAAATAGTGTATAAAAGTGTAATGAATATAAAAAAATAAAAGTAAGCTTATGACAAAAAATATACTTGGACTGGATTTAGGGATAACATCTATAGGCTTTGCACAAGTAATAGAAAGTAACACCCCAGAAAAATCAGAAATAATACAGATTGGATCTCGAATCATTCAATATGATAACTTTAACAAAGTAGATAAATCTGGTAAAGTATCAGAATCTAAAAACCCTGAGCAAGACTTTACTTCTGGAAAAGGACTTTCCCCAAACGCTGGCAGAACTTTAAAAAGAGGAGCAAGAAGAAATTTAGACCGTTTCCAGTTGCGTAGAAAAAATTTAGTAAACGTTTTGGAAAAAGCGAATATAATTACAAATGAAACCATTTTAACCGAAAACGGTAAACATACCACTCACGAAACTTGGCGTTTAAGAGCTATTTCTGTAACTAAACAAATTGAAAAAGAACAATTGGCTCGCGTTTTTTTAGCAATTAATAAAAAACGCGGTTATAAGAGTAGTCGTAAGGCTAAAAATGAAGATGAGGGGCAAGCAATTGATGGTATGGCTATAGCCAAAAAATTATATAAAGAAAATTTAACACCTGGACAACTGGTTTATCAATTATTGAAAGAAGAAAAAAAAAGCATCCCCGACTTTTATCGGTCTGATTTACAATCTGAATTTGATAAAGTTTGGAACTTTCAAAAACAGTTTTATCCCGAAATTTTTAACGATTCATTTTACAAGGAACTACTAGGAAAAGGACAAAGAGCCACATCGGCTTCTTTTTGGAATAAATACAAATTCAATACTGCCGAGAACAAAGCTAAGTCTAGAGATGAAAAGAAATTGCAAGCATACAAATGGCGAAGTGATGCTATTGTAAAACAATTGGAAAAAGAAGAAGCTGCCTTCGTAATCACAGAAATCAACAACAACCTTAATAATTCAAGCGGATATTTAGGTGCCATATCAGACCGCAGTAAAGAATTATATTTCAACAAAGAAACTGTAGGGCAAAACCTCTATAAACAAATCCTTCAAAACCCTCATACACTATTAAAAAATCAAGTTTTTTATCGACAAGATTATTTAGATGAGTTTGAAGCTATTTGGAAAGAACAAGCCAAGCACCACATAGAATTGACAGAGGATTTAAAATCTGAAATTAGAGATATTGTTATTTTTTACCACAGAAAATTGAAATCCCAAAAAGGTTTGGTGAGTTTTTGTGAATTTGAATCACAAGAAAAAATCATTGATGGTAAAAAGAAAACCGTTGGTTTTAAAGTTGCACCAAAATCTTCACTACTTTTTCAAGAGTTTAAAATATGGCAAGTACTCAACAATGTATTGGTACGCAAAAAAGGCAGTAAAAAGAGATTACCCAAAAATATAGAGCAAACAAAACTTTTTGATGAGGAAAAAGAAATTTTTGATTTTGACCTTGAAACAAAACAAAGTTTATTTGAGGAATTAAATATTAAAGGTAATTTAAAATCCAGTAGAGTTATTGAAATATTGGGATATAAGCCAACGGAATGTGAAATTAATTATTCTGAACTAGAAGGGAATAGAACCAATCAAGTTTTGTATAATGCATACCTCAAGATATTAGAAGTTGAGGGCTATAACGAAGATTTGCTTAAACTTTCTGATAAAGATGAAATAAACGTAAATGATTTAAAAACACCTGCATCTGAAATTAAAGAAATGGTTAAATCTATCTTTGAGGTTTTAGGAATAGACACCTTAATTTTAGAATTTGATGCAGAAATAGATGGAAAAGAATTTGAGCAACAAGCTTCCTACCAACTATGGCATTTGCTTTATTCCTATGAAGGTGATGATTCCCCAAGTGGTAATGAAAAATTGTATGAACTCTTAACAAGAAAATTTGGATTTAAAAGAGAACACGCTCAAATTTTGGCTAATGTAACTTTTTCAGATGATTATGGAAGTTTAAGTAGTAAAGCCATTCGTAAAATATACCCACACATTAAAGAATTACATTATGACAAAGCCTGCGTAATGGCTGGTTATAGACACTCTGCTTCTTCACTAACCAAAGAAGAAATAGCAGAAAGACCTTTAAAAAATACACTTGAGTTGTTGAAAAAGAATAGTTTGCGCAACCCAGTGGTGGAAAAAATCTTAAACCAATTGGTGAATGTTGTAAATACTATAATTGACAAAAACAGCAAAAAGGATGAAAACGGAAACGTTATAGAATATTTTAAGTTTGATGAAATCCGTATTGAATTGGCTCGAGAGTTAAAGAAAAATGCCGCTGAAAGAGCCGAAATGACTACCAACATTAATGCGGCAAACGTTGCTCACCAAAAGATTTTTAAAATACTTCAAAGCGAATTTGGTATAAAAAACCCAAGCAGAAATGATATCATACGATTTAGATTATATGAGGAGTTAAAAAATAATGGATTTAAAGATTTATATACCAATACCTACATACCCAGAAATATTATATTTAGTAAACAGATAGATATTGAACATATTATACCACAATCTAAAATGTTTGATGACAGTTTTTCTAACAAAACCATCACTTATCGAAAAGACAATTTAGACAAAGGAAATAAAACAGCTTTTGACTATATCGAAAGTAAATTTGGCGAGATTGAGTTAGATTTATATACTAAGAGAATAGAAACACTCTATGAACTTGGTAAGAAAAATAAAGATGAAGGAATTTCAAAAGCAAAATATCAAAAACTGTTAAAAAAGGAAATCGAAATTGGCGATGGTTTTATAGATCGTGATTTGCGAGATAGCCAGTATATTGCAAAAAAGGCAAAAAATATGCTTTTAGAAATTAGCCGAACCGTTGTTTCAACCTCAGGTAGCGTAACAAATAGACTTCGTGAAGATTGGGGATTAATCAATATAATGCAAGAACTCAATTTTGAAAAATTTAAATCTTTAGGATTAACTGAAAAAGTAGAAAAAAAAGACGGCACTTTTAAAGAACGCATTATAGATTGGAGTAAGCGAAATGACCATCGCCACCACGCGATGGATGCACTTACCGTGGCATTTACCAAGCATAACCACATTCAATATCTCAATTATTTAAACGCCAGAAAAAATGAAAACCACAAATTACACAATATTATTGTTGGAATAGAAGCTCTAGAAACCAAAATACTAATAGATGATGAAGGAAATAAAAAACGTGTTTTTAACTTACCATTACCTCGATTTAGACAACATGCGAAAGAACATTTAGAAAATGTTTTGGTATCGCACAAAGCAAAAAACAAAGTGGTAACCAAAAATAAAAATAAAATAAAAACCAGTAATGGGAACAAAGTGAAAATTGAACTTACCCCAAGAGGTCAATTACACAAAGAAACAGTTTATGGTAAATACAAATATGATGTAAACAAAGAGGAAAAAGTAAGCTCTAAATTTGATGCAAATACCATTAAAAAAGTAAGCAATCCCTTGTATAGAAAACTTTTATCGGAACGCTTAGAAAAAAATGGCAACGACCCAAAAAAAGCATTTGGGGGTAAAAATGTATTGAGTAAAAACCCAATTTATATAAACCAAGATAAAACGAAAACATTACCAGAAACAGTAAAACTAACCTGGCTAGAAGAAGATTATTCTGTAAGAAAAGAAATTACTCCTGAAAACTTCAAAGATGCTAAAAATATAGAAAAAGTATTTGACGCAAAAGTGAAGAAAATTTTGCTAGACCGGTTAAAGCAATTTAAAAATGATTCGAAAAAAGCTTTTTCAGATTTAGATAAAAACCCAATTTGGCTCAACCAAGAGAAAGGCATCGCTATAAAACGAGTAACTATTTCTGGGGTGAAAAACGCAGAATTCTTAAATTACAAAAAAGATCATCAGGGGAATTTTATTTTAGATAATAAGGAAGAAAAAATACCTGTTGATTTTGTAAGCACAGGCAACAACCACCACGTTGCTATATACAGAGATGAAAAAGGTAAGTTGCAAGAAAGAGTGGTTTCCTTATTTGAAGCAGTGCAAATGGTTAATGCAAAAGAGCCAATAATTGACAAACAATTTAATCAAGGTCTTGGTTGGGAGTTTTTATTTACTATGAAACAAAACGAATGCTTTGTTTTTCCTAATGAAAAAACTGGTTTCAATCCATCTGAAATGGATTTATTAGACCCTAAAAACAAAAAACTAATTAGTCCAAATTTGTTTAGGGTGCAGAAAATTTCCAATAAGAATTATGTTTTTAATAACCATTTAGAAACAAAAGCCATAGATGGGAATATTCTTAAAAATAAAAAAGATTTAAGTGGAATAATGTACTATTTTATTCAAACACCCAATAATCTTGAAAATATTATCAAAGTTCGCATCAATCATTTAGGGGATATTGTAGGTGTAGGAGAATATTAAATTTGTAAAACATGCTCAAACGAACCCTTTTTTTTGGTAATCCGGCATACCTTAGCACCAAAAACAAACAATTGGTAGTTTCTTTTCCAGATAAGGAACAAGAACCCAGAACAATACCTATAGAAGATATTGCTGTGGTGGTGATGGAAAACCAGCAAATCACCATTACTAACGGTTTGTTAGAAAAATTAGTAAACAGGGGTGTGGCAGTCATCAACTGCAATCAGCAGCATTTGCCCATCGGGATGTTTTTACCGCTAAATGGGCATACAGAGCAATCAGAACGTTTCAGAAACCAGGTAAATGCATCACTACCGCTCAAAAAAAATCTATGGCAACAAACTGTAACCGCAAAAATTCTAAACCAAGCGGGCTTGCTTAAAGAATATAATATTGCCATTATAAAAATGCAACATTGGGCAAAAAGCGTTACCTCTGGAGATATCTTAAATCATGAAGCACGCGCCGCAGCCTACTATTGGCAAAATTTATTTAACATACCCAATTTTAATAGGCAACAAAACGGTGTGCCACCAAACCATTTGCTAAATTATGGCTATGCTATTTTAAGAGCAATTACAGCCCGTGCTTTAGTTAGTTCAGGGATGCACCCCACGTTCGGAATTTTTCATAGAAATAAATACAATGCTTATTGTTTGGCAGATGATATTATGGAACCCTACCGACCCTATATAGATTTAATAGTAAAAGATATCGTAGAACGAGAAGATCATATCGAAGAGATCACCGTGGATATTAAAAAGCAATTACTGGAAGCCATAGCAATGGATGTAACTATAGACGGCAAACAAAGCCCATTAATGGTTGCAATGAGCCGCACCACAAATTCGTTGCAGGAATGTTTTAGCGGGGTTTCCAGAAAAATATTATATCCAGAATATGGATAGTCTTTTTTTTATAACTGCCAGTAACACTACTCTTGGTGGTCTATCAGAATACAAAATAGTGGTGGTTGGGTTTTTACTGAAGCTATCCTGTTAAAATAACAATGAATAATGACCGATTTACAAGACTTAATCAATATCGAAGTTTGTGGGTATTAGTATTTTTTGATTTGCCCACGGAAACTAAAAAGGACAGGCAACGAGCTACCCGTTTCAGAAAACATTTACTAGATGATGGCTTTGCAATGTTTCAATTTTCTATTTATATGCGTTTTTGTTCCAGTAGAGAAAATGCTGAAGTACATGTAAAACGAATTAAAAACAATTTACCACCATTAGGAAAAATTGGTGTTATGCAAATAACCGATAAACAATTTGGAATGATGGAATTGTTTTATGGGCAAAACCAAGTAGAAACCGAACAGCCTAGTCAACAACTCGAGCTTTTTTAAATTAAAAAACAGTGGGTAAGGCGGTAAGCTTTTGAAAAAAAGCATTCGTTTTTTATTTCTAAAAAATAGAGTAAATAACAACATACCAGCATGTTAAACAGGGGTATGTTGTTAATCCTCCATAAAAATAGAACTTTGAAAGCAATTCACAACTATAGCTTGAAGTTCCTATGCTTGGAAAAGGTTGTTAATCCTCCATAAAAATAGAACTTTGAAAGCAATTCACAACCCCCAAGATAGATTCGATTTCCTCCTTATCGTTGTTAATCCTCCATAAAAATAGAACTTTGAAAGCAATTCACAACCTAACCACACTTATTCGTTTCTATGTTCTAGTTGTTAATCCTCCATAAAAATAGAACTTTGAAAGCAATTCACAACTTAGACTGCGTTAATACAGGATTTGTACAAGTTGTTAATCCTCCATAAAAATAGAACTTTGAAAGCAATTCACAACTAGAAAAGGCTGGGTATTTTACTACCTTTCGTTGTTAATCCTCCATAAAAATAGAACTTTGAAAGCAATTCACAACATGTTGGCGGCAAGGCTAATCCAACACACCGTTGTTAATCCTCCATAAAAATAGAACTTTGAAAGCAATTCACAACTACACCGTGCCAGATCTATACGGCTCAATGTTGTTAATCCTCCATAAAAATAGAACTTTGAAAGCAATTCACAACCCATAACTTTAAGCATTTACCAAAGCTACTGTTGTTAATCCTCCATAAAAATAGAACTTTGAAAGCAATTCACAACCATCGTCTGCGTTGTAATACCTCGTAAAAGTTGTTAATCCTCCATAAAAATAGAACTTTGAAAGCAATTCACAACTTGGCAGCAATTAATTTTTAAAAATGGAAAGTTGTTAATCCTCCATAAAAATAGAACTTTGAAAGCAATTCACAACCAGATGCTGAAGCATTAATCACACGCCTGGGTTGTTAATCCTCCATAAAAATAGAACTTTGAAAGCAATTCACAACTTAGAGCAATGGCATTGCATTTGTTCTGCAGTTGTTAATCCTCCATAAAAATAGAACTTTGAAAGCAATTCACAACCACGCATACCGCCTGGATCCGAGTTAAAATGTTGTTAATCCTCCATAAAAATAGAACTTTGAAAGCAATTCACAACGCCAAGGCCTATGCCCATTAATCCGGGTACGTTGTTAATCCTCCATAAAAATAGAACTTTGAAAGCAATTCACAACTAGAAACTTACATTTCTTCAACAACGAATAGTTGTTAATCCTCCATAAAAATAGAACTTTGAAAGCAATTCACAACCTGACCTCCTCATCCAAAGAATCATCTACAGTTGTTAATCCTCCATAAAAATAGAACTTTGAAAGCAATTCACAACCAGAGGATACAGCGCCCGGTGAACAACTAGTTGTTAATCCTCCATAAAAATAGAACTTTGAAAGCAATTCACAACTTGTGTTGGTCTATGTTGCCAAATTTTGACGTTGTTAATCCTCCATAAAAATAGAACTTTGAAAGCAATTCACAACTTCCCCTAAGCCGTGTGTTACTGCTATAGGTTGTTAATCCTCCATAAAAATAGAACTTTGAAAGCAATTCACAACATCTCTATACTTTTAGCTGCTATTTTTGTTGTTGTTAATCCTCCATAAAAATAGAACTTTGAAAGCAATTCACAACCCACTTATTTTTTACACTCTATTTAGAATTGTTGTTAATCCTCCATAAAAATAGAACTTTGAAAGCAATTCACAACTTCTGACAAAATTCAGTTTGGTAATGAAATGTTGTTAATCCTCCATAAAAATAGAACTTTGAAAGCAATTCACAACTCATAAGCTATTCTATTAATATACTTTAGAGTTGTTAATCCTCCATAAAAATAGAACTTTGAAAGCAATTCACAACCCTAGCACTGCACTATTATAAACTAAAAAAGTTGTTAATCCTCCATAAAAATAGAACTTTGAAAGCAATTCACAACATAGGACTTTCAAACACGATTGAGGCAGTCGTTGTTAATCCTCCATAAAAATAGAACTTTGAAAGCAATTCACAACTCAACGGTAAATTCTAAAATATCAGGAACTGTTGTTAATCCTCCATAAAAATAGAACTTTGAAAGCAATTCACAACCCCAAAGTCGCTATTACTCGTCTATAACCGTTGTTAATCCTCCATAAAAATAGAACTTTGAAAGCAATTCACAACCCTTGACTAAAGGTATCTAATCCGCCTTGGTTGTTAATCCTCCATAAAAATAGAACTTTGAAAGCAATTCACAACCAACAATTTAATTTTGCAGATGGGCATCCAGTTGTTAATCCTCCATAAAAA
>PHDJ01000022.1 GCA_002842575.1 Bacteroidetes bacterium HGW-Bacteroidetes-2
TTTGTGGTCGCTGTTATAGCCGTTGTGTTTTAACCCAAAAGGATAGTAATGATTCTCTTCCAGTATGGTAAGCCCTTGGGTTTCGGTTTTGGTGTAGCGCAGGCGTATGTTGCCGAGGTGGTCTGTATAGGTAAATACATAGTTAAAACTAGAACTTCCTCCAACCCCTTGGGCACTTACTACTTTTACATAACCTTCCTGATGCGGAAAAAAGTCTAACGCCTCTTGGGTGTATTGAAAACCGTCCAGATATTCCGTGTTTTGTATGTTTGTGCCCTCTGTCATGGTTTTTTTGAGTTTTTGTCCGGTGGCATCGTAAAGGTAAGTAATAGTGCCTTGTGTTCCAAATGTAATTTTTTTAGGGAGGTTCAAGTGGTTATAGGAAATTTCGGTTATGCCTTTATTTCTGTCGATAATCAGGTTGCCATAGGTATCATATTCAAAGTCATTGACAAAGGTTATTTGGTGGTTATTTCCGTCATTAAAGCCGGCAGAATAATTTGTGGCATCTGTAACATTCAATAGTTTATTGCCTAAATCATAAGCATAAGCTAATTGGTCTATTGTAAAAACCGGGATAGAGGCGTCTTCATGTTCGCCATTGCGATACAATGTTTGTATGTTGCCGTTGCTGTCGTAGGTAAGATGCTCATTAAAGGAATTCATTAGTGGTACTGTTGAGCCGGGTATTTGATACCAAGCATCTAACAATCGGTTTTGGTAATCGTAGGTATAGCCGTATTTTCTGCGAATGTTGTCACTAGAGGTTCGCCAGAAAGTTTCAGCAATATTGCCATTGTAAAGGGGTACTACATTGCCTTCTACACTATTTGAAACCGTATTGTAATTTATTTTAAAAGCAAATAAGTCCTGTGGCTCACCGCTTTGTGCTAAATTAGCCACCTTGTTAATATCGGTTACCAACAAGCTAAGAAATTTCCTTGGTTTGAGAAAAAGTAATCACCGTATTAATTATTTTGTATCTTTGGTAAAAAGGTAGAAAATGAATTTAGAAGCTAGAAAAATCGAATTTGTACAAGAGTTTCTAAAACTTCAGAGCGAAGAGGTAGTTGCTCGTCTTGAAAAAATATTGCGAAAAGAAAAAAATGTTTTAGAGGAGAGAGTGTTTGAATCCATGACCCAAGACGAATTAAACAAACGAATTGACCAATCGGAATCTGATTTTAAAAATAACAAATTTAAAACTAGCTCTGAGATTTTAGCAAAATTTGAGTAATGATTAAAAATATTGTTTGGTCCAACTTGTCAGAACAACAACTTGACGATATTTATGAATATTACAAAAATAAAGTTGGAACCAAAATTGCAAAAAGCCTAATAAAAGGAATAATCACTTCGCCGAATAAATTATTAAAAACACCATACATAGGACAAGAAGAGTTGTCATTAACCTACAGAAAAATTAAATATCGATATTTGGTTTATAAAAATTACAAATTAATCTATTCAGTTGACCAATCAAACGGATTTATTAAAATTGCAGATGTATTTGATACGCGACAAAATCCTATAAAAATGGAACGGACTAAATAAAAAAGCGAGTAGGTAATATAAAAAATTCACCCCTTAATCTGTTTAAATCTCCAATTCTAATACTAGCAATACTATATACTCATTATTATACTTAACTATAACAATTTTATAGCGCACCAATAAAAAGTTCAAGGATTTTTTTAGAAAAATGTGGCGGTGCAATAATAGTAAAAAGCTTTAAAATAAGAATGAAAAGTTACTCCAAACACAGCAATATGAAAAAAAATATCTTCATAGGAATTATATTCTTTCTTTCATTTTCAATTTATAGCCAGTCCACACCCAATCAGCTAATAAACAATTTTTTTGAGGAGTTTCCCAAAAACTCTGACAAGGCTATTGATGATTTATATGCTACCAATCCCTGGTCTTTAAGAATAAAGGACGGAATTGAAAGAATAAAAAAAGAAATAAATAGCTATACTGTTGATGAAGTAGGCGAATATTACGGATATGAACCTATAACAAATACGCAACTATCCGAGAGTTTTATTCTATTATCTTACATCATAAAATACGACAGACAACCCCTAAGATTTACTTTTATGTTTTATAAACCAAATAATCAATGGAGGCTATATTCATTTAAAATTGATGCTGAATTAGCTTCAGAAATAGAAGAAGCCTCTAAAATTTATTTTCTCAATTTAGATTAGAAAACACAAATTATAAAACCTTAATAATCTCCTTAATTATAATTACAGTTCCTATTAATAAAAAGCCAATAGCTCCAACATACATTCGAAAAACATTTCCCTCATTCCCCTTTATATTTTTTGGCTTGTAACTTGGAAAAAGAAGTATACCTATCAGTACTAATAAAAAACCCAATAAGAATTGATATATATCCATAAAGATTTAATATTACTTTTGTTCAGGCATAGGTCCAATTACTGGTTGTGGCTCTGGCATAATTGTATCGAGACACACGCCCTAGATTGTATAGCTATTTCAGGACGGGTCAGGACGGGTCAATTTTAGTACGGATTCTATAGATAGTGTATAGATGGTGTATAGATAGTGTATGAGGAGTGTATGAGGAGTGTATGAAAATGAAAAAAAAACTATTTTTTCTTCCTTTTTAACATCAAAAAAAACGATTAAATAATAAAAGTTGTAATTCTGAGATAGAAAAATCTTTTAGTAGGGATAACACCGTTATTTTTGTAAAACGAATAATCATAAAAAATGAAGAAATTTATTGTATTTCCAATCTTAATTCTTTGTTCTTTTTTTAACCACTGCGTGTAAAAACATTGAAACAAATGTTTTTACTGAATCTTCTGCTGAAATAAATACCATGCGCCAAATGATAAAGGATTATGAAGCTGCTAACTGGGATGCATGCCAATCGCATTATGCTGCTGATGCAAAAATATACCACAATCGGGTAAACAGCAATCCGAAAACTATCCAGGAAACTGTGGAAGAACATAAAATATTCTATCTCAAATGAGGTATTATGCTTATTCTTCTACCGAAAACCAAACGGTGGAAATGATTATCGATGGTAAAGGAACAACTTGGGTGAGTTTTTGGGGTGTTTGGGTGGGCAATTTTGCTGAAAGTGGAACTGCCACAGAAATCATCGTTCATATAACTTCAAAATTTGAAAATGGCAAAATTGTGCAAGAACACGGCTACTGGGATACAGCACCATTTATATTAGAATATGTTAAGACAGAAAAAATCTAATCCTGTACTATAATATCCTTACTCTGCTCTTCTTTTTCATATTCTGGCTGAATCGTTATGTGATGGATATTAAATTGATGAAAAAGCAATTCTTCTAATTGGACTAGAATGTGGTCAAATTCTGAAATTTTTACATCTTTATGAAACTCTAAATGTGCTTCTAAATGAATTTCATCTTCATTAAGTTGCCAAATATGTATGTGATGTATGCTTTTTACTGGTGCTATTTGGTTTACTGCTTTGGTAATTTCCTCTACCGGAACATCTTCGGGAGTAAAAAGCATTAAAACCTTGAAACTCTTTTTTAATAAATCATACCCTACAAATATGAGATAAATAGCAATGCCTAAAGTAAGCACGCTATCTACCCACCAAACCTCATAAAATTTCATTAACAACCCTCCTATCAAAACCGCCACAGATGCCGCCATGTCGGTAAATAAATGTAAGTATGCTGATTTCATATTCATATTTATTTTGGCGTCTTTATGAAGAAGCAGCACACTTAACCCATTAACAACTATGCCTAAAGCTGCTAACCAAATAACCAAATCACTCTCAATTTCTTGTGGTGAATAAAATCGTTTTATGGCTTCAAAAATTAAAATAAAGGCAACAATAATCAAGGTAGCAGCATTTATAAACGCCGCGATAATTTCGGCACGTTTGTAACCAAAAGTTCGTTTATAAGATGCTTTTTTTTTTGCTAATTTATTTGCTATGTAGCTTATAAGTAAAGAAAGTACATCACTAAAATTATGCAATGCATCTGAAAGTAATGCTAAACTTCCGGAAACCATACCCCCAACGACTTGTGCTGCAGTAATTATTATATTTAAAAAAATAGATAAAAGTAAATTACTTCCTTTTACTTGTGATGGTTTAGGATGGTGATGGTGGTTAGACATTTAGTTGATTTCCTATCTGGATACTGTTAAATAATACTAGGAACTACAAGCAATCTTATATACTCTGTTTTGATGTCTTCCTCCTTCAAAAGCGGTATCTAAAAAGATGCTAACCATTTCTAGAGCTTGGGGTTTAGATACAAATCTTGCAGGAATGCTTAATATATTTGCATTATTGTGTTGTCGTGCTAAAGCCGTAATTTCTTTTGTCCAACACAAAGCAGCTCTTACTTTTGGGTGTTTATTAGCGGTCATAGATGCGCCATTTCCACTACCACAAATAATTATACCTAAATCTACATTTCCTTTATCTATATCTAATGCTACGGGGTGCACAAAATCAGGATAATCTACACTAGATTCTTCATCTGTTCCATAATTTATTACTTCAATGCCTCTTTCTTTTAATAAGGTAAGAATTGCAAATTTGTATTCAGTACCGGCGTGGTCGTTTCCTATAGCTATTTTCATCTTTATGTTTACAAATGCAT
Organism: Bacteroidetes bacterium HGW-Bacteroidetes-2; assembly: GCA_002842575.1. Classification (GTDB taxonomy): domain Bacteria; phylum Bacteroidota; class Bacteroidia; order Flavobacteriales; family Flavobacteriaceae; genus Planktosalinus. The sequence continues at coordinate 4,649 of PHDJ01000022.1, forward strand.
GTATTTATTTTATTAAACTTGCTTTTATCTCTGCTAAGTTACTTATTTTATGGATTAGTAGTTTATAATTTTACCAATAAATAAAATTCAGAAATAGATTTGTTTTCACGAAACCAGTTTTATAAACAAGAATAAAACCTAATGTTAACATCTATTTACAATAGCTTAATAATAAGGTAATTATTAGTTGTTATAATTTGTTTATAATTGTGAGATAGAAATCACAAACTAAATTTGCATTAGTAATATAATTTTCTAATATGCACTTTTATTTGAATTTCACACTAAAAGCTATACATAGTTATACAAAAGATTTCCTCCAAAATCTTTCTTTTATAAACAGAAAAAAAATACTTTTTTATTAAACATTCACTCTTAATTTTAGTTATAGACAATGGTTAATTAAGCACCTTATATTCTTATTTTTCAGTTACTTCAAATACTAATAAAATGTTAATAAATTTATATAAAAAGCTATTTATATAAATAACAAGTAATCTATTAAAAAGTTATATTACAAATGAACACACTATAATAAACACCATTAATTTAATTTTAATTTAAAAAAAAAATAATGATTTGTATATAGTTGTTTATAAGTTTAAACTGCAGATGCTAAACGATTCTTAGATTTTTGTTGTCGTTTAACTTTTCTAAAATCGCGTTTACTTTAGAAATATCCTTAAAATGCACCATTAAACGTATTCCACCAATAGCGTTAGAATGAAAAGGAAGTACACCAATCATTAGTTCATTCTGAAAAAAATAAGTAATACCTTCTTGTTCTAAAAGCATTTTTAATACCATATATTCATGAGTATAGGTGAAAACGGCTACAACATTAAAGTCTTTCATTTTAAAATGTATATAAGTATGTATTAACCAATCAACGTGTTACAAGCTATGGTTACCACTAAGTTAACAAAACTTTAATCTGAAAACTATTTATATTGATTATTATGATGTAATTTTAACACATTAAAAAAGAATAATGAATGACAAGAAATAAAAAAAAGAAAAGTCACAATATACTACCCAACCTTTCCGAAAGTATTTTAAAAATACTTAATCAAGATTCTAATAAAACTTTCAATTACAAACAAATAGCCGCTAAGCTAGGTGTTGATGATGCTAGTAGTAGAAACCAAATAATAAAAAAATTGAAAGACTTACAAGGTAAAGATAAAGTGCAAGAAATAGAAAGAGGAAAATACCAAACAGTTAGAAGTAAAGACTATTTCACAGGAAGATTAGACATGGCTGGAAGAGGTCAGGGATATGTTATTGTAGAGGATCAGAAAATAGATGTATTTATTGCAAATAATAATTTAAACAAAGCACTTCATGGTGATTCCGTAGAAGTGTATGTTTTTAGAAGGAAAAAAAGTGGAAAAACCGATGGTGAAATCACAAAAATTATAAAAAGAAATAAAACCGAATTTGTAGGCGTTATTCAAATTCAACAAAACTTTGCTTTTGTAGAAATATCTGACCCAAAAATGTACACCGATATTTTTGTACCAAAAAACAAAATAAACGATGCTCAAAATGGCGATAAAGTACTTGTTACAATAGAAGACTGGCCTGAAAAAGCAGATTCACCATTCGGATCTGTAATTAAAGTACTAGGAAAACCTGGTGAGCATAATACTGAGATTCACTCTATTTTAGCACAATATGGATTACCTTATGATTTTCCAGAAGAGGTAGAAAATTTTGCAAATAAAATGGATACGTCTATAAAAACAGAAGAAATTAAAAATAGAAGAGATATGCGCGAAGTGCTTACCTTTACTATTGATCCCGCAGATGCAAAAGATTTTGATGATGCCTTATCCTTTCAATATTTAGAAAATGGAAATTATGAAATTGGTATTCATATTGCTGATGTTTCTCACTACTTAAAACCCGGAACCTTATTAGATGACGAAGCTTATGAACGAGCTACTTCGGTATATTTAGTAGATAGAGTGGTGCCAATGTTACCTGAAATACTATCCAATAACGCTTGCTCATTAAGACCAAATGAAGAAAAATATACCTTTTCTGCAGTTTTTGAAATCAACCAAAAAGCTGAACTAAAAAACCAATGGTTTGGAAAAACGGTAACTAATAGTGATGCTCGTTTTGCTTATGAAGAAGCACAACAAATAATTGAAACAGGAAAAGGAGAAATACCAGCCGATATTTCTTTATCCGGAAATGCGTATAAAGCCAAAGAAAATATCGTTGAAGGAATTATTACGTTAAACAAATTAGCAAAAATATTGCGAAGAAAACGTATGCAAAATGGTGCAATTTCATTTGATAAAGTAGAAGTAAAATTTAAATTAGATGAAAAAGCAAATCCCGAAGGAATTATTTTTAAAATAAGTAAGGATGCTAATCATATGATTGAAGAATTTATGCTACTTGCTAATAAAAAAGTTGCAGAATTTATAGGAAAACAATCCCCAAAAAAAACATTTGTATATCGTGTTCACGATGAACCCAATGATGAAAAAATAGCCGCTTTAGAAGGAATTATCAAACGTTTTGGATATAAATTAAATACAAAAGACAAACATTCTACTAGTATTTCTTTAAATAAATTACTAGCCGATGTGGTAGGTAAAAAAGAACAAAACCTTATAGACACCCTTACCATAAGAAGTATGAGTAAGGCTGAATACACCACACAAAACATAGGTCATTATGGTCTTGCATTTGACTATTACACGCACTTTACTTCTCCCATACGCCGCTATCCGGATGTTATGGTACACCGTTTATTACAACATTATCTAGATGGAAAGGAATCGGTTAAAGTGGAAGAATATGAAGAAAAATGCAAACATTCTAGCGAAATGGAAAGCTTATCTTCTAATGCTGAACGAGATAGCATTAAGTATATGCAAGTAAAATATATGATGGATCATAAAGATAAAGAATTCTTAGGCGTAATTTCAGGGGTTACGGAATGGGGTATTTATGTAGAAATTATTGAAAACAAATGCGAAGGTATGGTAGGTTTGCGCGATTTAAAAGATGACCATTACCAATTTGACCGCGATGAATATGCCGTTATTGGAAGTAAAACCAAAAACGTGTACCAACTAGGTGACGAAGTATATGTAAAAGTAAAAAATGCCGATTTAGTCAAGAAACACCTAGATTTTACCATGATAGGAAAACACGAATATGTAGAAAATTAGTTTCTAGCGTGTCGTTTTGTAAACTTTTGGTAACTTTGAGCAAATACCCTTTGTGAATAATGGAAGACATTTTAGCAGCGATTCCTTTAGGATTTTTTCTAGCTTTTCTTATTGGTCCTGTATTCTTTGTACTTTTAGAAACAAGTGCTATAAAAGGCTTTAGAGCGGCAATTTCCCTAGATTTAGGAGTTGTTTTTGCAGATTTTATATTCATACTTATCGCATATTTTAGCACAAATCAATTACTTGAAAAAATAAAAGACGACCCCGCATTATTCATTTTTGGTGGAGTTCTTTTATTAACCTATGGCATTATTTCCTTAATAAAAAACAAAACAAGCTACCTGCGCACCACAGATCCTACCGTCATAATCATTAATAAAAAAAATTACCTAACCCTTTTTGTAAAAGGCTTTGTTTTAAATTTTATCAATATCGGTGTTTTAGGTTTTTGGTTGGGTTTAATCATCGTCTTTGGGCCACAACTAGAGATGGATAGAGGTAGAATGACCGTGTTCTTCGGAACCGTTTTGGCTACTTATTTAGTAATTGATATCGGAAAAATTTTACTAGCAAAAAAACTAAACAAAAAACTTACACCCTATCGTATTTACCAGTTAAAACGAATTATTAGTATCATCCTTATTATTTCAGGTTCTGTACTTTTAATAAAAGGGGTCTTTCCAAAACAAATTAACTCAACCATCGAAACGCAGATAGAGAGAAGGATTCCAACCATTTAAACAAAAAACTCCTACATAATTAAATGAAGGAGTTTAAAACTTGAGGCATCGAGCGGATTCGAACCGCTGTGGAAGGTTTTGCAGACCTCTGCCTAGCCACTCGGCCACGATGCCTTTTTAAGTTTTTCCGAAATCGGAAATGCTATCAGATAAGTTTTAAATGAGTAAAAATAAAACCCTAAAACCAATTAAGACGGCAAATGTAAAAAAAATTGATCTTAATTACTATCAAAATATACGAATTAGCGTTTAGCCTTCATAATAACCACTACTTCAGCCACATTACCACCTATAGGAGGATTGATTTTAGAAATGCCTACTTTAATTTCATTTACAAAAATAAGCTCGTCAAAAATACGATTTATAATTCGCTTTCCCACATGCTCCAAAAGCTTTGAACGTATCGCCATTTCTTCTTTTATAATCCTATTTAAATGCACATAATCAACCGTGTCTTTAAGCGCATCGGTATTTGCAGCCTCCACTAAACTTGCTTTTACTTTTAAGTCTACATAATACTCTGAACCTATTTGACCCTCTTCTGCCAAGCAGCCATGATAGGCATATATTTTAATTTTTTTTAACCGAATACTTCCCATACTTGGATTTTTTAAGCAAAGATAATTTATTCTGAAAGGTGTGCCTCTTTTTTTAAAAAACTATTAGAAGGACGCATCGCAATCCTTTTCTGCTTACATAAATGTCATATTTTTTTTGATACCTTTGTGCTCTATTTTTAAATTATGACATCAGAAGAAAAACCGCTTAATTTTATTGAGCACATCATAGAACAGGATTTAAAAAACGAAATAACAAAAGACAAGCTTCGTTTTCGTTTTCCTCCAGAACCCAACGGTTATTTACACATAGGTCATGCTACCGCTATATGTTTGAATTTTGGATTAGGTTTAAAATACAATGCGCCAGTAAACCTTCGGTTTGACGATACTAATCCGGCAAAAGAAGAACAAGAATTTGTAGACGCTATTAAAAAAGATGTTTCTTGGCTAGGTTTTTCATGGGATAAAGAATGTTATGCCTCAGATTATTTTCAACAATTATACGATTGGGCAATTCAATTAATTAAAGATGGAAAAGCCTATGTCGATTCACAAACATCGTCACAGATAGCCGACCAAAAAGGAACGCCTTCAACTCCAGGGAAAGAAAGCCCTTTTCGCAGCCGAAGTGTTGCCGAAAACCTGGAACTTTTTGAAAAAATGAAAAATGGCGATTTCGCCGAAGGTGCACATGTGCTTAGAGCAAAAATTGACATGAATGCCTTAAATATGCTAATGCGAGATCCGGTTATTTATCGCGTTCTACACAAACACCACCACAGAACGGCTAATCATTGGAAAATATATCCAATGTATGACTGGACTCACGGCGAGAGTGATTATATAGAACAAGTATCCCATTCTTTTTGTACACTCGAATTTTTACCCCACAGAGAGCTTTATGACTGGTTTCTAGACCAAGTGTACAATACAAAGCTAATAAGGCCAAAACAACGCGAATTTGCCCGCAGAAACCTAAGCCATACCGTGGTAAGCAAACGTAAATTAGCACAATTAGTAGAAAACGGTATAGTAAACTCATGGGACGACCCTAGAATGCCTACCATTTCTGGTTTAAGAAGAAGAGGATACACCCCAACTTCTATTAGAAATTTTGCCGACAGTATAGGGGTTGGAAAAAGAGATAACCTTATGGACGTATCCCATTTAGAGTTTTGTATTCGGGAAGATTTAAATAAAATTGCACCAAGAGTTATGGCTGTTTTAGATCCTGTAAAAGTAATAATTTCTAACTATCCCGAAGGAAAAGTAGAGTGGCTAGAAGCTGAAAATAACCCGGAAGATGAACAAGCAGGAAACAGAGAAGTTCCCTTTTCTAAAGAAATATATATTGAAAGAGAAGATTTTAAAGAAACTGCAAACAATAAGTTTTTCCGTTTAACTTTGGGAAAAGAAGTGCGTTTAAAAAATGCCTACATCATTAAAGGCGAAAGCGTCGTAAAAGATGACCAAGGTAATATTACCGAAATATACTGCACGTACGATACAGACAGCAAAAGCGGTAGTGGTTCAGAAGCTTCCCAACGAAAAGTAAAGGGAACTTTACACTGGGTTTCTATGGCACACGCTATTTCAGCTGAAGTTAGGCTTTATAGTCGACTTTTTACCGTAGAATCGCCAGACACAGACAAAGAAAAAGACTTTTTAGATTATATCAATCCGGATTCTCTACAGGTTATTACTGGGTTTTTAGAGCCTAGCCTAAAAAGTGCAATACCAGAAGAAAAATTTCAGTTTCAAAGAATAGGGTATTTTGCCGTTGACAAAGACAGCACAAAAGACCACTTAATTTTTAACAAAACGGTAAGCTTAAGAGACTCTTGGTAATTCTAATTTGTTTCGCTAAAAATGTATTCTATTAAGAGAAATTTAGTATTAAAGCCTTATTTATTAACCGCTTATTAACAATGTTTGTTAAAATTCTGCGTAAATTAGCTATATATAATTATTAACTTAAAAATATTAGATTATGGCAAATAACACAGGACAAACCGTTTTAGCTTTATTAACTGGAGCAGCAATTGGAGCTGGTATAGGAATTCTTTATGCACCTGAAAAAGGATCAAAAACTAGAGAAAATATTAGTAAAGGAGCTAAAAAAGCGCAAAAGCAATTAGCAAAACAGTTAAAAGAAACAACAAATGCTTTGGGCACTAAAGCAAGTGCAGCTCGCAGAAGTTTTGAAGAAAAACTAGAAGACACCTTATCCTCAGCAAGCTATAAAGCAGATGATGTTCTTAAAGCAATGGAAGAAAAATTAGAATCGCTTCGTGCGGCAAATGCTAAACTGCAAAAAAAATAGATTTACAATAAATAGCTAACTTAAAGAAATTATTGTGATTGATAAAATAACCAACAACGTCGATGAAATGAACGATCATATACAAGCGTATATAAACCGTTCTATAGAGTATTATAAATTAGACTTTTATAAGAAATCTACAAAGAGTGCTGCCTCTATAACTAGAGCGGTACTTTTAGGAAGTGTTGCTTTTTTAGTCATTTTCTTTATTTCTTTTGCTGCTGCTGCTTTTATTGGTGATACACTAGATAATGCAAGCTATGGCTATTTTATTGTGGCGGGTTTTTATCTTTTGGTCTTTTTGCTAATTGCAATTTTTGCAAGAAAACCCATTGAAAGAATGATTCTAAAAAGTACTTCTAAAATATTTTTTAACGATTAAGCCATGAAAATATATTCCTCGTTTAAAGAAATTGATGTAGAGTTAGAAATTTTAAAACTAGAATCAGAAATAGAAAAAGAAAAATTAAAGAAAAGCTATTTTTATTTTAAGGAGTCTATCTCACCAATGAATATTGCAACTAGCATGATTTCAAATATTGCTCAAAAAGCTTTTTTTGGTAAGCTTTTGCAAAAGATTTTACCTTTTTACTAATAGATTAAAATGTAGAAATTCCCCTATGATTCTTTAAACCATAGGGGAATTTTGTTTTAGAAAACGATTGCCTATTCCTTTTTCTTTTTGGCACTATCTGCTTTAGTCATATCTTTTTTCATTTGCTCCCCAATCATATTAGAGGCTGTAAAGGACGCTACCATATTGTTCAGCATATCACTTCCTGCTTGTGGCGAATTTGGAAGTAAGATTAAGTTAGTGTTTGTGGCTTCACCAATGGATTGTAATGTATCATAATGTTGTGTAACCACAATCAACGCAGAAGCTTCTTGTGAATTGATTCCTACATTGTTTAATACATTTACGCTTTCTTCAAGCCCGCGAGCAATTTCCCTTCTTTGGTCAGCAATACCCTGGCCTTGTAATCTTTTGCTTTCTGCTTCAGCCCTTGCTTTTGCTACTATTTTAATTCGTGTAGCTTCGGCTTCAAACTCTGCTGCGGTTTTTTCTCTATCAGCAGCGTTTATCCTATTCATCGCATTTTTTACCTGTATGTCAGGGTCAATATCGGTGATTAGGGTATTGATTATATCATACCCATATCTTGTCATTGCTTCGTTTAATTCTTTTTTTACCGCAATCGCAATGTCGTCTTTGCGCTCAAAAACATCATCTAACTTTAATTTAGGCACCTCTGCTCGCACCACATCAAATATATACGAGGTAATCTGGTCGTGTGGATATTCTAATTTATAAAAAGCATCATAAACACTGTCTTGAATTACCTTAAATTGCACGGAAACTTTTAGTTTAACAAAAACATTGTCCTTGGTTTTTGTTTCAATCATAACATCTAATTGTTGCACTTTTAAATTTACTCTTCCGGCGATACGATCAAAAATTGGAATTTTAAGTTGCAAACCGGAACTTCTTACACTTGTAAATTTTCCAAAACGCTCTACTATTGCAGATGTTTGTTGTTTTACCACAAAAAATGTGGAAAATAAAAGGATAACCAGCAAAATGATTACCAGTATTAAAAATAAATTGCCCATAACATGCTTTTTTTAAGTATTAAATTAATTACTCAAGATACAAAAATTAACGATACATTTGCCTGTTTTTATACTTTTTGAAAAATGAAATACATATCCTTTATTATCCTATTTACTGGCTTGTTATGCACTTCCACAACCTTTTCGCAACGCAACTTTAAAGAATTCAATATTATCGGCATATCAGGTGGCATAACGCTTTATGATATTACCACAAATGATTTACATACGAAACAAGGAGAGAGCTTAATGTTTGGCCTTCAAATGCGAGGAAATGTGTATAACAACTTTGATATGTTATACGGAATTGCGTTTTATGATACCAAAATTGGGATTGCAGGAAGCAGTTTAGGACCATTAGGAAACCCAAAGTTTATTAACTATAATATGCAATCTGCCCAAATATCTATTTTGTGGGGCTATAAAATAATTAAAAATCATTTAAGCTTGGAAGGGGGGCCTATTTTAAACGTCAATGGAAAACTAACCCTGAAGGATACTCAGTTTAAAAACGATATTTTGGAAGGCTATACCACCCTTAAAGCGATAGATATTGAAGATGTTTCAAAGGCAAATTTCCACGCGGCAATTGGTATGACCGCAGGATTCAGAAATTTTAGACTATTCACACAATACCAATACGGCGTTACCAATGTGCTGAACAAGCTAAACAGTCAAAACCTAGAAAATAAAAGTTTTAAAGGCAATAGCAGCGTTTTGGTTTTTGGAGCCACAATGTATCTTTAACCCAATCTTTTTAGTGCGTTTTCAATGCGTTGTAGGCTTTCTTCTTTTCCTAAAAGCGCCATAATTGCAAAGACATCTGGACCTTTCATTTCACCCACTAAAGCAAGGCGTAAAGGCTGCATTACTCTTCCAAAATTAATACCAGCATCGGTAATCCATCCCTTTATTTTTTCACTTAGATGTAATTCATTAAAGGGTTTTACCTCTTTTAAGATGATTACCAATGCCTGCATTACCTTATCTGTTTCTGCATTCCAGCATTTGTTTGTCGCTTTTTCATCATAAGCAATGGGTGCTTTAAAAAGAAAAGAACTTTGTTCCCAAAAATCAGTTACAAATGTTGCCCGCTCTTTTATCATAGAAACGATGACCTCTAAATCAAGTGAGGTGGTGACATGATTCTTGTCTAAAAGTTTTTTAAACTCTTTTGCTAAAATAGCATTTGGTTGTTGCCGTAGGTAATGGTTTTGAAACCATTTTGCTTTGTCAGGGTCAAATTTTGCACCACTTTTATGCACCCGCTCTAGTTCAAAAGTAGCGACTAATTCTTCTAAACTAAAAATTTCTTGTTCTGTTCCAGAATTCCAACCCAAAAGGGCTAGCATGTTAATTACAGCTTCAGGTAAATAGCCATCTTCTCGATATCCTTTATAAATTTCTCCTTCTGCAGTGCGCCATTCTAATGGAAATACAGGAAATCCCATCTTGTCGCCATCTCTTTTACTTAATTTTCCTTTTCCAATTGGTTTCATTAGTAAAGGCAAGTGTGCAAATTGTGGTTTTTCCCAGCCAAATGCTTCATATAACTGAAAGTGTAACGGCAAGGAGGGCAACCACTCTTCGCCACGAATAACGTGGGTTATTTCCATTAAATGATCATCCACAACATTTGCTAAATGATAGGTTGGCATACCATCACTCTTAAAAAGCACTTTGTCGTCCAGCAAACTTGTATCCATACTTATTTCACCCCGAATGATATCATTTAGAATCAAGGTGCCGTCAGAAGGGGATTTAAATCGAATTACATAATCTTCGCCAGAGGACAACCTATCTTTTAAATTTCCTTTGCTTATTGTGAGTGAATTATCTAGTTTTTGACGGTTGTGGTGGTTATAAATAAAGGTTTTCCCTTTATCTTCGTGGTCTGCTCTATGTTTTTCTAATGCATCAGCAGTATCAAAGGCATAATACGCATCTCCGGAAGCGATTAAAGCATCGGCATATTCCTTGTAAAGAGGTTTACGCTCGCTTTGTCTGTAGGGCCCATACCCCTTTTCTTTTCCAACACCCTCATCAAACGGTATCCCGCACCAGTTTAGGGCGTCAATAATATATTGTTCTGCTCCTTCTACATAACGATTTTGGTCTGTATCTTCAATGCGTAAAATAAAATCACCACCGTGTTTTTTTGCAAATAAATAATTGTACAAAGCGGTTCTTACACCACCTATGTGAAGTGGTCCTGTTGGACTTGGTGCAAAACGAACTCTAACTTTCCCGCCTTGAGGTGAATTTCCTGCTTGTAAACTCATTTCTTTTTCCATTTATAAACGCTTTTTACTTGGGTAAGGAAACACGAATACTAGTTCCTTTTTTAGAGATACAAAGATACGATTAACTACGTATTTTATAGTGTTTTCATTTTCTATTACTAATAATATTAAGCCAACACCTCATTTTTTTGATGCATCTTGTTAAAATTTAACTAACGATGCGGCAAACTAGTAGCCAAGACTAAATAAATTAGTATTTTTATGGGTTTAGAAATCAAAGAAACCTTGAATACCTTTAAAAACATACAAGAAAAACTAGAACAATTCATTCGGAAGTATTACACCAATGAATTGCTAAAAGGAGCCATATTGTTTTTTGCTATAGGATTGCTTTATCTTATACTTACCCTTTTAATTGAGTACTATTTATGGTTGCCACAAACAGGAAGAACACTTCTTTTTTGGACATTTATCGCTGTAGAAGTTGGGTTATTTGCTAGATTTATTGCCTTTCCAATAGCAAAATTATTAAAACTTAAAAATGGTATAAATTTTACGCAGGCATCACAAATTATTGGCAATCACTTTCCCGAAGTAAGCGATAAACTTTTAAACGTTCTTCAATTACAGCAAAATACAGTACAATCTGAATTGTTATTGGCAAGTATTGATCAGAAATCAAAACAATTACAACCCATCCCCTTTTCTAATGCGGTTAACTTTACTTCTAATGTGAAGTATTTAAAATATGCAGCCATTCCTGTACTGCTTTATTTAGTGATTTTTCTTACAGGTAATAACGATATGTTTTCAAGCAGTTACAAACGGGTAGTTCATTACAACACTGCTTTTGAGCCACCTGCTCCTTTTGCTTTTTTTGTTGTTAATGAAGATTTAAGAGCTATTGAAAACAAACCATTCGTTTTGAAGATTCGGGTTGCCGGCGAGGTGATTCCTGAAAATGCATCTATTTTTTACAACGGCGAAAATTATTATGTACAGCAAGTTGCTCCTGGCGAATTTCAATACACTTTTAATCAAGTGTCTCAGGAAATTAATTTTTATTTGCAAGCCAATGCGGTAAAATCAAAACCCTATGTGCTTCAAGTTTTAAAAGTACCTACTCTTGTTTCTTTTGAAATGACCCTAGATTATCCAAATTATACGGGTAAACAGGATGAAGTACTGAAAAGCACAGGAAACGCAACCATGCCTGAAGGAACGAAAGTTTCTTGGAAAATGATTACAAAACAAACTCAGGACATTCAATTAAAAACACCAGATTCTGTATATTACTTTACCAAAAAAATACCTGAATTTGAATTTACAAAACGAGTTTTTTCTAAGTTAGAGTATCAAATTTCTACCTCTAACAATCAAATAAAAGAATATGAAAATTTATCTTTTACACTTCACGTTGTAAAAGACCAATATCCTGAAATATCAGTTGAAGCAAAACAAGATACGGTTAATAGCCAAATTACCTATTTTATGGGGCGAGTTTCAGACGATTATGGGCTTTCAAAATTGCAGATAGTGTATTATTCTTTAGAGGATGATAAAAACAAAAATACCGAAACATTGCCAATTTCTAAAGGCAATTTCGATCAATTTCTATATGCGTTTCCTGGAAATTTAAAATTAACAGAAGGAAAAATCTACTCCTATTATTTTGAAGTATTTGATAATGATGGCGTCCATTCGCCCAAAAGCAGCAAATCTTCCACCTTTACTTTTAGAAAGTTAACCAAAGAAGAGTTAGAACAGCAACAACTCAAAGAGCAAAAAGAGGCCATACAGGGATTAGACAATGCTCTTAAAAACATGGATAAGCAAAAAAAGGATTTAGAAAACCTTTCTAAAATTCAAAATGAAAAATCAGAACTTAATTGGAACGACAAACAAAAACTGGAGGAGTTTATAAAACGTCAAAAATTGCAGGAAGAACTGATGAAAAAGTTCTCAGAAAAAATGAAAGACAATTTAGAAAACTTTCAAAAAGAAAAGAAAGAAAATGACACCCAAAAAGAAGAACTCCAAAAACGATTTGACGAAAACGAGGAAAAACTAAAAGAAAACGAAAAACTCTTAGATGAGTTAGAAAAATTAAAAGAAAAAATTGCTAATGAGGAGCTGTATGATAAACTAGAAAAACTTAGCAAAGAAAACAAAAAACAACAAAGAAACCTAGAGCAGTTATTAGAGTTAACCAAGCGGTATTATATTCAGAAAAAAGCAGAGAAATTAGCTCAGGATCTTGAAAAAATGGCAGAAGAACAAGAAAAGGCGTCTGAGAAATCTGACGATGAAAACACGAAAGAAGAGCAAGAGGAACTGAATGAAAAGTTTGAAAAGTTTACTGAGGAAATGGAGGAATTGAAAGAGGACAATCAAGAGTTACAAAAACCAATGGATATTCCAGACAATAAAGCCCAAGAAGAAGAAGTAAAACAAGAGCAACAAAAAGCCACGGAAAAATTAAACCAACAAAAACAAAGCCAAGCAAAAGAAAATCAAAAGAAAGCTGCCAAAAAAATGAAAGAAATGAGCCAGAAAATGCAAATGCAAATGGCCGCAGGTGCATCTGAAGGAGAAGAAGAAGACCTAGAAATGCTTCGTCAAATTGTGGATAACTTAGTGACATTTTCTTTATCACAAGAAGAATTAATGGAAGAATTTAAAACAATAAGTTTTAGAAATGCTTATTTTGGAAAAAAACTAGTAAGACAAGGAGTTTTAAAACAGAATTTTCAGCACGTAGATGATAGCCTTTTTGCATTGGCGCTGCGCAACCCAATGGTTGGCACAACCATAAATGACCTTATTTCTGAAGTAAATTACAACATCGACAAAGCAACAGAGGAACTTTCTGAAAATCAAATTCGCAACGGAGTTTCGCGACAACAATATACCATTACCGGAGCCAATGAGCTTGCCGTACTACTTTCTGACGCCTTAAATAACATGCAAATGCAGATGCAGATGCAAATGGGAGGATCTGGAAAAGATGGAAAAGGAAAAGGGTTTCAATTACCCGACATAATTAAACAACAAGAAAGCTTAAACCAAAAAATGGAGAAAGGCACCAAACCTGGAAAAGGGAAAAAACCTGGGCAAGGTAATGATGAAGGTCAAGGGCAAGGTGAAGGGCAAGGCGAAGGACAGGGCGAAGGTCAAGGCGAAGGTCAAGGCGAAGGACAGGGCGAAGGAAATTCTGGAAAAGACGGAAAGAATGGGGAAGGTGAGGGAGAAGGAAAAGATGGGCCGTTAAATACCGAACAGATGAACGGTTTGCTTTATGAAATATACCAACAGCAACAAATGTTGAGGATGCAACTTGAGGATAAGCTTAGGCAAGAAGGACTTCCTGCCGACGCAAGAGAACTAGTTAAAAAGATGGAGCAAGTAGAGCAGGAATTATTAGAGCGCGGCTTTAATCAACAAACCCTTCGAAAAATGAACGAAATAAAACACCAATTATTAAAATTAGACAAAGCAGCTTTTCAACAAGGAGAGGATGAAAAAAGACAAGCAAGAACAAATGAAATGGAATATCAGAACACGTTAAACAAACAATTACATCAAGCAAAAGAATATTTCAATAACATAGAAATATTAAACAGGCAGACCTTACCTTTGCGACCTATATATCAACAAAAAGTATTAGACTATTTTAATAAAAAAAATGATTGAATTTTTTTCAGAAACAAATTTTAAACTAAAAAATAAAAAAAAAATTACCAGTTGGATTCAATCTATTATCGAGATTGAAGGTTGTAGTCTTGGCGAAATATCTTACGTTTTTTGTGACGACAAATATTTACACGCTATTAATGTAGAATATTTAAAGCATGACACTTTAACCGATATTATTAGCTTTGATTATTCCACAGGAAAACAACTTAACGGTGAAATATATGTTTCAATAGAAAGAGTTATTGACAATGCAAAAGAGTATAAGGATACTTTTGAAAATGAATTATTACGTGTCCTTATTCACGGAGTGCTGCACTTCTTGGGATACTCCGATAAAAAAGAAGAAGACCAACGAATAATGCGCAAAAAGGAAGACGAGAGTTTATCCGTATTTAATAATTAAAACTTTACTTTGTTGACAATCAATTCCTTACCTTTTTAACATGTCTTAACTGCTGATATTCTGTTATTTACAGTATATTTGCGCCCTTAAACTTTTTTATTTGTTCCACGTGGAACACTTTAATGTGAGAAGAAATACTATGTTTGAAAATCAATATGACGTTATCGTAGTTGGCGGTGGACACGCGGGGTCAGAAGCCGCTGCCGCCGCTGCTAATATGGGTTCTAAGACCTTATTAGTAACGATGAATCTTCAAAATATTGCACAAATGTCTTGCAATCCGGCAATGGGCGGGATTGCTAAAGGACAAATTGTTCGCGAAATTGACGCCTTAGGAGGCTATAGTGGGATTGTTTCTGATAGAACTGCTATACAATTTAAAATGCTAAACAAATCCAAAGGACCAGCTATGTGGAGCCCAAGAGTGCAAAGCGATAGAATGCGTTTTGCAGAAGAGTGGCGTTTGCGATTAGAACAAACTCCAAATCTTGACTTCTATCAAGAAATGGTTTCCGGACTTGTCGTAAAAAACAATAAAATAGTAGGCATAAAAACCTCTTTAGGAATTGAAATAAAAGGAAAAACAGTTATATTAACGAACGGGACTTTTTTAAACGGCTTAATTCATATTGGAGAAAAGAATTTTGGAGGAGGTCGTGCGGGCGAAAAAGCATCAACAGGAATTACCGAAGATTTAGTACAACTTGGTTTTGAATCTGGTAGAATGAAAACAGGAACCCCTCCAAGAGTAGATGGTCGTTCACTAGATTTTTCAAAAATGGAAGACCAACCAGGAGACGAAAATCCGGATAAGTTTTCGTTTACAAACCTTACAAGGCCATTAAAAAAACAACGTTTATGTTATATGACTTACACAAGCAATCAAGTTCATGATTTACTTAGAGAAGGTTTTGACCGCTCCCCGATGTTTAATGGTCGTATAAAAAGTATTGGCCCGAGATACTGCCCTTCTATTGAAGATAAAATTAATCGATTTGCCGATAAAGAAAGACATCAACTTTTTATAGAACCTGAAGGCTGGAATACCGTTGAATTTTATGTAAATGGATTTTCCACCTCATTGCCAGAAGAGGTTCAATTTAAAGCATTACGTTCTGTAGTTGGGTTTGAAAATGTAAAATTTTTTAGACCAGGATATGCAATTGAATACGATTATTTCCCGCCTACTCAATTAAAACACACCCTCGAAACCAAATTGGTTGAAGGTTTATATTTTGCAGGTCAAATAAACGGTACTACAGGATATGAAGAGGCAGCTTCTCAAGGCTTGATGGCAGGAATAAATGCACATTTAAAAGTTCATGAAAAAGAACCCTTTATCCTAAAAAGAAGTGAAGCATATATTGGGGTTTTAGTGGATGATTTAATTACTAAAGGAACCGAAGAGCCATACCGTATGTTTACTTCTAGAGCAGAATATAGAACCCTTTTACGACAAGATAATGCCGATTTTAGATTAACCCCAAAATCTTTTAAAATAGGTTTAGCTAAAGAAGATCGCCTTCATAGAATGGAAGAAAAACAAAATAAATCGGATGCATTTGTACGGTATTTTAAGGAAACCAGTTTTACGCCAGAAGTAATAAACCCAATATTGAAAGATAAGGACTCTGCTGAAGTTGTTCAAGGAGACAAACTTTTTAAAGTTTTTTCAAGGCCAAACATTTCCATGGATGATCTTCGGAAAATACCAGAAGTAGAAGTTTATATTCAAAAATGCGATTTAGATAATGAAATTTTAGAACAAGTAGAAATTCAAGTAAAATATTCAGGCTACATCGACAAAGAAAAAAATAATGCAGATAAGTTAAACCGATTAGAAGGAATTAAAATTCCGGAGACATTTGATTATGCCGCATTAAAATCGCTCTCTTATGAAGCACGTGAAAAGTTAAATAAAATTCGACCCACAACGATTTCACAAGCATCTCGAATAAGTGGCGTTTCACCAAATGACATTTCGGTGATGTTAGTGTATATGGGTAGGTAGTAATACCGTTTTTAATTTTTTTAGGAAACTATTGAATAGAAAATTAGAGAATATCAAGAATTATAGGGAATAAAAAAAACAATGTTCCACGTGAAACAATTTAAAATAAAATGCCATTGAATCCTTTAAATACCTTCTACATTAAAACAAAAGATTTTCTGGTATCTGGCGAAGAATTTAGGATAGTTTCAAATTCTAGAAATGATGTTCTTGAAACAACCCCTAAACCAAAACCTGAAAATTTACCTAACTACTATAAGAGTGATGCATACATTTCACACACCGATACTAAAAATGATTTTTTAAGCAAGGCGTACCACGCTGTTAAAAGAGTTGCGCTTAAACAAAAAGTGTCTTTAATCTTTAAAGAAAATAAGGGTGTTGGAAAACTACTGGATATTGGTTCTGGAACAGGAGATTTTCTGCTTACTGCCAAACAAAAAAAATGGGAGGTATATGGTGTAGAACCTGATGAAGGTGCAAGAATGCTCTCAGAAAAAAAAGGAGTAACCGTATTAAAAGAGTTACAACAAATACGGCAAAAAAATTTTGATGTTATCACCCTTTGGCACGTTTTAGAACACGTGCCCGATCTTGAAACCTATATTTTGGAAATCTCAAAACTATTAAAGCCTTCCGGAACGTTAATCGTAGCGGTGCCAAACTTCAAATCCTGGGATGCAAAGCACTATCAATATTTTTGGGCTGCTTATGATGTGCCAAGACATCTTTGGCATTTTTCAAAAACGGCAATTCATTCCCTTTTTTCAAAACATCAATTTCAGCTCATAAAAATTAAACCCATGGTTTTTGATGCCTTTTACGTAAGCTTACTTTCTGAAAAATATAAAACAGGAAAAAATAATTGGGCTAAAGCATTATTTTTTGGATGCTGCTCTAATGTTTCCGGAATTTTCACAAAAGAGTATTCTTCGCATATCTATGTGCTAAAAAAAGGTTAAAACCTCGTTTTTAGACCTTTTTAGAGCTCTTTAAGCAGAAGACACATACAAGCTCTAATTTTTTCAGATATTTAATTAAAAAGGCAAAAACAGCGTGTTTTTTTATAAGATAAACACATAATAAAAAAGATTAATATAAGAAATGCCTATTTTATTATTTTATGGGGTTTTGTGTAATAATCGTGTCAATTGGATGGACAGGTCGGTGAAGATAATTTTTGCATTGCCGTTTCTTTCAATATGATAATTTGCGGCTTCTATCGCATCTATAATGTCTAAAATATTTTCTCCATGAATAAAAGGGGCAAATTTTTCAAGTGCAAATTTTGGATCCTTAAATTGAAGATATACTAAAGAAGGTGCTTTGTAATTTAAAAGCATTGCTTGTCTAAAAAAAGAAATACAATAATCTAAAAACTTTTTTTGAGTTTCTCTTCCAGTGCCTGCTAGTACATCACTCCAAGCTAACAAATCGTTAATCACACTTTTATTTCCTTTTGCCTTAAAAGCTGAACGGATCCAAAAAATCACCCAATCTTCAAAGGGGTGGTCTTCCTTACTGCTTTTAAACAAATTTAAAGCGGTATTATAATCGCCAGAGGCTTGTCTAGAAATATCTTTAGCAACATTATAAGTAGCATGTTCTCGACGCACTAGTCCTTGTGCTAATATTTCTTCAGATAATAGAGGAATTTTAAGAAGCTGGCATCTAGATTTTATTGTTGTGAGAAGTTGCTCTTCATCCTCAGCAATTAAGATAAAGACTGTTTTTTCTGGAGGTTCTTCTAGAATTTTTAATAATTTATTAGCACAGGCAATATTCATTTTTTCTGCCATCCAAATAATCATTACTTTATACCCCCCTTCATACGATTTTAGCGAAAGACTTTTTACAATATCTTGTGCTTCATCTACACTAATATTTCCTTGTTTGTTTTCTATTCCTAATAAATTATACCAATCAAACAGATTTCCATAAGGGTTTTCTAACAAAAAATTACGCCATTCTTCAGCAAAATGATTGGAAATAGGATGTTTTTTTATTTTGTCGTTTATTGCCACCGGATAAACAAAATGCAAATCAGGGTGTGAAAATTTATTAAATTTTAAATTGCAAGAAGCATTACCGCCGCTATTTTCAAAGCCGCTATTTCCACACAATAAATATTGACTATATGCTATAGCTAATGGCAAAACACCTTGACCCACAAATAATTGTGCATGAGGAATTCTTCCGTTTTGCACAGAAGTTATCAAGTGATTTTTAATATGATCGAGACCTAATACCTCAGAAAAAAACATAAGCAAATATAGGATAATTCATCTAAAACTTGTGGCTTGAAATCATAGAAAAAAGTATCTTTGTTTTGAAAATTAAAAATCGATGAAGACGTTAAGCCAGTACCATTTTAAAAATAAAAAAGTGTTAATTCGAGTTGATTTCAACGTACCTCTTAATACCTCTTTTCAAATCACGGACGATTCTCGAATTCGTGCTGTAAAACCAACGCTAATCAAAATTTTAGAAGATGGTGGAAGTTGCATTTTGATGTCGCATTTAGGAAGACCTAAGGCAAAAGAAGAGGAATATTCTTTACGCCATATTGTGGATAAAGTATCAGAGATTATTGGGGTGAAGGTAAAATTTGTGGAAGATTGCATAGGGTCGAGAGCAGAAGAAGCTGCCGCAAAGTTAAAGCCTGGCGAAATCCTTTTACTAGAAAATTTACGTTTTCACAAAGAGGAGGAAGCTGGAGATAAATATTTTGCAAAGCAATTAGCAGTCTTAGGCAATTTTTATGTTAATGATGCCTTTGGCACAGCACATAGAGCCCATGCATCTACAACGATTATTGCAGATTATTTTCCAAATGAGAAATGTTTCGGACTTTTGTTAGAAAAAGAAATAATAAGCATAAATAAGGTTCTAAAAGACAACAAAAAACCAGTTACTGCTATTATTGGTGGCGCTAAAGTTTCCTCTAAAATTACTATAATTGAAAACATATTAAACACGATTGATCACCTTATTATTGGAGGCGGTATGGCCTTTACTTTTGTAAAGGCTTTAGGTGGAAACATCGGAAGTTCCTTAGTTGAAAACGATAAAATGGAATTGGCTTTGCATATTTTAGAAAAAGCCAAAACAAAAAATGTTATAGTACACTTACCCGTTGATGCCGTTATTGCCGATAGTTTTTCAGAATCTGCAAACACCAAAGAACAAAGCATTGATACCATTCCAGATGGATGGATGGGGCTGGACACTGGTCAGAAAACAAATGCCTTTTTTGCAGGGGTTATAAGAGAGTCTAAAACAATACTATGGAATGGTCCTGTAGGTGTATTTGAAATGAAACCCTTTTCGCATGGCACAATTTCTATGGGCATTGCTATTGCAGAAGCCACTAAACACGGCTGTTTTTCATTAGTAGGCGGAGGCGATTCTGTAGCTGCGGTGAAACAATTTGGTTTAGAAAAAAAGATGAGTTATGTTTCTACAGGCGGCGGCGCAATGCTAGAAATGTTAGAAGGAAAATCACTTCCCGGAATTGACGCAATTTTAAAGTAAAATACAATACTTAGCAAAAATTTACGTTTTTTTATTTATTATATTTCAATCCTTTACCTTACAAAGGACTGATTATATCTATATTATTACTATTTTGCGAGATATTTTATATGGAATTATGAATAAATTTAATTACGCACTACTATTTGTTTTCTTCGTTTCTTTTACATTCGCTCAAGGAGTAGAAAGTGATTTTTCTGAGATGGATTTAGACATAGAATCTAGCACGATCCAAAATAAAATTTCCCTAAAAGACAGTATTCGTTCTGTTTTTAAAGTGTATAAGGAGAGCTTATTAATCGACAGTCTTTGGAGAAAAGAACTCTATAATTCAGACCTTTTTGATGAGATGTATGAAGAGGTCACTTCTCTTGAAATGGAAGAGGAAAATGTGATTTATCAAGAGTTGCCTACAGAACTTTTAAAAGAAAGACTAAAATCATTAAATGCAAAAACACCTTTTGTTGTAGAATATAATGAATCGCTCGAAAGTGTAATAAAATCGTATCTTAAAAACAGGAAAAAATCTTTACAAAGATTAATAAATTTGAGTGATTTCTATTTTCCGATGTTTGAGCAAGAGCTAGACAAGCACAACTTGCCTTTAGAATTAAAATATTTAGCAATAGTTGAGTCTGCTTTAAACCCAAGAGCAAGGTCTAGAGTGGGAGCAACTGGACTGTGGCAATTTATGTTTCCTACTGGCAAAATGTTTGGCATGGATGTTTCCTCTTATGTTGATGAACGATCAGACCCCTTGCGTTCCACAGAAGCTGCCTGTAAATATCTTTCAAGTCTATATAATGTATTTAAAGATTGGGATTTAGCCTTAGCCGCTTATAATTCAGGCCCTGGTAATGTTTCAAAAGCAATTCGAAGATCTGGTGGAGAAACAAATTATTGGAAAATCCGTCATAACTTGCCAAGAGAAACCGCCGGTTATGTTCCTGCGTTTTTAGCCACTATGTATATTTTTGAATATGCAGATGAACTTGGATTTAAAACCAATAAAATAAAAAACCCGTATTTTGAAACCGATACAATCCATATTAAACAAACACTTACTTTTCATCAAATTTCTGAAATATTAGACCTACCGGTTGAGGAACTAAAATTTTTAAATCCTTCCTATAAATTAGATGTTATTCCTTATGTGGAAGGTAAGAATTACACATTAAGGCTTCCCCTAGATGTTTTAGGAACCTTTGTGAGCAATGAAGACCTGGTTTATGCTTACATAAATGCTGAATCTAATAATAACGAAAAAGCATTACCGCAAATAACAAATCAAAATGAACAAGTAACCTATAGGGTTAGAAGCGGCGATTTTTTAGGAAAAATTGCTAGAGATCATAGGGTTACGGTTAATAATATTAAACAATGGAACAACTTAAAAAGCAATAATTTAAAAATTGGGCAACGGCTATCCATTTTTCCTCCTAATGCTACAACAACAACTACATCTGTTTCCCAAAACAACACAACAACCCACAGCACAAGAGAATATACTGTAAAATCTGGAGACACCTTATGGAGTATTGCTCAAAAATTTCCAGGAGTATCTATTGATAATTTAAAAAAATGGAACGATATTAGTGGTAGTGTTTTGAAACCTGGAATGAAAATTAAAATTTTAAGAGGGTAAAAAAACATAACCTAAGGAAGCTTCCTTTTTTTAACGATACTTTAAAATGAAAAAAATATATTTTCTTCTCTTTTCAATAAGTGTATGTATTTCCTGTGAAAATTCAAAAGCAGAACGTGTAGCAATGCTGCCAGACTCTTCCGGAAACATTAATAATTTACAAATTGTTATAGAAGATGACCTCTGGAGTGGCCCAGTTGGAGAAACATTGAGAAAGCATTTTGCATTGCCTGTTGATGGACTTCCTCAAGAAGAGCCTCTTTTTAGCATTAATCAATTAAGTCCTAAATCGTTTGAAGGGTTTACACAAAAACAACGTATTTTTTTATTTATTCAAATAAGTGAAACCCCCACATATAAGATTATTGATAATCCATACGCAAAACCTCAAAAGGCTGCTTTTATTAGCGCAAAATCTGAAGAAGAATTACTAGCAACAATAGAGGAACACGCAGATGAAATCATTGCCCTATTTCAAAAAACCGAAATTAAAGAAAACCAACGCCGCATAGCGCTATCCTTATTAAATGTAAAACCTCTGGAAGATAGTTTGGGCATTCGCTTAAAAATACCATCGGCATATCGAATAGCAAAAATAACACATAATTTTGCATGGCTTAGAAAAGACATACGCACTGGAACCACAAACATAATGGTGTATGAAATGCCAATAAACAGCTTTGAAAAGGAAGAAACTCGTATCGGTGATATTATTAAAATGAGAGACTCTATAGGTCAAGTACATATTGAGGGAGCTACCCAAGGCAGCTATATGATTACAGAAGAAGCCTATGCTCCCTATTTATTTACCACTGAAATTGACGGAAAATTTGCTTATGAAACCAAAGGAACTTGGGAAGTAAAAAATAATTTTATGGCAGGGCCTTTTGTAAATTACGCCATAAAAGATTCTATAAACAACAGGATATTAGTAATAGAAGGATTTACTTTTGCACCCTCTATCGGTAAGAGAGATTATCAATTTGAACTAGAAGCCATTATTAAATCTGTTCAATTTAAATAAATAAAAAGTCCGCTTTAAAGCGGACTTTTTTATAAAATTATTTGTTTAATTATTTTCTTTCTATTTTGTCTTCGTCTTCTTTCTTGTCTTCTTTTGAAGCCTCTTTAAATTCTTTAATTCCGCTTCCAAGACCTCGCATCAATTCAGGGATTTTTCGGCCGCCAAATAACAACAATATAACAATCACAATTAAAATAATTTGTGGTGCTCCTATAACCAAAGGTAATGTAAGTGCGTTCATCGTTTCATGAATTTATCATGCAAAGTTAAGAAGAAAAACGGAATACATTACATTTTTCCTTTATTTCTTAAAGCACAACATACGATTTACCCTTAGATTTTGTTTTATATTTGTTACAGATTAAAAAAAATGACAACACCTAAAAAAAAATCAAAAGGAATAGCAAAAAAGTTACTGCACAAATACCGGTTGGTAATTTTAAACGAAGACACTTTTGAAGAAAGGGTTTCTTTTAAACTAAATCGGTTAAATGTTTTTGTGTTTTCAACTCTTTTATCGCTCTTTTTGGTTGGAATTACAACCGTAATTATAGCCTTTACACCTCTTAGAGAATATATTCCGGGATATTCCTCTATTCAACTTAAAAAACAAGCGGCTGAGCTAACCTATAAAACAGATTCCATGCAGCAGGTTTTATATTTTAACGATCAATATTTGTCTTCTATCAAAAGAGTTCTAACGGGCGATTTACAAATACAACAAATAAATAAAGACTCTATCATAAAAACAATTACAGAGGACCCTCAAAATATAAATTTTTCTCCATCCAAAAAAGATTCTATTTTAAGAGATAAAGTTGCTAAAGAAGACAAGTATAATGTTTTTGAACCCTCTTCAAATATGATTACAAGTGTGCTCTTCCCGCCAGCAAATGGGCCCATTTCTGAAGGCTATAACCTCAAAACAAAACATTATGCAGTAGATATTGTAGTTGAGGAAAACACTCCAGTAAAAGCAACCGCAGCAGGAACAGTTATTTTTGCTGAATGGACCGTAGAAACAGGCTTTGTAATTATATTAGAGCATCATAACAACCTTATTTCTGTATATAAACATAACGCATCACTTATAAAGCAACAAGGCGATTTGGTTAAGGCAGGTGAAGTAATAGCCGCAGCAGGTTCCTCGGGAGAGTATTCAACCGGACCTCACATTCATTTTGAACTTTGGAGTAATGGATATCCCATTAACCCAACTAATTTTATTGACTTTGAATAAAAAATTATGTCCTTAAAAACTATTGGCGCAAAAATTTTTGCAAAATATATCCACTACACCACATACAAGTGGGCATCAAAACCTTTGCAAACGCAAGAAAAAGTATTTAAAAATCTTATAGATATTGCAAAGAATACTAATTTTGGTAAAGACCATAATTTTTCAGAAATACGCACCTATGAAGATTTTAAAAAACACGTTCCTATTCGCGATTATGAAGAGTTGAAACCTTATGTAAACAAGGTTGTAGCTGGCGAAGAAAATATCCTTTGGCCAGGAAAACCTCTTTATTTTGCAAAAACTTCCGGAACCACTTCCGGAGCTAAATACATTCCATTAACTAAAGAATCGATGCCCTTTCACATTCAAGCTGCTCGAAATGCTATATTGCTTTATATAGCCGAAACAGGAAATACTGATTTTGTGGATGGAAAAATGATTTTTTTACAAGGAAGCCCCATTTTAGACGAAAAAAACGGCATTAAACTAGGAAGATTATCAGGCATTGTAGCTCATTTTGTGCCAAAATATCTTCAGAAAAACCGATTGCCAAGCTTGGAGACTAATTGTATAGAGGATTGGGAAACCAAAGTAGCTGCCATAGTGGAAGAAACCATAAAGCAAAACATGACGGTCATCAGTGGCATTCCGTCTTGGGTACAAATGTATTTTGAAAAACTACAAGAACATTCCGGCAAAAAAGTAGGAGAGTTATTTCCAAATTTTAACCTCTTTATTTATGGAGGGGTAAATTATGAGCCTTACAGAGCTAAATTTGAGAATTTAATAGGAAGAAAAGTAAACAGTATAGAACTCTTTCCTGCTTCCGAAGGTTTTTTTGCCTTTCAGGATAAGCAAAATGAAAAAGGGCTACTGCTGCTTCTTAATTCTGGCATCTTTTATGAATTTGTAAAATCGGCTGAATTTTTTGATGAAAACCCAAACCGACTTCAGATTAATGAAGTGGAACTAAACGAAAACTATGTTATGCTAATTTCCAGTAATGCCGGTCTTTGGGCATATAATCTAGGCGATACGGTTCAGTTTACTTGTTTAAAACCTTACCGGCTTATCGTTTCCGGAAGGATAAAGCATTTTATTTCTGCTTTTGGAGAACATGTTATTGCAAAAGAAGTGGAAGAAGCATTACAAGAAGCACTGAAAGGAACTTCCACGCGAGTAAATGAATTTACCGTTGCACCAAACATTACACCTACCGAAGGAGGACTGCCTTACCACCAATGGTTTATTGAGTTTGAAAATAAGCCAGAAAACCTGGAAAATTTCACAACAAAAATTGATTTGGCTATGCAACGTCAAAATAGTTATTATTTTGATTTGATTCAAGGAAAAATATTACAGCAGCTAAAAATAGTTGCCCTGCCCAAAGACAGCTTTAATTCCTATATGAAGTCTAAAGGAAAACTAGGAGGGCAAAACAAACTCCCCCGCCTTTCTAATGATAGAAATATTGCCGAAGAACTTCTAAAAGGTAATCCTTAAATTAGTTTTATATTTGTAGCAAATTAAAGTATGATAGAAGTAAACACACATAAAAGAACAAGGGCACAAGAAAGCACAAATGCTATTGAAAAAATGTACATCACTATGCGCCATCTTTTCAATCGCGGATTTTATAAACCCATGGGAGTTTCCGGAGAAACCCTTAGAGAAGCATTACTCCTGCTTAGACCTGAAATTTATGGCTCCATAACCGAAGACAAAGTCGAGCTGCAAGGGCTTTTGTACGTTATTGACAGGCTGCCCATTGGCATCGAAGAATGCCGGTATATAAACCTAACTAGTAATGAGGGATATTCTAAATCGCATTTTGAAGCGATAATACCCCCAAAAAGAAGAAGAAACTGTTATAGAATTGATGATGAGCAGATGAACATTGAAATTACCCGCGGGCGTTCTGAAATATATGACATTTTAACCCATTTAACCTTTCTGTATTTTGAGTCGCATAAAATCATTAAACGAGTAGCAATAGACGATAACGGAGCAATTACCAGAGACTGGAAAAAACTGGAAACCGCAGTATTAAAAAAAGAAGACCTATCCGAAAAAGAAAAGGAAATAGCCATAGCACATACCGCAAATATCTTAGGAAGAACCTTTGCGGAAGTAAATGCCATTTATTCGAGTTTTGCCGTTAAAAACCATAGCAACAGGTTTTTAAACATCGTATATTTTTTGGGCAAATTAGCCATAGAAGAAGTGATGGAAGACAATAAAAGAGTTATTACTTTTAGTCCAGTATTAAGAGAGCGTTTAGGACATCATATACACGGCGAAATTTGGGCAAATAACATAAAAAAAACCCTGCACAAAAACAATTTATTAGAACGCCCCATTCACATTATCAGCGCCAATATGCATAGTGTGATGAATACTCTTTTTGCACCAGAGGCTTTAAAAACAGAATTCAAAAAGACCACTGCACTAAAGATTTACGAAAATTTAAGCAAAGAAAGCAATCATGTTTTGCGAGATAAAGTAGCCAAAAAAGCAAAAGAATGTGGCATGCTTTTTTTAGCAGACTCAAGCGGCACCAATATAGATGTACAAATTTTTGACGCAACCAAGATCGATTGTTCGCATCTATTCAAGGAAAGTGTAGCCACAAAAAAAACAGAGGTTAAGGAAAAACCTGTATTAATAGTGATGGACTATGCCTTTGGGGAGCAAGCCTACGAAACGTTAGACGAATTATTAAAACCCTATAAATGTGAAAACAACAAAATGCATTTTTTAAATGTTATTTCCGTTTCCATTATGGGAAAAGCAGGAATTTTAGATGGAGGCAAAGGAGATATTATGATTCCTAAAGCCCATTTATTTGAAGGAACAGCAGATAATTACCCCTTTAAAAACCAACTTAAAAAAGCCGATTTTGAAGGTCAAGGCCTACAAGTATTTTCAGGAAATATGATTTCAGTATTAGGAACTTCCTTGCAAAATAAAGATATACTTAAGTTTTTTCATGAATCTACCTGGAATGTTATAGGTCTGGAAATGGAAGGAGCGCACTATCAAAAAGCCATACAAGCAGCCTCCAAAATAAGAGGAAGTATTAGTAGTAATGTACAGGTTAGATATGCCTATTATGCTTCAGATAACCCATTAGAAACCGGCAGTACATTAGCATCAGGAGGCTTAGGCACAACTGGTGTAAAACCCACCTATTTAATAACCGAAAGAATATTAGAACAAATATTGAAAGAGAAATAAAGGATTTGTTTTAGATGGCGATTAAATTGTAACGTTTAGGTAGAGAGGAAATAGAAATAACCAAAAAAGTAAAGATTAAAAAAAATAAACACCATTTTAACCAATGAGCAACCAACCAACTTATTCCAACCAAACCGAAGAAATAGATTTAGGCTATTTGTTCAAGAAATTAGGCGATTTTTTTAAGAATTGTGTCAAACTACTCTTTTTAATTATTGCGTTTTTTATAAAATTTAAAATAATTGTTATTTTTTTAATTCTTATTGGTCTTGCTTATGGGTATTATAAAGACATAACCAGTAAAAAAATATACGCTAATGAAGCTATCGTTATCCCTAATTTTGGAAGTGTAGATTATTTATATGATAAGGTAAAAGCAATAAACACTAAAATTAGCGCAAACGACACACTATATCTACAAGCAATTTTAGACACCAATTTCAGAAAAATTAAAAAAATAGAAATTGAGCCTATAATTGACATCTATAATTTTGCTGCTCAATCCAGAGAAAACTTGGATATTTTTAGAATATTATTTCAAAACCAGGAAATGGCAGAGTTTGTAGAAGACTTAACCACTAGTAAATATTATAAATACCATCGTATCAACTTTACTGTTGTAGGCAATGAGGACTCTGAATTAATCATAAAGCAACTATTAGATTATTTTAATAACAATGAGCATTACAATCAATATAAAGAAATTAACTCAGAAAATACGGCATTATTAATCAAAGAAAGTGACATTATGATTTCTCAGATTGACTCCCTTATTCAATCGACAATTAGGGATTCTTCCAAAAATAACGGCAGCCAATCGGTTAATATCAATGACAAAAGTGATTTAGGGACCTTAATTTTTAGAAAACAGGAAATATTAAAAAATCGTTTAGCACTTTTAACAATTGAAAAAGATCAGGTTCAGATAATTAAACAAGTGAGTTTAAATTATAATTTAACCCCGGAAAAAGGGTTTTCCATTAGCAATAAATTAAAATATCCTTTGTTGTTAGTACTATTATTTTCTATGTTTTTCTTTATACGATATGCATACAATAAGTTAGAAGCAATTGCCAACAGCAATTAATTTTTTTCAATAGTGAAAAGGTTTTAAAGATAATGAAGAAGAATTTAATTGTATTTGGCACGCGTCCCGAAGCCATCAAAATGGCACCTTTGGTAAAAGAGTTTGAAAAACATACGGCAAGTTTTGAAACCCGCGTTTGCATAACAGCACAGCATCGAGAGATGTTAGATCAAGTTTTAGCGTTTTTTGAAATCACGCCATATTACGATTTAGACCTTATGCGGCCCAATCAAAATCTATATACCCTTACGGCGACCATTATTGAGAGTTTGAAACCGGTTTTAGAAGACTTTCAGCCGGATTTTGTATATGTACACGGCGACACTACAACAACAATGGCGGCATCCATAGCGGCTTTTTATAGTGGCGCAAAAATTTGTCATGTGGAAGCCGGTTTACGAACATTTAATAAAAGAAATCCTTTTCCGGAAGAGCTAAACCGTAGCATTGCGGGAAGAATTGCTGATTATCATTTTGCACCAACAGAAACGGCTAAAGCAAACCTATTAAAAGAAAATATTTCTGCCAAATCTATAGTAGTCACCGGAAATACCGTAATTGATGCGTTGATGTTCAGTGTAGCCAAATTACATACCCAAAATTATTCAGATAACGAAATTGACACCCTAAAAAACACTATAGATTTTAACAAAAAAATCATTTTAGTCACTGGGCATCGTAGAGAAAATCACGGACAAGGCTTTATAGATATTTGCAAAGCGTTAAAGCAAATAGCCGAAAATCATTCGGAAGCATTAATCATTTACCCCGTACATTTAAACCCTAATGTACAAAAGCCGGTGTATAAACTTTTGGGCGAAATTTCGAATATAAAGCTTATTTCACCGTTAAGTTATCCTGCCTTTGTTTGGTTAATGGAAAAATCGTTTTTAATACTAACCGATAGTGGAGGCATTCAAGAAGAAGCCCCCAGTTTAGGAAAACCGGTATTAGTGATGCGTGAAACCACGGAAAGACCCGAAGCAGTTGAAGCCGGAACGGTGATTTTGGTTGGAACAAATACAGATAAAATTATTTACGAAACCGAAAAATTATTAAAGGATAAAGAGCATTATTTACAAAGGACAAAGCTTTATAACCCTTATGGAGACGGCAAAGCATGTGCGCGGATTTGCGGATTTATAGCACAGATTTACTGATTAGCGCGGATTTACGGATTGGGATGTTTTATAAAACAAGAAAAAAATGAAGAAGGAAGGGTTGATATATGAAGAGGAGACGTTTAAAATAATTGGTGCCTGTATGGCTGTTCATAATGAAATGGGATGTGGGTTTTTAGAAGCCGCTTATCAGGAAGCTTTAGAAATAGAGTTAAAAGCAAACGAAATACCTTTTGAAAGCCAAAAGAATATCCCCGTATTTTTTAAAGGGAAGAAATTAAAAAAGTATTATAAAGCAGACTTTATCTGTTTTGAAAACATCATTGTTGAAATAAAAAGTGCCTTGTTTATGCATCAAATGGGAAAAGCACAAGTAGTAAATTACTTAAAAGCAACTAAATATCCAGTTGGCTTGTTAATTAATTTTGGAGAAAACAGCCTCCAATGGAAACGATTTATCAACACAAAACAATAATAAACGCATCATAAAATCAAATTCAATCCGTAAATCCAATAAAATCCGCAAATCCGTGAACATCAGTAAATCCGTGAACATAGAAGTAGTTATGATAGGTTTGGGCTATATAGGCCTTCCTACAGCAGCATTAATAGCAAGCAAAGGACTGCATGTAACCGGTGTAGATATAAGCAAGGAGGTAGTAAACACCATCAATAAAGGCGAAATACACATTGTAGAACCCGATTTACAAGGGCTTGTACACCACGTTGTTAAAAAGGGATTGTTGCAAGCAGCCACAAATCCTATAGAGGCAGATGTTTATTTAATTGCAGTTCCAACCCCATTTAAAGGCGCTTTTCAACCCGACATTTCTTTTGTTGAAAGTGCTGTAAAATCTATAGTTCCAATGCTAAAGCCAGAATCTTTGGTAATTCTGGAGTCCACAAGTCCGGTAGGAACAACCGAAAAAATGCAACAATTAATTTTTGCCCAAAGGCCCGAATTAAAAAACAAATTCTATATGGCATATTGTCCAGAGCGAGTGCTTCCCGGAAATATTATCTATGAATTAGAGCACAATGACAGAGCCATCGGAGGGATTAATGAAGCATCCACTAAAAAGGCGGTTTCCTTCTATAAACACTTTGTAAAGGGCGATTTGCATGAAACCAACGCACGAACTGCAGAAATGTGTAAACTGGTAGAAAACGCCTCTAGGGACGTGCAGATTGCCTTTGCCAATGAACTTTCTATGATTTGTGATAAAGCAGGAATTAATGTTTGGGAATTAATAAAATTAGCAAACAAACACCCGCGCGTAAACATTCTACAACCCGGCACCGGCGTTGGTGGTCACTGTATTGCCGTGGACCCTTGGTTTATTGTTTCAGAATTCCCTGAAGAAAGTAAAATAATTCGTTCAGCACGCGAAGTCAACAATTATAAAACCCTATGGGTCATTGAAAAAATTAAAAACAAAGCTTTGGCTT
The DNA here is from genome assembly GCA_002842575.1 of Bacteroidetes bacterium HGW-Bacteroidetes-2. GTDB lineage: Bacteria > Bacteroidota > Bacteroidia > Flavobacteriales > Flavobacteriaceae > Planktosalinus. The sequence continues at coordinate 35,770 of PHDJ01000022.1, forward strand.
TTGAAATAGAAAACAAGAGAAAGCCTATATTAGCTTGTATGGGCTTGGCATTTAAACCAAATATTGATGATTTGCGAGAATCCCCTGCTGTAACAGTAGTTGAGGCTCTGGAAAAAGAAGGCTTGCAACTTTTAAAAGTAGAGCCCAACCTATACAATGGTCGTGCCGAAGGACTTACGGAATGCAATGATGCCGTTAAACAAGCTGATATTATTGTTTTTCTTGTTGCTCATAAGGAGTTTTTTCAAATTAAAACAGATAAGATTGTGATGGATTTTTGTGGAGTGTTGAGGAATTAAAAAGCTAATTTTTAATCATAATCAATGATTTAGTTAAAGAGAAAAACTTTTCTTTATAAAGTTTTGCTTCAGGAAAAAGTTTTTTCATTTCTTTTTTTGACAACAAATCACATCCTTCAACTGCTTTTTTAGCTTCTAGATAATTTGGTGTTTTATTATACCAGCCTAACTTAAAGTTCTGAAGCATTTTGATTCTTATGGCCTTTGGAAACCAATGAAAAAATGGTGTGACAAAATGAGGTTCGACAGGGAACCAAAAATTAGGTGTCTGGATATAGTAACTATCTGCTACACGTTTAGTTTCTTCAGCAAAAGCAACCTTTCTTTCCCATGTTGGTCCAACATGTTCAATAACAGAATTTGAATGTGCAATATGAAATGAGTTGTCTTTAATGGTTTGTAAATTACAGCCATCACCATCAATAAAAGTAAATAAATCACTATTTTCAAAACAGGAGGTTGTTTCAGGTAAATTTACAGCTGTGATACTCACATTCCTGGAAGTTAAAAAATCTCTAGAGATTATTTTCCAATAGGTTTCTGTGCCACCAATGTCTATTACATTAACTTTGCCGTTCTTTTTATAACACTCATCAATTAGATTTTTTATTCTATCAGCTCTTTTTTTTCGCATTTTAAAAGCAAATGAATTTTCAGAATTATAATTGATTAATTTTTTTCTTAAATATGTTGAAATTGACATCTAATTTAGTTTTAAAGTTTAAAAAATAAGATGGGGTAAATATAGAAAATAAGAATAATAAACACCTTTAAAAGAAACAACCTTTTAATAGAAAATGTATCTTTGATATAAGAATACCAAATCAGCAATGCAAAAGGTTTAAACCCTTAAATTATAATTAATAAACTCATAATGTTTGAAAAGTTTAAAAAGATATCTTTATTAATCGTATTCATTTTAATTTCTTGTGAAAAAAGAAATAAAGAAGAAATTTTAAGAGATGGTCTTTACGAATACAGCTTGAAAAGGGGTGTTGGCCAAGGGTTTATAGATAATTTTATTATTGAAGAAATAGCATTTATAGAACAGCCAAATCAGTTTGACTTAGTTTTAAAAGTTAACAAAAATATTAATAAAAAAATTTTAGACACTTATACATTAGGAATACACGTTTATTCCAAAAAAATAAATTTATCGCAAAGATCGTTTGATGTTTGGGACATAAAACCAAAAATTGAAAATTATAATGGGAATAATTTTATAATAAGAGAGTTTAGACAGCCTGTTAAAGAATTTGATAGTATTATATTTTTTTTGTACGATAATGATCTTTACAGAGGTATTATTGGAAATAGAATCGTAATAAGAAATATTAAATTATAGTCAGGTTTTTTAATATCATGAACAAAAATATTCTCAAAGATGTCATTTTTAATAATATTTCTCAAGGGTTACAATTTGGTTCAAGATGGGTTTTAAACCTTGTCCTGATAGCTTTTTTAAACATTGAGGATTTTGCAGTATTTTCTTTTGTGTATTCACTTTCTAATATATTGGTTTCATTATTACCTTTTGGCAGTTCCATTTTTTTAATTTCAAAAGATCTAAATAAAAATGAAAATTCAGATGTCTTACAAGACAGTTTAACTATTGTATTACTTTTATTTTTGTTAGTGTTTATTTTGTATTTAATTCTAACTCCATTTTTAGGAAATGTCAGTGGATGGGGGTTAATGAGTTATGGAATTATTTTAAGCTTAGCATTGTCCTTAAATCTTGTGTTGTTTTCCTTTTTTAAAGGGTTAGGGATGTTTAAAACTGAAATGTATGCTTATACGTTTTTCTCAATCTCACTACTAATTTTTGTTTTTTATTTATATATAAACTCAGGGGTTACAGATATTAGTTTCATATTTAAATATTTAATTATGATTAATTTTTTTGTTTTCATTGGAACGCTTGTTTTCACATATAAAAGAAGTACAATTTTTAATAAAAAAAATTACAAAGGAGTTTTAAAAAACACCTTACTTAAATTCAAAAAGAGAAGATATTTCGGTTTTCAAGAAATTGTATCTGCCATCTATACTCAGGTGGGGTTAATTATACTATTTTATATAATTGACGAAACAACTTATGGATATTATAGGGCGCTATTTGTAATTATGGCTCCAATTTTTATGATAACTGTAGCTATTTCACAAGTTGTTTTGAACCAGTTTAAACAAAAAAGAGCAAGCCTTATTAATTTAAAGTATTTTTTTCGAAAAACCCAAAAATATACACTCGGACTTGGTGCTCTAATCCTTAGTTTTTTCTATCTCTTTAGAGACATCATTTTTAATTTTATAGATATCAAAATCGACCAAGAGTCAATGATTTCATTTAATATTATAATATTTATACTTATAATGCGGTTTATTTTTTCAAACTATGAAATGCTTTTAGTGGTATTGGACAAGCAGAAACAGCGATTCTGGATTATGTTTGTTTCAGCAGTTATAAGCATTGCCCTTATGTTCATTTTATTGCCTGAGCAGGGTTTGGTGGGGGCATTTTTCATTAATTTCATTGCTTATTTTATAGTCATGATTGGTACGCTTATTATTTCAGAGAGAACGCTTAATAGCCTGTTAAAATCATGAATGTTACAATTATCACTTCAAGATATCCAGACAAGAATAGTCCCTACAATCATATGTTTGTACATACACGTTGTTTAGAAATGATAAATCAAGGAGTTAATGTCAAAATTATTATACCTTCAAGTAAAAATGAAAGCTATGTATATGAAGGTGTTAAAGTTCACAAATCACCCTTTAAAAATATAACATCGAATCTTAAAAGAGGAGATTTAATATATATACATTTATTAAACATTTATCCATTTAGTAAGTCAAACGGTTGGCCAATCTATAAATTTATTATAAAAAACGAATTACTGTTTATAATGTACATTCACGGGTTTGAAGCCCAGCGCTATGGTTCTCGGATGTATGAGTTTAATTTCACGATTAAAGAATTATTAAGATGGTTTAAAAAAGACCTTTTTGTTTTTCCTAAAATTAAATACTTTGTAAATAAAACAAATGACAAAAGCCTTTTCATTTTTCCTTCTAAATGGATGAAATCTGAAATGGAAAAGAATTTAAAATGCAGAATCAATGATTATCATATTATCCCCAATGGAATTAACACTAATTTTTTTACATATCAAGACCAAGGAAAATACAGATTTAAAATGCTAACTATACGTTCACTGTCAAGCAAGGTTTATGATATTGAAAAAACCATTGAAGTAATGTCAAATCTGCCGGAACAATTTACTCTAGATATTTATGGGCAAGGGGTTTATTTAAAAAAATATCAAAAACTGATTGATAAAAGGAGGCTTGGCAATCGTGTTAAAATAATTTCAACCTTTGTAGAAAAGGAAGAAATGAGAAATCTATTTAGAAATTATGGTATTTTTATTTCTACAACTAAAATGGATTCTCAAGGGGTTACAATAATGGAGGCAATGTCGGCCGGACTCCTAGCTGTAAATACCGATAACTCCTCAAAGCGCGAGTTTTTTTGTGATATGAAAACATCCGTTTTAGCCAAAAGCTCAAAGTCAATAGCTGATAAAATACATCATATCTGTAGTGAACTAAGCCTATATAATAAAATAACATTAGAGGGCTCAAACTCCATTAATAAATTAAATATAGAGATTACAGTAAAAAATGAAATAAAGGCTATTAAACAATTTAGAGAAAAGAAAAGCAATGAATTTTAAAGAAGTTTTTATTAAACCCATACCCTATTTAAGGATTTTTTTACTGTTATTTATAGTAATAAATTTTATTGGCATCATTAACTTCCCATTTTATACCGATAAACTAGACTATAAGCCTTTAGTTACTTTAGTTTTTGTTGGTTTTCTTGGTTTTCTTTTAGGAACATTACTAATAAGATCTGTCAATTTCAATATAAGACCAGCAAAAGGAATCTTTAAGCCTAAATTATTTAAATTTATATTTTGGATAACTTTTATTTTATCACATTTATTAATTATTTACACTCATGTCTCAAATAGAGGCATAATTTTATTTTTAGGATCAGAGAGACATACGGCATATACTATAGTCACATTATTTTCATATACTTCTATAATTTTAACACTCCTTTATTTTACTAATTTACAGCTTAATAATAAAAAATTTGGCAAGGAAATTTTAATAGTCCTTTTAATCCAAGGTTTATCAGCTATATCAATGGGGTATAGAACGCCCTTCCTAATTTTATATTCTTGTGCTTTCATAATTTTTATAGTGGTAAGAAATAATTATCATACCAAATACAAAAATTTATTTAGCCCCAAATACATATTATCATTTTTAATTATGGTAATGGTGATGTCTTACATCTCGACTTTTAGAGTTTCACAGGAGTATGACGTGAAGAGATATTTTAGAAATATAGACAGTAATTACATTGAAAAAAATTATTTTTTAGAGCCTTATATGTCAACATTGTCTGTTTTTAGATATGACCAAGAAGTTGTTACAATTTTAATAAAAAAAACAAAGGGAAACCATTATTATGGTGAATTGGCAGTATCAAATATATTAACTCTGTTACCCGGAGCCCAGCTAGGTGCGAGGAACAAAATTGGAGAAATCATTGAAGCCAGAAAGTTCCCTGATGGAAAACCATGGAGCATTACACCTACCTTACAAGGAGCCTTATATGTTGATGGAGGTATTACATTTGTCTTTATAGGATTTTTTATTCTTGCAGCACTTATGGAGTTTTTAAAAAAACTGATGATTAAAAGAAAAGATCCATTTTCAGTTGTATTATATGCTTTACTCGCAGTTAATTCAGTTATGTTAATCCATACAGGATACTTTGATGTATTAATATTTATACTAATCACTTTAATTTTTATACTTCAATTTTTTGTGATGAGAATAAGATATGTTGTTTAAAACGTTTTTATGAAAATCCTAAGAGTATTATTTTTTTTCTTTGGCGTTCTATTGCCTTTGAGCACTCCACTTAGTAATGGCGCTTTAATTGCTGTTTATATTACAATAGCTGTTCTTTTTTTATTGAAAAAAATAGTCTATCAAGCAGAAAAAGTAAAACTTTTATTTTTATCTGTTTTGTTATTGTTTTTTCTCTGTCTTTTGAGCCTGCTAATAGCAGAAGATATAGATAAAGTTATAAAAATTTTAGGAAGAAGATCAGCTTATCTTTTGACGCCAATGCTTTTTATTTTAATTGCACAAAGTGATTTAGAAAAATTAAAAAACAATTCCTTGAAAGGTTTGCTTTTAGGAAGTGTGATTTCTGCATTTATTCTCATATTCAAAAACCTAACCTTTTACTTTGCCACAAGGCCCTTTCTTTCTATTGACAATGAACTTTTTAACTTTTATCATACGGGTTTTCAGTTTACCGCTTTTTTAGACATTCATCCATCATATTTGGGAGTGTATTATCTCCTTGTATTATCTTGCTTGTTTTTTCAGAAACCCTTTAAAAATAGAACATTAAATACTTTTAGTTTTATAATTATTATTTTGGCAATAATTTTTTTAGCTTCAAGAATTGTTTATATTCTGACAGCATTTTTGTTTTTAATTTTTCTTTTGAATTGGACCAAAAATCTATTTAATACAAAGTTAGGAGCTACAGTTAGTATATTAGGGATTATTTTATTAATAACCTTTAGCTTAAACAAGTTGTTTAAAGACACATATCTTTACGAAAGAATTACAAAGGAAGCAGTTTGGGAGCTGACACCTAATGTTAGTGAATCATACAACACAAACACAAAAGGAGACTCAAGAGTTTCTAGATGGGGTTCAGCATTGGAACTATTTTATGAAAAACCATTTTTCGGCTATGGGGTTGGTTCTGAAAAGGGGTTATTAGAAAAAAAATATTTAAAAAACAATTTGCTATATGCAGCTCAAAATAAATATGACACCCACAATCAATATTTAAGTTATTTGATTGAATCGGGAGTATTAGGATTAGTAATATTATTGTTTTTTCTGTCAACTAATATATATTTCGCATTTAAAGCAAAAGATATTATTTCGGCTCTGTTTATTGTAAGTATAGCATTGATAGGCCTTGTAGAAAACTTTTTTAATAACAATGCAGGGATTACCTTTATTGCATTTTTTGGATCCGTATTTTTGTTTTCCAATTCATATCTATTAAATAAAAAATGACGTATTTAAATCAAATACAAAAATCCATTAACAAATACATCGCCCCGGTATTACTGATTGTTTTTTTTCTCTCTGAAGCTTACGGAAAAATTGCAAATAGGTATTTCTATGATAAATCAGATATAGCGAAATATATAAAATTTATAGTATTGCTACTCCTTATTTCTGCCAGTGTGAAGTATTTAAGACAATTGAAATTAATAGGGTTACTGTTTCTGTTATTTTTATTGGGTCAACTCACCATTACCAATGGATTCCAAAATGAAATTATTGTCGTTTTTGTAAAATTTTTATTTCCCCTTTTTATATTTTTATATTTTAATAATAATTTAGAGTCATCAAACAACAAGAAATTGTTGTTTAAAACCTTTGAATGGTTAATGGTGATAAATTCTATTTTAATGCTTATTGGAATCCTTCTCTCAATTAAACTTTTTAAAACTTATCAAGGCAGCAGATTTGGATACAATGGAGCCTTTTTTGCGGCATCAACAGGAAGCTATGCATACATCATTACTCTAATGTATTTTCTTTTAAGTTACAAAGAAAAGGTCATCAAAAATTGGAAGTTCATTCTCATTTTTATTTCCTGCATTTTTATAGGAACAAAAGCGGTTTATCTAGCTATGGCATTTACCATAGTTTATATTATTATTATTTCTAAAATTCCATTTAAAAAAACGTTACTAGTAGTTGCATCATTGAGTGTGTTGTTACTAGCGTATTATTTTTTTTTCCATTTTGGTATTTTTAATACCATTAGGCAAAAAGAAAGTCTTTTTACTGCATTGATGTCTTACCGAGATGAACAGTTTTGGGAAATAACATTGCCATATATTAAAGAAAATTGGACCTGGATCAATTACTTAATTGGTGGGGTCACTGATTTTGATCTTCGCTCTCAAATGGATTTAATTGATGTGTTTTTCTTCTGGGGTATTTTAGGCGGGGCTCTCTATTTGCATTTGTTTTTTAGGCTTTTTTTACCTTTCAAAATGAATAGAACCGGGTGGGTGTTTATTTCCTTTTTAGCTTTTATTGTTTTTTTGGCAGGCAACTTTTTTGTGTATTCATTTGTTGCTTTGTTTTTAGTTGTTTTGAAACTAATCCTTCAAGATAAAAACAATATAAAATTAACCCGTTGGGTGAAATAGGATAAAACAAAAAAAGATATTGGATAAGATACTGAATTACAGTATCTTTAAGTCGCAAAACAACCCAATATCTTATGT
>PHDJ01000001.1 GCA_002842575.1 Bacteroidetes bacterium HGW-Bacteroidetes-2
ACATAAGATATTGGGTTGTTTTGCGACTTAAAGATACTGTAATTCAGTATCTTATCCAATATCTTTTTTTGTTTTATCCTATTTCACCCAACGGGTTAAGATAGTTATTTAATAAATCAATCTTTATAAATTCTTACCACAGCATCCCTTTCAGAAGTTTTAAAACCCCTATACATCCCTTCCGTATTAAAAGGCATGGCAATATTGCCTTGTGCATCTACTGCAATTAAGCCGCCGTCGCCACCTATACTCAACACACGATTCATAATGACTTCATCAGCGGCTTGTTGTAAAGTTAATCCTTTGTATTCCATCAAGCAGGAAACATCATAAGCTACAACACCTCTTATAAAAAACTCACCACTTCCGGTACAACTCACCGCACAGGTTTTGTTATTTGCATAAGTCCCTGCACCTATCATCGGGGTATCCCCTATTCGACCCCATTTTTTATTGGTCATTCCGCCGGTGGAAGTCGCAGCAGCAAGGTTTCCTTTTTGGTCACAGGCTACCGCTCCTACAGTACCGAATTTAGTGTCTTTTTTATCACTGTGGTCCAGTTGAAAGGAATCACTATCTTTAATATGTTGCCATTGCTCATAGCGAAACTGATCATAAAAATAGTCTGTATTTTCTAAAAGAAACCCATTTTCTTTAGCAAAATTCATAGCTCCTTCGCCAGCCAAGAAAACATGTTCACTTTTAAACATTACTTGTTTTGCTAAGGAAATAGGATTTTTGATTCCAGTAATTAGGGAAACGGCACCTGCTTCTAATGTTTTTCCATTCATAATAGAAGCGTCCATTTCGTGGTTGCCAGCATTAGTAAAAACGCTGCCCTTTCCTGCATTAAATAGCGAATTATTTTCTAATAAAATAACGGCTTGCTCAACTGCATTTATAGCAGATGCACCTTTTTCTAAAAGCGCATAACCACTATTTATGGCTAGCTGTAATGCATTTCTGTAATCCAATTCTTTTTCAGGAGTCATGTTTCCTTTAATGAGCGTTCCTGCGCCTCCATGTATAGCAATAGAAAAGTTTTTCATTGTTGATGTTTTTATGTCAACAAAAATAGTTGAAAAAAAAGACTTTAAGTATCCCTAACTCGTGCATTCAAAATTCAAAACTCAAAACTCAAAATTACACGGCTAAGTTTTGTAGTTTTATAGCCCAAAAGAAAAAATAATGTCCAAACAAAAACGACTCTTCCTGCTCGATGCGTATGCTTTAATTTTTAGAGGCTATTATGCATTTATAAAAAACCCACGAATCAACTCTAAAGGTTTAAACACCTCTGCCATTTTGGGTTTTACTAACTCTCTTTTTGATGTAATTCGTAGAGAAAAACCGGATCACCTAGCCGTGTGTTTTGACAAAGGCGGAAGCGATTTGCGAAACGAATTATTCAGCGATTACAAAGCAAATAGAGATGCAACGCCAGAGCCTATAATGACAGCCATTCCTTACATTCAGGACATATTAAAAGCAATGCATATTCCAGTAGTTGTGCTACCAGGTTGTGAAGCAGACGATGTTATAGGCACTTTGGCAAAACAAGCAGAAAAAGAGGACTTTAAAGTATTTATGGTAACTCCTGATAAAGATTTTGCGCAATTAGTTTCCGAAAATATTTTTATGTACCGCCCGGCACGAATGGGTAATGGCATTGAAATTTTAGGTATTCCTGAGGTACAGAAAAAATTTGGCGTAAAACGTCCGGAACAAGTGATTGATTTTTTAGGAATGATGGGTGACGCAGCTGATAATATTCCAGGACTTCCTGGTGTAGGCGAAAAAACAGCCATGAAATTTATAGAAGAATTTGAAACCATGGAAAATCTTTTGGCAAACACACACCTTCTAAAAGGAAAAATGCGCGAAAAAATAGAAGAAAATGCCGAAATTGGTTTGCTGTCAAAAAAGTTAGCTACTATTATAACAGATTGTGATGTACAATTTGATGCTAAAGATTATGAACTCTCCATGCCCGATGGCGAAAAAGTACAAGAACTTTTTGAAATTTTAGAATTTAGACGATTGAAAGATCAGTTTTTGCAATTGTTCCTCCCCCTAACCCCCTCCCAAGGAAGGAGAACAAACGTTGATGGAGAAACTCCCCCTCCTTTGGAGGGGGCGGTGGGGAGGACAGCAGGATCCGGCCAATTTTCCTTATTTGGCGAAAACAACGACTCTCAACAAACCATACAAACCTCCTCTGGTAGAAAAAACATAGCAGATACAGAGCATTTTTACCAAGCGATACAGCCTGAAATGGCAATGAAACTATTTTTACAAAACCTGATGAAACAATCTTCGGTTTGTTTTGATACCGAAACCACCAGCTTGAATCCACTAATTGCAGAGCTAGTAGGCATAGCATTTTCTTGGGAAGAAGGGAAAGGATTTTATCTTCCGTTTCCTGAAAACAGGGAGGAAGCTCAAGAAATCATGGAACAATTACGACCGTTTTTTGAAGCCACAACCATTGAAAAAGTGGGTCAGAATCTAAAATATGACATCAAAGTTTTAGCAAAATATAAAATAACTATACAGGGGAAACTCTTTGACACGATGCTGGCACATTACCTTATTAATCCAGATATGCGGCACAATATGGATGTTTTGGCAGAAACCTATTTAAATTACACCCCTGTTTCCATTACCGAGCTGATTGGTAAAAAAGGGAAAAATCAGCAGTCAATGCGTGATGTGCCCATAGAGCAGCAAACGGAATACGCCGTAGAAGATGCAGATATCACCCTACAACTAAAACATTATTTTGAGAAAGAACTCGGTGAGGCAAACACCCAAAAACTCTTTGATGATATTGAAATTCCCCTAGTTTCGGTTTTGGCACATATGGAATTAGAAGGCATTAATCTGGATGTAGATTTCTTGAAATCGCTTTCCAAAAAATTAGATGAAGACATCTTACATTTAGAAAAAACCATATATGAAGAAGCGGGTCAAACCTTCAATATCGCTTCACCAAAACAACTGGGTGAAATTCTATTTGATAAATTAAAACTTATTGAAAAGCCTAAAAAAACAAAAACCGGTCAATATTCCACCGCCGAGGATGTGCTTTCTTATTTGGCCAAAGACCACAAAATAATCAGAGATGTATTAGAATATCGTGGATTAGCAAAACTAAAAAGCACCTATATAGATGCACTTCCACTACAAGTAGAGCCTACCACAGGAAGAGTGCATACAGATTATATGCAAACCGTTGCCTCTACAGGAAGATTGAGCAGCAATAACCCTAATTTACAAAATATTCCTATAAGAACGGAACGTGGCCGAGAAGTGCGAAAAGCATTTATTCCGCGAAATGAAGACTACATCCTTCTTGCTGCCGATTATTCACAAATAGAATTACGAATTATTGCTGCATTGAGTAAGGAATCTAACATGATTGAAGCCTTTAAAAATGGTGAAGACATTCACGCATCCACCGCTTCTAAAGTATTTCATGTACCGCTAGAAGAGGTTACACGCGAGCAACGAAGCAATGCAAAAACGGTGAACTTTGGAATCATTTATGGAGTTTCGGCATTTGGATTAAGCAACCAAACGGACCTCAGTCGAACCGAAGCCAAAGAATTGATAGATACTTATTATGAAACTTACCCTAAGTTAAAAAATTACATCTCTGAACAGATTCATTTTGCACAAGACCACGGCTATGTGCAAACTGTTTTGGGAAGAAGGCGCTATTTAAGAGATATTAATTCGCAAAACCAAGTAGTGCGTGGTGCGGCAGAGCGTAATGCTGTAAATGCCCCCATACAAGGAAGTGCTGCTGACATTATCAAAATAGCAATGATCAATATTTACAACAAACTGGTGGAAGGCAACTACAAAACCAAAATGCTTTTACAGGTTCATGATGAGCTAGTCTTTGATGTTTACAAGCCCGAACTGGAAACCATGAAAACTCTAATCAAAACCGAAATGGAAAATGCTTTCCACCTGGAAGTACCTTTAGATGTGGAAATAGGAATTGGTGATAACTGGTTAGAAGCGCATTAAAAAAAGACAAATAGAGCCTGAAGGGGAATGACAAATTATTTTTTGTCTTCAGGCCTATTCCGTCTTTAAACTGAAGTCCTAAATAACCGGCTCAAATCGAGCTTGAAAAAATCGAAGATACTTAGGCTCATAAACCATTTTCAAACCTTTTATTTTATGTGCATTTTGATAAACATATTCAACAGATTCTGCTATTACATCCATATGAGCTTGTGTATAAACACGTCTAGGTATCGTTAATCTAACCAATTCTAGTTTAGGATAATTGTGTAGTCCTGTTTTAATGTTTCTTCCTGCCGAAACCACGCCTCTCTCCATTGCTCTGACACCGGAATCTAAATAAATTTCAGCGGCTAAAGCTTGTGCAGGAAAATTATCCTGTGACACATGTGGTAAAATTTCTCTGGCATTTAAAAATACCCCGTGAGTGCCAATTGGTTTTACAACTGGCACACCAGCTTGTATTAATTTATTGCCCAAATACATCACTTGTCCAACACGTGCCTGAATATGGTCGTCGTTAACAGATTCGGTTATCCCTATGGCAAGAGCTTCCATATCTCTCCCGGCCATACCACCATAAGTATGCAAGCCTTCATAGATAACCACCATATTTCTGGCTTTTTCAAAAACGGCATAATCATTTACCGCTAAAAATCCGCCTATATTTACCAAGGCATCTTTTTTAGCGCTCATGGTTGCTGCATCTGTTAGGTCACATATTTCCCTTACAATCTCAGCACAGGTTTTTTTGGCATAGCCTTCTTCCAATTGTTGAATCATATATGCATTTTCAGCAACACGGGTCATATCATGGATAATTTTTATTCCATATTTAGATGTCAATTTTCTTAACTCTTTTAAATTTTGCATAGAAATAGGTTGCCCACCTGCCATATTCACCGTTGTGGCCATACAGACGTAGGGTATTTTATCTGCTCCTTTTTCTTTAATCAGATTTTCCAGTTTTTCCAGATTTATATTTCCTTTGAATTTAAATTCGCTATTGGCATCGTGGGCTTCATCTACAATGACATCAACAAAGGTCCCTCCTGCCAATTCCTGATGAAGGCGTGTGGTCGTAAAATACATATTCCCCGGAAGGAAATCCCCTTTTTTTATAAGTATCTGAGATATTATATGCTCTGCAGCCCTACCTTGATGTGTGGGAATAATATGTTTATATCCATAGTAATTTTGTACGGTTTCTTCTAAATGATAAAAGTTTTCACTTCCGGCATAAGATTCGTCTCCCATCATAATTCCTGCCCATTGCCGATCGCTCATTGCCGAAGTGCCACTATCTGTAAGTAAGTCGATATATACATCTCTGGATTTTAACAAAAATGTATTGTATCCTGCATCCATAAGGAATTTTTCACGTTGTTGTCTTGTGTTCATAAAAAGGGGTTCTACCATTTTTATTTTATAAGGCTCTGCCCACGAACGATTTTTAATTCTTTTCATCTTTTTATTATTTTAATTTATTTTTTCAAAATGAGCGGTAAAATGACGAAGGATCTTGGCTTCTTCAACAATTTTATACCCCTTTACTTTTTGTTTATAATCTAAAATTTCCTGAAATGTTTCAATCACATATTCAATATGGCTTTGGGTATAGACCCTTCTGGGGATAGCCAGCCTAACCAATTCCATCGAGGCAGGGATTAGTTTTCCATTTTCATCATATTTCCCGAACATTACTGAGCCAATTTCCACTGTCCTGATGCCGCCTTTCAAATAAAGTTCGCAAGCCAATGCCTGTCCGGGATATTGATCAACTGGTATATGGTCGTATAATTTCTTTGCATCAATATAAACCGCATGGCCACCAATAGGCATCATAACCGGCACCCCCATTTTATGCAAATGTTCTCCAAGATAAGCGGTGCTCTTTATCCTGTACCTTAAATAAGCCGGATCAAAAATTTCCTTAAGTCCTATGGCTATAGCTTCCATATCCCTTCCTGATAACCCGCCATACGTTGTGAAGCCTTCAGTTATTATCAATAAGTTGGTACAAGCCTGTGCTATTTTTTTATTTCGTAAAGCAAGGAAGCCGCCCATATTGACCAAGGCATCTTTTTTTGCACTCATTACTGCACCATCGGTCAATGAAAACATTTCTTGAGCAATTTCTTCATAAGTTTTGTTCTCAAATCCATCTTCCCGGTGTTTTATAAAGTAAGCGTTTTCCGCAACCCTGCAACAGTCTAATAAAAACAGGACTTTGTGTTTTTTGCAAATGTCACTCACCTCTCGTGTATTTTTCATACTAACGGGCTGCCCACCGCCGGAGTTGTTAGTCACAGTCAATATTACTGCGCCAATATTTTGAGCTCCTTTTTCAAGGATTAAATCCTTTAATCTTTGCGTATTGATATTTCCTTTAAAAGGATGAATTAAGGAGGTATCGTTAGATTCATCAATAGCAATATCCAGTGCTTCGGCTCCTGAAAATTCGATATTTGCCCTAGTTGTGTCAAAATGGGTATTGCTAATAAAAGTTTTTCCTTTTCCTCCTAAGTATCCATAAATTATCCTTTCTGCAGCCCTTCCCTGATGGGTGGGCAATATATAATCCATACCGGTTAGGTTTTTAACGGCGTTTTGCATGCGTTCCCAGGATTTTGAACCGGCATAGGATTCATCACCTCGCATGATTCCTGCCCATTGTTCGGCACTCATCGCAGAGGTTCCACTATCCGTTAAAAAATCGATGATTACATGTTCCGATTGTAACAAAAAAGTGTTGTAATGTGCTTTTTTTAGGAGATCTTCTCTTTCTTCTTCCGTGGTTACATAAATTGGCTCCACTGATTTGATGCGAAAAGGCTCTATTATAGTTTTGTGTTTCATTTGTTTTAGATATAAGGTAAATCAATAACTTTATTTTACTTGTTATTTTGACATTGAAAAACATCCTCAATTTCAATAATAAATGTGAAGTAAATGTTAATTAAATGACATCCCTACGCTTGATGTTGCGAAGACAAGAAGGAGCTTTTATCCTGGAAAGTACGTAATATGTATGTTCTAATATCATATACTTTAATCTTTGGCATAAACTCAAGTCAATTCTAATTTTAGAGTTTCAACCAACTAAAAATGGACTTACTAGAGATAGTTTTTTAGTTATGCCCTCCAAATTTAAAAAAATAAAACGGAATAAAACAAAATAAAAGGACAAATATATCCTTTTATTAGAGAGCATCTAATTCAACGTTGCTTCTAGTAAGTCTTTGAATTTTTAACAACCTTTTAATTCTGATTTTATAGTAAAAATAGCCTATAAAAGTTTTATTTTCAGTAACATACAAACAATCGGTTCAACTATTATTCTAATATCCTGTGGTTTTAGAATTTCAAAGCCATTTCTGTTGAAAATGCAACACTTATTATATAATTGGTAATAAGTGGCTAAAAGTGCATTAAAAAAGCTCTTCAAAATTTCTTTTAAAGAGCTTTAAAAATTATATGAAATACCGTTTATTGTTTTTCATAAACAATGGTAAGGTCTTCTGTAATAGTACCAGTACCACCTCCTTGTGTAACTTCAATAGGATATCCATTTGGAATTACAAAAGTTAATGTAGAACCTATTTGTGTTGCTGTGTAAACCCCAAACGCATCGGTTATAATAACCGTGTTATTAGTTTGTGACCAGGTACCAGCAGTAGTGTCATTTTCATTAACACAAGTCACATTATACTCATAATCAGTTGTGGATCCGGCAACAAGTACTAAGTTTATTTCAGCATAAGATGTTGAAATAAAAGCAACAGTATTGTTAGCATTAAAAACGACAGTTTCATTTTGGTAACAATTAGTTTGTTCCATAATATCGTTTGAAATAGTTCCATTTCCATTCACATCATAGGCGTTTTCTGATTTAAACGCTGTCATTTTCCAAGTTCCTTCTAGGGAAGCATTTGCATTATCATCATCTGAAGAACACGCTGCAAATAGCATTGCAACCATAAGTAGGCTAAATACTTTTTTCATAATTAATTTAATTTTTAAATTGGGTGCAAAACAAGGGTTTTTATTCCGAAGCGCAACCACATTTAACGTATTAAATAAATCATGACTTTTTAAAAGAAATGCCTGCTTATGAGGAAAAAGTATAAAACCTTTATACTACTTAATGAAAATTTTGCTTACCTTAAAAACCGATAGGTGACTTTTATCAAAAAATTGTTTTCGGGTTTTTGACCAAAGAATTGCGTGTCTATAATAGTATTAAATCCATCGTCTGCATCACCAAGTCCGGTTACTCCTTGCGACCAAACAAAGAAAATTTCAGACCCAGGGATATACTCCCAACGCAAAACTAAATTAGAACGGAATTGTGCAAAAGCAAAATCAGGTTTTCCAAAAGTGTAATCTGTGTTGCCGTCTAAATTTTCATCAACGCTATAGGTTTGATTATCCAAAGTTATTTGATTGTCATTATAAAGTGAAATTCTTTCATTTAAATCTTTTGAAGTGCTATTTGTCACAAAATTAAAATTAGAATACCTGCCTCTGGATATAAAAGGTTGTCCATAATATTGAATGGTCAAATCAGGATTTATCGTATAGTTGATTCGCAAGGTAGCACTCAAGGTTTTTTGATCGATTTCTCCTGTAATGTATCTTGGTGTTCCATTATAATCTTGTTGCCATACATATTGTGTTCTGTTTGGGCTCTCCTCATATTGTGAAACTATTGAAATACCCAGCGCGTTTAAAGGCTGGTAATTTAACCGAATTTCATACCGCTTCATAGAAAAATTGTTTTGTTGCGCTTGTGAATAGACATGGCCCAATGTCATATTAAATTTTTTGCGACTATCAGTTCCTGTGTATAAAAAAACATAGTTTTCTTCGGAAAATCGCCATCTAGGACCCCCTCTTAAAAACGAATTTCCTATAATTAAGGGTTTATGCGCCGCACCTATTTCAGACCACCAATTGTTTGAATAGTTTACAAATCCCACAATTTCATACTGTGTCCGGTTATGATTCCCCTCAAAATCATAGGTTGAAAATTGATTAAAAGAAATATTGGCTCTTCGATACCAACTTGTGGGTATGTTAAATAATCTGGTAATATTTGCAAATTGGCGGATGTCATCTGCTTGCCGTAAAAAACCTATGTCATTAATTTCTAATTCCGGCGATCTCCAGTAACCCCCCGTATTGTATCTCCAATCTCCACCACCTGATTTTCCAAATCGCAACTGTCCTCCGGTTCCTGCTAAAGATGTTTTGGAAGTATCTACTTTAATATGCGTTGCATCTACTCGCTGAAACAAATGTACTATGGAGGTTTGGGTTCGGGTAATTGCCTCTTCACTTCCTTGCACATTGCTTAAAACCATATTTCCGTCCACATAAAATTTTCTGTCGTTCCAGTTGTGTTTAAAATCGAATCCTCCTGAATATGCGCCGGTGTGCAAAAAAGAAAGGTGGTCTTCTAACTTTCTATGAGTTGTTGTAAAAATTCCTCCTATATAGCTATTGTTCTCGTTAAAATCTTTCTGTACCCTTCCCACAAAATAATTTGTCACCGGCTCCACTAGAGTTTTACTTTTAGTTCCATCTTCATTTACGACTCTCGCAAACTCATTCGCAGTAACCGTTTCTAAAACACCTAATGACCAACCATCTTTTGTTTTTCCACTAAATTTTGCAGCACCTATAATAGAAGTACTATTGGGTTGATCTACATAGGCTACTGCTTCACCAAATGCAGAAGCCTGTGGACTTCTACCGATACGCCTTGAGAAAAATAAGTTATCTGCATTACCGCCAAGATTATAATCAAAGATATTTTTGTTTTCTACAAAAAATGGGCGTCTTTCATCAAAAAATATTTCAAAACCATCCAGAGCAATAGCTCCTGGGTCAGCATCTACCTGTCCAAAATCCGGATTAATAGTTACATCCAAAGTAAGATCATTTGTAATTCCGATTTTGGCATCCACGCCTCCGGTAAACATTGCATCACTTCCATCTTTAAATGGATTTCCCACTTCTTCAGGGTAGCTATTTAGTTGGGTTAAAAAATAAGGTTGAATTTCGAGTTGTTTTTGAGGTTTTAGTCCAATGATCCCATTTAATTCTCCAAACTCACTTACCCATCCTGGAGCATTTGGTAAAACAGGTTGCCAAAGTGATCGTTCTGCTTGTCTAAAATCTCTTCTTGTGGATTGCAAACCCCAAACCTGATTTTCTTGGTTACCAAAACGCAACTGACTTAAAGGAATGCGCATTTCTGCTACCCAACCTTCGCCATCTATATGCGACTTTGCTTCCCAAATTGGGTTCCAGCTAGAATCGAAATTGTCGCCATTATTGGAAATAAATTCATCGCCTTTAACACCTGCAGCGGTAATAGTAAAAGAAAAACCGCTTCGCTTGTCGTTATAACTATCCAAGTTTATTTCCACCCAGTCGCCTTCAAAACCATCTCTGCGGGATAAACGTTTTACAATTTTTGTGGGTTCAGCATCGTAGCAACGAAAGGCAACATAAAGATTTTTATCATCATACAGGATTTTTAGCTTGGTTTGCGATGTAGGAGCAACGCCATTGTTTGGTTCTTTTTGCACATAATCAGAAGTCCATTCCACGGTTTGCCAAATAGCTTCCTCTAGCTTTCCATCTATTTTTGGGGGAATGAGATTACCTATAGATTTTGTGGTGTAGCTTTTTTTAAAAGTACTTGTTTCGGGTTGCGAAAATACAGTAGTAGAAAGGATAATTGTAAATAAAAACAATAGAAAATTTTTCATGAAATACTGGTTAGTATTTAATAGACTACTTTTAACACCTATTGTGACAGAAATAAATTGTATTAATATATTTTTAACATTTACATTGGAAGCCTTTCATTTTTAGGAAAAGAAGTTTTACTTTCTGTAAATAATTCATTTATTACCATTTGCAAATCAAATATATAATTGTACATTTGCACCCCAAATCTCAGCAGAGATAGAGGAAAATTAGAGGAATGTTTAATTGATAAAACAAATTAGTGTGAACACATTAAGTTACAAAACCGTATCTGCAAACAAGGCCACCGTTACAAAAGAATGGTTGCATGTAGATGCTGACGGTCAGACTTTAGGGCGTCTTTCTTCAGAAGTTGCAAAGCTTTTAAGAGGAAAACACAAACCAAATTTCACCCCACATGTTGACTGTGGTGACAACGTAGTTGTTACTAACGCAGAAAAAATCAACTTGACAGGAAAAAAATGGGAGGCGAAAGAATATATTCGTCACACAGGATATCCAGGCGGTCAAAGAAGTCTTACTGCAAGAGAATTATTCGGGAAAAACCCAGAACGATTGATTGAAAAATCAGTAAAAGGAATGCTTCCTAAAAACAAATTAGGTGCTGAACTTTTCAGAAATTTAAAGGTATATGCCGGAGCATCTCACGATCAGGAAGCGCAAAAACCTAGAACTATTAACTTTAACGAAAGTAAATAATGGAAATTATTCACAAAATTGGCAGAAGAAAAACTGCAGTTGCTCGTGTTTATCTGTCTTCAGGAACAGGAACAATTACAATCAACAAAAAAGAGTTTGGTAATTATTTTACTACAGACACTTTACGTTACAAAGTAATGCAACCTTTGGCTTTGACCAATAATGAAGCAAATTATGATGTAAAAGTAAACGTATTTGGCGGAGGTATAACCGGCCAAGCAGAAGCTATTCGCCTTGCCCTTTCCAGAGCAATGTGTGAAGTAGATGCAGAAAATCGTACAACTCTTAAACCTGAAGGTTTATTAACAAGAGACCCAAGAATGGTAGAACGCAAAAAATTCGGACAGAAAAAGGCGCGTAAAAAATTCCAATTCTCAAAACGTTAATACCTATTGTGTGCTCGTCACTCAAATCCTGAAAGAATATTTATGTATTCTTTTTAAAAAAAGTTCATTAACATCGGTATGGAAGCATTCCATACTAATTAACAAAGTTGTTGTTGTCCGCCGCAGGCGGAAACTAGTTTAGCATCTAAATGATAAAGACCACCTTTTAAAGGGCTACTTTATACATTGCTATCTCGACAGAACGTAAACTATTACAAAAAATGGCAAACAAAATTGAAGTCAAAGACTTATTAGACGCAGGTGTGCACTTTGGCCACCTTACCAGAAAATGGAACCCAAATATGGCACCATATATTTATATGGAACGTAACGGTATTCACATTATCAACCTATACAAAACCGCTGCAAAATTAGATGAAGCTAGTGAAGCTCTCAAAAAAATTGCAGGAAGTGGCAGAAAAATCCTTTTTGTTGCTACTAAAAAACAAGCAAAAGATATTGTTGCTGAAAAAGCAAAAAATGCAAACCAACCATACATCACAGAAAGATGGCCCGGTGGTATGCTTACTAATTTTGTAACGATTAGAAAAGCCGTTAAAAAAATGGCATCTATCGACAAAATGAAACAAGATGGTACTTTTGAAACTCTTTCTAAAAAAGAGCGTTTACAAGTTTCGCGCCTTCGTGAAAAATTAGAAAAAAACTTAGGCTCCATTTCAGACATGAGTCGCCTACCCGCTGCCCTTTTTATTGTAGATACTACCCGTGAGCATATTGCAGTAAAAGAGGCACAAAAATTAAACATTCCTATTTTTGCAATGGTAGATACAAATTCTGACCCTAGAGATGTTGACTATGTAATTCCATCAAATGATGACGCTTCAAAATCTATTGATAAAATTTTATCTCATGTAAGTGATGCTATAATCGAAGGATTATCAGAAAGAAAATCGGACAAAGACGATCAAGAAAAAGGTGAAGGGAAAGAAGAAAAGTCAACAAAAAGAACTAAAAGAGCTCCAAAAGCAGCTAAAGAAAACCTAGAAGCTCCTTCTACTGAAGTAGTAGTTGAAAAACAAGCAAAATCAGTTGTTGCTCAAGACACAACTGGCGAAGAAGAATAACAAATTTTATAACAAAATCTCTACCGATAACCATCGAAACGAGAATTTAAAAACATAAAACTATGGCAAACATTACAGCCGCAGAAGTAAATAAACTAAGACAAACCACCGGCTCCGGAATGATGGATTGTAAAAAAGCCCTAGTAGAAGCGGGGGGCGATTTTGAAAATGCAATTGAAATCCTTCGTAAAAAAGGACAAAAAGTTGCAGCAAACCGTGCCGACAGAGATTCTAGCGAAGGAGCTGTTATTGCAAAAGTGAACGACAGCAACACTAGAGGTGTTATTGTTTCTTTAAATTGTGAAACCGATTTTGTTGCTAAAAATGAAACTTTCATAACTTTAGCAACTGAACTTGCGGAACTTGCATTAAGCACTTCTTCTAAAGTAGAATTACTTGCAAAAGACTACAAAGGAATTACGGTAGCAGAAAAACTTATAGAGCAAACTGGAGTTATCGGTGAAAAAATTGAAATTGGTGACTACAGAACATTAGAAGCACCATTTGTTGGGTTTTACATCCACGCAGGAAACAAGATAGCTGTTTTAGCCGGACTTTCTAAAAGTGGCGCCAATGCTGCTGAGGTTGCCAAAAGCGTTTCTATGCAAGCAGCAGCAATGAATCCTGTAGCATTAAATGAAGCAGGCGTTAATCAAGAAATCATCGATAAAGAAATTGAAATTGCAAAAGATATTTTGCGCCAGGAGGGAAAACCAGAAGCTATGTTAGACAATATTGCTAAAGGAAAACTTGCTCGTTTCTTTAAAGACAACACCTTGGTTAACCAAGATTTTATTAAAGACAACAAACTTAGTGTTGCCGCTTATGCAAAAGCAGAAGCTGGAGCTGAAGTTGTTTCCTTTGAAAGAGTTGCTTTAGGGTAATTTTTAAAAATAAATTATATTTTAAAAACCGTTTCATTAATTTGAAACGGTTTTTATTGTTTAAAAAATATCTCTTCCCAAAAAATATTTTTCCCTACTTTTGCACCAAATTAAAATAACATTTACAACTTCATTTTCCACTATGCAATACAAACGAATTCTTCTAAAACTTTCTGGTGAAGCACTAATGGGCGATCGCCAATATGGTATTGACCCCGAACGCCTTGCCGAATATGCACAGGAAATAAAACAAGTTGTAGATAGAGGCGTAGAGGTAGCTATCGTCATTGGCGGCGGCAATATTTTTAGAGGCGTAGCCGGAGCCAGCAAAGGCATGGATCGTGTACAAGGAGACCATATGGGAATGCTTGCCACCGTAATTAACGGCCTAGCTTTACAAGGAGCGTGTGAAGATGCTGGATTACAAACCAGATTACAGTCTGCTATTCAAATAAATGAAGTGGCAGAGCCTTTTATTAGAAGAAGAGCTCTTCGGCATTTAGAAAAAGGCCGGGTGGTAATTTTTGGAGGAGGCACTGGAAATCCTTATTTCACTACAGATTCAGCTGCAGTATTGCGAGCTATTGAAATACGCGCCGATGTAATTTTAAAAGGCACAAGAGTTGATGGCATTTACACCTCTGACCCCGAAAAAGATTCAGAAGCCACTAAATTTGATTTTATTACGTTTGAGGAAGTGCTAAGCAAAGGCTTAAAAGTTATGGACACAACCGCTTTTACCCTTAGTCAAGAAAACGAATTGCCCATTATAGTTTTTGACATGAATACCAAAGACAATTTATTGCGCATTGTAAATGGCGAAAAAATAGGCACAAAAGTAAATTTATAATATCTTAGTTTTTTATATTCCATTTTAAAGAAGAAGTATCATGACCGAAGAAATAAATTTTTTATTAGACAGTACTGATGAAGCCATGCTAAAAGCCATAAAGCATTTGGAAAAGCAATTTTTAAACATCCGCGCAGGAAAAGCAAGCCCTGCAATGTTAGGTGGAGTAATGGTAGATTACTACGGCGCCCAAACACCATTAACGCAAGTGGCAAACATCAATACACCAGATGGAAGAACGCTTTTAGTGCAACCATGGGAAAAGAAAATGATTCAAGAAATTGAAAAAGGCATTCAAAAAGCTAACCTTGGTTTAAACCCAATGAATAATGGCGAAAATATCATTATTAGTATTCCTCCTTTAACCGAGGAACGTAGAAAAGAACTAGCTAAAGTAGCTAAATCGGAAGCGGAAGAAGCTAAAATTGGGGTTAGAAATGATCGAAAAAATGCTAATAGTGAGGCAAAAGACCTTGAAATTTCGGAAGATTTATTAAAAATTGTAGAAAACGATATTCAAAAACTTACCGATAAATATATCCTTAAAATTGAAGAAATTTTAACAGTAAAAGAAAAAGAAATCATGACGGTTTAGTTAAACTTTCAATAAAAGGGCGACACACAGGTCGCTCTTTTTATACTTTTACTTCACAACTATCGTTTTGGCCATTATGCAAATAAAAACACTTTTTTGCTTTTTCCTTTTTTCTATTTTAGGTTTCGGTCAAAACAATTCTACTAACAATACCATCGATACACTTGCCGAGCAAATAATAGCTAAAGCCTTTGAAAACATAACCAAAAATGCTTCAGAAAAATCTTTAGCTGCTTTTCAATTTAAAAAATACTCCAAAGGAATCATTCAATGGCAAGACAAAAATACAAAAGTTTTAATACCTTCTGAAAACAACTATATTTTTGAATGGCTATCCTTGCACCAATACCAGCAACAAAAAATAGCTTTAGAAACCGTTTTAGCATCTAATTTTCCTGGGTTTGAAAAACCCTACTACCCTCTTTTCGGAAAAACCATTCACTCAGCATCTATATATGAAAAAGAATATGTACTTCTAGACAAGCGGTTTTATGGGCCACTTTCAAAAAAAGGCCTTAAAGTTTATAAATTTCAATACATCAATAAAGTTTCAAATGTTCAAAAACCCTATCACATTATAAAATTTTTGCCAAAGAGCGATATTGCAGCAGCACAATTAGAAGGCGAATTACATATTGATGCCACAAGTTTTGCAGTTCAAAAAGCAACTTTAAACCACGTTAAAAATATAGAATCAACCATAGTTCACCATTTTTCCTATTTTGAAAAAGAAGATCTTTGGTTTCCAACTAAAACCTCTTTACACATCAAGCCTTTAAATGCATTAGGCTCCTATCCTTTGTTTGGAAAAAATATTGCTGCAGGAAATATGCATTTTAAAGAAGATGAAAATTCCGAAGTCACTTTTACACTTATTTCTTCTCTTTTGGATATACAGTTAGAGGATGTTAACTCCTTAAAAAAGAAACCAATAGACATCCTGGCAGTAGAAGAAAAAAATGAAGATGCTACCTCAATTTTTTGGGATTCGTATCGAGAAAAAGCACTTAATGAAGATGAATTAACCTTAGCAAAAGATGCCGATAGTAGTATAAAATATAAAAACATAGAAACAAAAATTAAAAAGATTTCTGATTTTAACAAAGGATATTATCCTATAGGTTTTTTTGATTTAGATTTAAAATTTTTAGTTAAGTTCAACAATTATGAAGGATTGCGCTCTGGTCTTGGAGGGGTTACTAATGAAAAACTATCTGAAAATTTTAATGTAGGCGGATATCTCGTTAGGGGTTTTAAAGATGAAGCGTTCAAATACCAAATAGCAGCTAATTTTTTAGTAGAAAAAGCCACTAACACCATTTTAGGTATTGCATACACCAAAGATGTAGAAGAAATAGGGAGCAACACCCCTTTACTAGAAAGCAGAACCTTTACTTTATTTGAACCACGATTACTAAATATTACACAATTTTATAAACATAAAACTTGGCAAACCACACTTCAGCATTCTATAAGTCCTAACCTAAACGGCATTCTTCAGCTTTCAAAAAGCACTATACTACAAACTATACCTTATACTTTTTTTAACAATGACACTAGTTTTACTAAATATGCCTTAAGTGAAGCAAAAATAGGCGTTTTATGGGCGCCCTTTGGAAAATATATGCAAACTCCCTTAGGAATTAATGAATACGAAATTGGCTATCCAAGAATTTCCACGCAAATTACACAAAGTTTTAAAGATGTCTTAAAAAGCGATTTTTATTTTACAAAAATAGATGTGAAGGTTGACCATTTAATAAATCACATTAATGAGCAAGTTACCGAAATTGTTTTAGAAGGAAATTTAGGTTTGGGCGATATTCCTCTTACCCATGCGTATCATGCCTACCCAAATAGTCCAAACAAAGAAACTATTTTAGATCGCTTTTCAGTTGCGGGAATTCGAAGTTTTGAAACCATGTATTTTGGCGAATTTTTTTCTACTAAACTAGCAAGTGTACATATAAAACACCGCTTTAAACCTTTTATCATCTCTTCCAGATTCAAACCAGAATTTGTACTTATTTCTCGACACGCTATTGGCGATTTTACCCATCAACAAAACCATCAAAACATTACTTTTAACACCTTAGAAAAAGGCTATTCAGAATCTGGATTTGAAATAAACAAAATAATTTTTGGTTTCGGTTTTAGTTTTGCTTATCGGTATGGTGCCTACCATTTACCAACTTTTGAAGATAATATTTCGGCTAAATTTACTTTTAATTTTAAACTGTAATGCAAGAGTAAAAATATTTTTTAAAAAAGCAATACCATCTGCTTCTTAATTTAATTTTCTAAAAATAATAAAATAAAAAAGCTCAAATTTTAAGTTGCTTTTTATCCAAAATACTAAAATCAATAAAGTTCCATCGCTATACATTGCTGCTATTTTCCTACCTTTGCAGCTATTTTTCGAGCTAACATGAAAAAACGTTTTGTCACAAACAATTCTACCGTATTTTGGAGCAAAATTGCTCGGCTAATTCTAAGAAACCGAACGGTGTTATTAGTTGCTATTGTAGCCATTACCATTTTTTTAGCAATGCAGTGGCAAAATATGCGGTTTACCTACACCGAAGCAAATTTACTACCCGACGACCATCCTATTAATTTAGAATACAATGCTTTTTTAAAAATATTTGGTGAAGAAGGCACCCTTATTGTTGTAGGGGTTAAAGATTCTACCCTTTTTACTCCTGAAAAGTTTAGCGCCTGGAATGAATTATCTAGAAAATTAAAAGCGTTTGATGAAGTTGAAACTACCATTTCTTTAGCAGACCTGAAACAGCTTGTCAAAAAAGAAGATGAAGAGAAATTTATCATGACTCCCTTCTTTTCTGATACCATTTACACCAAAGAAATTCTGGACAAACACAAATATGATCTATTTCATAAACTCCCATTTTATGAGGGTTTGGTGTACAGTCCAAACAAAGAAGGTGTTCGTACAGCTATTTATTTAAAGGAAGATATCATCAATACTGCTGCAAGAAGAGATTTTATTGTAAATGATCTCATTCCTTTAATTGAAAAATTTGAAAGTACCTACAACATGAAAGTACATACTTCTGGTATGCCTTATATCCGTACTTTAAATTCGCAAAATATCATTGATGAAATAGGCATGTTTATTGCCGCCGCTCTTTTACTTACATCCTTATTATTTTTCTTCTTTTTCCGATCCTTTCGTGCCACGTTAATTACAATGGCTACTGTTATCATTGGTGTAATGTGGTGTTTTGGATTTTTGGGCTTATTGGGTTATGAAATTACGGTACTTACTGCTTTAATTCCTCCACTTATTATTATAATAGGCGTAGCAAATTGCATTTTTCTAATCAATAAATACCAACAGGAAATAAAACTTCATGGTAATCAGGCAAAATCCTTACAACGAGTTATCACCAAAACAGGCAATGCCACTTTACTTACAAATGTAACCACCGCATCGGGTTTTGGAACGTTTATTTTAACTCAAAGTAAGCTTTTAAGCGAGTTTGGAACCGTTGCCTCCATTAGCATTTTATCCGTTTTTGTATTGTCTTTGCTAACGATTCCTATTATTTATAGTTATTTACATGTTCCAAAATACAAACATTTAAAACATTTGAATAAAAATTGGATTAGCAAACTCGTAAATTGGCTAGAACGAATGGTTAAGCAAAGACGTATTGCTATTTATGCCACTACTATTTGCCTTTTATGCTTGAGCATTATTGGTATTTATTCCATCAAAATTTCAGGTAGTTTGATAGAAGACATGCCTAAAAGCGCTGGTTTTTTTAAAGATATACGATTTTTTGAAAAAGAATATGATGGCATAATGCCTTTAGAAATTTTGATTGATACCAAACGAAAAGAAGGCGTGATGGCAGCAGCAAACCTTCGTAAAATGGATGAATTACAAGATTTTATTAAAGAAATACCTGAATATTCTAAGCCTCTTTCGGTTGTAGAAATTGTAAAATATGCAAAACAAGCGTATTACAACGGTAATCCAGAGTACTACCAATTGCCCACTTCACAGGAGCGTAATTTTATTTTACCCTATGCTAAAAACAGTATTTCTGAAAACAATTTATTAGAAAGTTATGTAGATTCTACAGGACAATACGCTCGTATTACCACGTTTATGAAAGATACCAACACAGAAAGAATGGAACGTATAGAGGGTGATTTGAGAACAGAAATAGCTAAAATTTTCCCAGAAGATCGATATGAAGTATCGGTAACTGGAAAAGCCATATTGTTTCAAAAAGGAACAGATTATCTAGTAAATAACCTTATTATTTCACTATCCCTTGCCATTTTGCTGATAGCGGTCTTTATGGCTTGGATGTTTAGAAGTTTTAAAATGATTCTTATTTCATTAATTCCAAATTTGCTCCCGCTTATTTTTACAGCAGGACTTATGGGGTTTCTGGGTGTCGCCATAAAACCATCCACCATCTTAGTTTTTAGCATTGCTTTTGGAATTTCGGTAGATGATACCATCCATTTTTTAGCCAAATACAGACAAGAACTTATGGCTTCTAATTGGAAAATAAAATCCTCTGTTTATAAATCGCTCAAAGAAATGGGAGTAAGTATGTTTTACACCTCCATAGTTCTCTTTTTTGGATTTTCGGTATTTATGATTTCCAGTTTTGGAGGCACCGTAGCTTTAGGTGGTTTAGTTTCCGCAACTTTGTTGTTTGCTATGTTGTCTAATTTGCTATTGCTTCCTTCACTGCTGCTTTCTTTAGAAAAAAGTATTGCTAATAAAGAAACGCTGAAAGAGCCTTCATTAGATATTATACCCGAAGTGGAGAGCGAAGAAAAAAAATCTAAAAAATAAAATAAACTAGCACATATAACTATGGCTTACTCTTGTACGCTAAACAACTAAAATTTATATTTGCTTGTTAAAATTAAAGAATTATGCAGCACAAAAAAGTTATCGAATTATTACAATCAGAACCCTCCATATATGAAATAAATGTAAAAGGATGGGTTCGCTCCTATAGAAGCAATCGTTTTATTGCAATCAATGATGGTTCAACCATAAAAAACTTGCAATGTGTTGTTGATTTTGAAAGATTTGATGAATCCCTTTTAAAACGAATTACCATAGGCGCCGCTATTTCTGTTACGGGGGTTTTAATAGAAAGCCTAGGGCAAGGGCAGGCAGTTGAAGTACAAGTAAACACCATTGAAATACTTGGTGACGCAGATACGGAAGAAGTAAAACTCACCATACTTTCTCCAAAAAGGCATACCTTAGAAATCCTAAGAGAACAAGCCCATTTAAGAGTGCGAACCAATACTTTTAGTGCAGTAATGCGCGTTCGTTCTAAACTATCCTTTGCCATCCATGAATACTTTCAAAATAACGGTTTTTTCTATGTGAATACACCCATTATTACCGGAAGCGATGCAGAAGGTGCCGGAGAAATGTTCAAAGTAACCGCTTTGGATTTAGAAAAGGTGCCTAAAAATGAAGACGGCAGCATCAATTTTAAAGAAGATTTCTTCGGAAAAGAAACAAACTTAACCGTAAGTGGACAACTAGAAGCAGAAACCTTTGCTATGGCACTTGGTCAAGTCTATACTTTTGGGCCAACCTTTAGAGCTGAAAACTCAAATACATCAAGACATCTTGCAGAATTTTGGATGATTGAGCCTGAAGTAGCTTTTAATGACCTTGCGGCTAATATGGATCTTGCGGAAGATTTTATTAAATATGTGATTCAGTATGCCTTGGATAATTGCAAAGACGATCTGGAATTTCTACAGGAACGTTTGGCACAGGAAGACAAAACCAAACCCGAAGCTGAACGCAGCGGAATGCTGTTACAGGACAAACTGAGTTTTGTTCTAGAAAACCATTTTAAGCGTGTGAGTTACACCGAAGCTATAGACATTCTTAAAGAATGTAAACCCAATAAGAAAAAGCAATTCAAATATCCTATTGAAGCCTGGGGAACAGATTTACAAAGTGAACATGAACGATTCTTAGTAGAAAAACATTTCAAATGCCCTGTCATTCTATTTGATTATCCTGCTAAAATAAAAGCATTTTATATGCGCTTAAACGAAGACAAAAAAACCGTTAGAGCCATGGATATTTTGTTTCCTGGTATAGGCGAAATAGTGGGTGGCTCACAACGGGAAGAACGCTATGATGTTTTAAAGCAAAAAATTGTTGAAATGGGTATCGATGAAAAGGAATTATGGTGGTATTTAGAAACCAGAAAATTTGGAACAGCAGTGCACAGTGGTTTTGGATTAGGATTTGAACGCTTAGTGCTTTTTGTAACTGGAATGAGTAACATACGCGATGTGATTCCTTATCCTAGAACGCCATTGAATGCTGAATTTTAATTTCAGCAACCAATTCTAGTAAAATTTTCACAAAAACAATCCACATAGTAAATTTATGAAGATTGTTTTTTTAACTTTATACCAAAGCATAAACCATGCTCAAACAACAGTTAAATTTTAAATTATCGCAAAAGCTTTCGCCTCAACAAATTCAGTTGATGAAGTTGATACAATTGCCCACACAAGCATTTGAGCAACGCTTATCGCAAGAAATGGAAGAAAACCCTGCTTTAGAAGGCGGCAAAGAAGATGCAGATGATTTTGAAGACAACTTTAGTAATGAAGAATATGATGAAGGCAATGAACATATTAATGCAGATGACATCAATATAGACGAGTATCTCAGTGATGATGATGTGCCAAGTTATAAACTTCAAGCAAACAATTATAGTGCAGACGATGAAGAAAAAAGCATGCCTTATGCCTCCGGAACCTCTTTTACAGAATATCTTCAAAATCAATTAAATACGGTCCAATTAGATGATGAAGAAACCGAAATTGCCATTTTCTTGGTAGGAAGTATTGATGAAAGTGGCTATATAAGAAGACCTATTGCAGATATTTTAGACGATTTAGCCTTCACCCAAAACGTCTATACCACCAAAGAAAAAATTGAAAAAGTATTAGATATTGTGCAAGATTTAGACCCAGCAGGTGTTGGAGCTCGCAACCTTCAAGAGTGTTTATTACTTCAACTTTACAGAAAAGCACCAACAAAAGCAGTGTCTTTGGCTATTGCAATTTTAGACGAATCCTTTGATGCCTTTAGCAAAAAACATTATGATAAACTACTTCAAAAATATGAAATAGACGAAGAAGAGCTCCGAGATGCAATAAGTGAAATTGAACGACTCAATCCCAAACCAGGGGGTGCTTTTTCTGGAAATTCACGAATGGTAGAAAACATTATACCTGATTTTGCCATTAGGATTGTTGAGGGCGAATTGGATTTAACATTAAATGGCAGAAATGCACCTGAACTCCACATATCCAGAGAATATACAAATATGCTGAAGGGTTATAAGGAAGCCAATGAAAAATCCAGATCACAAAAAGATGCAGTTCAGTTTATCAAACAAAAACTAGACGCTGCAAAATGGTTTATTGACGCTATAAAACAACGCCAACAAACCCTTTTTGTAACTATGAATGCGATTATGCAGTATCAAAAAGAATTTTTCCTGAGTGGCGATGAGCGCAAATTACGACCCATGATTCTTAAAGATATTGCTGACGAAATCAATATGGACATCAGTACGGTATCACGAGTGGCAAATAGCAAATATGTGGACACTCCTTATGGCACAAAATTGATTAAAGAATTGTTTTCAGAATCTATGAAAAATGACCAAGGAGAAGATGTATCTACACGAGAAATTAAAAAAATACTAGAAATAACTTTAAGCGAAGAAGATAAAAGAAAACCCTTAACAGACGATAAATTAGCTAAAATTCTTAAAGAAAAAGGATATCCAATCGCACGAAGAACCGTAGCTAAATATAGAGAGCAATTAGACATACCCGTAGCTAGAATGCGTAAAGAAATCTAATGAATATCTTCTTCAAAATAGCAGCCTATTTATTTCATCCTCTTTGGATACCCACCTTTGGCGTAGCTTTATATTACTCTGTAACTCCAAGATTTAGTCTTCCAGAAATGCTGCAATCTAAATTATTGGTTGTTTTTATTATTACGTTTCTAATACCAATAATGACGTTTTTCCTATTAAAAAATTTAGGTGTGGTAAAAAATATACATTTAAACGAAGTAAATGAACGTAAACTTCCTTTGATAATTCAATGTATTTTATTTGTTATTTTAGTGAAAATCGTATTTGAATCTGCCTATCTGCCAGAAGTGTATTTCTTTTTTGTTGGCGCATTGTGCTCTGCTATTACTGCCTTTATATTGGCGATTTTTAAATTTAAAGTTAGCTTACACATGATTGGTGTAGCCGGAATTACAATGTTTTTAATTGCCTTAAGCATTCATTTTAAAATAAACACACTATATACATTAAGCATATTATTGTTTGTAAATGGCTGGGTAGCTAGCTCAAGGTTGCATACAAAATCTCATACAGGTATAGAATTACTTATAGGTTTTTTTGTAGGAATGCTTCCGCAATTAATTTTTGTAACCTTTTGGTTATAACACATAAAAAATCAAACCAATTTTAATGGTGTTTAAATCGATAGGTGCTCCACCTAAAGTAGCATCCTTATTAAAAAAAGAATTTAGGGAATACTGTACTTGAAAATTAACCGAATTATATCCAAAATTTAAAAACAAAGACGTTCTAAATTTATCATACTCGGGTATGGCGGTTTGCTGTATTTTATTGTTTTTCTGTATAAATGTAGCTTTATGGTAAAATACATATCCAAGCTTTACACCTCCATAAATTCGCCAAAACCGGTAATCTTCAGGGATGGAAGTACGCCACCTAAACTCGATTGGAAGTTCAATTTCATGGGTAACAAATCGATTGGTTTCAAAAGTGAAATTTTCGTCTAAAAGCAAAAAGTTTGTATTTCCGCTTTCCTCTTTTCCAATAAACATATTATAACCATATTTATTAATGGCATATCCCAAACCAGCGGCAATAGCAATATTTCGTGTATTATTAATAGGCATATCTCTTAAAAACCCAAAATGAAATCCACCAGAAAACCCTTCATTTCTAATACCATCTGGTCTATTGGTTAGTATATTATATGTAAGCCCTATATAAAATTGATCTTCACGGTATAAAGAGTCTATTTCGGTTTTAGGCAAACTCTCTTGACCTAAGATTATAAGAGGAAAACATAAACATAGAAGTATATAAAAGAGATGTTTAGTCATAAAATCTAAAGTCTTAAATGCAGTAGCTAAGATACTTATTTTAATACAAAAAAACGCTTTGATTTTGCATCAAGGCGTTTTTTGATTGTAATAAAAAACAGAAACAATTGCTTAAAAGTTTTTACTAACCTCACCTTGTCTGGTGGTGTAATTAATTTTTAAGGCATCAATTAGTCTAAGTTCTTGTTTGATGTCAGAAATTAAACCCATATTAGTTTCACCATCTACTTTTAGAGCTGTGGTTAAATAGGGTATTAATTCTTCTCTTTTAGATTCACGTTCTGAAAAAATAAAAGCTTGGATATCTTTTACATCTGCAAATTTATCATTTAGTTGGATTCTAGCTTCGGTGCCAAATTGAGCTTGGTATCTTGGGCTTGGTTTACCAGCATAAATATACATAACCAAATCTTTTTTCTCTAGTTTCTCTAATTGGTTTGCTGCTGGTAATTTATTTTCAATCATCAAGGTGTTTTGACGCATTACTGTAACCACCATAAAGAAGAATAAAAGCATAAATACAATATCGGGTAAAGATGCTGTAGAAATTCCTGGTGTACCACCACCTGCTTTTTTATTAAACTTAGCCATATTCCTTTATTCGTTTGTATTAATTAGTCTTTTTAGGTTCTGCTTCCGATAATTTTTGCGGATACATTTCTTTCAATTTATCTACCTGTTCTTTCAATTTATCTTTATTACCTCGCCATGTCGCATCTGCTAAATTTTTCTCCATTAGCAGATAATCCTCACCGTAAAGACGTTGTGCTTCACGATTACGAAGTTCATTATAAGCGGCTACTAACTCATTTTGAACAGAAATATACATTTTATAACTAGTAGCTCTATCATTTTGTAAAGAAATAACGGCTTTTTCAGGATTATCAGAAGATGCAGGGTCTTTTGATCCTTGACAATAGGTACAAGCTTCTTCACCAACACCTCCGCCATTATCTAGAAATTCCATTGCTGCAA
Organism: Bacteroidetes bacterium HGW-Bacteroidetes-2; assembly: GCA_002842575.1. Classification (GTDB taxonomy): domain Bacteria; phylum Bacteroidota; class Bacteroidia; order Flavobacteriales; family Flavobacteriaceae; genus Planktosalinus. Next base: position 25,513 of record PHDJ01000001.1, read on the forward strand.
CGCGCAAATCTTTAATATCCATCAACTTTTCTTCTACAAGTAATTGATCGTCCTTATTTATTAAGACAATAAAGATATTTTTCTGCCTAATTTCAGGCGGATCTATTGTAACATCAATAGGAGGTAATCTTCTGCTTATTCCACTATCTGTTTCTATTGTTGTGGTTACCAAAAAGAAAATGAGTAGTAGGAAGGCAATATCTGCCATCGAACCTGCATTTACTTCCGGTGCTGCTCTTTTAGCCATAATTAACTTTTAATTAATTTTCTTATTCCTGAATACACCATAGTTCCTATTGCAAAAATGGCAAGAATATAAAACATTCTTAAACCTGTATCTACCCATTTAGAACCACTTGCTGATACTATTTCAACGCCTGCTTTTGACACAGCCTCTCCACTTGCTAATACATAAGAGATAATAAATATCAGCAAAAATAATCCTGCAGATATTAACGTTTTTTTCAGTGCTTCTTTGTGCATGAATATTTGTGTGAAAGAATAAAGTAACGTTATGAAAAGAGTAATAGCTAACATTATGTAAGCAATATACATATACCCATCTAGACCCTCTCCGGTTACTTTAACAACATCATCTCCTTTAATAAGGATAATAGCTAAGAAAACTATACCTATTAAAGCAAGTATAAGTGCTACAATTTTTAAAATTTTATGTAAACCCATAATCTTATTTTAATGGAGTTAAACTCTTATTATCTTTTGTTTTTGTGTGCTACTAAAATATCTATTAAAGTAATAGAAGCATCTTCCATATCATTTACAATTCTATCAATCTTAGCGATGATGTAATTATAAAATATTTGAAGTATAATTGCAACAATAAGACCAAATACGGTTGTTAAAAGTGCCACTTTAATACCCCCAGCAACTAAGGATGGTTGCATATCGCCAGCTGCTTCAATTCTATCAAAGGCTATAATCATCCCGATTACTGTACCCATGAAACCAAGCATTGGTGCAAGAGCGATAAATAAGGAAATCCAAGATACATTTTTCTCTAATTGTCCCATTTGCACGCCACCATAAGCTATAACAGCTTTTTCTGCGGCTTCTACGCTTTCATCTGCTCTATCTAAACCTTGATAATAAATAGAGGCAACAGGTCCTTTTGTATCTCTACAAACTTCTTTTGCAGCTTCTATACCACCGCTTTGAAGAGCTTCTTCCACTCCTTGAGCTAGTTTTTTAGTGTTTGTGGTTGAAAGATTTAAGTAGATGATTCTTTCAATAGCAATAGCCAATCCAAGAATTAAACACAATAGTACAATTCCCATAAATGCAGGACCTCCTTCAATAAATCTTTTCTTTAATTCTTGATGAAATCCTAAGGATTCTGGTGCTTCAGGCAATTCATCCTGCAAGGATGTTGTACTGCTTGTTGAAGTTATTGTTTGAACATTTTCAAGCATTTCTGATGCTTGGTTAGATGCATTTGCATTAATAGATGCCGTAATTACTAATGCTGCAACTGCTAAAATAGAAAAAAATCTTTTCATTGCTATCGTCTTAAAGTTTGTTTTAGTTAAGGGTTTAAAGATATAAAAATATTTGTTTAAAAAACAATTAAAAAATATTGTTGCAGAGAGGAAGGGATTCGAACCCTCGATACGCTTGTGGCGTATACACACTTTCCAGGCGTGCGCCTTCGACCACTCGGCCACCTCTCTAAGTTTTCACGCCGCGTAAAATTGTGCTTTTTTAACGGTGTGCCAAATAACAAAAAAAATCTTACTTGGTGAAATTTTATAACGTTAAATTTATATCATTTCTCCTCGCAACGAAGTTTCAAATATGGTTTTGAACACTTTAGGCGATATTTTTTGTCCTAATAAGTACATCAACTTTGAAATTGCTGCCTCTGTAGTGATATCTTTTCCTGAAATAACTCCTATCTTTTTTAATTGAATGCTCGTTTCATACTGCCCCATTGCTACGCTTCCGCCCGAACATTGGGTTACGTTAATCACTGGGATATCTTTTTCAATAGTTCTTTGAATTAATTTTATAAACCAATTTTCGTCTGTGGCATTTCCCGCTCCATAGGTTTCTAAAATAACGCCTTTTAACTTAGGTAAGCTTAAAAAATGTCTTAAAACTTCCTCTTTTATACCTGGAAATAATTTTATCAGCATTACATTAGTCTCTAAATGGGTATGAACCTTAAATTTTTTTCTTCGATTTGCTCTATTCAATCTCTCTTCATTTATAGAAAGATGCACCCCACTTTCTATTAATGGCGGATAATTTAAGGAAGCAAAAGCCTCAAAATGCTCGGCATTTATTTTTGTGGTTCGGTTGGCTCTATATAATTTATATTCAAAATACAGCCCCACTTCTGTAATTTTTGGTTTTCCGTTTTCTCGTAAACTTGCTATTTGAATGCTTGTTATTAAATTTTCCTTGGCATCGGTTCGCAAATCTCCTATTGGTAATTGTGATCCTGTAAAAATGACTGGTTTTGCTAAGTTTTCTAACATAAAGCTTAATGCGGAAGCTGTATAGGACATGGTATCACTACCGTGCAGGACCACAAAACCGTCATGTGCTTCATAATTGTCTCTGATAATTTCTGCTATTTGTACCCAATATGTAGGATTCATATTAGAACTATCGATAGGTAACAAAAAACTTGTAGTTTCAACACTACAGTCTAATAATTTTAACTCAGGTATATGAGATAAAAGCTCCTTAAAATTAAAGTTTTTTAGAGCCCCAGTTTCAAAATCCTTGATCATCCCAATGGTGCCTCCAGTATAAATAAGTAAAATAGTTGGTCTTGTATTCATATAATTTTATTTTCTACTTTAAAAAAACTTCTTTAGAATTTTGGGTAGTTATAGTTGCGACGTCTTGTAAAGGTATTTCATAAATTTCTGAAACTTTTTTAGCAATGTTTAAAATATAACTGCTTTCATTTCTTTTGCCACGATAAGGCACAGGGGCAAGATAAGGTGAATCGGTTTCAAGAACAATATTCTTTATGGGAATTTGGTTCAAATATTGATCTATTTTTCCATTTTTAAAAGTAACAACCCCTCCTATTCCTAGTTTCATATTATAGGATATTGCTTTTTTAGCTTGTTCAAAAGTTCCGGTAAAACAATGAAATATGCCAAATAAAGCTGCATCTTTTTCTTCTTCTAAAATTTCAAAAATCTCATTAAAAGCCTCTCTACAATGTATCACTATTGGCAATTTTAAACGCTTTGCCAAATGAATTTGTTTTCGGAATGCATCCTTCTGTTTGTTCAATGTAGAAGTATCCCAAAACAAATCAATACCTACTTCTCCTACGGCATAAAAACTTCTTTTTTGAAATTGCTGTTCTACAAATGCTAATTCTTTTTCATAATTTTCTTTTACCGAAGTAGGATGCAAACCCATCATTAGGAATACTTGTTCAGGATATTTTTTTTCTAATGCAAACATTGCCTCAGCGTAAGTAGAATCTATTGCAGGAATAAAAAACCTTTTTACACCAACATCAAAAGCTCGTTGCATCACTTCGCCCTGATCATCGTCAAAAGCAGCACTATATAAATGGGTATGGGTATCTGTAAATATCATAAATGCAAAACTAATTGTTTTTGTTCACTTATCTTTGTTCAAAATTAAGAAGCAGGTGGAAAGTTTACGAAAACACATGGAAGCAAAAGGTTTTAATCGTATTGCACTAAAAAGAATCAATACCAATCATTTTGAGTTCAAAGCAAAGGTTAACGGCATTAATGGTTCGTTTATTTTAGATACCGGAGCCTCAAATAGTTGTATTGGCACCAAAAGCATTTCTCATTTTAAATTACATGTAACGGCAAGTGATGTAAAAGCTGCCGGTGCTGGAGCTGTAAATATGCTAACCCAAGTGTCCGTGAGTAATACCCTACAAATAGGAAAATGGACAAAAAACAACGTGCCTTTTGTAATCTTTGATTTAAGCCATGTAAATGAGGCTTTACACTTAGCTGAAGCCAAACCTGTTGAAGGAATTTTAGGCGCAGATATTTTAAAAACCTCCAGAGCTGTAATTGATTATGGAAGAAATTGTTTGTATTTAAAAGAATGATTTTAATATCTTTGTTTTTGTATGTTTAAAATAATTCAGCTTCAAAAAAATTGAAAGTATTAATCCTTTTCATTCCCTTACTTTTTCTTTCTTTCTTATCTTTTAGTCAAGATAAAAGGAGACCTTTTCAAGAACTGATTGAAAACACAACAGACCCTGAAATCAAACTTACAACTTTGGATTCTCTTATTTCAATTAGTTGGGAAGAAAACGATCTTGAAGCCTATGTTATCTATATTGAAAACTACATTACTCTAGCAAAATTTTTAAAAAAATATAATGAAGTTGCAAAAAAAGCAATGGCGGTTTCCTATCCGTTATCCACTTTTTTAAACGACCCCCAAAAAGCAATATCTATTATAGATGATGCATTACTATATGAAGCGAATCTTACCAATAGTTATCTTTTAGGAGGATTATATTTAAAAAGGGGTGGTGCCTATTTTAATAGCAACTTAAATTTGGCACTAGCAGATTATACAACCGCTTTGAAAAATTTTACTGAAAAAGATTCCATTTATATTGCAGACACCTATTTGTTTAGAGGACAAGTCTTTTCTGGTTTGGGAAAATTTGTAGAAGCCAGCGAGGATTTCAAAAATGCATACAATATTTACAAACAACGGAAAGATACAGAATATATGATTAATGCCCAAGAAGGCGAAATTATCATGTACAGCAAAAACGGATTTCAAGAAAAAGCGATTAAACAACGTAAAGCCTTATTGCGAAATCTTTATGAAAACAAATTATACCTATACCTTTCAGGACAACATTATAATCTTTCTTTAGATTATAAGAAAATAGCACGTCCAGATTTACGCAAAGCAGAACTTGAAAAAGCATTAAAATATATAGATTCTTCAAATTATATTTCTCAAAACTATGTGTTTATTCATAGTGGATTTTCTGAAATGTATTCCCTTCAAAAAAATCGTGTCAAAGCGGCTTATCACTTAAACATTGCAGAAGAAAAATTTAAAGAAATTTCAAAAGATAATTATTCAAAATTGGTTTTATTAATTGCAAGATATAATTATCAAAAAGAGTTAAAAGAGTATAAAAAAGCTCTTGAAAACGCAATAGAATTAGAGAATATATTAACAGAAATTGGATTAGAAGAAGAGCTCGTCCAAAATAATTTGAGACTTTCTGAAATATTTACCCTTTTAGGAGATTCAAAAAAAGCTTTTTCCTATTATAAAACCTATTCAGAAAGCAAAGATTCTCTTTTTAAACAAAGCAAGACCAATGCACTTCTTTATTATCAAACCCTATATGAAACCGAAAGAAAAGAAAAAGACCTTATAGAAAAAAAAGGTGAAATTGTTCTTCTAGAACAAAATAATGCTTCTATAAAAAAACAATATCTCTATGGTGGTGTGGCATTAACTATGGGATTTCTTTTGCTATTTTTATTTAAAAATCAAAGAGATTTAAAGCTAAAAAAAGTGCTAAATGAAAAATATACCCAAGATTTACTTCAAGCACAGGAGGAAGAACGAAAACGTGTTTCAAAAGATTTGCATGACGGTATTGGGCAAAGTCTTTTATTAATTAAAAATAAGGTAGTTTTACATAGAGATGAAGATACTAAAAAGATGGTAGAAAATGCTATTGAAGAAGTTCGTGCTATTTCTAGAGCACTACACCCCTTTCAATTGCAGGAGGTAGGCATTACAAAGGCCGTTCAGAATATTTTACGCCAATTTGATGAAACCACCGATTTGTTTATAAGTACTGATATAGATTCTATTGATGGTTTATTACAAATACATCAAGAAGTAAATGTATATCGCATTGTTCAGGAAAGTTTGAACAATGTGTTAAAACATGCAAAGGCAAGCGCAATAAAAATTAGTGTTAAAAAAATGCCTGCTAGTATTGAATTAGTAATTCAAGACAATGGTATCGGTTTTGATTTTTCTGAACGGTATAATGATTTTAAAAGTATGGGCTTAAAAACACTAAAAGAACGAACTCGATTTTTAAATGGTATTATGAAAATAAATTCGCAAACCAATAAAGGCACAAAATTAGAATTCATTATACCCTTAACCCATGAAAAATAGCAGTATTCTTATAGCAGATGACCACCCACTACTTTTAAAAGGTTTAAACGACTTTTTAGTAGAGAAGCGTTATAACATTATAGGAAAGGCTGTAAATGGGAAAGACGCTTTTGAATTCATTTTAAGCGAAAAACCAGATATAGCCATATTAGATATTCAAATGCCTCTTTTATCAGGAATTGAAATTGCATCGCTTTGCTTAAAAAATAAAATAAAAACAAAAATTATTTTAATAACTTTTCACAAAGAGGCTTCTGTGTATTTTCAAGCACAAGAACTCCAAGTTTATGGCTATTTGCTTAAAGAATTTGCCATAGAAGAAATAGAAAGTTGTATTGATAGTGTTTTAAATAATATTCCCTATTTCAGTAAAAAAATAAGAGAACATCTACATTTAAATACTCCAAAAAATGAAAATTTAAAATTACTTACCCCTTCTGAAAGAAAGATTTTAACCCACATAGTACAAGACAACACCAATAAAGAAATTGCAGAATTGCTTTTTATTTCCTCCCGTACAGTTGAAAAGCACCGAAGCAATATCATCAATAAATTAAAATTAGAACGCAAAACAAATTCACTTTTGCTTTGGGCTATGGAAAATAAAGATATTCTGGAAATATAAAAAATATGCGGTAGTAGGTCATTATAAATCCAATTTTTTTTCTTTAATTTGTAATCCCCCAATTATATATAAGCTTATATCTTAATTAGATATATGCAGTGTTTTTATTTGAACATCTGCTATTTAATAAAAACTTTTTTATTATGGCAAACAACACCCCAAAATTAATTGTAACAAAAACAACTCTTATTATTGTTTTTATTTTAGCTTTAATTGTAATTATTTTAAATATAATTTCTTTTATTTAAAACTTTGCTTTTTGATTGTTCGTTTTATTTTAGGCTTTCATTATCATTAAACTTTCTCGCGAGTAGGGTCTTTAAAAGTTTATCTGTTATATTTTTTAATGAATATAAGACATCGTTTTTTTATAGAACGACGTCTGTCTTATACTTAAAATAAAGTTTTATGATTGATAAAAAGGAAGGTTACTTCTCTAAAATAATATTAAATAAATCAACCCTTATTATAGTGTTAATTATAACCATTATCATCTTAGTATTAGACGTGCTTTCCTTACTTTAAAATTTTATATATTGCTCTAAATAATTTATACTTCTTTCTATTTTTTTCAGTCTAAAATGTAGGGTTTTTTGATTAATAAATGTTTTGTATTTGAATTAAAGTATAATTTTTTACAAAACCTCTCATGAGTATTCCCCAAGCAAATGCGCCAACTTTTTATTTTTCAAATTTCTTTTATATTCTACTACTAATATTAGCACTTCCATTGTTTGTTTCGTGCTCCACAGACAATGAGGATGTAATAACTAGTGAATCTCAAACCGCTCCTTCTCATTTAACTTTATTTACAAGAAATGTAGCTATGGAAAATGATTTATATGAAAGAATAAATCTTTACAGAATTTCCTTAGGTAAAGAGCCATTAGATAGAGTTATCGAAGCAGATAATCAGGCAAAAGAGCATACTATTTATATGATTGAGGAAAATAAAATAAGCCATGACTTCTTACAACAACGAACCGCATTTTTTTTAAATTTAGGGTATACTTCCATTAAAGAAAATGTTGCATCAGGCTATACAAACACTCAAGCACTATTAAATGCATGGCTTCAAAGTGAGTTGCATCGTTTAGCAATAGAATCTGATGGTTTTGCTACAGGTATTAGTATTTTAAAAAATGAAACTGGAATTCACTTTATCACTCAAATCTACTTAAAATAAAAAGCCCTCATTTATGGAGGGCTTGATAAAATTGTCACGTATATCTCTTTAGTCTTGGATGACCCTCACTTGAGCGGCAACCATTCCTTTTCTTCCTTCTTCTTCTACGTATTCTACCTTATCTCCTTCCTTAAGTGTTTCCCCATTTAAACCAGAGGCATGCACAAATATGTCTTTTCCTGTTTTGTCGCTAGTAATGAATCCATAACCTTTAGACTCATTAAAAAATTTTACTGTTCCTTCCATTTTTAAAAAAATATAAATAAATTAATAATGTAGTAAAGTTAATAGAATAATGCTTTAATTGTTAAAAAAATCAAAAAAAAATAAATATTATTTGATTTACCTTTAGTTTTAGCAGCTTTTGACAGATATCTTAAGATGCCAATGAACCTAAATCATACTATTTTAGTACGCCTTTTAGATTATTATTATTATTTTTAGAAGTCAACTTTCAAATCCTTCAAAAAAAAATGAATCCCAAACTTTTATTAATTTAGTGGCTATTTAATTGGATACATGGTATCTTAGTAAAATAATTTTTATTAAATAATACTATATGCAAATTCAAATAAATTCCGATAAGAATATAGGAGCAGACAAAAGATTAGAATCTTACTATACCTCATTAATTGAAAAATCTTTGAGCAGATTTGATGATACTATTTCACGCATTGAGGTTCATTTTAGTGATGAAAACAGTGAAAAATTTGGCACAGATGATAAACGATGCCTTATTGAAGCACGATTAAATGGCAGGCAACCTTTAGTTGTAACCAATACTGCAGACACTATTGAAAAGTCGTTTTCTGGCAGTTTAGATAAAATGAAAAGAAAATTAGACACCACATCAGATAAGATGCGTAATCATTAACAAAAAAAATCCTGAAACGCATTTGGTTTCAGGATTTTTATTTTGGCTTTGATATACTGTTGTCTGTGGCAGAAAAATCTTTAAAAGGTTTTATTTTCTTTTATTTCTTTCTTTTGACCCTTCATATTCTCTCATTTTTTTAAAACTATCTTTAGTAAGCATATAATCTTTTACATCTCTTTTTCTCCAACGATGAAATAAAAACAAAGGCATTACCACAAAAGCTCCTCCAGCAATGCCAAGTCCTACAAGCAAATCGCCATATTGCATGTTATTTCCCTTTATGTAAAAACCAAAGAGAATCATACTTGAAAAAATAAAAAATAAAAAAAGAATAATCCAACGCATTGTTTTAACAGTTACGGTTTAAAATCTAGTTTTATACTTAGTTCCTTTAATTGTGTTTCATCAATTGTTGCCGGTGCATCTATCATAACATCACGTCCAGCATTATTTTTTGGGAAAGCAATAAAATCTCTAATGGTTTCTTGACCACCTAAAATTGCTACGAGTCTATCCAAACCAAAAGCCAAACCACCATGCGGCGGCGCACCATATTGAAAAGCATCCATCAAAAACCCAAACTGTGCTTTTGCTTGCTCTGGTGTGAATCCTAAATAATCAAACATTTTTTCTTGAGTTCTTCTATCGTGTATTCTTATAGAGCCTCCGCCTATTTCATTTCCGTTTAAAACTAAATCATAAGCATTTGCTTTTACGTCACCCGGATTTGTGTCTAGCAATTCTAATTGTCCTGGTTTGGGTGAAGTAAATGGATGGTGCATTGCGTGATACCTTTGGGTTTCATCATCCCATTCTAATAAGGGAAAATCTACCACCCAAAGTGGCGCAAATTCATCAGGTTTTCGTAAACCCATTCTTGTAGCTACTTCCATTCGTAATGCGCTTAGCTGTGCACGCACTTTGTTTTTTTCGCCAGAAAGAATACAAATTAAATCTCCTATTTTAGCTTCAGTTGCATTTGCTATTTGATACAAATCGTCTTGGTCATAAAATTTATCAACCGACGATTTGAAAGTGCCGTCATCATTGCACCTAATATAAACCATCCCAAGGGCGCCCACTTGAGGACGTTTTACCCAATCTATCAGAGCATCTATTTCTTTTCTTGTATAAGCAGCTCCTCCCGGAATTACAATGCCAACCACCAATTCGGCATCATTAAATACTTTAAAATCCCGATGTTTAGTTAGGTCATTTAATTCTTTAAATTTCATACCAAAGCGAATATCTGGCTTATCATTTCCATAGGCACACATGGCTTCGTCATAAGTCATTCTTGGAAATTTTTTAACCTCAATGCCATTTACTTCTTTTAGCAAATGACGGGTTAATCCTTCAAAAACTTGCAAAATATCCTCCTGTTCTACAAATGCCATTTCGCAGTCAATCTGTGTAAATTCAGGTTGTCTGTCAGCTCGTAAGTCTTCATCTCTAAAACACTTTACCAGCTGAAAATATTTATCCATGCCCCCCACCATCAATAATTGTTTAAAAGTTTGGGGCGATTGTGGCAAGGCATAAAACTGCCCTGCATTCATGCGTGATGGAACAACAAAATCTCGAGCACCTTCCGGAGTTGATTTTATTAAATAAGGTGTTTCAACGTCAATAAAACCTTGATCTGATAGGTATTTTCTTACTTCCATCGACACTTTATGGCGAAACATCAAATTGTTGCGTACAGGATTTCTTCTGATGTCTAAATAACGATATTTCATTCGCACATCTTCCCCACCATCAGTTTGGTCTTCAATGGTAAAAGGAGGGGTTAAGGAGCTATTTAAAATTTCTAATTCTGTAACTAAAATTTCTATACCGCCTGTAAATAGGTTGTCATTTTTTGATTCCCGCTCAATGACTTTCCCTTTCACTTGAATGACAAACTCTCTACCTAGTCCTTGTGCTTTTTTTATAAGAGCAGTAGAAGTGCGCTCTTCGTCAAAAATAAGTTGCGTAATGCCATATCGATCACGTAAATCCACCCAAATCATAAACCCTTTATCACGAGTTTTCTGTACCCATCCGGCAAGGGTTACTTCCTGCCCAATGTGCGATTCTCTTAATTCTCCACAAGTATGTGATCTGTACATATATTTGTTTATTTAGGCTACAAATTTAAGAAGTTAAAGTGTATTCCTTAGAAAAATGATAACTAAATTATACCAAAAAAGAAAGCACCAAATAAAGTCGAAAAATGTTAATTTTAACATTACCGTAACAATTTAATGATTTTTTTACTACGTTAGTATCAACTTAAAACAAAAAAACATTATGAAACAAAAAAACTTAATAAGCAGGATGTCCCTGTTTTTATTACTCCTTTTCCCCGTAGTACTCTTAGCACAGAGTACTATTAATGGGAAAATAACCGCAGAGGGTACTGGTGAAACCGTCCCTTTTGCTAACGTCATTGAAAAAGGTACTTCAAACGGTACAACCACAGACATTGATGGAAATTATTCCATTCAAGTGTCCAAATTACCAGTAACATTGGTAATATCATCTCTTGGTTATGCCACAACAGAAGTGCAAGCTACAAGTACTGCACCTTTAAATGTTATAGTTGCAGTTTCTGCACAAGCATTAGAAGAGGTAGTTATAAGCGGCTTAGCTTCTTCCATTAAAAGATCCAACGCAGCAAATGCGGTTTCTTCTATTTCCTCTGCTCAATTGACAGGCACTACGCCGCCACCTACATTAGATGGTGCTTTGTATGGTAAATTTCCTGGAGCGGTAATAAACGCAAACTCTGGAGCACCCGGAGGTGGTTTATCGGTTAAACTTCGTGGGGCTACATCCATCCAAGGAAATACACAACCACTTTATATAATAGATGGTATTTATATTGACAACTCCTCTATTGCTGTAGGTTTAAATGCGGTTTCAGCTGCTGCTGCAGGAGGAAGTGCTTCTAATCAAGATAACCCATCTAACCGTATTGCAGATATTAATCCAGAAGATATAGAAACTATGGAAATCTTGAAAGGTGCTTCTGCAGCTGCCATGTATGGTTCAAGAGCTGCTGCCGGGGTAATTATTATCACCACCAAAAAAGGGAAATCTGGCGAAACTAAATTTAATTTTTCGCAATCTACTGGTTGGACTGAAGTAATTGAATTGCTTGGTGTTAGAGATTACAACGAACAACGAGTTCTTGATTCTTTTGGCCCTGAAGCTGTGCAAGAATTTATTGCAGCTAGAAATGAAGGAAGACTGATTGATTATGAAAAAGAACTTTTTGGAAATAAAGGCTTCCTGACGAATACCAACTTTAGTATGAGCGGTGGTGGAGATAAAACTAGATTTTATACTGGTGTTACACACAATAATGAAGAAGGTATTGTAGAAAACACAGGCTATGAAAAAACATCCTTACGTTTAAATTTAGATCACAATGCAACCGATTTTCTTAAATTTGCTTTAAGTTCTAATTATATTTACTCTTCTTCAGACAGGGGGTTTTTCAACAATGACAATACGGGTACAACTATGGGTGTGTCTTTAACTAGTACAACCCCTTGGTTACAATTATTTCCTAATGCATCGGGTGTTTTTCCTGACAATCCAGCAGGATCCTCTAACATATTACAAACTCGTGAGTTAGTAAAAAACAATGAAAAAGTAAATAGAATTATTATGGGTGGTTCTGCTAATTTATTTTTGTTTAGAACCGATAATTCTAGCCTAGAGTTAATTTTACGTGGTGGTTTAGATTTTTACAATCAACAAAGTATCGCATTATTTCCTAAAGAACTACAATTTCAAAAACCCTCTAATGGCGGTTTAAATGGTGTGTCTGTTCAAGGAACAACGCAAAACAAAAACTATAACCTTTCTTCCTTCTTGGTGCATAACTTTACCACTTCCTCAAACTTGAATTTCAGAACCCAAGTAGGTTTAACCAATGAATTTTTTGACAGAAACTCCTTTTTAGTCACTGCTTCTGGATTAATAGCTTCAGAATCTAATGTAGATCAAGCTGCAAATACAGGTGTTGATCAGTTTCGATTTAAACAAGAAGATTCTGGTTTCTTAGTTCAAGAAGAAGTAAATTATCAGGATAAGTTTATTGCAACTCTTGGATTAAGAGGCGATAAATCCTCAAATAATGGCGATGCCAATGATTTAAATTATTATCCTAAAGGTTCCTTAGCGGTAAATATTAACAATTTAGGCTTTTGGAATTCTAACACAAAATGGAATCAATTTAAAGTAAGAGCCGCCTATGGAGAAGCCGGAAACTTCCCTCCTCCAGCAGCATTATTTACTTCCTACAACTCGTTTACTTCTGGAGGTGTTTTAGGGCTTTCATTAATTGGTGTTCGTGGCGATACAAATATTAAATCAGAACGCTCAAAAGAATTTGAAACAGGTATTGATGTAAGCTTTTTTAATAATAGACTAAGTTTTTCAGGAACCTATTACATAAAAAAAGTAGAAGATTTAATTCTTAATGCAGCTTTAGAACCTTCTACAGGTTTTAATTCTCAATTTGTAAATGCCGGTAATTTGGAAAATAAAGGGATAGAACTTTCCTTAGACGCTATACCTGTTTCAACAACTAATTTTCAATGGACCACCGGCGTTAATTTCTTTAAAAATGAATCTGAAATCACTAAATTAGATGTTCCTGCCTTCAACGTTGGAGGTTTTGGCGCAACTTTAGGAACCTTCCGAATTGAAGAAGGACAGAGTGCCACACAAATAGTGGGTATTGGCCCAAACCCCGGTCCTAACGGCTTTCAAGTATATGGCGATGCCGAACCCGATTTTATCATGGGATTTTCAAACAATCTTAAATACAAAGATTTGGAACTATCCTTTTTATGGCAATGGAAACAAGGCGGTGACAATATAAATTTAACAGCCCTTTTAACAGATTTAAGTGGAACAAGTCATGATTTTGACACCATAGATTTAGATCCAAACGGTGTGCTGGGCAATGGTCCTTACCGTATAAGTCAATTAGGAGCCTCTGCTGAAGTTTTTGTTGAAGATGCTTCTTATTTACGCCTTCGCGAACTAGGATTATATTACAACATTCCACAACGATTTGTTAGCACAATTCTTAATGGGAGTATAGATAACATCAAATTTGGATTTTCAGGCACTAACTTGATTAACATTTTTGATTACAATAGTTATGATCCTGAAGTGTCTAACTTTGGTGGTAATGGTATTTTTACTGGTGTAGAAGTAACGCCATTCCCATCTTCTAAAAGATATTTGTTTCACGTATCTGTTAACTTTTAAAAAAAATCTTATGAAAAAATATATAAATAAAATAACACTCTTTCTCCTTTTTGCAGCGATAACAACGGCTTGCACGGTAGAAGAGTTTTCAGATTTGAACGGTCCGGAAGTAAATGGTTTTGAAAACGGAATTGCACCCGGTGATTTACAAGATTTAGTGGGGGGTATTTTTTACAGCTCAAGAGTTTCTTTAGGAACTTATTTTGACGATGTTGGAGTTATTGGTAGAGAATACTACCGTTTTGCTAGCTCTGACCCTAGGTTTACTTCTGACCTTCTGGGTAGAGAGAACGCCGTACTAGATAACAATACCTTTTATATCACCAACCCTTGGGCGGGTAGATACCGCACCGTAAAAAATGCAAATCTAATTCTAGGGTTTTTAGAAAACCCAGAAACGATTTCTCAATTTACAACCGCGCAACTTAATGCAACAAAAGGATTTCTAAAAACTTTTATTGCGTATGAACTGTTGCTAAACCTAAACTTAACTGATGAAAACGGAATTCGTATCGATGTAGCTGATGAAACCAACATAGGCCCTTTTGTGTCAAAAACTGCTGCCCTTGCAGGTATCCGTTCTAAACTTGAAGAAGCAGCTGTTGACTTAGCTGCTGGAGGTTCAAGCTTTCCTTTTTCACTAACCGCAGGATTTAGTGGATTTGACACTCCTAGTAGCTTCTTGAAATTTAATAAGGCGCTTACTGCTAGAGTTGCTGCATACCAAGGAAATTTTCCAGATGTAATAACAAATTTAAACCAATCATTTCTTGAATTAAATGGCAATTTAAATACAGGAGTAAGTTATGTGTTTTCATTAGACCAAACAGATATCGCAAACCCTATGTTTTTTGCTTTAAATTCTTCAACAGCAGGTGCAAGAATTACGCAACCTAATTTTGTTTCCGACGCAGAAGCAGGAGATACTAGATTAAACAAAGTGGTACTTCGTAACGAGCCATTGACTCTAGATGGATTAACAGGTGCTTATGATGTGTTTATTTACCAAAGTAATATTGACCCTATTCCAATCATCCGGAATGAAGAGTTGATCTTATTATATGCTGAGGCAAATATATTTTCAAACCCGGGTGCAGCAGTTACTGCCTTAAATATTATTAGAAATAGCGCAGGACTAGCTCCTTATGCCGGTGGTATGGACCAAGCATCTTTAATTCAAGAAATGCTTAAGCAAAGACGTTATTCCTTATATGCTGAAGGGCATCGATGGATTGATATTAGAAGATATAACTTATTAAACACCTTACCCATTGACAGAGTTGGAGATGATGTGTTCTCTAAATTTCCTATTCCGTTAACAGAAAACCAATAACCACCATTGATTTTCTAAATGAAAATCCCCGCAAAAATTGCGGGGATTTTTTATACAATTTCTTGTATTACTTTTTCACTTTACTTTCTTGAAAACGAATCTTAGCCCTATTCAATAAATAAAACATGGTAGGAATAATAACTAAAGTCAGAAAAGTGGCAAATGTTAATCCAAAAATAATGGTCCAAGACATTGGCTTCCAAAAAATATTATTGTCGCCTCCCACATAAATTTGTGGGTCAAATTCAGTAAACAAAGTAAAAAAGTTTAAGTTCAGCCCTACTGCTAAAGGAATTAAACCTAAAATAGTGGTTATGGCGGTAAGCATCACCGGACGCAATCTATTGGTTCCGGCAAGGATTATCATTACTCTGTATTGTTCTCTGCTAAGCAATTGGTTATATGCCATATTTAGCTCATCTTTCTTTCTGTCTATAAGCAGTTGGGTATAATCAATCAACACAATGGCGTTGTTTACCACTATTCCGGCTAAGGAAATAATTCCCATCATGGTTAGTATAATGACAAAATCCATTTGAAAAACAACCAATCCGAAAAGCACACCAATAAAACTCAATACAATAGCAACAAAGATAATTATGGGTTTTGAAATGGAGTTAAATTGCGCTACAATAATCAATAATATTAGTAATAACGCAATAACCAAAGCTTTAGATAAAAACGCCAAATTCTTCGCCATTTCTTCCTGCTCTCCTGTAAATTGATAGGTAATGTCTTTTGTTAATGGATAATTTGCTATTGCTGTTTGTATTTTTTGTACTGTTTCTGTTGGATTATATCCTTCCAAAACATTAGAATAAATAGTGATAACCCGCTTTAAATTTTTTCTTTTTATGGAACTAAAACTAGCAATGTCCTTTGTAGTTACTAAAGTGGAAAGAGGGATTTGTTTTAAATTTCCTTTGTTGTCTCTAAAAGTAATATTTTGATTAAACAGGGCGCTTTCATCATACCTACTGTCACCATCTAAGCGAACCATAATATCAAAATCGTCTTTGCCATCTTTAAAAGTTGAAGCATCAAACCCATATATTGCTGAACGTAAAGCCTGCCCCACTTGCGCCGTTGTAACTCCTAATTCACCAGCTTTTTTTCTATTAACCACCACTTCCATTTCGGGTTTGTTTTGATTAACATCTAAATTTAATTCTTCAATGCCAGGAATATTCAAATCATTAATATAGGTTTGAATATTTTTGGCCTCTTCCATTATTTGAAAATAATCATCGCCCTTTAATTCGATATTAATGGCATATCCTGAAGGAGGTCCATTTTGGTCTTTATCCGTTATAATACTTACACCTGGATGTCCTTGTACGGCATTTCTAATTTCCGTAAGCACGTCTGAACTGCTTATTTTATCGCCATTTTCATTAAATCGTTCTTTATATTGCCGAAACAATACGGTTACTTTTCCACGATGCGGCATTTCGGTTATAGTACCTCTATCGGTCATCGGGTTTCCAGCACCTTCTCCTACCTGTGAGATAATCGATTCTGCCATAAAATTATAGAGAACACCATCCCGTTTGTATTGGTAATTATTTAAAACCTCATCTACTTGTTTTTCAACTTCTATCGTTATTTTATTTGTTTTTTCTATATCTGTTCCTTCAGGATATTCAATATAAACTATGGCTTGATTAGGCTGATTTTCTGGGAAAAATAATATATCGGGAGTCATTATTTTAAAAATAAGTAAAGCTAAAAGTAACAAGCCAAAAGAGCCAAACACGAACCGATAAGCATTACTTCCCTTTAAAGCAAAATTTAAAAAAGATTGATAGGTACGTTCAATTTTAGGCAACGTTTTATATTGAAATTTTTTAGATGCAGGAATAAGCAAATACTTAAAAAACCATAAGGAAAAGGAAACAAAAATAAATAAATTACCAAACCCAATTAGTGCTTTTGGTCCACCTATAAATCCTAGAATACTAAATAGAAGAGCTACTGAAAAAAGAGCCAACCCTTTTTTTAACAAAGCTGTTTTCTTTCGGTTTTTCCAACCCATGTAAATCATGCCCAAAGAAACAACCAAAATTGCCAGCCCTAAAATTTTAAAAATAATATGGGTATTAAAAATTCCAGATATTAAAAGAAGAATACCAAAAATAAAGAGCGCTAAACTTATTTTTATAATGGTTTTTCTAGACATTTCTTCCTCAGTAGTTTTCATATATGCTGAGGTGAGCATGGCATTGATAACCAACGCTACAAAAAGCGATGAAAACAAAACAATAGAAAGCGTAAGCGGGAAAAATATCATAAATTTTCCCATAATTCCTGGCCAAAAAGCAAGTGGTAAAAAGGCCGCTAAAGTAGTAGCCGTAGAAGATATAATGGGCCACGCTATTTCACCTACTCCTTGTTTTGCGGCTTCTATTCTAGGAACGCCTTCATCCATTAAACGATATACGTTTTCAACAACCACAATCCCATTATCTACTAACATCCCCAATCCCATTACGGTGGCAAAAAGTACCATCGTGTTTAGAGTAAGGTTTACTCCCACAAAATCACCAGCAATAGGTAAGATTAAAAAAGAAAGCAAAATGGATAGAGGAATTGCTATACCCACAAAAAGAGCATTTCTAAAACCAAGAAAAAACATCAACACACTAATGACTAAAATCACCCCAAAAATAATGCTGTTTTCTAATTCTGCTACTTGATCAGCAGTTCTTGTAGATTGATCGCTTGTAATTGTGATTTCCAGATTATTAGGCAAATAGGTTTCTAAAGCAATAGGAATATGTGCCTTGATTTTTTCCATGGCGGTAATCATATTTTCACCGCTTTTCTTTTTGATACTAAGCATTACTACAGGGTCTCCATACTCTCTGGCATAGGTAGTAGCATCTTTAGGTCTGAAATTTATGGTGGCGATATCTCGTAAATACACGGCGCCTTTGTCTTCTTTTACAACAATTTCGGCTAATTCTTGCGGATTGGTAATTTCACCGATAACCCGAATGTTTCTTCGCAAACCATTTTCAATAATGTTGCCCCCCGAAATGGTTTTGTTTTCATTTTGAATGGCACTTATTATCTGATTAAAACTAACCTCTGCTGCCATCATTTTATAAACATCTACGGCAACCTCAACTTCCTTGTCTTGAACACCTAAAACGGTTGCTTCTTTAATTTCGGGAAAAACCTCTAATCTATCCTGCAGGTCTTCAGCAAATTTTTTCAATTGCCCCAATGAGTAATCTCCTTTTAAATTTAATTGGGCAATAGGCATAATTTCTGAAATATTCAAATCAAAAACATTAGGCTCAACTTTTGCGCCACCATCTAATGTTGGCCAATCTTGTTGTGCCTTTACAGCATCTACTTTGTCCTTAACTCTTACCTTTGCCTCTTCAATACTAAGAGTTTCTTCAAATTCAACAGTTATCATAGAGATATCCTGAAGAGAGTTTGAAGTAATTTTTACTACTCCCGAAATATTATTAATTTCATCCTCAAGTGATTTAGTAACTCGCCTTTCTACATCTTCTGCTGAATTGCCTGGCAATATCGAGCTAACATACACTTTATTTTCAATAACTTCCGGAAAGGACTCTCTAGGTAAATTAAGATAGGACATCAACCCTCCAAAAGTCACAATAGCAATAAGGACAAAAACGGTCATCTTATTGTCAATAGCCCAGTTTGAAAGCCCAAAATATTTTATTTTTTTTTCAGCCATGCTAGATTAATTTATGGGTTTTGTAGTAACCATTATGCCATCTTTAAGTGATATGGCTCCTTCTTGAACTAAGACATCACCATCTTTTAGCCCCGATAAAACTTCCACAAAGCCTGCTTGTTTTTTTCCCGTTTCAATTCTTGTTTGAATTACTTTGGCATTTTCTCCAGCCATATCGGTAAGCACGTACACATATTTATCTCCTCTTGCATTTTCTTGAATTGCGTTTGAAGGAATAATTAATGCTTTTGCGTTACTATAATCATTTATTTGAAGGTTAGCAATAAGATTTGGTTTAATGTTTTTTTCTTTATTGGGCACATCAATTTCTATTTGAAAAGTTCGGTTTGTTGGATTTATATAATTTCCAACACTTTTAATTGTTCCTTCTGTTTCTAGGCTTATTGCTGGAAAAGTTATTGCAACAGCTGAACCCATTGTAATACTTTGTATATAATTTTCAGGAATAGATGCCTTTACATACATATCATCAAGATTTACAATTCGCATTAATGCTTGTCCGCCGGGTGCAACAACCTGCCCTTGGTCTGTTATCACCTCGTCAATGACTCCAGAAAAAGGTGCTCTTACTGATGTCCTGCCAAGTTGTGAACGGAGCTGTTCTACATTGCTTTTTGCAGCATCCATCGTTGTTTTGGATTGTAAAAATTGTATTTCACTTCCTATTTTTTGATTCCAAAGACGCTCTTGGCGTTCATAAGTGGTTTTAGCTAGTTCATATCGGGTTTCTAATTGTTCTAGTTGGCTTGATAAACCGCCATCATCAATTTTTGCGAGTAATTGTCCTTTTACCACCGTTTGGCCTTGTTTTACGTATACTCTTGTTAAAATTCCCTGAAATTCAGGAAATAACAATATGTTTTGAGAGGTTTCTACATTCCCTTGAATGGCAACAAAATTGTTAAAAATGGTATCTTTAACACGAAAGGTTGTGACTAATGGATATTTTTTTAGGGTATCCTTTTCATTAATAGCTCCTTCTATTTTGCGCAACAAGCTACCTATGCTATCATAAGATTTTAGAATTTGCTCTTGTTTTAGCTTCATTTTTTCTAAATTTCCTTCTGCAATAACCGCATCGATTGTTTGCTTATTTTTATTTCCACAAGCAACAAGTGTAGCTACTAAAATCAGGGTATAAAATATTTTTTTCATAAGTAGTAATAGATTAATTGGTGATGTTGAGTATGCGTTCAAGTTCCGCTTTGTTTGTGATTACGTCGAGCATCGATTGTAGAAATTCTTGTTGTGCGGTGTATAATTGTAATTGTGCTTGCCGCAGCTCAAAACTGCTGCTTAATCCTTCAAAAAATTTAATTTGATTTTTTGTTTCAATTCGTTTTGCTAAGGCTAAATTATTTTTGGCGTTTTCATACTTTTCAATGGTAAATTGGTAATTGTTTTTAGCCGATTTAACTTGTAATTTTATTTGCTGAATTGCTTCTTTAAAATCAGTTTTAGCTTGATCAAAAGCAATTTCAGCACGTTGGGTTTTTGCTCTCCTTCCTAAAGAGCTAAAAATGGGAACTCTTAAACTAACACCTGCTACTGAGGATTGAAACCATTGTTGGTTAGTGTCAAAAAAAGTGAAGGTATCGCTATTAGCCTGCGTGCCATAATTTACAAAAGCACTAAGGGTAGGTAAAGCTTTATACTTTTCTAATTTCAACTCTAAACGACGTTGTTCGGTAAAATTATAAGCAATTTTATAATCCATATTATTTTCTAAAGAAAGCTCTTCTGATAAAATTTGTAAATCTATATTTTCTGCAATAAGACGGTCTAAATTGTCGGTTAAAATAACAGAAGTGTCAACGTCAATTCCTAAAGTAATATTGAATAATTGCGAAGAAAGTTCTAAAACACGTTTTGAATTATTTAGTTGAATTTCTATGTTAGAAAGTGTAATTTGAAGTTGTTCAACATCTTCCTCTTCTGCAAGTCCGTTTTTAAAAATCTCGGTGGTTTCTTTTAGGTTTTTTTCTAATGTTGCTTTATTGCTTTCTAAAATATCTATATTTTCACGAGAAAGTAAAACATTTCCGTAGACATTTACCACTTCTTTTCTAATAACCGATGATGTTTTTTGCTCTATGTTTTTTGAAAACTCCAAAAAGGTTTTAGAAGCCTGCAGTGCCACAATATAAGATCCGTCAAAAAGTAACTGATTAAGGGTGGCATTTGCATTCATGGTTTGTGGAACACCAAAAATTACAGGCGTAAAAGTGCCTGGTGCACCGCCCGAAAATTCAGAAGGAATTAAAGTTACGGGTTGTTTTAAATTATTACGGTAATCGACCCCTGCAGTTATTTGTGGTAATCCCGTTGCGGTGGTTTCCCATTTTTGTTTTAAAGCAGCAAGTACATCTCGCTTTGCGTTAATAGCAGAATAATTACTGTCTAATGCAAAAGTAACTGCCTCTTGAAGTGAAAATGTATAGGATATTTTGTTTTGTGAAAAACCTAAATTGTAAACAAAAAGAAAAATAATAAGTACTTTAAAACGCATTAGTTGTCCTTTTTTAGAAAATTAATTAATTGTTTTTTACCTTTATCTGTAGAAATACCTCGAAGGTGATAATCCAAATAGGAATTTAATAACACTTCTGAATTAAATTGTTTGTCTGGAAATATATTTTGGTCTTTTATACCAACGTGACCTAAAAAATAAAGCCTTGAAATAAATTCTTTATTTAAATCTTCTCTATATAAACCCATTTCAATACCCTTGTTTAAATTTTGAATAACACAAGCATTCATCATCGTAAACTGATTTTCTTTTAATTTTTTATAAATTTTTGGGTAATACTTTTGTAATTGAAATTGTGGAGACGTCTTTTCGCTTTTTAAAATTTGTTTTACAAACTCATTGATGGTTAAAATTTCTTCAATAGGATTTTTGTTTTCTAATCGAATACGGTCAATCCCATCACAAATAGCATGAAAAACGTAGTTTGTTGTAGCCTTTACTAATTTCGTTTTATTTACAAAATGTAGGTATATCGTTTTTTTTGAAATTCCCATTTCATTAGCAAGATCATCCATGGTAACGCTTTTAAACCCTAAGTTTAAAAACATCTCACTTGCTTTTTCTAAAATTTTTTCTTTCACAATGGGCACAAAGATACGCTTTGGAAACTTTAAGAACAATAAAAGTTTCCTAAGTTTTGCAAAAAATTAACACAGAAAGAAATTTGTATCTGTATGGTTTGCCTAGAAAAAAGTATTTTAGCAAAAAATTTCATGCCGCATGACCTCATTAGACACTTTTAGGGAAGAATTTATCCACTATCTCCATGAAAAGGTAACTTCAAAAGAACCTAGAAATCTTTACGAGCCAATCACCTATATTTTAGAACTTGGCGGAAAACGATTACGCCCAGTACTTACATTAGTTACTTGCGAACTATTTAACACACCCTTTCAACAAGCCTTAGATGCCTCTCTAGCCATTGAATTATTTCATAATTTTTCATTAATTCATGATGATATCATGGACAATGCACCACTTAGGAGAGGAAAAGTAACAGTGCATGAAAAGTGGGACATCAATACCGGAATCCTCTCTGGAGATGCTATGCTGATTCTTGCATACCAATTGTTTGAAAATTATGACCCAATTACATTTCAGCAACTTGCAAAAGTATTTAGTAAAACCGCTATTGAAGTTTGTGAAGGACAACAATATGATGTTGACTTTGAAGAACGCGAAGATGTTACTATTGAGGAATACTTACATATGATAAACTACAAAACCGCAGTGCTAGTAGGTGCTGCAATGACCATTGGAGCTATTGTAGCGAGGGCAACAAAAATTTCGCAGGAAAACATCTTTGAATTTGGCAGAAATCTTGGCATGGCTTTTCAACTTCAGGACGATTATCTTGATGTTTTTGGCGATCCCAAACTTTTCGGAAAACAAGTGGGAGGGGATATCATTTCTAACAAAAAAACCTACTTATACCTCACTGCACATAAAAATGCATCTACAGAAGCTCAAAAGGAACTTGAACATCTTTTCAGCATCCAACCGGAAAATCCTGAAGATAAAATTGAAGCCATAAATCGTATTTTTGAAAGCTCCGGTGCAAAACTAAAAACACAAGCGGAAATTAAAAAATATACAGATAAAGCCATTTTGTTTTTAGAAAATATAGAAATAACCGCAGAAGGCAAAAAACAACTTACAGATTTTGCAAAGCTTTTAATATACAGAACCATATAAAAACATTTCTAAAAAAAGATTTTAAAAATCGGAATGCTGCATTATAAAACCTCTCCATTATTCCAAGTTAAAATTTACTAAAAAAAACATCTACTTTAAAAACCTCTATTTTAACAACTTTATTTCAGCTCTTTAAAATTTTATTATTAATTCATTCATAATTATAACTATAATTTTTACTTTAAAAATGTAATTATTGTACTTTTGCAACGATTTAAAATTCTATGTTTAGTACTTAAACTTTGTTATGGATAAATTTTCATTTTTAAACGCAGCGCATTCCCAATTCTTCGCAGACTTATATGATCAATATTTAGAAAACCCCGATAGTGTAGAACCAAGTTGGCGTGCATTCTTTCAAGGGTTTGATTTTGGCCAAAACGCATCCTCAGAAAACTCAGTAGAACAAGTCTTTGTTAATCCTGAAATCAGTTGCGAGCCACAATTAGAGAGTCTTCAAAAAGAGTTTAAAGTCATTACTCTTATTGATAGCTACCGTAATCGAGGTCATTTGTTTACATTAACCAATCCTGTACGTGAACGCAGAAAATATTCCCCCACTTTAGATATTGAAAATTTTGAACTTTCATCAAACGACTTAGACACTCTTTTTGATGCTGGTGAAATTATTGGTCTAGGTAAAGCAAGTCTTAGAGACATTATCGCCCATCTTTCTACCATTTATTGCCAATCCATAGGTATCGAGTATATGTATATTAGTAAACCCGAGGAAATAAAATGGATTCAGAATAAATTAAATATTAATGACAACCAGCCAAACTTCAGCCCGGAAATAAAAAAACAAATTTTAAAAAAACTAAACGAAGCCGTATCCTTTGAAACTTTTTTACACACAAAATATGTAGGTCAAAAACGTTTCTCTTTAGAAGGAGGCGAAAGTTTTATTCCAGCCATTGACGCAATTATTGAAAAAGCTGCCGATATGGGTGTTGAAAAATTTGTTATGGGAATGGCACACCGAGGCCGATTAAACACTTTAGTAAATATTTTCGGGAAAAATGCTAAAGATATCTTTACCGAATTTGATGGAAAAGACTACAAACAAGATATTTTTGACGGGGATGTAAAATACCATTTAGGTTGGACAAAAATCAAAAAAACCAGAAGTGGTAAAAAGATAAACATTAACATCGCACCAAACCCATCTCACCTAGAAACCGTAGGTGCCGTGGTAGAAGGAATTACAAGAGCAAAACAAGACCGTTATTATAATGGAGAAATCCAAAAAGTATTGCCAATTATTGTTCACGGTGACGCTGCAATAGCGGGTCAAGGCATTGTTTATGAAATAGTTCAAATGGCACAATTAGACGGATATAAAACCGGAGGCACCATTCATATCATCATCAATAACCAAGTAGGCTTTACCACTAATTATCTAGATGCACGATCCTCTACCTATTGTACAGATGTGGCTAAAGTAACTCTCTCTCCTGTCCTACATGTAAATGCAGATGATGCTGAAGCTGTAGTTCATGCCGTTACTTTTGCTTTAGAATACCGAATGGAATTTGGTAGAGATGTTTTTATTGATTTATTAGGATATAGAAAATACGGCCACAATGAAGGAGATGAACCACGTTTTACCCAACCAAAATTATACAAAGCAATTTCCACGCACGAAAATACAAGAGATATTTATGCAGAAAAACTTATAAAAGAAGGTGTTATAGACAAAGACTTTGTTCAAAAACTAGAAGAAGATTACAAAAATATACTGGAAGAAAAACTGGAAATTTCCAAAAAGCAAGAAAAAACAATCGTTACACCATTTATGAAAGATGAATGGGAAGGCTTTGTTTATGCTGAAGAAACAAAAATGATGGAAAAAGTAGATACTACTTTTGACTTGAAAAAGTTAACCGAAATCGCTAAAACCATCACCAAACTTCCAAAAGACAAAAAGTTTTTACGTAAAATAACAAAACTTATTGAAGCCCGAGAAGCAATGTACTTCAAAGACAATAAATTGGATTGGGCAATGGGAGAATTACTAGCTTATGGCACCCTTTTAAGCGAAGGTTTTGACGTGCGTATGAGTGGACAAGATGTAGAGCGTGGCACCTTCTCTCACCGTCATGCCGTTGTTAAGGTTGAAGAAAGCGAAGAAGAAATATTATTATTAAATCAACTGCAAGAAAAACAAGGAAATTTTTATATTTATAATTCCCTTTTATCAGAATACGGTGTCCTAGGTTTTGACTATGGCTATGCTATGGCAAGCCCAAATACATTAACTATATGGGAAGCACAATTTGGCGATTTTAGTAATGGCGGACAAATAATGATAGATCAATATATTTCTGCAGCTGAAGACAAATGGAAGCTACAAAATGGTTTAGTCATGCTTTTACCCCATGGATATGAAGGACAAGGAGCAGAACACAGTTCCGCTAGAATGGAACGCTATTTACAACTTTGTGCTAAAGACAATATGTTTGTTGCCGATGTAACAACCCCCGCAAATTTATACCATCTGCTACGTCGCCAAATGAAAATAAATTATAGAAAGCCATTAATTGTTTTTACTCCAAAAAGCTTACTTCGTCACCCAAAAGTAGTTTCTACTAAAGAAGAATTTGCAAATGGAAGTTTTCAGGAAGTAATAGACGACCCCACAGCAAAAGTGACAAAAATAAAATCATTAGTATTTTGTACTGGAAAATTCTATTACGATTTATTGGAAGTGAAAGAAGAAACAAAAAGAGACGACATAGCCATTGTAAGAGTAGAACAACTTTTTCCATTACCTGCACTGAAAATTAGAGAAATCATCAAAAAATACAAAAACGCCGACGATTTGGTTTGGGCACAAGAAGAGCCCAGAAACATGGGTGCTTACAGCTTTTTAATGATGCATTTTGAGGAATCAAAAAACTTTAGAATTTGCAGTCGTAAATTTTATGGCGCACCTGCAGCAGGAAGCTCTGTAAGATCAAAACGTCGCCATCAACGAGTTATTGATAGCGTTTTTGATAAAACATTATCCATAGAAAATTAATAAAGAACAACCACACCCATAAAAATTGGGATAAATACATACATATTATGGTTTTAGAAATGAAAGTTCCCTCACCGGGAGAGTCCATCACCGAAGTAGAAATAGCACAATGGCTAGTAGCCGATGGTGATTATGTAGAAAAAGACCAAGCCATTGCAGAAGTAGATAGCGACAAAGCTACCCTTGAACTTCCAGCTGAAGCAAGTGGTATTATCACGCTTAAAGCTGCCGAGGGCGATGCAGTTGCTGTTGGTGAAGTGGTTTGTTTGATAGACACTTCAGCAAAAAAACCAAAAGGAGACAAAGCAATAGCCAGCGATGGAAAAATAGATACCTACGAAAAATCAGGTGATGAAGGCTCAAACGATAACTCCGCAAAAGACTTAGACAAAGAGGAAAAGAAAGCAGAAAAAACCAATGAAAAAGCCGAACCTGAAAAAGGAAATTCTGAAAAAGAAAAATCTTATGCTTTAGGCACTCCATCCCCTTCCGCTAAAAAAATATTAGATGAAAAAAACATTAAAACAACCGATGTACAAGGAAGTGGTCGCGAGGGTCGCATAACCAAAGAAGATGCTATAAATGCACACCCTTCTATGGGAACTCCTGGACCAGGAAAACGCGGTGAAGAACGCAAAAAACTATCCATGCTTCGTCGTAAAGTAGCTGAACGATTGGTAAGCGCTAAAAACGAAACCGCCATGCTAACCACCTTCAACGAAGTGGATATGTCGGCTATTTTTGACTTGAGAAATCAATACAAAGAAGATTTCAAAAACAAACATGGTGTAGGATTAGGCTTTATGTCCTTCTTCACACTAGCTGTAGTAAGAGCATTGGATATGTATCCAGATGTAAATTCTATGATTGATGGCGATTACAAAATTACTTATGACTTTAAAGACATAAGCATAGCAGTTTCTGGGCCTAAAGGGTTGATGGTTCCTGTAATTCGCAATGCTGAAAACTTATCGTTCAGAGGTGTAGAAAACGAAGTAAAACGCCTTGCTTTACGAGCAAGAGATGGAGTTATCACTGTTGATGAAATGACAGGAGGCACCTTTACAATTACAAATGGAGGTGTTTTTGGCTCTATGCTTTCTACCCCAATAATTAACCCACCACAAAGCGCTATTTTAGGAATGCACAATATTGTGGAACGTGCGGTTGTAAAAAATGGAGGAATCGCTGTTGCTCCTGTAATGTATCTTGCACTTTCCTATGACCACCGTATCATTGACGGAAAAGAATCTGTTGGCTTTTTAGTTGCAATAAAAGAAGCATTGGAAAACCCATCCGAATTATTGATGAACAATGACGTGAAAAAAGCATTAGAACTTTAATCTATATCTTACTTTTTATAAAAAGTAACCCATTTTAATTAAATTTTAAGCCCGAGAAACACCTAGTGTTTTTCGGGTTTTATCTTTCAATAAAAATTAATTCAAATTTCGTTTCTCCACAAAAAAACGAATCAGTAGTGAGGAAGCCTCATCCGCAAGTATTCCTCCTTCTATTTTAGTTTTGGGATGAAGTGTTGTTCCCATCACTTTACATCCACGTTTTTCATCTCTTGCCCCAAAAACTATTCTGTCTATTTGACTCCAATAAAGTGCACCGGCACACATCTGGCAGGGTTCAATAGTAACATATAAAGTACATTTTTTAAGATATTTTCCACCGAGATAATCTGCAGCAGCAGTTATTGCCTGCATTTCTGCATGAGCAGTTACATCCTTTAACGTTTCAGTGAGATTGTGTGCTCTTGCAATAATTTTATTATCAATAACAATGACGGCACCAATTGGGATTTCCCCTTTTTCATAAGCTGTTTCTGCTTCTTGCAAAGCGCGTTTCATAAAATACGTATCGTCAAAGGAATCCATCAATTTTATTTTAAATTTTACATTTCAAAGTTGTTATTTGTTAATGGTTATCCACCTGCTTTCAACATGCAACATCTAACATCTAAAGTCTCCTAGCTATAAAAATCAAAAATACAATTTCAAATGATTACTTTTGTGCTATGGGTTCAAATTTGTTAGATACTATTACTTTTCCTGAAGATTTGCGAAAATTGCATCCCGGCCAATTGCCGCAGTTAGCTGAGGAATTGCGGCGCTTTATCATTGATATTGTTGCTACAAAAGAAGGACATCTAGGCGCAAGTTTAGGCGTTGTAGAACTAACAATTGCCTTGCATTATGTGTTTCAAACTCCCAATGATATTCTGGTTTGGGATGTGGGCCATCAAGCTTATGGACATAAAATTCTTACTGGTAGAAAAAACTCCTTTTCTAGCAATAGAATGCTTAACGGTATTTGTGGTTTCCCAAAAAGAGATGAAAGTGAATATGACACCTTTGGAGTTGGACATAGCTCTACAGCAATTTCAGCTACATTAGGAATGGCAATTGCTTCACAATTAAATGGCAATACCAAAAGGCAGCATATAGCTATAGTAGGTGACGCTTCTATTGCCTCGGGCATGGCTTTTGAAGGGTTGAATCATGCTGGAGTTACCAACACCAACATATTAGTGATTTTAAATGATAATGCTATTGGAATTGACCCAAGTGTTGGTGCTTTAAAAGAATATCTCACAAAAGTATCACTTAATAAAACACCACGACAGGACAATATTTTTGAAGCATTAAATTTTAATTATTCAGGTCCAATTGATGGACACAATATACTAGCATTACTAAAAGAACTTAACCGATTAAAAGAGGTTTCAGGTCCAAAATTACTTCATGTGATTACCAAAAAAGGGAAAGGCCTTCGACAAGCAGAAGAAAATCAGGTAAAATATCACGCCCCAGGAAAATTTGATAAAGTTACGGGTGATTTGTTTCCTAAAAGTTCAGAATTACAAGCCCCAAAATTTCAAGATGTTTTTGGAATTACTTTAGTGGAGCTTGCAGAAAAAAATTCAAAAATCATTGGAATAACTCCTGCAATGCCCACTGGAAGTTCATTAAAGTTTATGATGGATAAATTTCCCGAAAGGGCTTTTGATGTAGGTATTGCTGAGCAACATGCAGTAACCTTTGCTGCTGGATTAGCTACCCAAGGAATGGTTGTTTATTGCAATATATACTCTACCTTTTTACAAAGAGCCTATGACCAAGTGATTCACGATGTGTGTTTACAAAAACTTCCCGTTATCTTTTGTTTGGATCGTGCGGGAATTGTAGGAGAGGACGGCGCAACACATCATGGCATATTTGATATTGCCTATTTACGGTGTATTCCTAATCTTATTATTTTTGTTCCGAGGTATGAAATAGAACTTCGCAATATGCTTTACACCGCACAATTGGGTTTAAAACTGCCTATTGCTATTCGCTATCCTAGAGGCAGAGGGCGCCTAATAGATTGGAAAAAGCCTTTTTCAAAAATAGAAATTGGAAAAGGGGAAGAATTACAAAAAGGCAATACATTAGCAA
Organism: Bacteroidetes bacterium HGW-Bacteroidetes-2; assembly: GCA_002842575.1. Taxonomy (GTDB): domain Bacteria; phylum Bacteroidota; class Bacteroidia; order Flavobacteriales; family Flavobacteriaceae; genus Planktosalinus. The sequence goes on from PHDJ01000001.1 coordinate 55,399, forward strand.
TATTAGGAATAGGCCCTATTTTATATAATGTAATGGATGCTGTGTCCAAAATACTTGAAAAAGATGCTATTGGAATCTATGATTTACGTTTTTTAAAGCCCCTTGATACTAAAATGCTAGAAATAGTTTTTAATGGGTATGAAACCATCCTGACTATTGAAGATGGTGTTATCGCTGGGGGGTTTGGTAGTGCTATTCTTGAATACGCCTCGGCAAACCATTTTAAAAATAAAGTTCACCTCATGGGTATTCCTGATAATTTTCCAGAGCATGGCACTGTAGAAGAGCTTCAGGAACTTTTTGGGATATCTGCCTCTGCCATTTTTAAAAAAATAATTAGTATAACTTCTTTAATGTAAATAAAAAAGACTGTCATTTTTGACAGTCTTTTTCTTGTAATAGCCAATATTTAAAAATTATTTGATAATTAATTTTGCGTTATGAGTAAAATTATCACCTTCAATTTTAATTAAATATAATCCTGTTTTAAGACCTTGTGCATTCACCTGAATGGTTCCATCCATAGAAACATCTTGTGAAAATACTTTTCTTCCATTGATATCAAAAATAGAAATGGTACTATCTCCCACATCTATTCTAGAAGTGATATATATATTTCCATTTGATGGGTTTGGAAAAATCCTAAAGTTATTTAAAGATTGGTCTAAAGATCCTAAAGAACATTCAACAGGAAGGTCAAACGCCTCTACTTGATCAAAACGATTATTTGATCCACCTTGAGAGGCACTAAATCCTAAACCTCTATTTGCAAAAACATTCCAAATAAGACAAGTATTTGCACCACCATTAGCCAATAAGTCTGCTTGCAAAATTGCATCACGACCATTTACAAAACCTGGACTACAAGGCTGTAATTTAAGAGCGTCAATAACTAATTGCATTGCAATATTATTACCTCCGGTACCATTATAAAAATCTGGATCGAAACCATATTCATTTATTAAAGCCCAGTTTAAATCCCAAAGCATCGTTGCCCAAACAAAACCAATACCGTGTGGTTGGGAAATATTACCATTATTTGTGGCTCCGTAAGTGAAAGGATTAACTGCAAAGCTGGTACTGTAAGGTGCTGGTCTAATTCCAATACCGTCATTTGGTTGTCCTATAACAAATGTGCCTATTCCTCTGCGTTGTTCTGGAGTATCACTGGCTTTCATGGTAAGCATTAATCCAAACCAATCGCTCCATCCTTCTCCCATTTGTTCTGCATTTTGCAAACAATTACTATTAAAGGCTCCTCCTGTAAGTCTGGTAGAAATTCCATGCCCATATTCGTGAGCTATAATACCATTATCTAAATCACCATCTAGTTGAAAAGGCCCTGTTTCCACCAATGTTCCATTAATCGTATCGCCATTTGACAAAGATAGAATGATTGCCTCTCCATCTGCCTGATTTACCATTATAGACGGAATAGTTACACTTCCACCAACTGCTCCAGGACCCATAGCTATAGGTGCAGCAGGAACATTATTAACAATAATAACTGCAACGGCACCTTGTGTTTCTGCAGCAAGTACTTTAAATCCGAATTCACATTCACCTCTTCTAATTACAACAATTTTTCCAACCAATGATGGGCCATTTGTAATGTTATCACAACCGTCATTAGGGTCTGTAGAAACGCCGGCATCATCATCTAAAACCAAGGCTAAATCAGCGGTTAGTGGCACTATAGGTAAACCAGGACCAAAAGTTGCACTAGTAGCAGTATAATTTCCTGCTAGTGGTCCATTGTTTATTGTTAAAGGGTTGCCTGGAGGCCCCGCTGCTGACCATAAAAACATTTGCATTCTTGGTTTGTTTCCCTCTGGAGGTGAAGAAAAATTAGCGTTATTTGTTCCACTACCGTCTTGTGCGTCTGCATTTACAGAATCATTTCCAACGCCTAAACCGGTATAATTAAATTCCTGAAAATTACCACTTGCTTCATCAAAACCATATTGATACCACACATCGTGCATAATATTATTCCAATAAAATAAATTGGTGGTTGCTGCATCTATATAGCCTAAAGGTTGTTGGTCTAAATCAAAAGCAAAGTCAAAATCTAAACCTGCACCACCTTCTGCAGAATTGCCGCCATTATTACCAGCTAAATCTGCTCTAGCTCTTACATTATTTCCTCTGGTAATTGTAAATTCTGGTCCGGCAACGCCATTAGTATCATGCCATCCAAAAGGAGATGCAATAGCATTTGCAGGCTCAGACACCACTTCATCTAAACCGTGGCTTGGGCTTTCATTGGGCATGGCAAAAACGCGGTAAGAAGATCCATCATTGGGTGTCATAAAATTTCTTTTGATTGTGCTTTTTAATAAAACACTTTCATTGGTTGTAGCTATTGTATGGTTATGAATTTGGGTAGAATCTGCATCATAATTACAACTAGAAACCCAATCGTGGGTGTTTAATAATTGCCCGTTTTGTGCATCAATTCTAGCGCTATACCAATGACTTCCATCTTTTAAATGAATGTCTAAATCCCACGCCAAACGAAGAAAAGTTGCCTCATCATTTGGTTGTAAAACTAATTTTACATTAATGTTTTCTTGCGAAATATTTCCGTTAGAAAAAACATATTTATTGTTTTCTGGGGTTCCAAGTAGCTCTAATCCTACTGGTGTATTTAAACCTAAATGTAAAGCGGCCTTTTGTATGGCTTGCTGTGGAGTTAATGTAGGATTTGTTGTATTTACTTTTTGTGACAATTGCCCAATAAATCCATTTTCAATATGGCGAACTACATTATTTGCAATGGCAAAATTTGCAATGGCATTAAAAACTTCTATACCCTGATACCTTTGCGCAGTATAAACATGGTTTACAGAGGTGCTTTTAGAAAAATGTTGGTTATAGATGTGTATGTCTGAAACATCTTGCGCACTTAAACCAAGTTGTGTACGATGTTCGTTAAAATAGGAGTTAATTACTCCTAAAAAATCTTGTGCTTGCACTAGACTAACACACAAGAATGCAAAGAGAAAAATAGTTTTTTTCATTGTTTTAAGGGAATTTTTAGGACTTAAAAGTTTCGTTTAATTTATAAAACTAACTGTTAATAAGTCATTTATTAATGGTTGCTAAATATATATATAAAAAAATAACTGACAAATTTTTATTTTTATTTTAACTTAATTAACGAAATCTAAACATTGTTGCCGTTTATTTTATTAAAAGTCAAAAGTGCATTACCATCTGTTAGTCCTGCAATAAAAGAACAAGACTGTAATAAGTAGTGGTAAATATTTTTAGAGGTTTTGTCCTCAAATTCTCTAAAACCTTTCAATATTAATTTGTCATAATGAGTTTCTTTAGAATGAAAAGCGTTTTCAACTGCTATCGTATAGACCTCTAATAAGGAGGTTAGTATTTTATATCCTGCTATTTCTTTTGCCACAACCTCATCGCTAGTGTATATTTTTATTATACTTAGGGAAATTATATCTTCTATTTGTGCTTTATATTTACTTTTGCCTAATAAAGAGACGTCAAATTCACCTTTTAAAATAGCTTCTTCATTGGCGACAAATAGAGCTGTTGCTTCTTTAATTAAAGTGTTGATTGCTAAAGCTCTTAGGTAGCTCAATCTGTCTTCTTTATTAGTAAGGGTATTATATTTTGAAGTGTTTATTGTATCTCTCACTAAATTAATAAGATATTCTAAAGCAAATTCTTCATCTATCAAACCTAAATTAATACCATCTTCAAAGTCGATTATAGTATAGCAAATATCATCTGCTGCCTCTACTAAAAAGGATAAAGGATGGCGATGAAAACTAAGATTTTTATTATTCCCTCTATTTATCATTCCTAACTCCTCTGCAACTTCTTTAAAAAATTCAGTATCCGATTGAAAAATACCAAATTTCTTGTCACAAATATGAGGGGTTGGTTTTTTGGGGAGCGATTCTTTTGGATATTTTATAAAGGTTCCAAGTGTAGCATAGGTTAGGCGTAATCCTCCTTCTACACCTACTCTGTTTTGAGTTAATATCTTAAATCCGTTGGCATTGCCTTCAAAATCTATAAGGTCTTGGTATTGTTTTTCAGTGAGTAGGTTTTTAAATCTTTTCCCAGATCCATTCAGAAAAAAATCGCCAATTGCTTTTTCACCACTGTGCCCAAAAGGTGGATTTCCAATATCATGGGCTAATGAGGCAGCGGCAACAATAGCGCCAAAGTCATTAAATTTATAGCCGTAAATTTCTTGCAAATGTGGGTGTTTTTGTAAAATTGCTTTACCTACTTGCCTACCTATTGAACGACCTACAACAGATACTTCTAGACTATGCGTAAGCCGTGTGTGCACAAAATCGGTTTTAGAAAGAGGTATTACTTGTGTTTTATCTTGCAAGCTTCTAAAACTTGATGAAAAGATTATTCTATCATAATCTACTTCAAAAGCCAAACGAGTTTCATCTTGTTCTTTGCGGAGTCTTTTGGTGGTATCGCCTTGTTTTTTAAGCGACAACAGTTGTTCCCATTGCATCATAATACTTTTTTTTAGGGAGAGCAAGATACTACTTTACATGGAAATATATTCCATTCTTAAATCTTGAAACTTCTTAACACAAAGGTAACCTTGTCTTGACAAAGTATTAATCGCTAGATAACACCCACTTTACATAGTTGAGGTTTCTTTGTGTCAAAATATTAAAGCAACTTATTTTAAACATTTGTAACTTAAATTAAAACTAAAAATCATGAAAAAATTATTTTTATCCATTATGGCAATCACAGCTTTAGGCTTTGTAACCAGTTGCAGCAGTGATGATAATACACCGGTTGTAGTGGACGATGGGCCACAAGGGGAGGTTATTACAAAAACTGGTTTATTAACCGCAAATGAAACATGGACAGCTAATAATATTTATATTTTAGACGGCAAGGTAGTAATTAACGAAGGAGTTACATTAACCATTGAGCCAGGAACCATTATTAAAGGAGCACAAGGGCAAGATACTCAAGCTTCTGCATTAATTGTAGATCAAGGCGGAAAATTGATTGCTGATGGTACTGCCAGCGAACCTATCATTTTTACTTCCATTCTTGATAATATTGCAGTTGGACAAACAGCAGGAACAAATCTTACCGTAGAGGATTCAGGATTATGGGGTGGTGTTTTGGTATTAGGAAGAGCTCCTATTTCAGTTAGTGGTGACTTATTGACAAATCAAATTGAAGGAATCCCTGCAAACGAGCCTTTTGGTCAATATGGAGGGAATATTTCTAATGATAATTCAGGAATCATCCGTTATGTTTCTATAAGACATGGTGGAATTGCTATAGGTCAAGACAATGAAATTAATGGTCTTACTTTGGGAGGAGTTGGTTCAGGAACTATTATTGACCATGTGGAAGTTGTAGCAAATCAAGATGACGCTTTTGAATGGTTTGGTGGGACAGTAAACGCTTCAAATCTACTTGCTTGGGGTCAACAAGATGATGGATTAGATGTTGATCAATCCTATTCAGGAACAATATCAAATGCTGTTGTTATTCAAACTGCAAATTCAGATAGAGCCATAGAGATTGATGGCCCTGAAGGTTCTGCTGCAACGTATGCTTCTTTTACAATGAATAGCATAACCTTAATTGGAAACGCAGCAAATGCCTTCTACGCTGACTATAGAGACGGTGCTCGTGGAAGTTTTAATAATGTTTTAGCCTATGGCTTTGGAGCGGATGCAAAAATACGTTTTAATGGGCAAGCCTCTCAAGATAACTTCGTTAATGGTATTATTAGTTTTTCAAACTGGCAAATAGTATTACCAGCTGGCGTTCCAAATGTAGGAGCACTTTTAGTTAATACTCCCGCTGGCAGTGAAACAAATTTCACAAGTCATGCTACCGCAATCGCTAACCCATCTGCAGCAACAGTAGGTGCAAACCTAGGTGTTTTCACTTGGACTTTTGCCTCACAAAAAGGTGCACTTTAGGTTGTACTATCCAATAAATAAGATTGTCCATCTCCTTTATTGGAGGTGGACTTTTTGAATATAAAAAACACCATATAGAATAATAAAATCTTATCCTTTTTAAGATAAATTAAAAAAATCATGACAAGAAAACATTTATTTTCGTTTTTACTTAGTTTTATTGTTCCCTTTTTAGTTTTTTCCCAAAGTGGAAAAATTTCCGGTACGGTGAATGATGGTGAATATAACGACATTCTACCATTTGCAAACATCTTAGTAAAGGGTTCTAATATAGGAACAACTTCAGATTTTGAAGGAGATTATATATTAGAATTAGAGGAAGGAATTTACACTATACAATTTTCATTTGTAGGTTATGAAACCAAAGAAGTTCAGGATGTTGTAGTAAAGAAAGGAAGCGTTTTTAATCTTAATATCACTTTAAATGCTTCCGCCGGCTTATTAGATGAGGTTATAATCACAACAACTGCCAGAAGAAACACTGAAGAATCTGTACTCAATCTACAAAAAAATTCAGCAACACTTATGGATGGTCTTTCCTCAGAAAGCATAAGTAGAAGTGGTGCCAGTAACATTGCATCTGCAGTAAAAAGTATACCTGGCGTTTCAGTACAAGAAGGTAAATTTGTTTATGTTAGAGGTTTAGGAGATAGATATACAAAATCTATTTTAAATGGAATGGATATACCAGGTTTAGATCCTGATAAAAACACCATACAAATGGATATATTTCCTACAAATATATTAGAAAATGTCATTGTTTATAAATCTGCATCTGCAGATCTTCCAGCAGATTTTACGGGTGGTGTGGTAGATATTGTTACAAAAGATTTTCCTTCTAAAAAACAAATGGGTTTTTCAATTTCTGCCGGATATAATCCGGATATGCATTTTAACAAAAATTACTTAAATTATGATGGAGGAAAAACAGATTTTTTAGGTTTTGATGATGGCACAAGAAAATTACCTATTTCACCTCAAACAATTATTCCAAATCCAGCAGAAGGCAATAGTGCTCTTGAAACCATAACTCGTTCTTTTAATCCAACCCTTGCTGCACAACGAGAACAAAGTTTGATGGATTTTAGTATTGGTTTTAATTATGGAAACCAATTTAACATAGGCAACAATAAACTTGGTTTTATAGCATCTCTAGATTATAAAAACGCAACAACCTTTTATGAAGGCTTTGAAAATGGTGTTTATCAAAAACCGGAAGCAAATGATGATTTTGAGTTGCGTTTTGATAGAAGACAGTTTGGTGATTTAGGGCAAAACAATGTGCTAGCATCCTTAATGGCTGGACTTTCTTATAAAACTGAAAAATCAAAATACACTTTAAATATTCTACACCTTCAAAATGGAGAAAGTAAAGCGGCCTTATTTGATCAAAATACAGAAATATCAAATGCTATAGAAACCGTTAAAGACAATTTAGAGTACACCCAGCGTTCCGTATCTACTCTTTTATTTGGCGGAAAACATTCCAGTGGAGGTGGCTCCTTTACAACAGACTGGAAAGTGTCGCCCACACTTTCAAAAAGCGAAGACAAAGATGTGAGACTAACTACTTTTATAAAAGAGAACGATGGTTTTACAATTAGCTCAGACGCAGGTTTTCCTAATAGAATATGGAGGAATCTTGAAGAGGTTAATGCTATTGGTAAAATTGATTTTTCAAAAAAATATACTTTATTTGAAAAAAGTGCCGTTTTAAAATTTGGTGGTCTTTATAGCTACAAGCAAAGAGATTATAGTATTAACAATTATGATATCGGCTTAAGAGCAGTAAATCCAGGAGATTTAAACGGAAACCCTGATGCTATTTTAAGTCCAGATAATGTTTGGACGGTAGGTTCAAATTCTGGCTACTATATACGAGGAAGTTTTCAACCAGCAAATACTTTTGATGCAAATCAAAATACAGCTGCAATATATATATCTAATGAATTTAAAATGGCTAAAAATTTTAAAACAATATTAGGAGTTAGAGCAGAACAGTTTACTTCTTTATTTACTGGTGAAGGAAGACTGAACGGACAAACCTTAGTGTTTGATAACGACAAGCTCCTTGACGAACTTGACTTCTTTCCTTCCGCTAATTTGATTTATGAAGTACAGCCCAATACTAATTTGCGACTTTCCTATTCAAGAACTACAGCAAGGCCAAGTTTTAAAGAAAAATCATTAGTGCAAATAGCAGATTTGTTAACCGGAATTACTTTTTTGGGGAACATAGATTTACAACCTTCTTATATCGATAATTTTGATATACGCTTTGAAATATTTGGCGACGATGCACAAATGTTTGCCTTGAGTAGTTTTTATAAAAAATTTAAAGACCCGATTGAGTTAGTTGCTTTTTCTAATATTGCACCTAATAATTTTACCCCTAGAAATGCACCTTCAGCAGATGTATTTGGTGTTGAATTTGAGGCTAGAAAACATTTCGGATTCTTATCAGATGGGTTAAAAAATCTTAGTGTTAATTTCAATTTTTCTGTTATCGAATCCCGAATAGAAATGAATAAAGGGGAAGGGGAAGAATTTGAATCTAGAAAAACTTTTGCAAGAACTGGCGAAAAAATTAGTGACACAAGAACATTGCAAGGTCAATCTCCTTTTTTAATAAACAGTAGTTTGCAATACAATAATGAAAATTTGGGTTTAGAAACCGGTGTTTACTTTAATGTGCAAGGAAAAACTTTAGAAGTTGTTGGTTTTGGTAAAAATCCAGATGTTTTTGTACAACCTTTTAATAATTTAAGTTTTACTTTTTCAAAAACTATTGGAAAAGAGAAAAGATCATCTATAACTTTTAAAGCAGATAATATATTAGATAATGAGAGAGAGAGTTTATACGAATCCTTTGGTGCAGAAAACAAACCTTTTTCATTTAGAGCCCCAGGAACATCCTTTTCACTTGGATATAGTTTAAATTTTTAATTAAAATTAGCCAATAAAAAGGCTTCCTAAAGTTTAGGAAGCCTTTTTTTATAGGGTATAAAAATTTATTATTTTAAATTGCTCACTACCTGAGTTTCACTATCTCTCCAAGTCGTAACGGTTGCTATTTTATTAGCACTATATTTTACTTCACGTAAAACTTCATCACTATAAAAATACCAAGTACCCACTTTTTTTCCATTATCATATTGAGCAATTGCGGTTTTGTTTCCATCGGCATCATAACTAGTCCAAGTGCCTTGTAGTTTACCCAATTTGTTATAAAAACCTTCTTGAGCAATCGCATTATTTGAATGATATAAGGTAGCTGCTACCAAGTCTCCTTTTTTTACTAATTCCTTTTTGGTTGTTTCTTGTGCAACAAATAATGAAGTTGAAAAAACAAATACGAGCAATAAAACTATCTTTTTCATAGGAAGTAGGATTTAATTAATATTTACTAAACAAATATAGTGAATATTTTACAATTATGTAATGTTTACTTAACATTAAGTTTACACTGCATTCTTATATTATTGTTTTTCAATATTTTATCATTTTAATAAGTGCTTAAATTAGTGTAATATCCCTAATAAACTCTGATTTTTATTGCCAATTCAAAGAAAAAAACACAACCCAAAATTATAAAACAGATAACATTTTGGTAACATAGAATATGAAAATAAATTACAATTTTATGGTCTAAATTTCTTCCAGATAAATGAACGATATGTATTTGATTATGATAATCGCCTTAGGAGTCTTGGCGATTGCAGATTTAGTAGTTGGAGTCAGTAATGACGCTGTAAATTTTTTAAATTCTGCCATTGGTTCTAAGGCAGTTTCCTTTAAAATTATTATGATAGTTGCCAGCGTGGGTATCTTTTTTGGTGCTGTTTCTTCTAGTGGTATGATGGAAATTGCAAGAAGTGGAATTTTTGTACCAAGTGCTTTTTATTTTAACGAAATCATGATTATTTGTATGTCTGTTATGATAGCAGACATCTTATTATTAGATTTTTTTAACTCCTTAGGTTTGCCCACCTCTACCACCGTTTCTATTGTTTTTGAGTTATTAGGTGCTGCTGTATGTATGGCTTTACTTAAAATATACCATAGTGAGGATACTTTTTCTAATTTAGGCAATTACATTAATAGTGAAAAGGCTTTAGAAATTATTTTCGGCATCTTACTCTCAGTTGTAATTGCGTTTACCGTTGGTGCTATTGTTCAATTTATTACGCGCTATTTAGTTAGCTTTCATTTTGAAAAAAAACCAAGCTATGTACCTGCCATTTTTGGAGGTATTGGCATTACCGCTATATTTTATTTTATCATTATAAAGGGATTAAAAGGAACCACCATTTTACCAGAACAACTTACCACATGGGCTAATAGCAACTTGCTACAATTTTTATTTTATAATTTCTTGATATGGGGGTTTTTATCCTTTATTCTAAAAAAGTTGTTTCAATTTAATGTTTACAAATTAATTATTGTTTTAGGGACTTTTGCATTAGCCATGGCATTTGCTGGGAATGATTTGGTAAACTTTATTGGTGTACCTATAGCTGCATATCAAGGATACGAAGCTTGGGCCGCCTCTGGCATAGCTGCTAATGAATTTAATATGGCTATGCTAGCCAACAAGGTTGGCACACCCATATATCTCTTATTATTAGCCGGTCTTGTGATGGTTCTTACGCTGTGGTTTTCAGAAAAAGCACAAAGAGTTGTAAAAACTTCGGTAGATTTATCCAGACAAACAGAGGGTAAAGAACGTTTTCACTCCAATATACTATCGCAACAATTGGTTAGATTTTTTATTCTTGCAAATCAAGGGTTGATATATATACTTCCTAGTAAAGTAAACGAGTCTTTTGAAAAAAGATTTATGAAACCTAAAGCCCTTGCTCTCGATAAAAAAATAGATGCTCCTGCTTTTGATATGATTCGCGCAGCAGTAAACTTGATGATTGCCAGTTTACTTATTTCTTTTGCCACCTCACTTAAACTACCTTTATCTACTACTTATGTAACTTTTATGGTGGCCATGGGAACGTCCCTTGCAGACCGTGCTTGGGGAAGCGATAGCGCAGTGTATCGTGTTGCTGGAGTTTTAAATGTTATAGGAGGATGGTTTATGACCGCAATTATTGCTTTTATAACCGCGGCAGTACTCGCCTTTATTATTTTTATTTTTGGCGAAATTTCTTTGATTTTTCTTTTTACTATAGCAGTATTTCTTATCTTTAGAACCTATCTTAGAAGTAAAAAAGCTGCTTCAGAACTAAAAGAAGACGAGCTATTTAAAAAAGCCGGAAGCACCTCCATAAAAGGAGTAATTGAAGAAAGTTCTGCCAATGTTTCTACGATTATGAAACGAGCTAGCAAAGCGTATGCTGCTACCATTGAAGGTTTAGCAAAACAGGACGTCAAAAAACTTAAAAACGCCAAAAAATATACTGCAAAATTAGATAGTGAGGTAGAAGACTTAAAAGATCATATATTTTATTATATTAAAAATATTGAAGGTCCCGATGTAGGTGCAAGCAGATTCTATTTATTGGTTCAAGACAATCTTCAAGATATAGCACAATCGCTTGAATTGATAACAAAAGCTAGTTTAAAACACGTTAAAAATAATCACAAAGGACTTAAATTTAATCAAATAAAGGATTTAAAAGAAATCGAAAACAAGCTATTTGACTTATTTCAAAAAACAAGACAAGAATTTGATAAAAAATCTCTTCAAAATATTGGTCCTATTTTAGATGAAAAACAGGAACTTTTTGATTATGTGTCTATTCAAATTGAAAAACAAATAGAACGAACCAAAGATCCAGATTCTAGTTCTAAAAATTCTGCGTTGTACTTTACGTTATTATTAGAAACAAAAGATTTGATTGCTTCTACTCTTGAAATGCTAGAACTCTATTATACAGAACATCAAAAAGCAAAAATTCACAACGAGTTGTAGGGCTTTAAAGATTAACTAAAAATTAAACCTGCTAAATCCTAGGGGACAGCAGGTTTATTTTAGGTGCGAAACCAAAATGATTTTATAAATTAAAGGTTTTAAGACCCGCACATCAAACAATCATCATCGGCATCAGCAGTTTTTGATTTTGCTAACAACTCTCTTAACTCCTGAGCGGTTAGCGGTTTGTTAATTACAGAAGTTACGGTGTCTAAAATAGTTTCTTTAGGCTCATCCACTTTTTTAGCATCGTTATTTAAAGTAAACTTAATAGCATCCATTGCAGATTTAGTTCGCAGATAATACATTCCGGTTTTTAAACCACTTTTCCATGCATAGAAGTGCATGGAGGTAAGTTTTGCCATATTTGCATTTTCCATAAACAAGTTTAACGATTGCGACTGATCTATAAAATATCCTCTTTGGCGTGACATATCAATGATGTCCTTCATGCTAAGCTCCCAAACTGTTTTGTAAAGTTCTTTTAAATCTTGTGGGATATTGTCAATATTTTGAACCGATCCATTTGCTCGCATAATTTCTTGTTTTAAATCCTCATTCCAAAGTCCCAAATCTACAAGGTCTTCCAGCAAGTGTTTATTCACCACAATAAATTCGCCAGAGAGCACCCTTCTGGTGTAAATATTAGAAGTGTAGGGTTCAAAAGCCTCATTGTTTCCTAGTATTTGTGAAGTGGAAGCCGTTGGCATTGGGGCTACTAATAAAGAGTTTCTTACTCCGTTCTTTTTAACTTCTTTACGAAGTTTTGACCAATTCCATCTTCCGCTTAATTCTTCGTCTTTTATTCCCCATAGGTTGTGCTGAAATTCTCCTTCAGAAATGGGAGAACCTTTAAAACTTTCATAAGGCCCATCGGATATTGCTTCTTCCATTGAAGCGGTAACAGATGCAAAGTATAAGGTTTCAAATATTTCTTGATTTAGTTTTTTTGCGGCATCACTGGTAAAAGGTAAACGCAATAAAATAAAAGTATCGGCAAGACCTTGAACGCCAAGCCCTATGGGTCTATGCCTCATATTAGAGTTTTTAGCCTCTATTACCGGATAATAATTTCTATCAATTACGCGGTTTAGGTTTTTGGTTACTCGTTTGGTAACCCGAAACAGTTCTTTATGGTCAAATTCGCCGTTTTTTATAAACATAGGCAAGGCAATAGAAGCCAAATTACAAACGGCTACCTCATCTGCAGAGGTATATTCCATAATTTCGGTACAAAGGTTTGACGAACGTATTGTACCTAAATTTTTTTGATTAGATTTACGATTTGCCGCATCTTTATAGAGCATATAAGGCGTTCCTGTTTCAATCTGCGATTCTAGAATTTTTTCCCAAAGCTCTCTTGCTTTTATGGTTTTTCTTCCTTTTCCTTCTACTTCATATTTCATATAAAGGGCTTCAAATTCATCGCCGTGGCAGCTAAAAAGACCTGGGCATTCATTAGGACACATCAAGGTCCATGTGGAATCTTCTTGTACGCGTTTCATAAATAAATCTGGAATCCACATAGCATAAAACAAATCGCGAGCACGCATTTCTTCTTTACCGTGGTTCTTTTTTAAATCTAAAAAGTCAAAAATATCGGCATGCCAAGGTTCTACATAAATAGCGAAAGAACCTTTGCGTTTTCCACCGCCTTGATCCACATAACGAGCTGTGTCGTTATACACGCGCAACATAGGTACAATGCCATTTGATGTTCCGTTTGTGCCGCCAATATAGGAGCCCCTTGCACGTACGTTATGTATAGACAACCCAATACCACCTGCTGATTGCGATATTTTTGCAGTTTGTTTTAAGGTGTCATATATGCCATCAATACTGTCATCTTTCATGGCAAGTAAAAAGCAAGAAGACATTTGTGGTTTTGGTGTTCCGGAGTTGAAAAGTGTGGGTGTTGCGTGCGTAAAATATTTTTTTGACATTAATTCATACGTTTCCTTAACCGCTTCCATATCATTTAAGTGAATGCCTACAGAAACACGCATCAACATGTGTTGTGGGCGCTCAGCAATGGCTCCGTTTAGTTTCAGTAAATACGAACGCTCTAGGGTTTTAAATCCAAAGTAATCGTAGTTAAAATCTCTGTTATAAATGATGGTAGAATCTAGTTCTTCTGCATTAGCCATGATGGTTTCATAAACCTCATCACTTAATAACGGTGCTTTTTTTCCGGTTCTTGGGTTGATATAATTATACAAATCTGCCATTACCTCAGAAAATGACTTTTTGGTATTTTTATGCAGGTTAGAAACAGATATACGTGCCGCAAGTTTGGCATAGTCAGGATGTGATATGGTCATGGTTGCTGCAATTTCAGCGGCTAGATTATCCAGCTCTGAAGTGGTAACGCCGTCATAAAGACCTTCTATAACACGCATTGCTACTTTCACTGGGTCAACTAAATCATTTAGTCCATAGCATAATTTTCTTACCCTAGCGGTTATTTTGTCAAACATGATGGGTTCTCTTCTGCCATCTCTTTTTACTACATCCATAATTTATATCTTTTGGTTCTGTTGGTGCTGTTGGTGCTGTTGATACTAATGATACTATAGATACTATTGATACTATTGATACTATTGATACTTTGGTTCTATAGATACTATTGATGCTGTTGATGCTGTTGTTTATTCTTCAAACTTATCGTGATGTTTTTCTATGCTTTTGGAAAAGTTATTAATTTTTATTCCTAATATATTTAGTCTTTGATGTAAATCAGCATATAGTTTTTCATTTTTCATGGATTTCGTTTCCAATAATGTTTCTAAATGATCTATTGTTTCATCGTTTGACGATAATGCAAAAATTATAAATCGTATGTATTCCTTTTTATATCGCCTTCTCCCATAGCTCTCAACAATATTAGATTTTACAGATTTTATGGAGCGTCTTATCTGACTTCCTACTTCAAACCTTTCAAAAGAAGGTAGTTTTAATGACATTTCATGAATATCAATTACAAGGGTTCTGGAAAGTTGTCCTATTTGTAATTTTTTATAACTCATTATAAATGTTGATACTATGGATGCTTTTGTTGCCGTTGTTTCTATGGATGCTTTTGTTGCTGTTGATGCTATAGTATCTATAGTATCCATAGTATCCCTTAAACCTTCGGCTCTTAAAATTCTTCGTCGAAACTTATTCTGTTGGTTTCTTTGTCTTTATTAGTAACCCCTGCTTTTTGGTATTCTGCAACGCGTTTTTCAAAGAAATTAGTTTTTCCTTGTAAGGAAATCATATCCATAAAATCAAAAGGATTGGTTACGTTATACTCCCTTTCGCATTCTAATTCTACCAAGAGTCGGTCAGTTACAAACTCTAAATATTGGGTCATCAGTTTGGAGTTCATCCCTATTAAACTTGCTGGAAGGGATTCTGTGATAAATTCGCGTTCAATATTTAGGGCATCAATAATAATTTCGCGGATGCGTTCTTTGGATACCTTGTTCACTAAGTGATGGTTATGTAAGTGTACTGCAAAGTCACAATGCACTCCTTCATCGCGAGAAATAAGCTCATTAGAAAACGTTAATCCTGGCATCAAACCGCGTTTTTTTAGCCAGAAAATAGAGCAGAATGCTCCAGAAAAGAAGATGCCTTCCACAGCTGCAAAAGCAATTAATCGCTCTGCAAAACTAGGGCTGTCTATCCATTTTAAGGCCCAGTCAGCTTTCTTTTTAATGGCGGGAAAATTTTCTATAGCGTGAAAAAGTTTGTCTTTTTCTACTTCGTCTTTTACGTAAGTATCGATAAGAAGTGAGTAGGTTTCTGAATGGATATTCTCCATCATAATTTGAAAGCCGTAGAAGAATTTTGCTTCGGCATATTGTACTTCGCTCACAAAATTTTCGGCAAGATTTTCATTAACGATACCGTCAGAGGCGGCAAAAAATGCTAATATGTGTTTTATAAAATACCGCTCATCACTATTCAGTTTGTTTTGCCAATCGGTAACGTCTTCGCTAAGGTCAATTTCTTCAGCAGTCCAGAAACTAGCTTCACTTTTCTTATACCATTCCCAAATGTCGTGGTGTTGAATTGGAAAAATAACGAATCGTCCTGGGTTTTCTGCTAAAATTGGCTCTACTTCATTCATAGTTTTACTGCTTTTTTTAATGAATTATATTACTAAATTTTGGATGGTCTCGGGACTAACAAATATGACAAAACACTATGGATTTTAAAAGCCTAATCTACAAACGTTGTCAACAAAGTTTTCAACACATCAAAATTGGGATGTTCTTATTGTTTTGTTAAAATGACAATCTACTTCTCTGATTTCTTGATGTTTAAAATCATTTTATTGCTGTTATAAACAATTTATTATCTTATATAAAAAGTATAAGTTTGACCTTTAAACACAAGGTTTTAGAGAAATTTTAAGGTTATTGAAAAAATTAGTTTTTTGTGTTAAATATTTTAAAATAGTACATTTTTTGACACAAAAAAAGTTGCCTGAAATAGGCAACTTTGTTTATAACTTTTAAAAATGACTTTTTATCCTAGCTCGTCTATTTCTATATCCTCAATTAAGTCCCAAAGTTCCTTCATTTCCATGTTTTCGCCAGTTGCTTTAATATAGAAACGATTGTCTTGCATGAATTGAATGACAGATTGGTTTCTTCTTTTATCATATTCTTCAATGGCTTTCACCCCATTTTTTTTGACGGTTTTTCTGGTTTTGCTTTCCGTTTCTTCTTCAAAGTCCATTGAAAAAGCCATTCTTAAACCTGCGGTTGAAAGGGCTCCCATTTCTCCTGCTCCATCGATGACTTCCACTTTAAATGAGCGGCTTTTGTCTTCTGTTGCATAGGTGGCTTCCACAGAGGCGATGTTCATCATACCCATTGCTCCTGTTTTGAAAGAGGTGCGTTTCATTCCCGATAGTTCCGCAGGAAGCCAAGCTTTCATTTCATCATTGGTTAATGGTGTTGCTTCAGAAAGTTCTTTGATGTCATCCTGCATTTTGGTGGATTCTTTAATCACTTTTTGTGTGTTGGATACATTGTCTTTAACTTCTTTTGCTTTTTTAACTACTGGATTGTCTTTGCAGGCTGCAAAAAGCAGTACGCAAACAAAAAGAATACTTAGTTTTTTCATGGTTAAATAATTTATTTAGCGAATGTTACCTCTAAAATACAAAATAAAATCGATTTTGTTTTCAAAAAATAAAAAAAGGAAGGGGCATTTATACAAACTTTATTGCCCCTCCTTAAAAAAACTACTTTTTATTTATTTTATAAGTAGCCGTTTTACCTTCTGAAGTTATTTTCATTATGTACATTCCGGTATTTAATGAGCTTATTTGTAAAGATACCTTTTCTTGTTGAGGTTTTACTTGCATTAGCTTTTGACCTAATAGATTGTATATAGAAATATCTTCTATATTTTGCAGCGCATTTATATGTAGTACATCTGTAGTTGGATTTGGAAAATAGGTCAACCCATTTATAGTGTTATCTTGGGTACTAAGGAGTTCCGTTTTAGAATCAAAGTATAAATTAATGCCAAAAGAACCAGTATTACTTGTTCCAACAAAAGCTAAACAAGGCTCGTTATTTTGGGTTTCAGCTATTGCCGAGGCAAAACCGTCCCAAACATTGAGGCTTATGTCTGACGGATTTTCATTAGCACTAAAACTGTTTCCGTCAAAAGAAACAACTCTATTAAAATCATTGGAGGCATTATTAATCACATCAATAACATAGGAAAACCGGATTGTTTCAACGTTATTATTTTTTCTAACCCAAGCATCAAAATGTCCAGCAGTAAAATTTGGACCGAGAGGAGCCAGATTAAAGCTTGAAAAAGCACCCCCATTTTGACGATAATATCCTCTACCAATAAAATTATCTGTAGTTCCTGCTAAACGAGAGGAGGAAACCACAAGTACTTTATCCGTCGCAAACGGTAATCTCGTTGACTTAATTATGGGATTTAGGGATTGTCTTGTTGCCCCTGACTCTAAAGTTTCTCTGGTAGTCCAAGAACCTGGGTCATTTGAATTGGGGTTGACATTAGTCAACAAGTTTCCTGAATTACCACCAGTATAGGTGGTATAGCAAGAGCCAAGTGAACCATAAGAAAAATCCACTTGTTGACCACATACGTTATCTATAGAAACCGCATCAACCCAATTAAATCCGTATGCTCCTGCAGTACTTCTTGCTGAATATACTTCTGGACAGCCTATTGTTTTTAAATATGTTGCAAAAACTCTTTGTGTTGAAGTTGTAACTGGATAATTTTTATCGACTGAAAAATCGGTAACAGCTGTATCAATCACTGTGCCTGTGAGTGCACCACTTGCAGTGTTCCATCTTGTCACTTGAAAGGTATTTGAATCTGTAACAAAATAAGTTGCTATGTACTGGTCTCCTGTGCCATCTATTGATATGAGCTGCAATTTTCTGATGGGGGAGGTAATGTTTGTAGTTCGCCATTCTTGAAATGTTTGGCCTCCATCTATGGATCTATAGAGAAAAATAATGTCGAATTGTCCTCCAAAATCAATATTATTTTGATAAAAAGAAATATAGATATCTCCACTATTAGTTACTTCCATATCTACTCCTCCATCCACAAAACCTTCAAATAGCAATCGGTCTGTGCCCCAATCACGTGTTTGTTGTGGGCGTTCTAACTCAAGGTTTCTTTCTTTAATCACCTCAGGATAATGAATGCCATTAATTCCTACATTTTCCATAGTTTCGGGTAGTTTTCCGTTAGTTTCTATTGGCTTATAAAGTGCTGCAACTACTGGGTTAACTTCCATCCAAGCATTTTTAATAGCAAGTCGGTTTGCATTTATTTCAGCGGCGGTTCCTGAATTTTCTAAAATTTTAGCATGCTCATACAGCTCATTTAGTGTTGCTGTTCTTACTATTTGACTTGTGTTTACAAATGTGCTAGATTGTGCATCATCCATTTGAGCATAGATGCTTGTTACCATTAAAGATAACATCATAATAATTGATTTTTTCATTGTTAAAAAATTTAAGTGTTAGTAATTATGTTTTTGGGAATATTATTATTGCGTTTTATTCTTTAATTTGTATTTTAAGCTCTATTAAATAAAACCTATTCAAATCAACTTTTAAACTTTAATATTTTCCAAAATTCATTTATTGCCAGCTAACATTTAAGTTAATTTTTACAGATACTAAGAAATAGAATGTACTTAGTTTAAAACCTCCTGTAATTAGCAGTTAAGCAGAAAAAAGAGCTTTTTTATTCTTTTTTTTAATAAATACAGATAGTTTAACCATTTATACATTTATATGCTGCTTTTATACATTTATGAATGCCTGAGGAATCCTTTTTTAAAAAATAAAATCACATCCTTTTGTTAGAATGTGCATATAAAGCCTCTAGAAGAGATGTTTTTTAAGTACTTGATGGATCAAGTCTGTTTGTGATTTCTACATCCAAGTTTTGAGCATGGCTCAAAAGGCCGATAGTTAAAGACCGCGAAGGAAAATTTTTTTGTTTTTTTAATCAGTATTTTCTTGATTTTTTTTCAAAGAGATTTACTTTGTAGTAAGAATTATTACCCGGATATTTTGTATCTACAACCAGTGTAGTTTTTGCAAGTTCATTGTTTGAAACTGTTAAAAGTTTTAATTCCCAAGTGCCTTTGGGTAACTCAAAATCATATTTGCCGTCCTTGGCGTGAAATATAAACCGAACTAATCCGTCTTGTAAAACAACTATTTTGTTTTTAGAATTCATTAAACTTCCATTTTCACTGTAATGATGGAGTATCACCCTAAAAAATTTATCGAGATTGGGTTTGTCGCTTGAATTTTTAGTACCCGTCCATGCAGTCCAGTTAATACTAGTATCCCAGGTCCAATAACCATCAAACTTATTAGGGTTTGTTATTTCAAATTCAAACACCCCTTTTTTGTTGAGATTGTAATTTTCAAATACTCCATTTAAAAAATATTTTCCGTTTTTGATTTGCATGCCTCCATAAAATACACCGGTGTCTGCATAATCCCCATATACTATATTGTTATAAGCAACTAGTCTCAATTGTCCATAAGTGGAATTCCACGTTCCCTGAAATTTTTGAGCTTCTTGAATTGATTGGGGTTTCATAGAAAACATGAAACACATCAGTAAACAAAGACTAAGTATTACTTTTAAATTTTTCATTTGTTTTAATTATTAAAGTGAATTATTTAGACTACAAAAAATTTCCTTTTATCCATCCTATGGGGTACTCAACCTTCCATTGCACGGGGCTAATTACATAATTTTTTAAATGGTTAAACTTCTAATTTCTTACGCTAAGCGATCATATTCCTTTTTAATATTTAGGCTGTTGTACAGATTTGTTACTATTCATTTGATGGGTTTTTATTGTTTAAGAGCTGTTTTTTTTGGTATAAGATAATCATTGCTCCCATGACCATCAGAAACAGGGCAAATAAATAACTGCCTCTATTTAAATCTTCATAGCTTGAAAGCATGGCTTGCGAAGGTTTATCTGGGTTTACAAGAAGCATAAGTTCTTCGTTTATGTTGTAGTAAACCAATGAAAGTTCGGTTTTATATTCGTAGGGAACATTATTATAGGTATAAGAGATGGTGTAATAATCTTTTCTTTGAGTGCTTCCTGTATTACCTCTTTTACCTCTTTCTAAAAAGCTGACTATGCCTTTAGTCTGAACACCTTTTTCTTTCAAAATATGGGCTGTTTGAACTCTTGAAAACTTGTAATACCCCATTCCTATTCCAATTAAAATAAGAACCACCCCGATAGTAATGGCCAACCACGGCGGCGCGTCTTTGGCAGCTTCTTTGGAGGAATTTTTTGAACCTGTTAGCGTTGGGTTTAGATTAGTAGCAGCAGTGTTTTTAATGATTTCTTCTGATGTAATAGATATTGGAGCGACGCTGCGGCTGCTTGAAGATGTGATACTTCTTGGTAAATTGGCTTTGGATTTTTTTAAAAGCTTGTAAACCAAAAACGAGATTAGTGCCAACACCAAGAACAGAAAATAAAAATAAAATGTACTTGTGCTGTTTTCTATAGAAAATTGTGGCTGTTCCGGATTAATAAATACTTTGGTTACGGTACCTATCGCCAACTCTTTTTTTGAATCTATACTATAATTTATGGTGTCCAAGTAGGTATTGCCTTCATACTGGTATGTAATCACGGGAGTTTGGTTTTCTGTAAATCGTGCATCCATAAATACGTTGTCTGCATTTACAAAATCCACCACGGTGGCATCTACTTCTACAATATGGGAATATGTAGTGATAGTAGTCCAAATGCCCCAAATAAAAAACACGAAGAAAAAAATAGACAAACACCCACAACCTTTGGCTATGGGTTTGGTTATTTTGGATGTTGGCGAGGTGCTAGGTTGTTGTTGGTTCATAACTATGTTTAGGCTACTGTTTTTGATTACATATTTACATGCTTAACTATAAGGATTAGTTTTACCACCCATCATCCCAATAAGGGCATCTAACCCCGACATAATGTTTCCTGTGCTACCCAAACTTCCACTATAAATAGTTTTTGCCACATTAACGGCCAGTTCTTTTAGAGCTGTTTGAATTTTCTCATCCAATCCTGAAGCGTCCATAATAACAAGCGTTTCGCAAACAACTGCATATAATTTGGCTAGTGTAACGCCGTAAGTAGCAACAATTGACAGTGCTACGCTTCCAATAGAATTTAGCATTTTCATTTCCTGAAGAAGTGCAATCATAACGGTCAGAATAGCCATAATGTCGGCTAATTGCTGCAAAATTTTTTCACTTGATCCGCCACCGGTTTCATCTTCTAAAATGCCATACAGTTCTCCTTGTGCGTTAATTTGCCAAAATGCCTTACTTAAACCCGAAATATCAAATATTTTGAAATGGCCATCGCCTCTTTGTACTCGTTCATGCCAGTAAAATGAATCTAATTTATTCCGATCTTCGTGCGTAAACCAATTATTGGCAATAGCGTTTGTTCTTTCAACAAGATTTTTATTAGCTAATTCGGTAAAGGTGCTTTGGTTAAAAAGAGAAGCTTCGCGTATGGCCAATTGTGCCGTTTTTTGCAAATTGACTTTAACCGCATTTTCATTTTGATTAGAAAAACTAACATAATTGGAGGTTGGTAAAAAATCAAAAGATTGACTTGCTTTTTTGTCTTCGATGTTAAGATTTTGTTTATAAACACCTATTCTTATACCCGATGCAAATGTGAAAGTATCCTTGGTTACGCCATTTTCTATGGGTGCCATTAGCGTCATTATTTGTGGATGAAATTGAAACCCTCCTTTTTCAAATTCGGTTTTTGCGGCAGCCAGGTCTTCCTTTAAAAGTGCTTCTCCCCATGCACGTGTTGATAATTTATATTTCAACAAATCAGCCAAAGATGCAGCGAGCGTTGGCCCTTCACCTTCAAAATAGAAAGTTGTTCCACCCAAAATAAGGCCTTTTACCTCTGAATGATGCGATTTGTTTGGTTTTTGCTTATTTTGTGTAACAGGATCCCAGCCAGCCAAGACACGCTTTGTGAGTTTATTACCAACTTTTAAAGAGAGATAAATGCCTATAATTCCTTGGCCAAAGTCTTCAAGATTTGGGTTAACAAGCAATTCAAAATTGGCGGTTTCTTGAAGTCTTTCTTTATCTAAAGTTAGCACTACTTCATGTTGTACTTCACTACTTGCATTGTAGGAAAATGTATAAGGTGGAATGTTCATGGCATTTATAAATTCCACGATCTTCTCTAAAACCACCTTTTCATCTTGAGCATCTACTACCAATCCGTTGGTAATTTCGGCCATTTTATCGAAGGTTCTTTTTGTATGATTCGCTTTACTGTTTTTAACATTGAGAATTAAGGCCGGCGGACCGTTTTGGTAGGCTACTAAATGTTTTTCATTGTAAGTATCATTATTATCGCCATCTGTTGCATACACAATGAGGTCGTAATTTGTTTTTGATGCTTTAAGTAACCAGGTGAATAACTCAGAGGGCGTTTCCCATTTTTCTATGATAGCAGCTGGGAAATTTGATAGAATTTTTTCTTGAAGCGATGCTACAAAAACATCCATTTGTTCTCCGTAATAGTTTTTTGGCATACTTAAAGAAGCATCGACTAAAATGAGAACTTTCGGTGTTTTTCTGTTCGATTCCATCAACACCTGAACCGGAAGTTGATTGTCTGAAAATTTAAAATCGGCTGCTTGTAAGCCTTCTATTATTTTCCCTTCAGAATCGATAGGCTCTACTTGGATTTTTACCAACCTATCGTTTACAGGTTGTGCTTTTAATGAAATTTTATCGACTTTTTTAAGCAACTCTTCACTTGATGCATTTAAAACAATTGGTGCGTTTTCTCTATTGTTTTCGGGCACTATTATTTTTTCGCCTTCTAAGGTAAAGGAATCTGCAATAAAGGAATGCTCCTGCATATTTTCAACAGAAGCATTAAAATCTTGAAACGCCAATGTTGGTGTGAAAATACGCAAATGGCCAACAGGTGTTACGGCACTTTGTGCTAAACTCAATCCATTTAGACAGGCAAAATGTATCTGATTTCCTATTAAATCTGTCGATTTCCAAGAACCGGAAATAAGCTCCATTTCTTTATCTGGATAAGTGGACGCTCGGTAAGACAGTTTAATTTCAACCATTTCCTCATTTAATTTAACGGCATCTGCATTAGAAATAGTTCCGTTATTTTTCAGCATTCCAAACGGGACAGTAGCATCGAACAAATGGGCATATTTTGTAGTGTCATTTAATTGAAACTCTACGGTTGGGGTATGGTAATTATCCCATCGAAAATCGAATTTAGGTATTTTTAAATTTTCGTTGTTTGGTATTAAATTCCATAAGGATTCCGCCAAAGCGTTGGTTTTTGAAAAATCAGGATCGAACACGGGAATTTCAAAATCTGTGTCGGCTTTAGTTTGCAATTTTTCTGCCCATTGTTTCCATTGTTTTTTGGAAACCTCTACGGTTAATTTTCTTTGAATAGGTCTTAAAAAAAATGCTTTGGCTTCATCAGGCTCAATTTTGGTGCGTTCATAAACCACTTTAGAAGGAATGCCAGCCTCTGAATACATCTGATGTAGTAATTCTGCTTTTTCCCTTGGGGTTGCCATTCCGTATCGTAAGACTCCTTTGATGCCCCATTTAAATTGTGTTCCAATAGACCCGATAGATGCATTTGTGGTCGGTATTAAATAAATGTCATCTCTTACAAAATTAAACATGGCTTCGGTATCTTTTGAAGCTATCAAAGCTTTCATGCGTCCTTCTAAAAAATCAGGGCAAGTTTGTAATGCCATGAACATTTCTTCCCACTCTTTATAAGGAGAAAGCCCTGTTCCTTCATAATAAGCGGCTGAAGAGTCTTTCCCACAACTAAAAAAAGACAACGGCAACATAGATGCCATGCCTAATAAGGACATTTGCTCAATAAATTCTCGCCTTGTAGTGCCGTTATCTATTTGTGTTTTCATTGTTTAGTTCATTAGGGTTAATGATTTCTATCAATGTTTTTGTTATCAAAATCATCGAGCACTTGTAGTGATGAGATGTAGTTGTCAAATTCAAACAGGTTCCAAAGATCATCAGGGGTCATTTTTTTTGCGCTGAGGAGCATATAAAATCTGTCGATATAAATAAATTCAATGCTTGCATCTTGGTTGTCTGTTTGGTATCTATTGACCGTTTTTATGCCATTTCGCAGTTTTTTTTCAACTAGGGTTGTGGGTGGAAAATCTTCATTTAGATCATAACCTGCGTTAAACATTGTTATAATTGAAGGGCCTAAAGGTCCGGCGGCATCTGCAATTTTCAGATGAATTTTTCCGTTTCCAAAAGCACCTTCAGAAGTAGCCATATCTCCGGAGACGTTTATAAAATCTCTTTCTAAATCGCCTATTCTAAAAGGAAAGGTATCTTCCAACTCTTGCCTGTTTAGTGGAATTTTTTCTTTGAGTACTTTTTGGTCAGATGGCGTCATTATTTTTTCTATATCATCAACGATCGACTTTGCTTTGTTGATCTCTTTTTGATCATTTTTGCAAGCGTTGAAAACTAAAAACGCGACGGGTAGTAGAATAAGAATAATGCGTTTCATAAGTTTTTTTAATTTAATCGATTCTTTTATCAATTAGCTCAAACTGATATTACTCAGGAAAACTTAGTTGGCTTATAGTGTTTAAAGCCTCTGAAAGTTGTTCCGCTTTTAAATTTTGACCTTCAATTTTTAAATGAAACCGCTGATTCTGAATAAATTCAGTATGAGAAATCCATTTATCCTTTACAAGTCTTTGATTTGTAGCCAGGCGTTTGTTGTTCCAATCCTCAATTTTTGATATTTTAACCCCATCATTTGTATGGATAGGAAATTTCAACATATTAAAAGTTGATTTTAAATGCTTATAACCTTCTTCTCCTGCACCGTCTGTGATAAAAAAGTTAATATGAATAGCTTCCTTACTCGGATTGTCAGTGTTGCTGTAAACTGCTTTAATTCCAGCTCTTCCATTTTTTGAATCATCTACTACTTTTATTAAAGGCATTCCATTAAGCGACTTTGGCACGGATGCTTCAAGTTGACCAAGCGTTAAGGGTTTTTTTTCAGGAAGTTGCTCAAGCCATTTCCCTTCTTTATAATCTTCTTCTGAAATTTCAGTTTTGTTAGCCGAAACTTCGGTGGTTACCTTAGAGACTTCCGTTGCTTTATCGGCTGTTTTTGAGTTACAAGAAGCCCATAAAAATGAACCTACTGCCACTAGGAATATGCATTTAATTTTTCTCATCAGTTTAGTTTTTATTGCTGTTTTCAATATCTTTTCGATTGTTTAATTCAGAACTATCGGGCACAATCCAAAAAAAAGCTTGTACTGTTTTTAATTGACTTGTCGTAGAAATTTCATTTGTTATTTGTTCCATATATTCTACGGTTATTTGTTTATTCGGTACCCAATCGTCCATATCAAAGGAGTTGGATATAATTCGTGTGCCAGGCGGAAGTGCAAGTAAAAGCGGACGCAATTTTAAATTCAGTTCTGCTGTCAAGAACAACGAAATTACGGTTGCCTTAGAAAAGTCAGCTTCAAACAAATCTGCTTTATAAAAAACGGCTTTCTCTGAAACACCCTGTTGTTCTGCTACTTTTTTTGAAAACTCTACGAGTTCAGCTTCATATTCAATCCCGGTTGCAAAAGCACCTCTTTTTGCCGCCTCGATAACTAATCGACCGTCTCCAGAACCGAGGTCAAAAAAAATATCCTTTGGTCCAACTTCTGCCATATCGAGCATTGCATCGATTAACAATTGATGGGTTGGCAACCAAATAACATCTTTGCCTTTGGCTCCTTCTAACGGCACAAACTCTTGATTTTGAGCTATTGTATTTAAAGGCAATAAAATCAAAAAGAAGCTTAGAATGAGAAATTCTGAACGTATAGAAAATGTTCTTATACTTTCTATATCATTTAAAAAGCGTAAGCACATTTTCATAGTAGTAAGATTATGATTTTTAAAATTTTAGTCTAATAATTCAAAAGTCATCCAAGCAGCAGCTTTTTCAGAACCACCCCCAAGTCTAATGGGGCCTTCCAGAACATATCGATTACTTAACTTTTGAATGTCTGCCACCATTAAGTATTCTTCACCAAAGGAGTGAAACTTCCCTCTTTTATCTTTAGTTTGCCCAATTTGTCCGTCTGGGAATAAGGTCTCTTCTTTGAGCGGTGTGATCTTTAAAAGAAGTTGAATTATCTCTTTAATGTTAACTGGAGTAGCTATATTATTGGCTAATACTTTGTCATCATTATTTCCTAAGGTCGTCGTACTATATTCTTTTAACCATGTATAAATTTTAAAATCTGCATAAGGATCATTTAATTCCTCTTGAGAAACAGTAAAAACAAGCGAATTATTAATGATGTTTCCTCTACCCGATCTATTTCTATTTTGTTTGATATGGAGTTGATTTTTAGAGTCTCCGGCAATAAGTATGTTTTTTTGATTAGGCACTTGAACAGGACCATTTTGTTTATTTGGTAAAACGTTAATTGATCTTGAGGTAAATGTTTTTTCTTTTCCGTTTGCTTTATACACAACATATTGTTGGATAGCATAATCATCAGGTTCATTTCCGCCACCATCTCTACCGCCAATACATTGAAGGTCTAATAAAGTCACTTTTAGTTTAATATCTTTTTTTGGCACACAATTTCTCTCTTTTTGCTCAAATACAGAACTTAACATTAGTTGCTCCCCTTTAAGGTTTTTTACTTTGTATGAAATTGGTAAAGCTAATCGTCCGTTTCCAGCTTCTGCAAAAACCCATTTATCAAAACCAGCCGACATATCAGACTCTTGAAGTGAACGGGCTGCAACGCTAGAACTACCTCCATAAAAGAAAACACGAATCTCCGATGAGCTATCTCGGTTTACAGATTTTAAAAACCCGCTGATTTCTCCTTTACTTATAGCATAATTAACCTTAACACTCATTTCTGCTTTTATCTCACTCATGCTCTTAGTAGTTTTAATCAGCATCAATCCTTTTCTTCCATAGGTTACATCCGAAACGTAAGCGAGTTGATTGGCATTGGGCATATCACTTACAAAGCTAACGGTATTAGGGTCTACCGCAACATTATACATATTTTGAGAAAATTTGATTAAATAATAATAACTACTACTAAAATCTCCCCCAGAAACGCCAAACTTTGCCGAAAGGAAAGGCCCAGCACTATAAGAACCTGTAATTGCGTACTGAAAGCTTTTTTCTGAATTGATTTCAGTTATCTCAAAATTCATATCTGCGGGTATTGATTTGGAATTTACCTTTCCCGTTAAGTTGCCTAAAGCATTGTTAATTCCGCTAACATTTTGTGGATTTAGTATGTCTACGGAAAGGTTGTCTAATCCTGCAATCGCTGAAGTATTTACTAGATAAACCGTTAAGGGATTTCTTGGTGTGGTATTGATGGTGTTTCTGCCGTCTATAATTGAGGAATAATTAATCACCACCCCTGGTTTAATAAAATCTGGAACAGATGAAGTAGTAAAGTAGCTAAAATCTGATGTGGTAATGTCTAGTTTTCTAGTTGTTGGTGGTTCACATAAATTTGGTTCCTTTCCACTAATTTCAATACTGTTTATTGCCCCAGAACCAGTAGTTTCAATTGTTGTTTTATCAGTTCTGTCTCTGGAGTCACTTACGTCAATTTTTTTTAATGCGTTTATGTTTTTATATAATTCTGGATTAAGTGTTGGTTTTTTTATCAACTTTACAGGATCCGTATTCAGTGCTTTTGGATTAATCACTTTTGGTGAACTTTCCTTTTTTGGTTTATTTAAACGGGGAGTTATTTGGGCATTGCTGGATAAAGTTGTTAAAAAAAGCAGCAAAATGCAAATTGATGTAATTTTACGATTTATCATGATATTTATTTTTTTTAATGTTTTAAGGTTTTATAGGTTTTTAAACCATTCTACGTATTTATCTCCCAAAAAAGGGACTGTATTTTGTTTTCCGTTGATAGCGTTCATCAATCCAACTATCCACATGTAGAGTAATACAAAAATGCCGAGAATATTTATAATCCATCCTAATATTGGAATCATCCCGATAATACCTAGGGCTAGTCCGGTTAAAGCCAACCCTAAAGATTGCTTAATGTGAAATCTAGCAAATTCATTTTTCTTTTCGTTATTCATCACAAAGGCAATGATTAAACCGATAATGGTGATGTAAGCTATCATAGCTATGTTTTTGCCCTCGTTTGCGATTGAAATGTCTAATTTGTTTTCTGTTTGTTCCATGTTTTTTATTTATTGTAATTTATTAAAATCTAGTTGGTCTATAAATTGTCCTACTTCTGTAGCTTTTAAATTGGTTCCATTAACGCGTATATAAAACCGTTGGTTGACTATAAATTCTATGGTTGCAGAATTATTATAATTGCCTTGCATTTCAAAAACATCTACCCCTTTTCTATTGTAAACTTTGGTATATCCATCTTCGGTGTTTTCTGCAAAATTCATTTCAATTTTTTGGGTGATACTTTTCTTTACCTTTACATCTTTATCACTTTGACCGTTAGTAATTTGAAGGGTAATGTATTTTTCATAACCTGATTTATAATGGTAATTCGCTTCTATATGATGGAACCCTTCTTCACCAATCGTGCTGGGTTCCATTTTAACATATTCCAGTATTTTTTCAGGAAGCCAATCGTTTAATTCATGGCCTGTATATATTTTATAATTTTGTGCAACGTTCATTTCATTTCCTGAATTGGTAGATTTATTCTCAGAAGATGCCTTTTCAGCATTGGTTTCTTTGACTCCTTTTTCATGTTTGCACGCCATTATGACTATTGTAAAAAGTAAAAGAAGTAGTTGTATTGCTTTTTTCATGTTTTGCTGTTTATTATAATTAATTTTTTGAAATTGAGTTATTTTGCCTATTGCTAGTTATTTCGCCTATTGCTAGAGTTATTTTTCTTTTAAGTTGTTGGGTTATGTCTTACCTATAATGGCTTATCCTGAATACACTATATGGTTGAAGAGTTATCGTAAACGCCTTGCATTTTAAAAAATATTTTAATTATCTGCCAACACAATCCATTGTACATCTGCCGGCAATACCTTTTCTTGGCTTATGATTGTTTTAGATGGGTAAGTGCTTCCGTCATTTGCGGTAAATACTTCGGCTATTTCGCGTTTTATAATATTCCACCCTTCTTCCAATTTCAAGTCTATTTGCGTGACACTATCAAATTCTTCACCGCTATTGGTGCCCGTTAGAATGGAAACCTGCCCTTTGACAGACGCATCCTTTTCAACAAAAAAATATTGAATATAATATCCTGGATTAATGCTACCCATCTGATAATTATACAGCCATTTTGCCATTTCGGGGCTGTTTGCCATATAAAGCATTCCGTATTTTTCTTTTTTGGCCTCACTACCCACTATTAAATCAGGGACTCCTGCCACTACGGCATCACCATTTTCATACACAAAATCTCCGGGAAAATAACTGCTGTTACTGCCAAAAGTGTCTGCTACGGTTTTAAAGCTGAGACTCCAGCCTTGAGGGGCATCTTTTTTTGCTGCCTCTGCCTTTTCTTTTAAAATGGTCATAAAGTCATATTCTAGTACTAGCTGTACCTCACCATTTGGACTTACACTTCCCCAAGTATCCATTTTGCCGGTTACAAAATCTTCAGAAACTACTAGTGCGTCGTCGTAGTTCCAGTTGGGAATAGAGCCTTGTACATACAACTGGGCGTTTAGCAAAAAGCTAGAAAGTAAGCCTGCAATACTTAAAAAAAAATTAATTTTTGTTTTCATAGTTTTAAAATGTGTTGGTATATTTATTTCAATGCATCAAAATCTAAAAGATCTAATGCTTCCCATACGGTTTCTATTGTGTTTTTGTTGCTTCTTGCAGTCGCAAAAAATCGTCCTTCTACTTCAAATTTGATGTCAACCTGATCGTATTGATGTAGTATTCGCTCCGCAGATTTTCTGCCCTTTCGTACATATACTTTTTGATGTAGTTCTGGATTATCTTCCTCTTTTGTTTCATCTAGACCTACTGCAATCATATTGTTGACAAACAATGCTAACGGGCCATTGCCGTCCCAAACAGTAATTGTAATATTTTTAGAAGGGTCATTAGGATGAACATAAACAACTCTGGCACGGCTTTCTTCATCTTGACCAATGTCATTTTTACTTCGATCCAAACGGTAATCCAATAATTTTTCCGGAAACCAATTTGCAATAGTCTCACCATCATTGCCTTTAGACAAGCCTTGTTTTATGTTATTGGCTGCGTTTGAGTTCGTTTTTATTAATCCTTCTATTGCTTTGTTACCATCAGAGTCGGTGGTGCTCTTTGTTGATGATTCATTTTTACAACCAATAAAGCAAAGCAAACTGCTGATAAAAAGTAATGTGATTTTTGTTTTCATATACTCGTTTTATCAATACTATTTGGTTAATAAAAATATTTTGCTATCCAGATTATCGGTGGATTTTCCCCCGCATTGGTTATTTTGATAGTATTGGGAAATGAAGCTCGCACGTCAGGATCTGTTTTATAAATCGTTTGCAGTTGGTATTGCACCAAGTTCAACCCTTCTTTTAATTTCACATCAAATTCAACACCTACTTCAATATCTTTTTCGTCATAATAATCAAAATTGGTGCACTTTTTTTGAAGTTCAACAGCTTGTGTTAGCAGTAAAACCTTATAAAACGAACCTTGTACAGCATCGTTATAACTATTATCATCCAGCCACAACTGAAGCTTTTCATCAGAAACAGGAAATAGTGAACCCGCCCACGTATTGTTTTGCCAAAGAGCAATAAATCCTGCATCACTGGCAATTTTGGCTTCGCCTTCTGGAAAGTCATTGGGGTCTCCGCAACCATACTGAAATCCATAACTCAAATTAGAAATAAACATCTCTTGATCTTCTTTCGTAAGGTTTTCTGCCGGATTTTTACTTAAGTCTATTTCAAAATTTCCGTCGGCTTTTAATTCGCCAATTTTAACTAGTTTGTCAAACCCAAATAGGGTAAGTACAATATCCATTTCTCCTTTGCTATGATTTTCAAGCGTACCGCTAAACTTTTGTGCGTAGGTAGTATTTATGGCCAAAATAAAAATGATGACTAGTGCTGTTTTCATATTTAAAAATTTATATTTTATTAAGAACATCATTTTACAATGAATGAAAACGTTAAAGGCTTACTACTCCATTTAATAGCCTCAGAACTTGATACCATTTCTAGCGTAACATCGTAAGTTCCTTTTGGAAGTGGTGTATCCATTTGATCAGGGGCTAATTTTGGGGTTGGCATTATTCCTGCTTTTTGAATTCCGGGAATCATATCAAAAGCTTCAATGGGAAGAAACAAATCAACAACTGTGGTTTCTTTTAAGATGCTTTTTGGCGAAAGTCCGTTAAGGGTTACAATGCCGTCAATGGATTGAGCATAAGAATAACCCGAAATAAGAATTAAACAAAAAAGTGAAAGGAGTTTTAAAGTTTTCATAAATGAGTGTATTAATAATTAATACGAGAAAGATTACATGAATTTATAACCGTTTGTATTAAACGTGAAGCTTTTTGGTTCCAATAATGTACATTCCATGGTGCCTGATTTGTCTTTTTTTCCTTTATTCAATTTATCTTTCATCTCCATGAACATCATGGTTGCTTTTTCACCTTCTTCAAATTGGTTTTTGATAGCTGCAGGAATTCTGTCAGAGTCCATTTTAAAAACATCATAAAATGTAACTGGAGCTTCATTGGTGAAATAAAGGGTAAAAATATATTCGTTACTTTCCATTTTTTTTCCTTTACAATCATATCCTAAAAATGTTTTATTAGGCAAATCTGTGATGGTAAAGTCATCATAGTTAACGTTGTCTGGTTCATCATCCAAAAAATCATCGCCATTAATGGCTGTAGCGGTTGCTATTTTGTTTTCCCCAGACTTTATAAACATATAATTAATGTTTGTGAGCCCATCCATAATCATAAAAGCATTTTGAGCTTGACTCATTTCAGCACCCATATAACGTGCACCGGGTTTTAAAAAATAATCCATGTTCATTTTTGTTTTACTTGTAGCAGTGGTCATCGTTAAACGATATTGATACTCAAAATCAAATGAAGCAGGTACATTTTGTGGGGTCACTTTTTTGCCTGCTTTTCCGCCTCCAAGATTTGGATCAAAGACCTTGTCCATAGTCTTACTGGTTTTTTGTGCAGCCTTGTCAGCAGTTTTGTTAATGACAGTTTGCTCTACCCTGTCTTCAACCTTTTTTTTAAGTTTACCCAAAAATTGGGCATTTACATTAGAGACTCCTGTTAAGAAAAAAAGGCTCGTTAGTAAAAAAAAATACTTTTTCATGATAAAATTTTAATAGTTTATTATCCAAATTTGGTTATAAAAGATTATTTAATAATGTAATAGTGTATTGTTGAATTTGTTTTTTTTATAATTGGTTGTAATTTTAGTATGGATGGTTTTATGACACGTTTGAGGTTTATTAAAGAGAAAGTGTTTTTAATTTTATTCTGCAAAACTTTTATAAAAAAAGCAGCATCTAAACTTTTAGACCCTGCTTTTTTTTACAGCTATTTTTGTTGCTTTTTAATAGAATTTAGGATTTTATTTTTTGTGTTATTCATTTTTAGAAAGTAAAATCCAGCGTTGATCTGCCTTACTGTAGATATAGCTTAGGATCAAATTTTCGCCTTGTGTAGAAAATATAATATTTCCAAAAGAGAGGTTATTTAGTCGTTGTGATGCTGATGCAGCAGCACTTTCATTATTGATTATTATTGTTCCATTCGTCAAATAAAAATGCAATACTAAAATTTTACCATCTGCATCAGCGGGAACAGATATGCCATTCAAAAGTGTATTATTTGTAATATTCAATCTAACATAAGACATGCCATTAGTGTTGAACGAGTTATATGTAGTGCCAGGCGAAGTAAAGAGAAATTGGTTTAAAGACAGATCTCCATTAAGATCGAGTTTTGATGTTGGTGTTGCTGTTCCGATACCAACATTTCCTGAATTGTTGTTATTAATATGTATTCCGTTTGGTGTCCATTTGTTATCCGCGCTACTTAAAGCATAAGGTACGCTCTGTAATTGACTTGTACCTATTATAGTATAATTATTACCCCCTGCAGGATCGGTTTCGGTTTTGATAAAATAAGGACCGTTTGCCCAATTTATGGATGAAAAAGTACCTGTTACCGGAGTTCCATCGCCCACTTTCAGCGTAGCTAGACCATTGTTATTTGTCGTAGGCAGATGCGTTTCTACATAAACTGCTGTGCCATTAGCACTGCCCTGAAGTATAGAAATTTTCATCCCTACGTTTGAATTTGAAATTAACACATCACTACTATTTCTAATAACAGATTGGTAAGACATGCTTTGCGGTGCCTGTGCAACTGTGGTGTTTAACGAACAGATTGTAGTGAGCAGTAGGATGGTTTTTACAGTTTGTTTTAAATAATTTTTCATAATTTATTGTTTTTAAGAATTTTAAAGGTTTTAAGAGTTTTGTTTTGGCTGGTAACCTTCAATAAATAAGTCCCAGAAGCCAAGTGCTCCATAGTTATTGGAGTATCTGAATTGGTGATTTTTTGGTTAAAAATTAGTTTTCCATGGACATCAAAAAGCGAATAAGTTAGCTGTTGAAAAGCATAATTTTCGATTTTTAAAATCGCTTTTGATGATGTTGGATTAGGATACACCACCATTTGTAAAGAAATTTCAGGAAAATTCTCAACTCCCAGAGTTGTAATTTCATACGGAATTTGGACCCCTTGATTAGAGATGCCTCCAGATCCTGTTGCAGTAGTATAGACTACTTGACCTATGGAATAACTCAATGTGCCGCCGGCACCTGTTGCGTCTCCACCTGAGGAAACTGGGTTGCTTTGTGCATTGATTTCATAAAGGCAGGAAATGAATACCACAAAAGCTAGTACAATGTGTTTGCTTTTTTTCATAATGAAAAGGTTAATTGTTTGTTTCAAAAATCTAGTTTATTCTTTATTAAATAAGAGTAAAATGTATGTGTCTTTTAAAAAAAGATATAAAGGGTAATTTTATGGGCTGAATACAGCTTTGAAAGGAAAAAGAAGTTTGCAGAAGAGAAAAAAACAACTTATTGCTATAATTAGTACACATGTACAATTTTACATACCTTTTATACAAAATGCCTAAGTAAATAAATCAATTTTTGTACTTTACAAGGTAAATTCCAACCAAAACATGTTAGAAGTAATTATTATTGACGATGAACCAAAATCCATTACTAGTTTAGAATGGGAGTTAACTAATTTTTCAAGTGAAATAACTGTTTTAGCTACTTTCACTAATCCTTTAGAGGCTATTTCTTATTTAAAAAACAACCATATTGATTGTGTTTTTTTAGATATTGAAATGCCTCAGATGGATGGTTTTCAATTTTTAGATCTAGTTCAAAACAGAGATTTTGCCGTAGTATTCACCACTGCCTATGACCAATATGCTATAAATGCAATTAAAGAAAAAGCATTAGATTATCTTTTAAAACCAATAGATTCTGATGATTTAAAAATCACTATTCAAAAAATCATTGATTTTAAAAATTCAGCAAACCTAAAGAATTCACTAGAGGAAAGTATTATTTCTTTTTCAAAACTCACCAACAAACCAAATAAAAAGATTGCAATTCCTGTTGATGGAAAGCTAGTTTTTTTAAAAACAGATGATATTATATATTGTGAAAGTGATGGAAATTATTGCTCTATTTATCTTGAAAACAATGAAAAACTCTTCATTACAAAAAAACTAAAAGAAGTAGATGAACTCTTAAAATCAGATTGTTTTTATAGAGTGCATAATTCCTATCTAATTAATTTAGAAAAGGTAAAAGAGTATTTTAAAACCGATGGCTATGTAGTACTAAATAATCGCAAAAAAATTCCAGTATCCAGAAATCGAAAAAACAACTTTTTAGACAAAATTTAGTTTGGACAATTCCATACAATATATTATACTTTGGAGTTTGGTGTTTTCTACTACAATCCTCTACTTTTTAATTTGTTTAAGTGTTTATTTTCAGTCCAAACAAAAAGAATTTCTCTATTACGGGCTTTACAATTTTTTTCTTTTAAGCTATATATTATTAAAATCGCCTTTTTACAAAGATTTAATTACGATTTATATCTGGCAAACTCCACTCACACATTACAACTGGTTGTCTCAAAATATATACATCACTTTTTTGGTCTTTTTTTATATGCATTTTTTGGACATGAACATTCACTTTCCAAAAATGAAGCGCGTATTTTCAAGATTTTTACTTTGGAGTTTAGCACTAGCCGGGTTGATTTTTATCGTGGATATTTTTGTTGTTGATTACAAACTTTTGCGATTCTTTTTTATAAATATTTACACGCCCTTTTTAATTATTATTACCCTTTTTGCCTTTTATTTTGCATATAAAACTCCAAAAAAATTAGGGCATTTTATAATCACCGGAATTTTGCTGTATAACATCTTTGCTTATTTATCACTCTACAAAAGTATTTTTTATCGTGAGTTTGAATCTATAAAATACTTTTATATAGGTATTTTATTGGAGTCGTTGGTTTTTATGTTTGGATTGGGTTATAAAATTAAATTGATTTATGCTGAAAAAATAAATTCCCAAAACAAAATTATTTTAGAGCAAAAACAAAACCAACTTCTCAAAGAAAAATACCGTTTAGAACTTGAATACAAACTAAATAAGCAAGCTCAAGAATTAAATAGGACCCAACAAAAGGCAGAAAAAGAAAAAATAGATTTTATGAAAATAGAATTTGAAAATCAGATAAAAGATTTACACTTAGCTTCTTTACAAAGCCAGATGAATCCTCATTTTATCTTTAATGCGCTTAATTCTATTAAAGTATTTCTTATTGAAAACAACAAAGAAAAAGCGGTCTATTATCTTAACAAATTTTCAAAACTAATAAGAAAAATTCTCGAAAGTTCTCGTGTGGAAAGCCACAGCTTAGAAGAAGAGTTAGAAATAATTGCTTTGTATTTAAGTATTGAAAACATTCGTTTTGAAGAAGCTATTTCTTTTAGCATTAAAAAAAACCCTGACGTGGTTATTTCAAAAATAAAAGTTCCTCCTCTAATTTTACAACCTTTTGTTGAAAATGCAATTTGGCATGGTTTAATGCTCAGTAAAAATAAAAAAAGAATAGAAATAGAAGTATTTTCAGAAGACAATGTTACAAAACTTTCCATTAAAGATAATGGAATAGGTCGAAAAAAATCTCTTTTGCTTAACAAGAAAAAAACGGTTAAAAAAAATTCAGTAGGCCTTAAAATGTCTGAGGAACGCATTGCCTATTTTAACCAAAAACATCAATTAAAAAACAACTTCCAAATTCTGGATATAGAAGACAAGAAAGGAAATGCTTTAGGTACGGAGATATTATTTAGTTTTCAGTAAAACTATTTTGTATATTTTGTAGCACTATTTACAAACATTTATGAATTTTTTTTATGGCCAATAGCTTGTTACACTTACTTGAAAATTCAAATTTCAACGGCATTGCTTGGGGCATCATCTGCATTTTATTTTATCTTTCCATCTATTTTTTAGTTACCTATTTTAAAGTCAGAGAGCGTTTTTATTTGTTTTATAGCATCTATGCATTGGTAAACGCCGTCAACTTACTTAAATATATTAAAAATATTTTTTTTGAAGATTTTATAACTTCTTGTGTCTGGATTTTTCATCATTTACATTTTCCTTTGCAGTATATAAGCTATGTTTTCTTTTCCTTATTTTTACTGGAAATTCTACAATTTCAAACTAGACATCCTAATTTTTATAAAAAAGTATATCAATCTGTTTATATACTTTCTATCCTTTTTTTGTTACTTGTCATTAGCAGATATACCATTAATGGGTATAGCGTGTTAAGAGGATATTACTTTTATTTTATAATGCCATTGGGGGTTTTCGTAACATTTTATTCATTTTTTTTAATTATTAAAATGAAAGACCGTATTAAATACTTAGTTTTAATAGGGATGTTTATTATCTCCACCGCCGCATTTTTTACGGTAATACTTACCATTGGGAAAGGTATAGAGGCAATAAATAAGTACTATTATATTTTATATAGCGTTGCTCATTGAAAATTTACTTTTCACCTTTGCATTGTCTATAAAACAACAAGAAGCAAGTCTGGATAAAATAGATATCCAAGAAAAATATCTCAAACAATTAAAAGAAAATCAAAAAATAAAATCAAATCAAAATAAACAACTCCAAAATGAACTCATTAAAAAAGAAAAAGAACTCATTACTATAGCAAAAAAAGCAGAAGATGCACATATTGCTGAGCTTAAATCTAGCTTTGAACACGAAATCAAAGAACTTCATTTAGCTTCTTTACAAAGCCAAATGAACCCACATTTTATTTTTAATGCGCTCAATTCCATTAAGGTATTTCTAATAGAAAACAACAAAGAAAAAGCCGTTTATTATCTTAATAAATTTTCAAAATTAATACGAAAAATACTAGAAAGCTCCAGAGAAGAAAGCCACACCTTAGAAGAAGAATTAGAAATAATCTCATTGTACATGAGCATTGAAAACATACGATTTGAAAAAGTAATTCATTTTAGTATCACAAAAAATTCTACGATAAATACCTCTGTTATAAAAGTACCTCCGCTCATTTTACAGCCTTTTGTTGAAAATGCTATCTGGCACGGAGTAATGCTGAGTAAAAAAGAGCGGAAAATTACTATACAGATATATGATGAAAAAGGGGTTGTAAAACTCTCTATCCTTGATAATGGCATAGGAAGAAAAAAATCTTTTGAAATCAATCAAAAAAAATCATTCAAAAAACAATCTGTAGGGTTAAAAATGACGGGCGAGCGAATTTCCTTTTTTAATCAAAAACAAAACCTAAACTATTCGTATCACTTTATCGATTTAGAAGATGAAAACGGAACATCTTTAGGCACAGAAGTGCAGTTTATTTTTGTTTAGAATTGAAGTTTACATTCTTAGCAACCTCCTCTAACTCTGCATACCAATCTGTTCCAAATTTTCTAACCAAAGCCTCTTTCACAAATTTATAAACGGGAACTTGTAATTCTTTTCCTAGTGTACAAGCATCATCACAAATGGGCCATTTATGGTAATTTACGGCTGAAAATTCAGAATATTCTTGAACTCTAACGGGGTATAAATGACAGGAAATGGGTTTTCTGAAATGCGATTTTCCGGCATTATAGGCGTCTTCAATGCCGCAACTAGCTATGCCTTTATCTGTAAAAGTTACGTAAGCACATTCTGCACCATCTACCAAAGTTGTTTCTAATTCGTCAAAATCACTAACAATGGAAGTGCCTTGTTTTTCAATAGCAGCAATGCCTTCGGGTCGAAGAAATGGTTTTACATCCTTATAAATGGCACTTAATATGGCTACTTCTTCAATCTCTAAAGGTGCTCCTGCCTCTCCCGCAATGCAACATTCGCCCTTGCAAGCGCCTAAATTACATACAAAATCCTTCTCGATAAGGTCTTCAGAAACGATGGTTTTTGC
This sequence comes from Bacteroidetes bacterium HGW-Bacteroidetes-2, assembly GCA_002842575.1. Classification (GTDB taxonomy): domain Bacteria; phylum Bacteroidota; class Bacteroidia; order Flavobacteriales; family Flavobacteriaceae; genus Planktosalinus. Next base: position 94,476 of record PHDJ01000001.1, read on the forward strand.
TATTTGAAACATGCTGCAAAGATATAAAATTCTGCTTCTTTGTTTCCTAAAAGTAGCTAGGTTTTTACTATTAAAATTTTCCCTTTTATGAAAGAAAATGCATTCTTTATCTCTAATTTTGCACCCTCAAAATGAATGTTGAATACTGAAATTTATTAAATAACAACTATGTGGGGTTTTAACTGGAAAGAAATGTTTACCGTTACTATGGTGCTTTTTGCCGTTATCGATATTATAGGCAGTATTCCTATTATAGTTGATTTACGAAAAAAAGTAGGTCACGTACAAAGTGAAAAAGCCTCTATTGTTGCGGGTATATTAATGATTGTTTTTCTATTTGTGGGAAAAGAAATTTTAACCCTAATAGGAATTGACGTTAATTCCTTTGCGGTGGCTGGTGCTTTTGTATTGTTTTTCTTAGCTATTGAAATGATTTTAGGCATCAAGCTTTACAAAGACGACACCATAGAGTCTACCTCAATTGTTCCAATTGCTTTTCCATTAATTGCTGGCGCAGGCACTATGACAACTTTGCTTTCATTGAGAGCGGAATATGAAGTTATTAATATCATTGTTGCCATTATTATTAATATTATCTTTGTTTATCTGGTTTTAAAATCTTCGGGGAAAATTGCTCGAATTTTAGGCGAGAACGGCATAAATGTTATCCGAAAAATATTTGGTGTAATCTTATTAGCTATTGCCGTGAAGTTATTTACTTCAAATATTATGGGATTGTTTGAATAATTAAATGAAATAAAATGAAAATTTTCACCCTTTTTTTAGCATTAATTGCGGTTGCATTAATCGCTTACAATATTACTATATTAGATTTTTCTAATTTGTTGGGGAAAGATAGCACTGTTGCCTTAATTTCTATTATAGCTTGTATTTGCGCTATTTTATTGCTTCTTATATTGCATACTTCTAAAAAGATAGATAGAAAAATAAAAGAAGGTAAATAACCCTTTATTTATTTGATTCTAAGTCTAACACTTTATTTATCATCGGGTCATTTGTGTTGATGATTTGTTCAAAATAATTGGAGCCAAAGAGTTGTTGTGCTAAAGTGGCTTTTATATATTTCTTTAAAACTTCTTCATAGCCTTTCATATTTAAAGAGGTTTCATTTAATCTAGAATATTCTAGAAATTCATCTACTATTTTATTGTTAGCTTGATAATTTTTCAAAAAGTCCTGTGCTTTAACTCCTTCAAATTCGTTTCTATTTTTGTCTAGGTGTTCAAAAATGAAATAACTTAAAAATCCAGAACGAAGCACATAATTAAGGGTTTCGTTTTCTTCACTTGTATCTTTTGCAACAAAAATATCTGGAATAATGCCGCCACCCCCATAAACTACTTTTCCTTTTGGAGTAACAAATCGCAATGAATCATTTACTGTTATACTGTCAGCACTCAACAATTCGCCATGTTTATAACGCTCTTGGTAGTCTTTAAAATAACTTTTGTCGCCATTAGCATAGGGCCGCTGAATGGATCTGCCTGTTGGCGTGTAATATCTTGCCACGGTTAATCGTACTGCACTTCCGTCGCCTAGTGACATTTCGCGCTGCACCAATCCTTTGCCATACGTTCTTCTTCCTACAATAACGCCTCTGTCGTTATCTTGCAAAGCACCGGCAACAATTTCACTGGCAGAAGCTGAATTTTCGTTCACTAAAATATAGATTTCTCCTTTTTCAAAAAGCCCTTTTCTTCTGGCAACTGTTTTTTGTTCAGTCCCTGATTTGTTTTTGGTAATTAAAATTAAGGAGCCTCTTTTTAAAAACTCATCTGTCATTTTTTCGGCGGCAAATACATAACCCCCTGGGTTGTTGCGCAAATCCAAAATTAGTGTGGTTATTCCTTGATTAACCAAATCTTCTAAACCATCTTTAAATTCATCAAAGGTGGTTTCGGAAAACCGATTTACCTTGATGTATCCAATGGTTTTATTGATTTTATAGGAGGCATCTATGCTTATTAAGGGTACCGCTTTTCTGGTAAGTTTAAAATCCAATAACTTTGGTTCGCCTTTTCTTAAAACTTTTAAGTTTACTTTGGAATTTAAAGGTCCTTTTAGGGTTTTTGTAATGGTGTCTCTTTCACTATTTTCACCAAACAATGCTTTGTCATTAGCATATAGAATTCGGTCACCACCTCTAATTCCGGCAATGCTTGCTGGACCTCCTTCTATGGCAGAAATTACGGAAACCGTATCGTTGTATATATAAAAACTTACGCCAATCCCCATAAATTCACCCCGCATATCATCGGCTAAAGATTCATAATCACTTTGTGGGATATAGACTGAATGTGGATCTAAATTTTTAAGGATCCCATTAACGGTAACGTCAACAATACTATCGGTATTTACCTTATCCACATACTCATAATCAATATAATCTATAAGCCGGTTGAGTTTGTCTTTTTTAGAGTTAGTAGCAAATATTTTTTCAGTGGTATCTCCAAAATTTAATTTTCCGCCAATAAAAACCCCTATCGCTAAAGCAATACTAAGTAGTAATGGTAAATATTTTTTTGGATACCCCATTTTTTATTCTAATTCAGGCAAATATTCTAACTGCACGCCGGCTTTTTCTAAAAAATCTAATCCTAAATGGTCTTTATATGCAAAATGATACACCACACGAACAATACCTGCCTGATGAATTAATTTACTACACTCTTTACAAGGGGACATAGTTATGTATAAGGTTGCTCCTTTACAAGATTGTGTGGAGGAAGCAACTTTTAAAATAGCATTTGCTTCCGCATGAAGCACATACCATTTTGTGTAGCCGGCTTCGTCTTCGCAAAAATTTTCAAAACCGGAAGGGGTGCCATTATAGCCGTCTGAAATTATCATTTTATCTTTTACAATGATTGCGCCTACTTGCTTGCGTTTGCAATGTGAAAGCTTGCCCCATTCTGCTGCCATTCGCATATAGGCAATATCGTATTTACGTTGTTTTTTTTGCGGCATTCTTATAAAAATAAATCCATTCTTGTGTTAAATACACAATTAATTTAACTGCGAAGGTAAAGTTTTGTCTCTTTAATTTATGGGTTGCTGCGTTAAAAATTTACCAAACATTTCAGCTAAAAAATCCAATTGGCAAGTAACAAAGGGATTGCTAATCCTAGAACTATCGAAGAAATAACCAAAATCCAATCGCGCTTGTTAAACCTGAAAAGGGTTTGAAGCAAAAAGGCAAGAATTAATACAATCAAAACAACAAGTAGTTGTCCTGCTTCTATACCTAGGGCAACTTCCAACGAAGGCAACATTTTATTTCTTTGCCCCACCGAAGCATTAAAATGCGGGGCATACGCCAACCCGCGTAAAAGGCCAAAAAACAGCGCGAATGCAAACCAAAGTCCCATTTTTTCTCGTTGTTTTTCTTTGCCTGCCGTAAAAATATTAAAAAGTGCCCCAACAAGTATCGTTGCAGCAATGAGGAATCCTACCAATCCTAAACTTACGTGGATAACCCCATAAGAAACCATAAGTAAAGACAACAAAAATCCTAAAGTGATTAATGTTATCAAAACAAGCAATCGTTTCCACATATTAAAATTATATGCAGCAGCAAGTACAACCAGAAAAAGTAGATTTGTATAGGCTTGCCAATTTACAACGTGGTATAAGCCCATTTTAAAGAAAATCCAAAATTCAGTCATTAGGGAATGGTGTTTATTTTAATCAAAGTTACTAAATGTGAGTTGTTTTTTTTATCTTTAATAAGTTTTTAAAAAATTGATTCCGCAATTCGGTTTAAAGTAACCACTTTATTGTAATAAGTAAAATAATAATACTGTAAAATCTGATTAAAATTTTTCTTTAAAAACGGGATTGACAGCATTAGGATTTGATATTGTTGTTAGAAGTTATTATTCATCAGCTAAAGTGTTTTCGCTAAATTGGTTAAAATAATTGAAATTGAAAAGTATTTCAGACATTAATTTTAGTGACTTTCCAACTTTCTTTTCATCATGTAATTGCAGATTTAAGGTAAACGTAAAAAAAATAAGTTTTATAATAATGATTAGTTGGCCTATGTTTTTTTCTAAAAATAACGCTTATTAACTTGTTTTATAAAAAAATTAACTTATATTTAAGTTCTATTTACTCCCCAATTTATCGTTTTAACCCTTTAAAACTTTTTATTATGGATATGTATTTTACCCCCCCCCCCCCCATTTTTTATAGCTTCGTTGTGTTTTCGCAAAACAGAAAGAAATACTATATAGAAATAAAAGAAGGAGTTGATTTAGGTATAATACAAAGAACCATCAATCCTGATGAAACAATTATAATCACTACTAATGATATTGATTTTTCTAGCTTAATAAATTCTAAACCAACGTATGAATTTAAAAAAGCATTCCCAACATCAATAACACCAAGGCTGCAAAGAGTATATATACTAACCTTAGATGGAAATGCTCAGGTAGGTGATTTTCTAACCAGAAATGATATTGAAAAATTTTTTCTGATAGACGAAGAATCTATTCTTCTATCGGAAAATTCTGCACCCGTTTTTTATCCAAATGATTATGAAGACATAATTACAGGTGGTAATAATACATCACTGGACTTGATAAGTGCTCCTTTAGCTTGGACTATTACAACTGGAGATCCCAATGTATTGGTTGGGGTAGCAGATTCTAAATTTGAATTTGACAACCCAGAATTAATAGGACAAATTTTAGATAATATCAATATTCAATCTAGTTCTACGTTTCATGGTACAGGTGTTGCAGGACTAATTGCCGCTAACACAAATAATGGCATTGGTGTCTCAAGCCTTGCATACAACACAAAACTGGTAACTGCCAGTTGCGGTGGTAGTGCAATCTATTTAATTAATGGCTTATTAGAATTATCTAAATATTCAGGAATTAGAGTAATTAATTGTAGTTGGGCTATGTCTGAAAGTCACCAAAACAAACCAGATTTAGATGATGTAATTAATGAAATAAACAGTAGTGTCACACCTGACGTATTAATAGTTGCAGGGGCTGGAAATGAAAATGTGGTACAATACATGTACCCTGCTTCATACGATAGTACGATTTCTACCACAAGTGTTGGAAGCAGGTTTCCCATTGGTTATTACCATGATTTAACAAACCCCAATGGTATTACCTATTGGTGGCGCTCTTGGATGGATTGCCATGGTGGAAGACCTGACTTTGGTGAAGGAGGCCATACTCGTAATGATAAAGTTGATGTAACTGCTCCTGGCATTTTAATAACGCTTATTACAGATGACTATGCTAATTATCCCTCAGGGTATAGACTAGGTATTGGTACTTCAGGAACGGCTCCCTTCGTAACTGCACTTGCCGCTTTAATATTTTCAGTAAATCCTCAACTTACTTCTTCTGAAGTTAAAGAAATTATTAGAAATACAGCAGATGACATATACTACATCCCATATAACCAGCAATATCAAGGATTATTAGGCACTGGTAGAATTAATGCTTATCGTGCAGTACTTACCGCAAAATGTATGCTAAATTCTTACACAAGCATAGATTTAGCCATGCAGAATTCTGAGTTAGATAGTTTTGATGAGCCAGATACTGAAACACAACAACTTTGGCAAAGCAAGGACATATGGGTTCGAAATCAAAATGATGGACTACTAATAAAAGTTCACCAAAACCCAGAGTACGATGCCAACAATCCAAATTATGTTTACGTAAGGGTTACCAACAACAGTTGCGTTACTTCATCAGGGAACGACCAGTTAAAACTATACTGGGCAAAGGCTAGCACATCCCTCAACTGGCCTGACTTTTGGGACGGGTCTATTAGCATAAATGGGGTGTCAATGGGTGACGAAGTTGGAGCAATTACAATCCCACCTCTTGAAATTGGAGAAACCAAGATATTGGAGTTTGAATGGAACGTCCCAAACCCGGAAGATTATATTGATATCAATCCAAACCCATGGCATTTTTGTTTATTGTCTCGAATAGAATCCCCTGATGACCCCATGACTTACCCTGAAGTGAATTTTTTACCCGACAATGTTAGAAATAACAACAACATTGCTTGGAAAAATATGACCGTGGTAGATATCATCCCAAACACGCCCACCATAGGAGGCGTAGTGGCTATAAGCAACCCCTATAATGTTACTAAAACTTTTCAATTAAAACTATTTCCAGAGCCGGGCGAAACAGGAAAAGCACTTTATGAGGAAGCAGAAATAAGTGTCGAAATGGATGATGTCCTTTTTCAAGCATGGTCAAGAGGCAATCAAACCAAAAACAACTTAAAAGCTACAACAAATGAAAAGAAATTTATAGTATCAGATAGTTTGGCAAGTTTAAACAATATCCAGTTTTATCCTAATGAATTTGGTACGGCGTTCATTACTTTTAATTTTTTAACTAAAGAGGTAACCGCTAAACGCAATTATACCTACCACCTTGCACAAATTGATGAAGGTAATAACCTCACTATAGGCGGAGAAACCTATGAAATTAGAAAACAACCTCGACCCACTTTTTCTGCAAGTGCAGGAGGAGATGAAGAAATAGAAAAAAATGAAAGCATTACTTTACAAGCAGAAAATATCAATGAAGAAGCGGTTTATAACTGGTATGATGTGGACGGTAACCTGATTTATACCGGTACTACTATTACAGTTTCACCTCAGTTTACACAGCAATATAAATTGGAAGTAATTTCTAACCTTGATGGATTTAAGGACTATGATGATCTTCAAGTTACCGTTAATCCCTACAAAATTGAAAGCTTAGTGCCAAACCCAGCCACTTCCCTAGTAACTGTCAATTATATTGCAGATGAAGCAAATTCTGCCTATTTAATGGTAGTACATCAAAATAGTGGAAATACAAGCAATTACATCATTAATACCGAAGTAAATGCTCACACCATTGACCTCACAGGTTTTTCTTCTGGGCTGTATTCCATCATATTAGTATGTGACGGTGAAGTTCAGGGCTCAAAAAACTTATCTAAACAATAAAACTTTTGATTATGAAAACTTTTTTAAATATAAAATTGGTATTGATGTTGCTATTTACATTTAATCTGCAATCTACAATCCTAAATCAGCAAACCTCCAGCCTTTACGCCCAAGACCCACAACTTTTTGAAAATGATTGGTATCTACAAAAAGTAGTAATTGACGGTATTGATATTTTTCCACCATACCCGAGCGTAATAGGAAGGGTGTATTTTGATACTGAATTTATTGAGGTTGTTCATCCAGATTGTGAAGAAGGATTTGGTAAATCTATAAATTATCTTCCAGACAATATTTTTGAAACAGACAACGGAGGAGTTGTACTCCTCGGAATTTGCGGGGATCCGTTAATCATAGAATTTATGGACAAGCACTATTCCATTTATTACGATTTAAATAACGAAATAGCTAAAAACCCCTTTACGTACAATTTTACACAGGACAATAGTCTTACAAACCTAACCATTGTCAATACGGATGGTGACAAGGCTATATATGGCAATGAGCCGTTGTCTATAAATGATATTATGGCATTTGATTTAACTATTTATCCTAATCCATCGGAGAATGCTATTTTTATAAATTCAAAAGGCTTATATGGTATTTCTGAATTTATTTTGTACAATTCAATTGGAAGTGTGGTTTTCAGAACAAAACATAACGATAATCCAGTTTCAAAATTGGATATTTCACATGTATCTTCCGGTTTGTATATATTGGGAATTTCGCTTAAAAATGGAAATATAATTTACAAAAAAATAGTTAAAAAATGATAATTACATTCGTTGCATAACACCATAAGCCCATTTTAAAGAAATCCAAAATTCATTCATTAGGGAATGGTGTTTATTTTAATCAAAGTTACTAAATGTGAGTTGTTTTTTTTATCTTTAATGGTGTTTTGTTGAAATAAAACATTTAGTTATGAAAATTTTTATACATATAAGATTGATACTGGTGTTGTTATTTACTCTTAATCTGCAATCTACAATCCTAAATCAGCAATTCTCCAATCTTTACGCCCAAGACCCACAACTTTTTAAAAATACATGGTATCTACAGAAGATTGTTTTAGAAAATGGCAGTGAGCATATTCCTGTTCCCAACGAAGATGTCCCTTACATATCCCTTATGTTTTATGACGAGATTCCTTATTTTTTTGAAACTGCGGTGTGTAATTATTTTGCAGGAGAGGTAATTTATCAATCAAATAATAATTTTTTAATTACTCATTCTGAAAGTTCACTTTTATTATGTGAACCACAGGCAAATTTTTATTTTGAAGGAATACAATTTGTCTTTTTTTCTGAAGGAGGAGACCATTTAGAAGACCCTTTTCCCTATAACATTACAACAAATGGAAGTGAAAAAACTTTGGTTATTACAAACATAAGGGGCGATGAAGCTATCTATGGTGACCAAATATTGTCCATTGGTGCATTTATGGATATTCCGTTTTCTGTGTATCCCAATCCGGTAAAAAACACCTTAACAGTAGTTCAAAACCAAAATACTTCTTTAAGCGATGTAACTGTTTATGTGTTTGATATAAGTGGAAAGTTGGTGCCAACTGAAATCAAGGATGTAATTAATTCGAATATTTCACTTAATGTAAGTCATTTAAAAAGCGGCATTTACTTTTTAAATTTTACAAATAAAGACGGGCATAAGCAAATAGTAAGATTTATCCAACAATAAGGTTTTGAAAAATTTTTTAAGTATTAAATTAGTTACGGTGTTGTTATTTACTCTTCATCTGCAATCTACAACCATAAAAAAAGCCTCAACATAAAAGTTGAGGCTTTGTACTCAAGGTGGGAATCGAACCCACACACCCGAAAGTACTGGATTTTGAATCCAGCGCGTCTACCAATTCCGCCACTTGAGCAAATTTGAAATGCAAAATTACAATTTATCTCTTAACAATCGTAAATTTTCTTTGCCAATACCAAACTTCCAATATTTTTCTCTTAACCTAGCCGATTTTCTATCTGGATGCGTTTCAGTAAAAATTATATTGAAAGGGAAATAAGGTCTTGTTGTCTTTTCTTTACCTGTATTATGTTCGTTAAAACGCCTATCCATATCACTGGTTAAGCCTACATAAATGTAATTCTTAGTTAAACTTGATATTACGTATACTGTGAACATAATATTTAGATCCAGCATTGAATCCAGCGAGCCTGCCTGCCGGTAGGCAGGTCTGCCAATTCCGCCCTGCCTTCGGCAGGCAGGCACTTGAGCATTTAAACCACTGAACACCGAACACTAATCTAAAACGGATGACAAAATTATAAAATATTTTCTTTTAAATCCTAAATAAGCAGTAAATATACTTCATTGATTGAAAATATTTTATAAATTTGCACCTCGTTAAGAAAAATACCAAGTAACCAACTATTTTACAACACCTTAAGCAATGTCTGATTTAATACCGGAACCAAAAATATTTGCATGCTCACAAAGTGTAACACTAGCAACAGATATTGCTAAGTATTTTGGCAGTGATTTAGGCAAGGTAATCACTTCACATTATAGTGATGGCGAATTTCAACCCTCGTTTGAGGAGTCTGTTCGCGGTAGTCGTGTTTTTCTTATTGGTTCTACTTTTCCGAACAGCGACCATTTGATGGAAATGCTTTTGATGATTGATGCAGCAAAACGTGCTTCTGCCAGACATATCACTGCTGTAATGCCCTATTTTGGTTGGGCTCGACAAGACAGAAAAGACAAACCTAGAGTACCCATAGCCGCAAAATTAGTTGCAAAAATGCTGGAAACAGCAGGTGCTACCAGAATTATTACTATGGATTTGCACGCAGACCAAATTCAAGGCTTTTTTGAAAAACCGGTAGATCACTTATTCGCTTCCACCATCTTTTTACCTTACTTACGAAAACTTAATTTAGATAATTTAACGATAGCTTCCCCAGATATGGGTGGTTCAAAACGGGCTTATGCGTATTCTAAATTTTTAGAAAGCGATGTGGTTATCTGTTACAAACAAAGAGAAAAAGCAAATATAATTTCCCATATGGAACTTATTGGCGACGTAACAGGAAAAAATGTAGTATTAGCAGACGATATGGTAGATACCGCCGGAACCCTTGCCACCGCAGCCGATTTGATGATGGAAAGAGGAGCCCTTAGCGTAAGAGCCATTTGTACCCACGCCATTCTTTCGGGAAATGCCTATGAACGTATCGAAAACTCAAAATTAGAAGAATTAATTGTAACTGATTCTATTCCGCTGAAAAGAGAAAGTAAAAAAATTAAAGTTATTTCCTGTGCTAAACTATTTGCAGATGTAATGATTAGTGTAAACACAAACAAATCGATAAGCTCTAAATTTTTAATGTAGTAGAAATTGTTGTAATAAACTAAAAAGATAAAAATAGCACCTATAAATTTAAAAAAAACGCCTATAACTATAACTTAATTTAAAAGAAAAGATGCAAAAAAGGCGTTTCATCTTACTTTTAAAAAAACAAATGAAAACAAAAAAATGAAATCAATTACAATCAAAGGATCTCAAAGAGAAAGCGTGGGCAAAGTAGCAACTAAGGCCATACGTAATGCTGGACTGGTACCTTGCGTAGTATACGGAGGAGAGGGCCCAATTCACTTTACCGCTGAAGAAATGGCATTTAAAGAGTTGGTATATACTCCAGATGTATTTACAGTTGTACTTGCTATAGAAGGTGCTGGTAAAATTAATGCCATCCTTCAGGACATTCAATACCATCCCGTAACCGACAAAATTATTCACGTAGATTTCTATCAAATTTTTGATGAAAAAGAAATCACAATGGAAATTCCTTTCAGAACTTCTGGAAACTCTCGTGGTGTTAAAAATGGTGGTGTTTTACGTGTTCCTAGACGTAAATTAAAAGTAAGAGCTCTTCCCAATGATCTTCCTGACTTTATTGAAACTGACATTACAGAACTTAAAATTGGCAATAAATTGTATGTTACTGCCCTTAAAAATGATGCTTACAAAATTATGCATCCAGAAAACACTGTTATCGCTCAGATAAGAACTTCCCGTGTGGCAGTTGCTGACCTAGGTGAAGAAGAAGAAGAAGAAGTTGATGAAGAAACCACCCAAGCAGAATCCTCTGAAGAAGTACAGGCTACAGAATAAATAATTTATATTCCTAATTTAAAAAAGCATCCCAACGTATAATTGGGATGTTTTTTTTTATTTTTACAAAAAAAATAATGCTCGCTTTTTTTGGAAGAATCTTAGCCAATAAAAAAAATGACCTCCTTGACGAAAAAATACCAATGAAAAAATTCCTAATCGTTGGCCTTGGAAACATTGGCCCTAAATACGAAAACACCCGTCACAACATCGGGTTTAAAGTTTTAGACCACTTTGCTTCCAAAGAAGACTTAGTTTTTACCCCAGCTAGATTGGGCGACATTACCACCTATAAACTTAAAGGAAGAACTTTTTTATTCCTAAAACCAAGCACTTTTATGAACCTCAGCGGCAAAGCTGTTTATTACTGGCTAGAAAAAGAAAAAATACCGTTGGAAAATGTATTGATTATTACCGACGATTTAAACTTACCTTTCGGCACTATTCGAATAAAGACAAAAGGCAGTGATGGTGGGCATAATGGATTAAAAGATATTCAAGCGCAATTAGGCACAACAAATTATAACCGTTTTCGCTTTGGTATTGACAATGAATTTGGAAGAAAAAATCAAATTGACTTTGTTTTAGGCGAATGGGAGCCAGAAGAAGCAACCCAACTTCAAGAACGATTAAACCTTTCTATAGAAGTCATAAAATCATTTGCACTTGCAGGTATTACAAACACCATGAATTTGTTTAACGGAAAATAAAAAAAATTGAAAATTCACCATTCCTTAGCTAACTATCACAGCGACAGACCAACCGTTGTCACTATTGGAACCTTTGATGGCGTTCATCTAGGCCATAAAGAGATACTTAACAAACTCATTAGCACAGCCAAAAAAAACAATTTAGATTCCGTTATCCTCACCTTTTTTCCGCATCCACGAATGGTTTTACAAAACGATAGCACAATCAAACTCATCAACACCATTAAAGAACGAGAAGCAATTTTTTCTAAAACACCCCTAAATCACTTAATTATTCACCCCTTTACCACGCAATTTTCCAGACTCACAGCTTTAGAATTTGTGCGAGACATCCTAGTTCATAAATTACATGCTAAAAAAATTATCATAGGCTATGACCACCGCTTTGGAAGAAACAGAAATGCAAACATCGATGATTTAAGGGATTTTGGTAAAACCTATAATTTTGAAGTAGAAGAAATTTCAGCAAAAGAACAAGATAAAGTAACTATAAGCTCTACTAAAATAAGAAAAGCCCTCAAAGAAGGTGATATGGAAAAAGCCAATAGCTATTTAGGATACCCTTTTATGCTAAATGGCACCATCGTAAGAGGAAAAGGCCTCGGAAAAACCATTAACTACCCAACGGCCAACCTGCATATAGAAGAGGAATATAAAATTATTCCAAAAAACGGGGTCTATCTTGTTCAATCTGTTTTAGAAAACAAACCAACCTATGGTTTGATGAGCATTGGCACAAACCCAACCGTAGATGGAACCACAAGAACCATCGAAACCTTTTTTTTAGAAACAAATAGCGATTTGTATAACAAAAAACTTCAGATAGAACTATTGGCGAAAATTCGGGAAGAAGAAAAATTTGATTCTTTAGAGGCACTTCAAATGGCCATTAAAGGTGATGAAGCTTTTGCTAGAGACTATCTTCAAAAACTACATGCTAAATAAATTTTTATTTCAACACATTGACAATAGCGGCCTTGTAATTTTTCGGGTTGTTTTTGGTTTGCTTATCACTCTTGAAGCTTTTGGCGCTATTGCCACAGGATGGGTGCATAGTGTTTTTATAAAACCCGAATTTACCTTCACCTTTATAGGTTTTGAATGGTTGCAACCACTTCCAGGATATGGCATGTATTTTTATTTTGCCCTAATGGGACTTTTTGGCTTTCTGGTGATGATTGGCTATAAATATCGCTTTGCCATTATTTGTTATTCCCTTATGTGGACGTGTGTCTATTTAATGCAAAAATCTGCTTACAACAACCATTATTATTTAATGGTGTTGCTACTTTTTTTAATGAGCATACTTCCTGCTCATAGATGGCTTTCAATAGATGCGTTGATAAATTCAAAAATAAAATCGCCCTCCATGCCAAGGTGGTGTATTTTGGTAATTATTTTACAAGTATGGATTGTTTACACCTATGCCTCAGTAGCAAAATTGTATCCAGATTGGCTTGACGCTTCTATGGCTAAAATTTTAATGAGCAACAAAGCAGATTATTGGCTAATTGGCAGCTTATTACAACAAGATTGGGTGCATTGGAGCATTGCCTATACTGGTATTTTTTTTGATCTTTTAATTGTTCCGTTACTCTTATGGAAAAAAACCAGATTACCTATTTTTATCCTTTCCATTTTCTTTCATGTTTTCAACTCTATTGTTTTTCAAATTGGTATTTTTCCTTATATGTCTATTGGTTTTGCTTTATTTTTCTTTTCACCAAAAAGCATTCAACACCGATTTCTTCCCAAAAAAGAATTTTATGACAAGGGAGAGATCATTGTTCCAACATACAAAAAACCATTGCTCGTGTTATTTTCTATCTACTTTATGATTCAAATTGCACTTCCATTGCGGCATTGGGCTATTGAAGAGGATGTTTTATGGACAGAAGAAGGCCATAGAATGAGTTGGCGTATGATGTTACGTACTAAATCAGGCTCAGTAAGAGTAAATGTGGTAGACAAAAAAACCTGTGAAACCTTGCGTTTACCTATTTACAAACTATTTAACAAAAAACAACATCAAGCGCTTGCCACAAAACCTGATTTTATGTGGCAATATGCACAACGCCTTAAAAAACAATATGCAGCTTTAGGCAAAGATGTTGCGGTTTATTTTGATGTAAAAGCAAGTGTTAACCGAAGACCTCTGCAACAATTTATTAATCCAAATGTAGATTTAGCAGCTGAAAAATGGCATCCATTTAAGCACCACCATTGGATTTTGCCCTCTAATTTTAAAACCCAATAAGAAGCTTTAAATACACCTTCTCAAAAAAAACGCTACATAGTCCTCCTAATTCAAAAATATATTCCTTCCTTTCCTCACATTTCCTTAAATTTGCTATTCCTAAAAAAAGATCATGTTACAAGTAAACGATATTCGCGAAAATAAAGAAGCCTATATAAAAGCTTTGCAAAAAAGAAATTTTGATGCTAACGAGCTTTTCAACCAAGTACTTCAAGCCGATGAAGACCGAAGAAGTACCCAAGCAAAACTTGATGCAACCCTATCTGAAGCAAACAAACTTTCAAAGGATATAGGAGATCTTTTCAAAAACGGAGAACAGCAAAAAGCGTCCATTTTAAAAGAAAAAACAGGAAAACTTAAAGAAACTTCTAAAGAATTAAATGAGGCACTTCAAGCAATCGTTGAAAAACTACAACAGCTGCTTTATACGATTCCTAATGTTCCGAACACCCTTGTCCCGGCAGGTATTTCAGAGGAAGATAACGAAGAGGTTTTTAGAAAAGGCGATATTCCAAAACTATCTGAAGGCGCTTTGCCTCATTGGGAATTAGCAAAAAAATATGACATTATCGATTTTGAATTAGGAAACAAAATAACAGGAGCAGGATTTCCTGTTTATAAAGGAAAAGGCGCAAAATTACAACGCGCCATGATCAGTTACTTTTTAGATAAAAATACTGCCGCTGGTTATACCGAATACCAAGTGCCGCATTTGGTAAATGAAGCCTCCGCCTTTGGCACTGGGCAATTGCCAGACAAAGAAGGACAAATGTATTTTGTGACTGAAGATAATTTATTTCTTATTCCAACTGCTGAAGTTCCAGTTACAAATATGTTTCGTGACGAATTAGTACCACACACTTCCTTGCCCATTTTATGTACTGGCTACACCCCATGTTTTAGAAGAGAAGCAGGAAGCTATGGCGCACATGTTCGGGGTTTAAATCGTTTACACCAATTTGACAAAGTAGAAATCGTGCGAATTGAACATCCTGACAACTCATATAAAGCCTTAGACGGCATGGTAAATCATGTTAAAGAAATTCTGGATGAATTACAGCTTCCATATCGCATATTACGCCTTTGTGGTGGCGATTTAGGATTTACCTCTGCACTAACCTATGATTTTGAAGTCTTTTCAACAGCACAAGACCGATGGCTAGAAATTTCCTCTGTATCCAATTTTGAAACCTTTCAGGCAAACCGACTCAAATTGCGTTTTAAAGATGAACACGGGAAAAACCGTTTAGCACACACTTTAAATGGCAGCTCCCTAGCATTGCCAAGAGTTTTAGCAGGCATATTAGAAAACTGCCAAACCCCTGAAGGCATTAAAATACCAAAAGTTTTAGTGCCATATACTGGCTTTGACTTCATTAATTAATTACATCTTGACCACTCACCGATGACCAATTCCTTTAAAACATTAGCATCGGTGCGTATTCAAAAATAACAATTAACTTTTCTCTAAGACTAGTTTTAAAATACTTTCACTCGCTTTTAGTATATTTACCAAAAAGAAACCCGATGCGCTTTTTTGTATTCATCCTATTTCTCAGTATTTCTACCTTTTCGTTTGGACAAAATGAAGCCTTGGCAAAAAATTATTTTGAACAAGGAGCATTTGATAAAGCACTTCCTATTTTTGAAAAGTTATACCTAAATAATCCAAATCGCAAAGATTATATGCTCTCATTGGTTACTACTTATCAGCAGTTAGAAAAGTATATTGAGGCTGAAAACCTTCTTAAAAAAGAAACCCAACTAGCAAAAAACAACCCAACTTTAATTATTGAATTAGGCAGAAATTATGAACTGCAAAAAGACACCATAAACGCAAATTTATATTACAAACAAGCACTCAGCAGTATTGAAGAAAGACCAAATCTAGCACATACCATTGCTACTGCATTTGGCAAATACAACCTTTTAGAGCAAGCCGTTTTGGCTTATCAAAAAGGAATGGCGGCAAACCCACAATTAGATTTCAACATGCCTCTTGCCCGCATTTATGGGGAACAAGGAAAGCTAGAAAAAATGTTTGAAAGCTACTTAAATAGCATTGAAAAAAATCCCGGCTTTGCTATAACCGCACAACGCTATTTTGAAAACTACATCACCGAAAATCCCGAAAATGAAGCCAATGAAATTTTTAGGAAAACCATTTTAAAAAAATCGCAATCCAATCCAGACATCCTATACAACGAACTTTTAAGCTGGCTTTTTATTCAGCAAAAACAGTATGACCGGGCATTTGTGCAACAAAAAGCAATTTTTAGACGCACCATGGAAAACCAACAAGGTCTTATAGATTTAGCCATGATTACCATAGAGGAAAAAGAATATGTTTCGGCTAAAGAAATTTTACTTTTTATTATTGAAAATGCAAATACCGACCAATTGCGAGTAGAAGCCTATCAAAACCTACTGCTTATAGAAACAACTACCACTGAAAAAAAAGATTTTGAAAACATAAAAACAAAATACGAAAACCTGTTTTCATTATACGGAAAAGGCTCCATAACTTTTGGCTTACAAATAGATTACAACCATTTTATTGCTTTCCAACTAGAGCAAAAAGATCTCGCCATAGAAAATTTAAAAAATTTAGTAAAAAAAAATTTAAGCAGATATCAAGAGGCTAAAGCGGTAATGAAATTAGCCGATATTTTAGTTTTTGACGAAAAATTTAATGAAGCTCTTATCTATTATTCTCAAATTCAAAACAAAGTAAAAAACGACCCTATTGCACAAGAAGCACGTTTTAAAGTAGCAAGGACAAGTTACTTTAAAGGCGATTTTATCTGGGCACAAACCCAATTAGATATCCTAAAAAAATCTACCTCTCAGCTTATCGCAAACGACGCCATGGAATTAAGCTTGTTGATTAGCGATAATTCTCTAGAAGATTCCACTCAAGCAGCATTAAAACTTTATGCAAAAGCTGATTTACTAAACCTACAGAACAAAAACCAAGAAGCCATAGCACTACTAGATACGATATTAAAAAACCACAAAGGAGAATCGATTGAGGATGAAGCATTATTTAAACAAGCCCTAGTGTTTGAAAAAACCAAACAATTTGATAAAGCAATTACAAACTATCTGCAAATCATAGAATTTCACAACGAGGACATACTTGCCGATAACGCCTATTTTAACCTAGCAGAGCTCTACAACAAAACCCTACAACAACCAGAAAAAGCAAAAGAATTTTACGAGCAACTTATCTTTAACCATCAAGACAGTATCTTTTTTGTAGAAGCCAGAAAACAATTCAGAAACATTCGTGGAGATGCTATTCATTAAAAACTCACAAACCCAAAACTTAAAATGCACATATACAACGTCACCATCAATATAGAAGAAGACATCCACGACCTTTGGCTAAAATGGATGCATGAGGAGCACATTCCTGAAATGCTTGCTACCGGAAAATTTAGCAAAGCAAAAATGTGTCGCGTTTTAGTGGAAGAAGAAATGGGCGGGCTCACCTATTCTGTGCAATACACAACCGATAGTAAAGAAACTTTAGAAAAATATTATCAAGAAGATGCTGGCAGATTACGCAAGCAAAGCAAACCATTTGAAGGAAAATTTGTAGCCTTTAGAACGGAATTAGAAGTCATAAGTGAGCAACTTTTTTTAAACAAATCCTTTGCAGAAGAGGAATAAACAGAGCTTAGGAAAAGGCCAACAGATGAGAAAATTTTATAAAAAAGACGAAAGAGAAAAAAGTACCTCAAGAACAACCTCTTCTAAAGACAATATCGAAGTGCGTGCAAAAAAGTTTCTGGGACAACATTTTTTAAAAGACGAAAACATTGCACAACAAATAGCCAATACCCTAACTTTTCAAGGCTATAAAAACGTATTAGAAATTGGTCCTGGCATGGGGGTACTTACCAAATATCTTCTTCAAAAAAAAATAGATTTAACTGTAATAGAGCTGGACAAAGAGTCTGTTGCTTATTTAAACACTACTTTTAAAGAAGAACACCCTACAAACATCACTCCAACCAATTTTCAAGTAATAGAAGCCGATTTTTTAAAAATAGATCTGTCTGATTATTTTAAGCAAACCCAATTTGCCATTACCGGTAACTTCCCGTACAACATATCTACACAAATTGTTTTCAAAACTTTAGAATGGCGCCACCAAATTCCAGAATTTACCGGAATGTTTCAAAAAGAAGTCGCCCTTCGCATTTGCGCAAAAGAAGGCAGCAAAGTATATGGCATCCTATCGGTATTAGCGCAAGCATTTTACGAAGCCGAATATTTATTTACCGTAATGCCACACGTTTTTAATCCGCCTCCAAAAGTAGAAAGTGGGGTGTTACGCCTTAATAGAAAAGAAAATTATACCCTTCCTTGCAATGAAAAACTATTTTTCTCTGTAGTGAAAACCTCTTTTGGTCAGCGAAGAAAAACGTTGCGTAATAGTTTAAAATCACTTTCATTAAGCGATAAACTAAAAGAAGATAGTATCTTTGACAAACGTCCTGAGCAACTGAGTGTTCAGGAATTTATTAGCTTAACACAAAAAATAGAAAGCGATGCAATTCCAGATTAGTCCTGAACTTGTAGAAAAAATTGAAACCCTTGTTACCGAACAAAACAACAAGGAGTTACAATTGCAATTAGAAGATTTGCACCATGCAGACATCGCAGAAATTCTTGACGAACTCAAACTAGACGAAGCCACCTATATCATCAAACTTTTAGACAGTGAGAAAACTGCCGAAGTCTTGATGGAACTCGACGAAGACGATCGGGAAAAAATATTAAACAACCTTTCTTCCAAAGAAATTGCCGATGAACTAGAAGAAATGGATACCGATGATGCTGCAGATATCATTTCCGAACTTTCTGAAGAACGTCAAGGGGAAGTAATTGCCAATATTGAAGACCAAGAGCATGCTGCAGACATACAAGAACTGCTCAGGTATCATGAAAATTCTGCCGGTGGGTTAATGGCAAAAGAGCTTATAAAAGTAAGAGAAACCTGGACCGTAGGAGGCTGTGTAAGAGAAATGCGCCGGCAAGCAGAAAATGTAACCCGCGTACACTCTATTTATGTTGTAGATGCCAAAGACAAACTAAAAGGAAGACTCTCGCTTAAAGATTTACTCACGGTAGATGCAAAAACCAAAATTGCAGAAATTTATATCCCAAGAGTAGATTACGTTAATGTGCATACCGAAGGTGAAGAAGTGGCGCGAATTATGCAAAAATATGACCTAGAAGCCATTCCGGTTGTTGACGACATAGGTCGCTTAGTAGGGCGAATTACCATTGATGATATCGTAGATTTTATTAGAGAAGAAGCCGAAAGAGATTACCAATTAGCAGCAGGTATTTCCCAAGACGTTGAAGCAGATGATAGTTTTTTCAAACAAACCAAAGCGCGACTACCCTGGCTTTTTTTAGCGCTTATGGGCGGTTTTATAGCCGTAAAAGTTTCTGGACAATTTGAAGGCGCAATGGTCGATTTTGGCGTTTTATTCTTTTTCACTCCACTCATTGCCGCTATGGCAGGTAATGTAGGCGTTCAATCCTCTGCAATCATTGTACAAGGCATTGCCAATGGCAGTTTAGGTGGCTCCCTCACAAAAAGATTACTAAAGGAAGTTATCCTTAGCCTTCTTAATGGTGTTTTACTTGCCATCATTTTACTTTTTGGAAGTCATTTTTTACTCGGTGTTGACTACATTATTGGCATTACCGTTTCCATAGCACTGATGTCCGTTATGATTATTGCCTCACTAATTGGCACATTTGTACCTATAACATTAGATAAATATGGCATTGACCCTGCACTTGCCACTGGCCCTTTTATAACCACAAGCAATGATATTTTTGGCATTCTAATTTACTTTTCCATAGCAAAATTAATTCTCGGGTTTTAATTTTTTGGCGGGCTGAACCGCGCTTTTCGCTATAGTTTTGCTGCAAAAAAAGCAGCAAAAGCTGCCGCTACAATCGCTGCCCGAAAATTGACAAACATTTTCTACCTTTACCTAAAAATTAATATTTTGGATGTTTTTCAAACAGAAATTACCGTTCCCCCCTCTGCCATTGACGCTTTACATCATGCCAACAACGTGGCATATTTACAATGGATACAAGATGTGGCGGAACAACACTGGCTCTCAAAAACAAATCCTCAAATACGTAAAAAATATGCTTGGGTTGTACTCAATCATTTTATAGAATACAAAGCACCTTCTTTTAAAAATGAAACTCTTATCCTAAAAACTTGGGTAACACACAGCAGCGGCGTAACCACAGAAAGACACACACAAATCATTCGTAAAAATGACGAAAAAATATTGGCAACCGCAAAAACAGTTTGGTGCCTCATCCTTCAAAAAACACAAAAACCTATCCGATTAACAGAAGAAATAACTTCCTTATTCCTATGAAAATTTTACACCTCGACAAAAACCATCCACTACTATTAGAACAACTAGCTAAAGCCGGATTTACTAATGAAGAGGATTATAACTCTACAAAACCAGAAATAGAAAAAAAAATTTCTAACTACCAAGGTATTGTTATAAGAAGCCGCTTTAACATAGACAAAACCTTTCTGGATGCCGCAAAAAACCTAAAATTTATAGCTCGTGTAGGCGCCGGACTGGAAAGCATAGATATCGATTATGCTAAAAATAAAGGTATTCACCTCATAGCAGCTCCTGAAGGCAATAGCAATGCTGTTGGTGAACACGCACTAGGCATGTTACTTTCTCTTTTCAATAACCTGAACAAAGCAAACCAAGAAGTAAAAAATGGACTTTGGAACCGCGAAGCCAATCGCGGCAATGAACTAGACGGAAAAACGGTAGGCATTATTGGCTATGGTAATATGGGAAAAGCCTTCGCAAAAAAACTTAGAGGTTTTGATGTGGAGATACTCTGCTATGATATTCTAGAACAAGTTGGTGATGAAAATGCAAAGCAAGTACCTCTAGAAGAAATTCAAAAAAAAGCTAATGTACTAAGCCTTCACACACCATGGACCCCTCTAACCGATAAAATGGTAAACACTAAATTTATCGAAAGATTTAAAAATCCTTTTTGGTTCATCAATACCGCAAGAGGTAAAAGTGTGGTGACAAAAGATGTAGTAACCGCATTACACTCTGGTAAAATTCTAGGAGCTGGTTTGGATGTTTTAGAATATGAAAAACTCTCCTTTGAATCGCTGTTTACTGAAAACAACCTTCCAGATGCTTTGCCCCAATTAATGCAAATGGATAATGTATTGTTGAGCCCACATATTGCTGGATGGACGGTTGAAAGCAAAGAAAAATTAGCACAAGTTATTGTAGATAATATTCTGGGTTTTTATGGTAAAAAGGAAAAAAATGTTAAAATACCCGCCAAAGAGCAAAGAGTAACTGGGCTCGGCGGATTTTTCTTCAAAACAAAAAATCCAACAGAAATAATCTCATGGTACAAAAAGCACTTAGGGCTAAACACAGACGCCTATGGCTGTACCTTTTGGTGGAAAGACAAAGAAGGAAACAATTGTTCTACGCAATGGAGCCCTTTTGCTGAAGACACCTCCTATTTTGACCCAAGTGAAAAACAGTTTATGCAAAATTTTAGAGTAGAAAATTTAGTAGTTCTGTTAGAAAAGTTAAAAAAAGAAGGGGTAACCATTCTAGGAAAAATAGAGGAATTTGAGTATGGCAAGTTTGGCTGGATTCTGGATCCAGAAGGAAATAAAATAGAACTTTGGCAACCCATAGATAGCGCTTTTTTATAAAAAATATTTTTAGTACATTTATTTTACAAACCAATAAATAATTATATTATGGAAGAAAATATTAATGCTGGAGCCGCTAGTACAGCAGATGAATTTAAACAAGGGTGGAATCAAACAATAAACCAAAACCGAGAAAATAAAAAGTTAATTGCCGGAATTTTAGCCATTGTATTAGGCGGATTCGGAATTCATAAATTTATATTAGGCTATAATAAAGAAGGTATTATTTTACTTTGTGTTACCATTGTTTTAGGAATTGTAACCTGCGGTATAGCTGCATCTTTAGCATGGATAATAGGAGTTGTGGAAGGCATTATTTACTTAACAAAATCGGACGAAGAATTTTACCAAACGTATCAGGTGGGGAGAAAACCTTGGTTTTAAATTTAGTTAAAAGCATTTATTAAATTTAGGATTGTATTCTTACCGGGTTAAAGTATTTTCAACAAAGACAATGAGTAAGTGGTTTAATTTTTTACCGCATGTATTCTTCATGGGTTTTCTTACAATAATTAGCGACTTTATGCCTCACAGTTTCTTATAATCCATTTATGCTGTTTGTCATTTAATCCTTTAACACTTTCCCAATATTAATAAACTACCTTTGCACCTCTTTAAAAATCCATCTTATAAATGGAAATTAGTTGCTCTTAATTTATCTTAAAAATGAAAAACATACTTATTATACTTTTCATTTGCATTACCTTATCTTCTTATACCCAACGGATTTTTGATGAAGAAATAACCTATACAGATGTAAGGCTTCCGCTGAATCCTTTAGGTAAAAATTTAGAACAATATCATTTCACCGTTATTACCCCTTATCCTGAAAATAATAATAGTTTAAAGGATTTTGCCCAGAAAAAATATGATGATGAAGTTAAAAATTATCCTGATGTAGTAAAAGAATCTGAAATAAAACACCAGGAAGATTTAGTAAATTATGACCGCAATGTGGAAACAGCAAGGGAAAATTTTAAATTAGAATCTGAGGAATTCAAGAAATTGAGCCTAGTGGAACGTTTAGCATTATCTGATCAAAAACCCACTCTTAATCTGCCCAGAAAACCAGAATACCGAAAACCTACTGAGCCAAGATTTGTAGAACCAAATCTTTCGGCTTCTATTGTTTTTGACCCTGTGGTGCTCGCAAACAGTTATTTAAATTTAGAAGGCTTTACAAATGGAACTGATAATGCTTTAACAGGCACTGTAACTTTTTATGATTTTGAAAACCTAGAAACTGTAGAAAACATAAAAGAAACTAGTGTTTACAATATAAAAACCAAATCAACCCAAAAACAAAAAACATATTCCTATTTGACTTCTTATAAAAGACCTACAGATCTTATTTTGGCGTACAACGGTAAATTAATCTATAATAGAATATTTGAAGGTACGGGCAACTATACAGAGATGGAAGAACCCCGCAGACCATTAATGCAAAATATAGAGAAGCAAACAATTAGCGATAATCTTTCTGCAATTAATGAATATATAAATAACTTGTATGGGTATTCCCTCATTGAGACCACCATTAATATTCATCATATAAAAAATAACAAGGGGGAATATGATGCTATTGAAAGGGCAAAGCAGTTTGCTGTATCGGGATTTAAAAATTATAAATTTGGTCAAAAAAATCAGGACCTGCAAGAAGCAATTAATATATGGAATTCTGAAATTGAAAAAGCAAATCTAAACGATAGAAAAGCACTAATCAACGAAAAAGTATTAAGAGCCCTTTTACTTAATGTTGCTGAAACATCCCTAGCTATAAATGACCTTCGTTTAACTGATGAAACCATTGCAAAATTAAACAATTTAAAAAATAACAATTCAGAAAAAGAAGTTATTGACTCTTTGAAAAATATACTCGAAGACAAAAAAACAAGGGAAAAAGCGAACAGTTAAAATTAGCTATTAATCCTCAGCCTCCTCTGTTTTAGAGGCATATTTACGTTCTAGTTCTGCTTGAAACTCTTCCATTACCGGTTTTACTGTACTTTCTGGCAAATCTGCTATGCGAATGTACATCAAACCGTCAACCGCATTGTTAAATAATGGATCAACATTAAAGGCTACTACTTTTGCATTTTGTTTGATGTATTTTTTTATCAAAACCGGTAATCGTAAATGCCCGGGCTCCAATTCATCAATCACTCTGTCAAATTTGTTTAAATCGGCTTCGGTTTCATCAAAAACAAAATCTTTATCGGCGTCTTTAAGTTTTACTTTAAAATCTTTTTTGGGGTGGATAAACTGAGCAACATAGGGGTCATAATAGTTAGACTTCATAAACTCAATCATCAACGATTTTGAAAATTCAGAAAACTGATCGCTTATGGTTACCCCGCCTATTAAATACCGGTGTTCAGGAAAACGAAGGGTGGTATGCACAATTCCTTTCCACAGCAAAAACAAAGGCATGGGTCTTTGTTGGTATTCTTTTATGATAAAGGCACGACCCATTTCTATAGATTGGCTCATCATTTTATACAATTCA
Organism: Bacteroidetes bacterium HGW-Bacteroidetes-2; assembly: GCA_002842575.1. GTDB lineage: Bacteria > Bacteroidota > Bacteroidia > Flavobacteriales > Flavobacteriaceae > Planktosalinus. Next base: position 118,882 of record PHDJ01000001.1, read on the forward strand.
GGTTCAAATCGAAATAATGCCTGCAAGTAGAAACCGTCGATGCCATATTTGGCAAATATTTCAGAGCCTAATCCCATACGGTAGGCGCCTGCTACTTTTTTAGCTTCATTATCCCATAAAAACATGTGGTGATAATAGGTGTCAAAAGGGTCTAAATCAACAGCTTTATTGGTGCCTTCACCTACTTCTCTAAAAGTAATTTCGCGCAGCCTGCCTAATTCTTGAAGTATATTTGGAATAAGTTTGGCTTCGGCAAGATAAACTTCATAATTTTTACTTATTAAAAGGCGTTTATCAAGTGCCAATAGGGCTTCTACTTCTCGTTCTAAAATAGAGGATGCAATGGGAGTGGCAATCTTTTTTGGAGCTTTTGGAAGTTTTAAGGTTTTAGGTATGTTATCCAATAGTTTTTTCTTGTTGAAGGTGTTCGAAAGCATATAGGTTTTCTTTCTTAAAAAAGCTGTGAAATCTTCTAAACTTTCTTGCTCTTTTTGATCGTTAACTGAAATAGGGTTTCCTATTCTAATTTTAATAATCCGATCTCTTTGACTTAACAATTCAGAAGGAAGTTTTGCGGTACGAAAAACATCATTCATTTTTGCTAATTTGTAAAAAAGTAAACTATTTTTTGCGTGAAAATAAATGGGAACCACTGGAACTTCGGCTTTTTTTATGAGCTTCATAGCAGCTACTTCCCAAGGTTTGTCTATAATATGTTTATCCTCACGATAAGTGGAAACTTCTCCTGCGGGGAAAACCCCTAAAGGATGTCCTTCTTGCAGCTGCTTTAAAGCCAATTTAAATCCGGAAAGGCTAGATTGTGCTTCTTTTTTATTTTCAAAAGGATTTACAGGCATCACATAGGGTTTTAAAGGCGCAATGCGATGGAGTAAAAAATTAGCTATTATTTTATAATCTGCGCGTTGTTCTAATAAAATTTTAAGCAACAAAATACCGTCAATGCCACCTAAAGGATGGTTAGAAATGGTGATAAAAGCTCCTTTTTTTGGAATACGCTTTAAATCTTCTTCTGGAATTTCAAACTTTACTCCAAACTCTTCTAATAAGGCGTTTATAAAATCTAAATCTTTAAGGTGTTTGTGTTTGTCATAAACTGCATTACACGCAGAAATACGCAGCACTTTCATCAAAAACCAGCCTATAAAAGTGCCGAAAACACCAAATTTATCAACTTTAATGGCTTTTGCAATTTCTTTAGATGTAACGAGACCCATAGTTATTTATGTAATTCTAGATGGTAAAAGTACGTAAATTTAAAATAAGTAGGTTTTTGTTTTCCTTGATTAAACCTCTGCTTTTTATTTCACCACAAACTGCATAGTATCTCTGCTTTGTTGTTTAATAAGAATGTCTAATTCTTTTTCAAAAAATGTTATTTCTTTTTCTTTAAAATGGCGGATAGTATAAAGAGTAACATTTTCGTTGTATTTTACTTTAAAAGTAGGTTTTAATTTAGACAGCAAATTTTCTAGTTGGTTGTATTGGTTATCGGCTACTACCGAAAAACTAATTGCAGAATTTTGAATAAGGTTTACTTTCATTTTATAAAGGTGCAATAGCTTAAAAACCTCGCCAATATTGTCTTCAACCATAAATGAAAAATCTAAAGAAGATAACGAGAGCAACACCTGATTTTTTTTAACAACATAACATGACACCTCGGGCTCTAAATCCTTTCCTTTTGCTACAGAAGTTCCAGAATTTAAAGGGCTTAAAAACGACTTTACATAAAGCGGAATTTCCTTTCGTTGCAATGGCTGTAATGTTTTTGGGTGAATAACCGAAGCACCATAAAATGCCATTTCTATAGCCTCTCTATAGGATATTTGTTCTAAAAGAATTGTTTTTTTAAACTCACGCGGGTCTGCATTTAACACCCCAGGTACATCTTTCCAAATGGTAACGCTTTCGGCATTAAGGCAATAGGCATAAATAGCCGCCGTATAATCACTTCCTTCTCTTCCTAAGGTAGTCGTAAAATTATTATAATTGGCACCTAAAAATCCTTGTGTAACGGTTAGTCCTTTTCTTTTAATAATGGTTTTGATTCGTAAATTAGTAAGGTCCCAATCTACGTTTGCATCGCGATAGGAGCTATCTGTTTTTATGCATTCGCGGCTGTCTATCCAAGTGTTTGCTATCTGCTCGTTATTTAAATAAGCACTGATTATTTTTGTGGAAATCAACTCTCCATAACAAACAATTTGGTCATACACATAGGAGTAGTCAGGCGATTTATTACTTTCTAAAAAACGTTTCATCTCTTTAAAAAGGGATGCAACCTTATCAAAAATTGGGTGCACTTTCTCTAGAAATAAATCCAATAAAATAGTGCGGTGAAAAAGCACCACCTCATCTATGGCGTTTTGCACTTCCTCTTTATTGTAAAAATAATAATGCACTACCTTTTCTAAAGCATTTGTCATTTTTCCCATAGCAGAAACCACTACAACAAGCTCCTCATAGCCAGTAGTTTCTAGCACTTTTTTTACATTTCTTACACTTTCGGCATCTTTTACCGATGCTCCACCAAATTTAAAAACCCGCATTAGTTAAATTCTAAAAAATTAGTCATACCTTGTTCGTCCATATGCACGGTGCGCCAATCAGTTAAAACTTTTGCGCCACTGCGTTCATAAAATTTAATAGCGCCTTCATTCCAGTCTAACACCACCCATTCAACACGGCGAACACCCAGATTTTTGGCATACTTAATAACTTTTTCATACAAAGCACTTCCTAAACCTGTGCCTCGCATTTTTTCTTTAACGATTAAATCTTCTAAATGAATCGTTCTGCCTTTCCAAGTAGAAAACCGAAAATAAACCAATGCCATCCCTACAATTTCTTTATCTTTTTCAGCAACAAAACATTGAAAAAGTGGATGTTTACCAAATCCTTCTTTTTCAAGATCTTCTACGGTGGTAACAACGGCGTTGGGCTCTTTTTCATATATTGCCAGCTCTTTTATTAAAGATAACACTTGGGGCATATCTACTTTTTTTGCTTCTCTTATACTAAAAGTCATCTTTAAAAAGGTTTAATTTGATTGTTAAATATCCATTCATTCTTGGCAAAAATATCGATATTTGCAAGTAAAATAACATCTTTCTCAAAAAATGGCTAGACAAAATACCACTTTAGGCGAATTTATTATCGAAAACCAAAAAGATTTTGCCTACTCTTCGGGTGAATTATCCAGACTTATCAACTCCATCCGCCTTGCTGCTAAGGTAGTAAACCACGAGGTAAATAAAGCAGGTTTAGTAGATATTCTAGGAGCTTTTGGCGACACCAATATTCAAGGAGAAGAACAACAAAAATTAGATGTTTATGCTAATGAAGTATTCATCAAAACACTTACTAATAGAGAAATAGTTTGCGGTATTGCCTCTGAAGAAAACGACGATTTTATCACTATTGAAGGCAGCAATCATAAAAATGAAAATAAATATGTGGTGCTCATTGACCCGCTGGACGGCTCCTCAAACATTGATGTAAATGTTTCTGTTGGTACTATTTTTTCCATCTACAGAAGAGTAACCCCTGAAGGTACTCCTGTAACTTTAGAAGATTTTTTACAACCCGGAATCAATCAAGTTGCCGCAGGATATATCATTTATGGCACCTCAACAATGATAGTTTATACCACAGGCCACGGCGTAAACGGCTTTACATTGAATCCCGCAATAGGCACTTATTATTTATCGCACCCCAATATGCGTGTGCCTTTAGATGGTAGAATTTATTCGGTAAACGAGGGCAATTATATTCATTTTCCGCAAGGCGTAAAAGATTATATTAAATACTGTCAAAAAGAAGAAGAAGACAGGCCTTATACATCCAGATATATTGGCTCCTTGGTTTCTGACATTCACAGAAATCTTATTAAAGGTGGCATTTATTTTTACCCAAAAAGTTCCAAAGCAACTAACGGAAAACTTAGACTACTTTATGAATGCAATCCTATGGCTTTTATAGTGGAGCAAGCAGGCGGTAAGGCGAGTGACGGGTTTAATCGCATTATGGAAATTCAACCTTCGGAGCTTCACCAGCGCGTTCCTTTTTTCTGCGGAAGCAAAAATATGGTAGAAAAAGCCGAAGAATTTATGGCAAAGGCTCCTATTTAAAAACCCTGTTTTATTTTAAAAAACAGGGTTTTAATAAACTTTAAGGATTACTTTTTTTTCAGAAGATATTCAAAATCTTCAAAATCTAAACCTCCTGAAAAAATCTGGATAGAACGTTTTATGATTGCTTCTGCATCAGTAGGATTAAACCCAATTGCTAAAGCGTATCTTCTCAAAAAACGGGCTTCATCCTCATCAATATAGTGGTCTAAAAAAATAATCCTTAACAAATCGTGCAACTGCTTAAGTCGTATTTCAGAAGAATTAGGCGGTTGAATAGGGTATTTTTTTGGATTTTTTAAAATCTCATTGTATTCTAATTCTGTAATATCAAATCTTCTTGCAAAACGAAGCAAAAGGATTTCTTCATCGGCTTTAAGGGGTCCGTCAATTAAAGCGGTATTCACTAATGCAGAAAAATGACCAAGCTTTCTTGCTCTATTTCCACTACCAAACAAATCTGTAAATGCCATATTTTTTAATTTTATGCAAAGATAAAGTTTAAAAAAGTTTTTATGAAAAATAAAAGTCTTTTTTTAATGGGTTGTAGTATCTTTATTTCTTACTTGTACCTCTATGAATACTACGCTTAAAATTACAAACACAATCGCCTTACTTGCCACCCTTTTTATAAACTACCTCGCAAATACTGGTCTCATTAACGGCAATACCATGGCAACCGTTTCTGCAAAATATGAAAATTTATTTACACCTGCTGGCTATTCTTTTGCCATTTGGGGAATTATTTATGTATTTCTTTTAGGCTTTATTATCTATCAAGGTCTTAGTCTATTTAACAAAGCAAAAATCAATGATTTTGCCACTCTGTTAGGTTGGTGGTTTGTAGTTTCTTGTGTTGCAAACTCGCTTTGGGTTTTTGCTTGGCTTTACGAGTTTATAGGTGTTTCGGTTATTTTAATACTTATTTTATTATTTTCTCTCCTAAAAATAATAGTTAGAACCAATATGGAACGATGGGATGCACCACTAAAAACCATTGCCTTTCTTTGGTGGCCATTTAGCATCTATTCTGGTTGGATTACTGTTGCATCCATTGCAAATATAGCTGCATATCTCACTAAAATAGGCTGGGATGGTTTTGGTTTATCTGAAGTGTTTTGGACTATTACAATGATTCTTATTGCTGGCATGCTCCATCTTTTTATCACTTGGAACCGAAATATGCGCGAGTTTGCATTAGTTGGAGTTTGGGCGTTAATTGCCATTGCTGTTGCTAATTGGGAAGCGCAACCAACTATTGTTTACACCGCTATTATCACTGCAATTATTTTATTTTTAAGCAGTAGTTTTCACGCTTATAACAATCGAAGTACAAATCCATTTGTCAAATTATTATAATAAATATGCTAAAATCGCAAAAAGATCTTTTCTGTTTAGATGAAAATATTACCTACCTCAATGGTGCATATATGGCACCACAATTAAAAAGTGTACAACAAGTGGGAATAGAATACCTGCAAAAAAAAACAAAACCCTATGAAATTTCTGAGCAGGATTTCTTTTCAGAAAAGCTAGTCTTAAAAAAAAGATTCGCGCAACTTATTGATGCAGAAGACTATCAAAGTGCTGCAATAATCCCTTCCGTTTCCTATGGCATTGCCGTTGTGGCAAAAAATATTCCGTTTCAAAAAGGCGATGAAATTCTTGTTCTAGAAGAACAATTTCCTAGTAATTATTACACTTGGAAAGCGCTCGAAAAAGAAAAAGGAGTAAAAGTAATCGTGATAAAAACCCCAACAACTACTCTAGGAAGAGGAAAACGATGGAATGAAGCCATACTTGAGGCTATTTCTTCGAAAACAAAAGTAGTTGCAATGCCTCAAGTGCACTGGGCTGATGGCACTTGGTTTGATTTACAAACCATTAGAAAACGAACTAATGAGGTACACGCATATTTAATAATTGACGGAACACAGAGTATAGGCGCAATGCCATTTTCAGTTTCTCAAATTAATCCTGACGCATTAATTTGTGGTGGGTACAAATGGTTAATGGGCCCCTATGGTTTAGGCATGGCTTATTTTGGAAAACGTTTTGACACAGGAACACCCATAGAAAACAATTGGATGAACCATGAAGGTGTTGACAATTTTTCTAATCTCGTTAACTATAATGAAAATTTTAAACCAAAAGCCACCCGCTATGACGTAGGAGAATCGAGTAACTTTATTTTAACACCGATGCTTTCTGAAGCCATCCGGCAATTAATAGAATGGACTCCAGAAGCTGTCCAGCACTATTGCCAAAAAATTACCGAAGAACCTTTGAAGACAATTCAAAACCTAGGCTATTTTATAGAAGAACCGGAATTTCGTGGGGCACATTTGTTCGGAATATATCTTTCAAAAGAGCTATCCATACAAAAAATTAAGAATCGCCTATCCGAAAAAAATATATTTGTTTCCTATCGGGGCGGCGCTATAAGAGTTTCCCCAAATGTGTATAACACAACTGAAGATGTAGAAAAATTAGTTTCTTGTTTTATTTAAAATATCCCTGCACTATCTTTGCCATCCATGAGTAATTCCTTCGTTGATGCACTTTTTACCAAGTCTTCGCAAGTGCGAAAACTATGGGACACTATTACCCAATCACAAAAAAAAATCCATGTTTCAGGGCTGGTTGGGTCTGCTACTTCATTAGTTATAGCTCAGGTTTTCAAAAAATTAGAACTTCCGTTATTGCTTATTTTTAATGATAAAGAAGACGCAGCCTATCACTTAAACGATTTAGAAAATATTATTGGCGATAAGGATGTGCTTTTTTATCCAGGAAGTTACCGAAGACCTTATCAAATTGAAGAAACTGACAATGCCAATGTATTGCTTCGGTCTGAGGTTTTAAACCGGATTAATTCTCGTAAAAAACCCGCAATTATTGTTACCTATCCCGAAGCTCTTTTTGAAAAAGTCGCTACCCGAAAAGAACTGGAAAAAAACACTCTTAAAGTTAGTGTGGGAGATTTACTTTCTATTGATTTTATCAATGAAGTACTTTTTGAGTACCAGTTTCATCGCACCGATTTTGTAACGGAACCCGGCGAATTTTCAGTGCGTGGAGGGATTTTAGATGTATTTTCATTTTCAAACGACAAGCCCTATCGAATTGAGTTTTTTGGCAACGAAGTAGAAAGCATACGAACTTTTGATATAGAAACACAACTTTCACTTGAGCAGGTTAAAAAAGTTTCGGTAATTCCAAATGTAGATGCCTCAACCTCACTTAGTATCCGAATTAGCTTTTTAAAATATATTCAGGCAAACACGGTGGTTTTTATTAAAAATCCCGATTTGTTGTTTAGTGGCATCGAAACCCTTTTCGCAAAAGCTATTGAAACCTTTTCTTCGATGAGCGAAGGCATCAAACAACTGAAACCTGAAACCCTATTTACGACTTCCGCTTTGCTCAAAAAGGAACTTGAAGATTTCACTTCAGTGGTGCTACAAAAAGGAGGTGCGGAAGAAACAATTCATTTTCAAACCAAACCACAACCCTCCTTTAATAAACAATTTGATTTGCTTATTCAAAACCTGAATGAAAATTCAGATAAAGGATATACAAATTATATCTTTTGCTCTAGCAAGCAACAAGCCAAACGTTTTAAAGATATTTTTGAAGATGCACAACAAAGTGTGAAACAATTTGAAACTGTTGTTTTTCCATTACACCAAGGGTTTATAGATGATAGTCAAAAAAATGTTTGTTATACAGACCATCAAATTTTTGAACGTTACCATAAATTCCAACTAAAAAATGGTTATGCTAAGAAACAAGCCATATCTTTAAAGGAATTAACCCATCTAGAAATTGGCGATTATGTAACCCATATAGATCACGGTATAGGAAAATTTGGGGGATTGCAAAAAATTGATATAGAAGGCAAAAAACAAGAAGCTATTAAATTGATTTATGGGGAAAGAGACATTTTGTATCTCAGCATCCATTCACTACACAAAATAAGCAAATACAACGGTAAGGATGGCAAACCACCAAAAATTTACAAACTGGGTTCCAACGCATGGAAAATTTTAAAACAAAAAACAAAAACAAGAGTCAAGGAAATAGCCTTTAACTTGATTGAACTATATGCCAAGCGTAAATTGCAAAAAGGATTTGCATTTAATCCTGATTCGTACCTACAACTAGAGCTTGAATCCTCCTTTATTTATGAAGATACCCCAGACCAAACCACTGCTACAGAAGACGTAAAACAAGATATGGAAAAAGATCAACCCATGGATCGCTTAGTGTGTGGCGATGTGGGTTTTGGAAAAACAGAAGTTGCTGTTAGAGCAGCTTTTAAAGCAGTTGATAATGGAAAACAGGTTGCTGTATTAGTGCCAACGACGATTCTTGCCTTTCAACATTTTAAAACCTTTACAGAGCGCCTTGCCGAAATGCCTGTAAGTGTAGATTATCTTAACCGTTTTCGCACTGCAAAAGAACGTAAAAACGCTTTGGAAAACCTAGAAAATGGGAAGTTAGACATTCTTATAGGTACACACCAACTAGTGAACAAAAACGTAAAATTTAAAGATTTAGGGCTTTTAATTATTGATGAAGAACAAAAATTTGGCGTTGCTGTAAAAGACAAATTAAAACTTATAAAAGAAAATGTTGACACCCTTACCTTAACTGCAACGCCAATTCCTAGAACATTGCAGTTTAGTTTGATGGCAGCACGTGACCTTTCTGTCATCACCACGCCACCACCTAACCGTTATCCCATTGAAACCAACGTCATTCGTTTTGGCGAAGAAATCATCCGGGATAGTATACGTTATGAAATATCCCGCGGTGGTCAAGTGTTTTTTGTGCACAACCGAATCGAAAATATTGCCGAAGTTGCTGGTCTCATTCAACGTCTTGTTCCTGATGCTAAAATTGGAATTGGTCACGGGCAAATGGATGGTAAAAAACTTGAAGGACTCATGCTGTCGTTTATGAATGGCACTTTTGATGTGCTTGTTTCAACCACTATTATAGAAAGTGGTTTAGATGTGCCTAATGCAAATACCATTTTCATTAACAACGCTAATAATTTTGGTTTAAGTGATTTACACCAAATGCGTGGTCGTGTAGGTAGAAGTAATAAAAAAGCATTCTGTTACTTCATAACCCCCGAATTTTCAGCAATGACCGATGATGCCCGAAAACGTATCACTGCTCTGGAGCAATTTTCAGAACTGGGAAGCGGCCTTAGTATTGCGATGAAGGATTTAGAAATACGCGGAGCCGGAGATTTGCTAGGAGGCGAACAAAGTGGTTTTATTAACGAAATAGGCTTTGATACCTACCAAAAAATTCTGGCAGAAGCCATTGAAGAACTCAAAGAAAAAGAATTTAAAGGCCTTTATGAAGATACTACCCCTAAAAAAGATTATCTCAAAGAAACCGTCATCGATACCGACTTTGAAATTCTTTTTCCAGATGATTATGTAAACAATATTACAGAACGGTTAAACCTGTACAACAAACTCAACGACTTAAAAACAGAAGAAGAACTACTAAAGTTTGAAAAAGAATTAGAAGACCGTTTTGGCGAACTACCTATTCAGGTAATAGATTTACTCAATAGTGTACGCATAAAATGGATTGCTATTAAAATGGGATTAGAACGCGTTGTAATGAAACAAGGCAAAATAGTGGGCTATTTTATTGCAGACCAGCAGTCCAGTTTTTACCAAAGTGATGCGTTTAGCAAAGTACTTCAATTTGTTCAGACTCATGCTTCTGCTGTAAAAATGAAGGAAAAACCAACTAAAAACGGGTTGCGTTTGTTACTTACTTTTGAGCGAATTACTTCAGTGAAAAGAGCTTTGATGGTTTTAGAAAAATTTGAATCCTCTTAAGCCTCAAAAAAAATAAAAAGCATCTTCATAATGCATCACCTGCTCAGTAGTATTGTTTTTTAATACTGCAATGATGTCAAAACGTGTTTCTAATTGGATGTCGTTTTCTATAAGGTAAAAGTTCATTGCTTTTACCATTTGCTTTATTTTTCCAGGAGTTACAAAACTTTGAGGGTCACCAAAAAAATCAGAATTACGGGTTTTTACTTCCACACAAACCATTAAGGCATCTTTTTTAGCAATGATATCTATTTCAGCTTTATCGTAGAAATAGTTTCGAGCAACTATTTTATACCCTTTAGACCTCAAAAGTTCAGCGGCAAGCTTTTCCCCTATTTTTCCTAATTCATTATGGTCTGCCATTGTATTAAATTTATTAAAACCCAAGTAGCAATTTCTAAAAAATGTAGCAGTTTTCCAAACCTTATCCTTTTAAAAAATTCCATTTACTGCAGTTAAAAAAAGTCTTGTTTCTAGGGTATAAAATCTAACATCAAATTTCTACCTTTACTGAAATGGAAAAAACAACATTAGATATACAAATTTCAACCCTTCCCGATAGCCCAGGAGTATATCAATATTATGATAAAGAGGATAAATTATTGTACGTAGGCAAAGCTAAAAATTTAAAAAAACGAGTTGCGTCTTACTTTAATAAAACCCAAGAAAATGGAAGAACTCGACTTTTAGTAAAAAAAATAAAAACCATACAACATATTGTTGTTTTTTCTGAAACCGATGCGTTGCTTTTAGAAAACAACCTCATCAAAAAATACCAACCTCGCTATAATGTAATGCTGAAAGATGACAAATCCTATCCTTGGATTTGTATTAAAAACGAACGTTTACCAAGAGTATTCAGCACTAGGAGAATGATTAAAGACGGCTCTGAATACTTTGGCCCTTATACCAATATGAAAACGGTACATACATTATTAGATTTAATAAAAGGTTTGTATCCGTTGCGCACCTGTAATTATGATTTATCTAATGAAAAAATAAACAGCGGAAAGTTTAAAGCATGTTTAGAATTTCATTTAGGAAATTGCCTAGCACCTTGTGAAAACAAACAAACAGAGGCAGACTACAATGAAAATATCGATGCCATTAGGCAACTGGTAAAAGGAAATTTTAAGGATTCTTTACAGCGTTTTAGAAACCAAATGAAAGCATATGCCACAAATTTAAAATTTGAAGACGCACAACGACTGAAAGAAAAAATAGAAATTCTGGAAAACTACCAGTCTAAATCAACAGTAGTAAATCCGAAAATTAATGATGTGGATGTGTTTTCTATTGTTTCTGATGAAAGTTATGCCTACGTGAATTTTTTACAACTTTCTTATGGCTCTATTATTCGATCACATACCTTAGAAATCAAGAAAAAACTTAACGAAAGCGATAAAGAGCTTTTAGAACTAGCCATTATTGAAATACGGCAACGATTTCAGTCGCAATGCAAAGAAGTTTATGTGCCCTTTGCGGTAAATTTAGGAGAAGAAATAAAAACACACATCCCACAACTCGGCGATAAAAAACATATATTAGAACTTTCCATTAGAAATGCAAAATACCATCGTATGGAGCGTTTTAAGCAACTTAAAATAATTGACCCCCATAGGCATGAAAACCGCATTATGGCACAAATGCAAAAAGATTTGCGTCTTTCACAAGAGCCTAGACATATTGAATGTTTTGACAACTCTAATATTCAAGGCAGCAACCCGGTGGCCGCTTGTGTGGTTTTTAAAAACGGAAAACCTAGTAAAAATGACTATCGAAAATACAACATAAAAACCGTGGAAGGTCCTGATGATTTTGCATCTATGGAAGAAGTCGTGTACCGCCGATACAAAAGATTGTTAGAGGAGAAGCAACCTTTACCACAGTTAATCATCGTAGATGGAGGAAAAGGACAACTTTCTTCAGCATTAAAAAGTTTAGATATTTTAGAATTGCGCGGAAAAATTGCTATTGTAGGTGTTGCAAAAAGATTAGAAGAATTATTTTTTCCAAACGACTCAATTCCCTTATATTTAGATAAAAAATCGGAGAGTTTAAAAATCATTCAACAACTGCGAAATGAAGCACATCGTTTTGGTATAACCTTTCATCGGGATAAGCGAAGTAAACAAGCCTTAAACACTGAATTAGAAACCATTCCGGGAATAGGAGAAAACACCGTTGTTACATTATTAAAACAATTTAAAAGCGCAGCAAGAATTAAAAAAGCAACTCTAGAAGAAATAGAAGTTGTTATAGGAGCCAATAAAGCAAAAAAAATAATAGAATATTTTCAAAATCTAAAATGAAAAATTTAATTTGTATAGCCTTTAGTTTATTCATTTCCATTGGGGCTTTTTCTCAAGAACAAAACACCAACAAGGACGACGTAAAAGTAGGATTAGTTCTAAGCGGAGGAGGTGCTAAAGGATTAGCACACATAGGCGTATTAAAAGTTATAGAAGAAGCTGGCGTTAGGATAGATTATATAGGAGGAACAAGTATGGGAGCTATCATAGGGGCGCTATATGCCTCAGGATATTCTGCAAGAGACCTCGATTCTATTTTTAAAGTTGTTGACTTTTCACAATTAATCCAGGACAATTTGCCACGTACAGCAAAAACTTTTTATGAAAAAGAAGACGCTGAAAAATATGCACTTACGTTGCCCTTTGACGGCTTTAAAGTTTCTTTTCCTACGTCCTTATCTAAAGGACAAAATGTGTACAATTTAATGTACAAACTAACAGAACATGTAAGCCAAATTAGAGATTTTTCAAAATTACCCATACCATTTTTCTGCATTGCTACTGATGTAGAAACTGGAAAAGCAGTACAACTTAACAAGGGTTTTCTGCCGCAAGCTATTTCAGCAAGTGGAGCGTTGCCATCGCTTTTTGGTCCTGTAGAAATTAATGGGCAATTACTTATAGATGGGGGAGTAACAAATAATTATCCTATTGATGAGGTTAGACAAATGGGTGCAGACATCATTATAGGAATTGACGTACAGGACAGTTTGATTTCCAGAGAAAATTTACGGTCTGCCATAGATGTTTTAGTTCAAATCAACAATTACCGAACCATCAATGAAATGCTTGTTAAAAGAGAAAAAACAGACATCTATATTCATCCTAACATCAAAGATTATTCGGTCATATCTTTTAACAAAGGAGATGAAATCATAGAAGCTGGAAGACAGCAAGCTCTTTTCTTCAAAGAAAATTTAGAATTACTTGCAAGTAAACAAATTCATTCTGAAAAAATTCCAGTAAAAAAAATTATTTCGGATAGTTTACACATCGAAGAAATACTTATTTTAGGAAATAAAGAATACACTAGGTCCTATATCCTAGGAAAATTAAAATTAAAAACCCCAACCACTATTTCTTATAAAAAATTTAATGAAGGCATTAATAACCTTGCAGCTACCGCAAATTTTAATCAAATTAATTACAACTTTTCAGAAAATGAATTTACTCAAAAGGTATTAAATATAGAGCTGCAAGAAAGTAAAACACGAAATCTTTTACGTTTTGGATTACATTTTGATGACCTTTATAAAAGTGCTGCATTAATAAATTTAACCCGAAAACGATTGTTTCAAAAAAATGATGTTGCTTCTTTCGATTTTATTTTAGGAGATAATTTACGATATAACTTTGAATATTATATAGACAAAGGATATTACTGGAGTTTTGGTGCAAAGTCAAGATATAATATTTTCAAAAAAAATGTGCAATTTTCACTATTCCCCCCAGAAATTGTTCAAGGAATTTCTTCGGTAGCAAATATTGAAGTTAAAAATGAAGACATCACCAATCAAATTTATATACAAACCCTTTTTAAGCAAATCTATTTACTAGGCATTGGGGTTGAGCATAAACACCTAAAATTACAATCCATAACCCTTGGCGATAGCATTCAAAATAAGGCAACTGTTTTTGAAGACACAAATTATTTTAGCGCCTTTGGCAATCTAAAGTTAGACAATTTAGATAATAAGTATTTTCCAAAAAAAGGCGTCTTTTTTGAAGGAAATTTTAACCTTTATGTTTTAGCTTCCGGCTTAAACAAATCCTTTGACAGATTTTCAATAGCTCGAGCATTCATAGGATACGCTTTCACTCCCATAAATAACATATCCATTTATGCAAGTACCGAAGGAGGATTTAAAATAGGAGGAGAAAACACAAGTACTTTAGATTTTTTTGTAGGCGGATATGGCTATAAACCTTTCAATAATTTTATTCATTTCTTTGGGTATGACGCCTTTGAATTGGGAGGAGACACTTATTTAAAGTCAACAATGCGAATAAACTACCAGATTCTCAAAAAAAGTTATCTTAGTGGTGTGGTCAATATAGCAAACGTAGGAGATAAACTTTTCAACTCATCTAAATGGATTGACGGCATTGATTATAGTGGTTACGCTTTAGGATGTGCAACAGAAACCCTAATTGGCCCACTAGAAGTATTTTACTCCTACTCCCCCGAAAGAAAACAAAATGAATGGTATGTAAGTTTGGGCTTTTGGTTTTAATAATTTCTAAAGCCCAAGATTTCTAAATTTTTACGATATTTGTACATCAAATATTATTTTTATGCCATTTTATCACACTTTAGGAAAAATTCCGCCTAAGCGACACACACAATTTCGTAAACCCAATGGCGAGTTATATTATGAACAACTTTTTGGAACCATCGGTTTTGATGGGATGTATTGTAATATTTATCACACCTGCCGCCCAACTCAGGTAAAGGAAATAAGAAAACAATATAGTGTTGCTCCCAAAATTGTCAATCCCAATAATTTAAAATCATATAAACTGAAAGGTTTTGAGGTAACTCCAGAAAAAGATTACCTGGAAAGTAGAAAAATTGTAATGACCAATGCCGATTGCCATATTGTTTTAGCAGCACCCCAAAATAAAACACAAGATTATTTTTATAAAAATACCGATTCTGATGAATTGCTTTTTGTACATAAAGGCTCTGGAAAATTACGTACATTTTTAGGAAACATCGATTTTAAATATGGTGACTATCTACTTATTCCTAAAGGAATTATCTACAAAATAGATTTTAACACAGAAGACAACCGATTGTTTATCGTAGAATCCAGAAGACCAATTTATACCCCAAAAAGATACCGAAACTGGTTTGGGCAACTTTTAGAACATTCACCCTTTTGTGAGCGCGACATTCGTAAACCCTATGAACTAGAAACCAACGATGAAAAAGGTGAATTTATCATTAAAGTTAAAAAACGAGATGAAATATTTGAAATAGTATATGCCACCCATCCATTTGATGTGGTTGGATATGATGGCTATAATTTTCCGTATGCCTTTTCTATACACGATTTTGAGCCTATTACTGGCAGAATTCATCAACCACCTCCAGTGCATCAAACTTTTGAAACCGATGCTTTTGTGGTCTGCTCTTTTGTTCCAAGATTGTATGATTACCACCCACTTTCAATACCCGCACCATACAACCACAGCAATATAGATAGCGATGAAGTGTTATACTATGTAGATGGTGATTTTATGAGCAGAAACGATGTGTCTCCAGGTAATATTTCATTACATCCTGCTGGAATTCCTCACGGACCACATCCAGGAGCGTATGAAAGAAGCATAGGCAAAACAAAAACGGAAGAACTCGCTGTGATGGTAGACACCTTCAAACCACTAATGCTAACAGATGAAGCAATGAAAATTGCAGATGAAACCTATTTCCAATCTTGGTTATAGTACTAAAATAATTAAAAGATTATTCCCCATAGAAAATCATCAATAAAAAAAGACAAAATGAGTGAAGAAATAAAATCAGTAAACTACGGTCTTGAGAAAATTTTTGAAGGAGCGCAAGATTTTCTACCCCTTTTAGGAACCGATTATGTAGAATTTTATGTTGGCAATGCTAAGCAGTCTGCTCATTTCTATAAAACTGCATTCGGTTTTCAGTCTTTTGCCTACTCAGGTTTAGAAACAGGCGTAAGAGACAGAGCTAGTTATGTTTTAAAACAAGATAAAATTCGCTTAGTTTTAACAACTCCTTTAAACAGCAATTCGCCAATAAACCAACATTTAGCAAAGCATGGTGATGGGGTTAAAGTTATTGCTTTATGGGTAGAAGACGCCACAAGTGCCTTTAATGAAACCACAAAAAGAGGCGCAAAACCCTTTATGCAACCCACCATTGAAAAAGACGAACACGGCGAAGTGGTTCGCTCTGGAATCCATACCTATGGCGAAACCGTTCATATTTTTGTAGAACGAAAAAACTACAACGGCACCTTTTTACCAGGTTATAAACCTTGGAAATCAGATTACAATCCAGAGCCTGTTGGCCTAAAATATATTGACCACATGGTAGGAAATGTAGGTTGGGGCGAAATGAACCAATGGGTAAAATGGTATGAGGATGTCATGGGTTTTGTAAACTTTCTTTCTTTTGACGACAAACAAATACATACCGAATATTCTGCCTTAATGAGCAAAGTAATGAGCAATGGAAATGGAAGAATCAAATTCCCAATAAATGAGCCAGCCAAAGCCGCTAAAAAATCACAAATAGAAGAATATTTAGATTTTTATGAAAGCCCGGGGGTGCAACATATAGCAGTAGCTACCGACGATGTCATCAAAACGGTTTCCCAACTAAAAGCACGCGGCATCGAGTTTTTACCTCCACCTCCACAAGCATATTATGATGACATCCCAAGAAGATTGGGTTCACATATGAAAATGATGAAAGAAGACCTAAAGGAATTACAAAAACTATCCATACTAGTAGATGCCGATGAAGAAGGTTATTTGTTACAAATATTTACAAAACCTTTAGAAGATAGACCAACTCTTTTCTTTGAAATCATACAACGAATGGGAGCCAGAGGATTTGGCGCAGGTAATTTTAAAGCCTTGTTTGAATCTATTGAAAGAGAACAAGCATTAAGAGGAACACTTTAATTTAAAAAAAAATATACCCATCACAATATGCCATCCATTAAACGATGGCTTTTTTAAAATCTTTTTGGAATGACAATTGCAATAGACCCTACAAAACAATAAAAAAACGAATGAAAAATCTACTTTTACTAGTTTCTATTCTCTTTTACATCACCGTAAGTGGGCAAAAAAAGTCATACCAAGATGGTGAATGGTTTAAATTTAAAGTTTCCTATGGTTTTATAAATGCCGGATTTGCAACCCTACAAGTAAACAATGCCATTTTGAATGGCAAAGAAGTATATCACGTTAAAGGCTATGGAAAAAATACTGGAATTTCCAGAATATTTTTTAAAGTGGAGGACATTTATGAAACGTACATGGACAAACAAAAAGACATTCCATATCGATTTATTAGAAACATAGATGAAGGAGGTCACACAAAAAACCTTCAAGTGGATTTTGATCATAAAAAAAATGAAGCATTAGTTTTTAATAAAAAACACAATACCAAAGAAACCATCTCTTTTCCTGAAGGGGTACAAGATATGATTTCTACCTTTTATTACCTGCGTAACCAAATTGACAGATTTAAACTTAAAGAAGGGGATTTTACAGATGTAAACATGTTTTACGGTGATGAAAATTTTAAATTTCGCTTAAAGTTTTTGCGTAAGGAGGTAATAAAAACTAAATTTGGCAGTATATCTACTTTGGTCTTTAGGCCCTATGTAGAATCTGGTCGAGTTTTTAAAGAAAAAGAAAGTTTAACCGTTTGGATTTCTGATGATGACAACAAAATACCATTAAAAATCAAAGCCGATTTAGCTGTAGGTTCCATAAACGCCGATTTAGACGAGTACAAAGGATTAAAACACTGGTTTAAAATAATAGCAAATTAACAGATGCAAATACCCTCTAAAACCATCGAGCTCATAGAGCAATTAAACAAAAAATTTACTGATTTAGGGCAGGATGTCAATGTGCATCTAGAAGGATTATTACATAGTAAACCCATTACATATTGGGATTATATTCAAACAGACGCCTTACTAAACTTACAAATTCAACGCACCAAACTTCCAGATGAAATGGTATTTATCATGTACCATCAAGTAAATGAATTATTATTTAAAATGATTCTTTGGGAAATTGAACAAGTAGCACACCAAGAAAATGTTACTGCTGAATTTTTCACTTCCAAATTAATGCGCATAAGCAGATATTTTGATATGCTCACCTCCTCCTTCAACATTATGCGTGAAGGTATGGATGCAGAACAGTATATGAAATTTAGAACTACTTTAACTCCTGCAAGTGGCTTTCAAAGTGCTCAATACCGAAAAATAGAATTTGCATCTACCGAGTTAATAAATCTTATTGACAATCGTTTCCGAAAAACAATAGACAGAAATACCCCTTATGAACACGCTTTAGAACATTTGTATTGGCAAGCTGCAGGTAAAGACTATACTACCGGAAAAAAATCTTTTTTATTAAATGCCTTTGAAGAAAAATATCGAGTAGAATTTGTTGCCTTTACACAAGAATACAATACTATAAATTTATATTCTAAGTTTAAAACCTTACCCGAAGATGTAAGAAAAGAAAAAAACCTAATACAAGCCATGAGGCATTATGATTACACAGTAAATATTACATGGGTAATGGCGCATTATCACGCAGCAAACTATTATCTATCTGGTGGTGATTCAAATAAAATTGTAAAAGCAACTGGCGGTAGTGAATGGGCAAAATATATGCACCCAAAATACCAGAAAAGAATTTTTTTCCCAAGTTTATGGACTTCTGATGAATTAGAAAACTGGGGTGATGCCCAATAAATAAGATTAAAATTAAAGTTTCTTGAAAAAAATAATTCCCCTTATCCTGATTACACTATTGTTTTTAAATTGCAAAAACAAAATAGAAGAAAGCGAAATACACCCTGAAAAACAACCCAAAATTATTGAAGAATTTGGCTTTAAGTTAAACGATTTTGAAGTAGTTAGAGACACCATAAAATCTGGAGACACCTTTGGGGTTTTAATGGATCGGCAGGGCGTTTCCCCCGCAAATGTTTTTAATATAGTTCAGAAAGTAAAACCAAATTTTGATGTTTCAAAAATTCGTGCTGGAAGACCTTATACAATTTTAAAATCTAAAGACTCTTTAAATCAAACACAAGTTTTCATTTACCAACCATCACGCATCGATTATGTAGTTATCGATATGCGCGACAGTATAAAAACCTATAACGACAAACTTCCCATTTCTATAAAACGAAAAATGGCAGCCGGAATCATCCTTTCATCTCTTTCAAAATCTATGGAAGACGAAGGATTGAGTCAGACTTTAGTTCACGAACTTTCAAGTGTTTATCAATGGACTGTAGATTTTTTTAAACTTCAAAAAGGCGATAACTTTAAAATAATTTACAATGAAATTTACATAAACGACACCATTTATGCAGGTGTTGAAAGTGTTGAAGCCACCCTTTTAAACCACTATGGCAAACCCTACTATGGCTTTAAGTATGTAACAGATAGCGTTCAAGGCACCGCAGATTATTATGATGAAAAAGCCAATACCCTTCGAAATTTCTTTTTAAAAGCACCCCTAAACTATAGTAGAATATCCTCTCGTTTTACACAAAACAGATTTCATCCCGTTCAAAAACGTTGGAAAGCACATCTTGGTACGGATTATGCAGCACCTAATGGAACCCCCATTATGAGTACCGCAAATGGAACGGTTGAAGCATCAGGCTATACTTCTGGAAATGGTAATTACGTAAAAGTAAAGCATAACAACACCTATTCCACTCAATACCTACACATGTCCAAACGAGCTGTAAATGCAGGTCAAAGGGTAAAACAGGGTGATGTAATAGGCTATGTTGGAAGTACAGGTTTAGCAACAGGCCCACACGTATGCTATCGTTTTTGGTACAATGGAAAACAAGTAGATCCTTATGCCATAAAACTTCCAGCCGCAGAACCTATTAAAGAAAATTTAAAAGAAAGCTATTTTAACTTCATAAAAAAATTAAAAGT
Organism: Bacteroidetes bacterium HGW-Bacteroidetes-2; assembly: GCA_002842575.1. GTDB lineage: Bacteria > Bacteroidota > Bacteroidia > Flavobacteriales > Flavobacteriaceae > Planktosalinus. Next base: position 138,921 of record PHDJ01000001.1, read on the forward strand.
GGAAATAGACAACATTCCAGAAAAAGATATACAATAACAATATGTTTAAACGTAACTTTTACATTAATCCTTCCTACATTCTTAATTGTTAATAAAAAGGTTAAAAAGTTTAAAGAACTAACACTAAGCTAACTATTAATTAATTTTACCTTTGTATTATTTATATTAAAAACATCAACTATTCTTAACAATTAATTAAGCTTGAAATGTTGGATTATGCCTTCATTTGTAAAAAATTTAACTAACACACATTATTATGAAAAAACAACTACTATTCATTTTTCTTTTTATTTGCTCGCTTGGGTTTTCTCAAGGAGTAGTGACAGGGAAAATTTTGGGTTCCAACTCAAATGATCCCCTATCAGGTGCAAATATTTTGCAAACCGGAACTTCAAATGGAGCAATTGCCGATTTTGATGGAAATTTCACCTTGAATGTAAATGCAAATTCAGGCTCTATTGAAATTTCTTACCTAGGGTTTGTAAAAACAAAAGCAACATTTACTTTAGCAAATGGAGCTGCAAACCTTGGAACGATTTCTTTAGCTGCTGATGAAGATGCACTAGATGAAGTTGTAATCATTGGAAAAGGAATTATTGATCTTGCCTCAGACAGACAAACACCGGTAGCGGTTTCTACAATTTCAGCAGCACAAATCCAAGCAAAAGCAACTGGAAATGTTGAATTTACTGAAGCCATGAAAAACACTCCCTCTGTTTATGTTTCTAACCAAGCAGGTGGTTTTGGTGACTCAAGAATTTTCTTAAGAGGGTTTGATGACACAAACACAGCTTTCCTATTAAATGGACAACCCATCAATAGTGTAGAAGACGGAAGAATGTTCTGGTCAAACTGGGCCGGTATGTCTGATGTTGCAAACGCCATACAAGTACAAAGAGGTCTTGGATCTTCAAAACTTGCTATTTCATCTGTAGGAGGTACTGTTAATATTGTATCAAAAACTACTGATCAAAATGAAGGTGGTTTTGTTCGGTTTTTAGGAGGTAACGATAGTTATTTCAAAGGAACTGCAAGTTATAACTCCGGTCTTAGTGATAAAGGATGGGCATTTTCCGTTTTACTAGATCATTGGCAAGGTTATAGAAAATGGTCAGAAGGCACTGAAGGTCAAGGTCAAAACTATTTATTTTCTGTAGGATATAAACCAAGTGATAAACACGCTTTCAATTTTTTAATTACAGGAGCCCCACAAAGACACGATCAAAACTTTTCTAACACACTAGAAACTTATGCTTTAAGAGGCGAAAAATACAATAGTAATTCTGGATTCTTAAACGGTGAACGTCAAACAGAACGCAGAAATTATTACCACAAGCCAGTGGCAAATTTAAACTGGGATTATAAAATAAACGACAAACTGGATTTATCTTCTGTACTTTATACCTCTTGGGGACGTGGTGGTGGCACCGGACCACTTGGTAGAGGAGCCGCAGTGAGAGATGAAAACGGTAGAATTGATTTTGATCAAATCGTTCAAAATAACATAGACAACTCAGATAACGGAATTGGAAGCAACAATACTTCTAGAATAATTAGATCTTCTGTTAATAACCACGACTGGTATGGGTTACTCTCTAATTTGAATATAGAAACTGAAACAAACTGGTCCTTTAATGTTGGTTTTGATGCAAGAACCTATACTGGTTCTCACTGGAGACAAATTAGCGACCTTTTAGGTCTTGATGGTTTCTTAGATAATGGCAGAGTTTTAACAACAACTTATAAACCTGACCCATGGAGTGCTATTTCTGATTTTGCAGATAGTAAAGATAGGATAGCCTATGACTATACCGAAACCATAAACTATGTAGGTGGTTTTGGTCAAATTGAATATGCTACAACTAAATTTTCTGCATTCCTTCAAGGAGCCGTTTCTACACAATCTTTTGAAAGAGAAGAAAACTTTGTAGTTAGAGCACCCGAATTATTAGGAAAATCAGACAAAGTTAACAAAGAAGGATATAATATTAAAGGAGGTACTTCATACGCCTTTACAGAAAACCATACCATATTTGCTAATGCCGGATTTTACTCTCGTCAACCTTACTTAGACAACATCTTTGTTGACATAAGAAACTCAAACGAACTTGTGAAACCAGATGTAGATAATGAAGAAATCTTAGGTATTGAAGGTGGATATAGATTTAAAAATAAAAATTTAAAAATTAATATTGATGTATATTATACCGAATGGGGAAATAGATTTTTATCTCGTGGTGGACAAGACAATACAGACCCTGATAATCCTATAATTTTTACTGACAGGTTTACTGACATCACTCAAAAACACCAAGGTTTTGAGTACGAAATTGAGTACCGTCCAGATTTTGGAAATTGGAAAATTAGAAGTTATGGTTCTATTGGAAATTGGGAATTTGATGGTTCAACTCCATTTACACGCCAAAACGATGAAACTTCAGTGTTTACAATTACTGACGGAAACATAGATTTAACTGGCACTAAAATTGGTAATGCCCCACAAACTTCATTTGGATTTGGTGGTAGTGTTGAAATTTTTAAGGGATTTACTTTTGATGCTGACTATAATATTTATGCAAACCTATATGGCCAAGTAGATCCTATTGACGTAATCAATGCCTCTGAAAGTGGAATCGTTTTTCAACCCGAAAGTCTTCCATCTTACACTTTAGCAGATATAGGTGTAACTTATAAATTTAACTTTGGCGACAATCGATTTGTATTTAGAAGTAACCTTTACAATGCTTTTAACGAATCATATATCAATCAAGCAGATGCTTTTGGTGTTTTCTTAGGCGTTGGCAGAACGTATAATGCTAGTCTTAGATACAACTTCTAAAATATTTAAAATACAGTGTTAATTCAAAAACCACTTCTTGGCGACAAGCGGTGGTTTTTTATTGAAATAAACACTATTTTTGCTTTTAATCAAAATAAAAACTTATGGCATTAGATAGAATTTTAGACGTAGTTCACGGTTATTGGGCATACTTAGTGCTCTTAGTACTTTTGTTGGGATCGCTTAATGCACTTACCAAATATTTCTCAAACCAGCCTTTTGGAGCGAAGGACTTTAGAATATCTCTTTTTGGCTTGATTGTTACTCACATTCAGGTATTAATTGGGTTTATCCTTTATTTTGCACATCCCGCATTAGGCTTCGTCTCTTTCACAAGAAACGACTTGACCATGGCTGACATAATGGGCAATAGCACTTTGCGCCTTTTTGCCATCGAGCATCCACTTGTTATGGTTATAGCGGTTGTTTTAATAACCATAGGCTATTCTAAACACAAAAAACAACTTACTTCTAAAGGCAAGTTTAAAATGTTAGCCATTTTTTACAGCATTGCTTTATTGCTCGTTTTAAGCAGAATACCTTGGAGCCACTGGTTTACTTCTTAAATTAAGAAAACGTACTAAAAATAAAAAACTCCTGAAATAATATCAGGAGTTTTTTATTTAAGCTCTTGTGTTTCTCTAATTCGAAATTTCTTTTATTAACAAGGCAAAAACCGGAAAGTGATCACTATACCCTCCTGTAAAACCTCCATCCGCATAAGCTCTGTAAGGATACCCTTTGTACCTACCTCTTGGATTAGCAAGATAAGGAGGGTTGTATATTCCTGATTTATAAAATTGGTAGGCAGAATAGTCTTTAGATAGAAAACCAGCAGAGATTATTGTTTGGTCAAATAAATTCCATCCATCTCTATAGGCCAAAGTTCCAAGCCCTTTTTTGTACATTTCTTCCATTGGGTTGTATAACTCTTTTATAAGTACATCTTCTCTTTTAGCTTTTGTTTTTAAAACTTTTTTAAGGCTATGGCTTGTAGGATCATCATTTAAATCGCCCATACTTATAATTTTTGCATAAGGATCTAAAGATTGAAGCGAATCAATAATTTTTTTATTCAATTCAGCTGCTTTTATTCTATTAGGCCTGCTTCTTTCCTCACCTCCACTTCTAGAAGGCCAGTGATTTACAATGAAATGCACTTTATCACCATCTAGTAACCCGCTTACCACTAATTGATCTCTGGTATAAACCCTTTGAGTAACATCGTTGTTATTATAAAGCACTAATTCTCTGCTTTGGGTATTGGTAGGAACAAAAAGCTTCTTTTGATATATTAATGCCACATCAATTCCACGTCTGTCTGGTGAATTATAATGAATAATACCATAATCACTGGCAAGAAGTGCTTCTTGATTTACTAAATCTTCCACCACTTTTCTGTTTTCCACCTCGCAAAAACCTACAATTGCGGGAGAATTTCCTGTAACATCCTTTCCAATTTGTGAAACAACCTTAGCAAGATTTTTAAGTTTTGCCTCATAAACCTCTTGGGTATAGTAAGCATCAGCTCTAACTGTTCTGTCGTGATAAATGGTAAATTCATCATCTTCTAATGAAAAAAGATTTTCTACATTATAAAAGGCAACAGCATTTACTTTGTATTCTTTTTTTTCTTGTGCTTGAAAAGCATAAACACTAAATAGGCAAACTGCTATAAAACAGTAATTTAATAATTTCATAAAGCGATGTTGTTATGTTTTTGTAAAGTTATTGGCAAAAGCCGCTCCAAAGGTAGATAATTACTATAAATAATGTAAATTTGCAGCTCATTAATAATAATTAGTTAATCTAAAGAACCAAATATCGAATGAAAAAACGAATTGTAACTTTACTATTCTTCTTCTTTTGTCTGGCAAACGTATTTGCTCAAGAAGCTGAAGTAAAGGGTAAAGTGGTAGATTTAAATTCTGGGGAACCACTCCCTAACACCCAAATTAGTATTCAAGAAAGTATTTTTACTACTACTACAAATGCTAATGGCGAATTTTCTTTAAAAGGTATAAACCTTCCTCAAGGCGAACAAATTTTACTTGTTGAAAAAATTGGATATACAATACTTCGTATGCCCATCACCATTCAATCTGGTAGCCCTGTAAATTTAACTCCAATACTTTTAGAGGTTGATTTCACACAAATACAACAACAAATTGGAACTATTTCTCTAGCAGATGAAGAACTAGACCAAGATGATGGAAGTTCCACTAATGTCTCTGGTTTATTACAAGCATCAAACGATGTGTTTTTAAATGCAGCATCCTTTGATTTTAGCGCAACATTTTTCAGTCCAAGAGGTCTTGATAATTCTACCGGAAAAGTGCTCATCAATGGCCTTGAAATGAACAAACAATTTGATGGGAGACCACAATGGTCTAATTGGGGCGCCTTAAACGATGCTCAAAGAAATAGAGATTTTTCAATGGGCCTAACCCCTAACGATTACGCTTTTGGTGATATAGCAGGGACAACCAACATTATTATGCGTGCTTCTCAATACCGCTCAGGTGGTCAAGTTTCTTATGCTGCATCAGACAGAACCTATGAAGGTCGAGTTATGGTTTCTTATAATTCTGGCGTAAATGAAAATGGATGGGCATATTCAGTTTTAGCTTCTAGAAGATATGGCAATGAAGGCTTTATTGAAGGAACTCTTTATGATGCAAATTCCTTTTTTGCTTCTGTTGAAAAAATAATTAACCCCAAACATAGCTTAAACTTTACAGCCTTTTATACCCCTAACCGAAGAGGTCGGTCAACTGCACTTACACAAGAAGTGTTAGATTTAAAAGGAAGTGACTACAATCCTTTCTGGGGAAGACAAGATGGCGATATTAGAAATTCCCGAATTAGAAATATTGAAGAGCCAGTTTTTATGTTAAATCATTACTGGAATATTTCCGACAAAACAAAGTTGAATACAAATGTAGGATATCAATTTGGAAAAATTGGCAACACACGTATTGACAATAACGGAACAACCTTATTTACCTTAAATGGTCAGGAAACCTTTGTAGGTGGAGCAAGAAACGCAGATCCTAACTATTATCAAAGAATGCCTAGTTATTTCTTAAGAAACCCGAATCCAACGGCTTTTGACTTTCAAAACGCTTTTCTAGCACAAGAAGAATTTTTAAATAATGGACAATTTGATTGGAAAGCTCTTTATAGAGCAAACCAAATTGCTGCTAGCGAAGGTAAAAACGCGGTATATGCCATTCAAGAAGATCGTATTGACGATAAACAAATAAGCGCAAACACGATTTTAAGCTCTCAAATTACAGAAAATATAGTCCTAAATGGTGGATTAAATTATAGAGGATTGAATAGTGAAAACTTTGCTAACCTTAAAGATCTTTTAGGCGCAACAGGATATCTAGACATCGATTCTTTTGCCGAAGATGGCGCAGATGTTTTTGCTGAAGATTTAGCACAAAGCGATTTAAGAAACAGAAATAGAATTGTAGGCGAAGGCGATCGTTATAAATACAATTATGAAATTGATGCAACCGTTTACGGAGGTTTTGTTCAAGCACAATTCAAGTACAACAAAATTGATTTCTACTTAGCCGCAGAAGTGTCACAAACAAACTATCAAAGAGATGGTTTGTATGAAAACGGAAACTACCCAGGAAGTCGCTCTTTTGGAAAAAGTGAAGAATTAAACTTTACTGATTATGGTGTAAAAGGAGGTTTAACGTATAAACTTTCAGGACGTCACCTTTTTGATTTAAATGCCGGCTACATCACAAAAGCCCCTGGAATAAGAAATTCCTTTTCTAATGCAAGACAAAATAACGACGTGGTCATTGGTATAGATAGCGAAAAATATCAATCGCTAGATGCTAGTTACATTTATCGTTCTCCAATAGTTAGGGCAAAATTAACTGGGTTTTATGTAAATGTTCAAGATGCTACTGAAATAGGTTTTTTCTTTACACAATCCCTACAAGGCCAAGGGGTTGATAACAACAATGCTTTTGTACAAGAAGTAACAACCGGTATTGAAAAACTACATTTCGGTGGCGAACTTGGAATTGAAGCTCAAGTTACAACTACCATCAAATTAAAAGCAGCCGCCTCAGTAGGTCAATATACCTACAATAACAATCCGAATGTATATTACACCAGCGATGCTTTTGACGGACAAGTAACTTATGGCGATGGAACCGCTAAATTAAAAGATTTTCATCTTTCTAGTGGTCCTGAACAAGCATATCAGTTTGGTTTTGAATACCGAGATCCAGATTTCTGGTGGGTAGGTGCATCCGCAAATTACTTCTCAGATGCCTATATAAACATTAGCAAATTAAGAAGAACCGATGCATTTACTACAGACACCGATGGGCTTCCGTTTAATGATTACGATGAAAATGTTGCCAGAAAATTATTACAACAAGAAAACTTTGGCGATTATTATTTATTCAATCTTGTAGGTGGAAAATCTTGGAAAATAGGCGATTATTTCGTAGGTTTCTTTGCCACTATTAATAATGTATTTAACCAAGAATTCAAAACAGGAGGTTTTGAAGATTCAAGAAATGCAGATTTCAGAAAAGTAGCTGAAGATGCAGCTAGAGACACCCCTGTTTTTGGATCTAGATATTTCTCAGGATTTGGAAGAACTTATTATGTAAACGCATATTTTAGATTTTAATTAAAGAACACTATAAATCAATAACAATGAAAAAATTCAGATTAAATAAAATATTTACACTACTATTAGCTCTTGTAGTAGTGACTTCTTGTGTAAAAGACGACGATTTTGACACACCAAACCTAAATTTTGACGAGCCAAACATTAGTACTAATGATATCATTGAAATATCTGCAGTAGCTGGTATTTTAGCACAATCTTCAGACCCAGTAGTTACCTTCAGTGAAACTGGTAAATTTATTCAGGGATATGTTATCTCTAGTGATGAAGGAGGAAACTTTTTTAAACAAATAATAATTCAAGACTTACCAGAAAATCCAACTAGAGGAATAAAAGTTCTTGTAGATGTAAGTCCTTTATTTGTTTCGTACGAAGTAGGTAGAAAAGTGTTTATAAAACTAGATGGACTAACTGTTGGAACTTCTAACGGAGTTCTTGGTTTAGGAATTAGAAACGGAAACAATGTTGCTCGTATACCATTTCCAGACCGTGAAAACTTTATCCTTCGATCTAATACCATCGCAGAAATTGTTCCTCTTCCTCTTGGTATTGAAAATTTTACTACAGATAAAACCAACCTATTCATACGTTTAACCGATGTACAATTTAATCGAAATGACGTTTTAGTGGGCACACCAAAAACTTTCGCAGCGGAACCAGCAGATCAATTTGATGGAGAGCGTATTGTTGAAAGTTGTGCGTCAGGTTCTTCTGCTATTTTAAGCACTAGTACTTTTGCAAGCTTTAAAGGACTTCGTTTGCCAAAAGAAAGAGGTTCACTAGATGTTATTTTAACTAGAGATTTCTTTGATGATTTTTTCACCTTTTACTTGAACACTCCTGCAGGAATTAATTTTGATAATGCAGAACGTTGCGACCCCACAGAAGTAAATTGCGGATTAGCAACCACCACAGGCACTCAAGTGTTATTTTCTGATAATTTTGAAACTCAAAGTGTAAATTCCCCTATTTCAGGAAATGGATGGACAAACTTTATTCAAGCAGGAACAAAACCTTGGGAAGCTTATGTAGATAACGGTGCTAACGCATCTTTGGGTATTTCCGCTAGATGTGGTTCTTTTAACTCTGGTGACGCATCTACCGTTTCTTGGTTAATCACCCCTCAAATTGCATTAAGTACTGCTACAGCAGCTACGATTCAATTTAAAACTTCTAACAGTTTTTCTGATGGCAGCGAAATGCAAGTCTTATTCTCAAGCGATTGGGATGGAACTCCTGCAAACATTGTTAATGCCACTTGGGATCAATTAAGCGATGCAACTCTTGTGCAAGACAGCACTCCTTTTCCAGACTGGATTTTCTCTGGTATTGTAGATTTATCTTGCATCCAAGCAAACGGCTACTTTGCCTTTAAATATACTGGAAGTGGACAAGCTGCTTTTGATGGAACTTTTGAATTAGACGAAATTGTTATTAATGCCCAATAAATAAATTTTTTCAACGTTAATTTTTTTTAAAAAGTCTTCAAAAACATGTGTTTTTGAAGACTTTTTTATTTCTTGATGTTTATTTCTTTTGTATCTTTTTACTGATTTTTTATCCTTTTTATGAAATCACCTTTACTCTATACAAAAGCATCCTCTAAAGAAGATTTAATTGGAATTTTAGAACTCCAAAGAAAATATTTGCTTTCAAACCTAGGTGTTTCAACCATTTCAACTCAAGGGTTTCTTACCGTAAAACATAGTTTGAAGGACTTAACAAATTTGAACGCCATAGAACAACATGTAATTTGTAAAAAAAACAATACCGTTATTGCCTACATTTTAGCTATGACTTCCTTATCTAAAAACAGCATTCCAATATTGCGGCCAATGTTTGCTGTTTTTAACAAAATTATTTATCAGGATAAGCCTATCTCAGCGTATACCTATTTAGTAGTGGGGCAAGTATGCGTAGCAGAACAACACCGCGGTAAAGGTGTCTTTGAAAGCTGCTACGCCTTTTACAAAAGAATTTACAAAGGCTTTTATGATTTTGTAATTACAGAAATAGCATCCAATAATTTAAGGTCTTTACGTGCACACAATAAAATAGGCTTTGAAGAGATTTACACCTACGTATCATCTTATGAACAAGAATGGATTGTGGTTCTTTGGCAATGGTGAAAGAAATTTCTGGCTCTAATCCAGATTAAATTTGGGAATCTTTGAACAAAAACAAAAATGCTCCTTCTATTAAAAAAAAGCCCCTGTCTAAAATAGACAAGGACTTTTTAAGGTTGGTTAAAGTAAATAATGGTTTTTATCGATTTATAATAATAAACTCAGACCTTCTATTTTGTTGGTGTTGTACTTCTGTGCAGTTATCTCCACAATTTACAGCCGGATTACTTTCGCCAAAGCCCTCACCACTTATTCTGTTGCCATCAATTCCTTTTGAAATTACATATTGAACGGTAGCTTGTGCTCTTCTGTTTGAAAGTTGTTTGTTATATGTATCTGTACCTTGAGTATCTGTATGGCTTTGTACTTTAATAACCATAGTGGGACTTTTTTTCATCAATTGTACTAATTTATCTAATTCTAAAGCCGCTATTGGTTTGATATTATGTTTGTCATAATCAAACAAAATAGGATTTAAAACCACTTTATCTTCCACAATAAGTTCCTCAATAGGGCGAAGCATTAGTTGTGCGGTTACATTTTTGTCAGCAGTTGAAACTTTAGTTGCATTAGATTCATAGCCATCTATTGCAGCTTGAACGGTAATGTTTTTATCGCATTCTACTTCAAAGGTTGCTTTTCCGTCAGCACCTGCAGTTTTAGAGGTTAATTTATTTTGATTTGCATCATACAATGTAACGGTTGCTCCACCTAAAGGATTATTGTTATTTGCATCCTTTACGATGCTATGTATGGTAGAAACACATAATTCCTTAATACGATATACGTTATCACTGCTCACTTCTTTACTACCTCCTCTGCTTGAGGACACAAAACCTTCTTGGGTAGAATCATCTATGCTAAAAGAAAAATCATCAGAGGAGCTATTAATAGGTAAGCCAATATTTTTTACTTCACCATAACCATCACCAGCTTTTTCTGCATAAAATACGTCTAATCCGCCTAGTCCTAAATGGCCGTCACTTGAAAAATATAGCGTTCCGTTATCTCCTATAAAAGGGAAAACCTCTTTGCCCTCGGTATTGATACCTTTTCCTAAATTTACTGGAGTACCGAATTCGCCTGTTGGGCTAATGCTTACTTTATAAATATCTGAATCGCCAATACTTCCTGGCATATCAGAAACAAAATAAAGGGTATTGCCATTAGGGCTTAAAGCAGGATGCCCAACCGAGTATTCGGTATTATTAAAAGGTACTGGCTTTATATCTTTCCATTGCCCATCTACTAATTCTGCAAAATAGATGTTTAGTTGGTTAATTCCTTCTTCGTCTTTTTTATATTTTCCGTTGTAAAAATCGTTTCTATCAAAATACAATCTCTTTCCGTCTGGTGATATTGCTACAGTGCCTTCATGGTATTTTGTATTGACTTCGCCTTTTAGTGTTTGAATGTTTGTTACTTTTCCATTGGTATAGGATGCTTCATAAATATCTAAAAATGGCTCTTGATTTCTTCCGTAATTTTTTCTGGTTGTATTTCTAGCCGAAGAAAAATAGATGGTATTTCCGGCTTTTCGCACTCCAAAATCAGAAAATTTACTGTTTAAATCGCTCATTAATGTTGCAGAAAATTTAGGTTTTCCTTCTAGTATTTGAGGTATGTAACTTGGATTGTTTTTAAAATCAATAGCTCTAGTATCTTTTGGACTCATTTGTGCAAATTTTTGCATCATTGCATTCGATTCCTCAAACTTGCCATTTGCTTTCAGGGTTTGTGCATAGTTGTAAATAGTTTCAGAAGCTACTTTAGGTCGTGTAGAAACTCGTTTATAAAAAGTTTCTGCTTTTTTGGTATCATTTATTAAATAATAAGAATCGGCCAATCGAGTATAAACATATTCGTCTGCTTTTCCTCTTTTTATTAAATTTTGATAGGCTTCAGCTGCTTTTACATATTCAAAGCGATCAAAATGGGTGTCTGCGGTTTTTGTGTCTTTATTTTGAGCAAACATTAAAGAAGTGCTTGCTACTAAAAGAAATACTATAGTGTATAATTTTTTCATGTCGTTTTACTTAGTTGGATTAAAAATATCTTGGTGAACGTAATACTCGCTTTTTAAAGAACAAGTCAAAAGTAAGAATCACTTCGTGCGAGGCATCTGCTACAACGTCAAGGTCAGATATGATATAGTCATAGGCATATCCAATTCGTACATTTTCATTAATCTGAAATCCTATCAAGCCACTAAATGAATCATCTAATCGATAGGATGCGCCTATTTCAAATTTATCATAAAAAAGGGCATTCAAATTTCCATCAAAAGATACTGGGGCTTCAAAAGCTGATTTCACCATTACAGATGGTTTTAGTTTGAAATTATCATTCACTTGAAAAACGTATCCGGTAGTTGCAAAATAATGATTGACCTCTGAACCAAATTTTAGTCCATTTTCATCTAGGTGAACTGAGGTTAAAAAATTGGGCACAGATAATCCTACATAAAAATTATCGGTGTAAAAAAATGCCCCTGCACCTACGTTAGGATAGGTATTATTTATGTCCTGTGAAAAGAAGGGGTCGTTTGGGTCTTGCAAAGCTAAGCTTGTTAGCCCAACATCGTGAAAGGAAGCTCCGGCTTTAATACCTAAAGCAAGTTTTGAGTTTTCACCAACTTGCAAAGTATAGGAAAAATCTACATACACATTTGTTTCTGAAATAGGGCCCAATTCATCTTTTATGGCAGATAAACCTAACCCTACCTTTTCACCAATTGGCGAATGTGCAGAAAAAGTATAGGTTTCAGGTGCTCCGTCAAGACCTGACCATTGCTTTCTATATAATGCGGTTAAAGAAAGACTTTCTTTAGACCCTGCATAGGCAGGATTCACCACATTCATATTGTACATATATTGGGTGTACTGCGGGTCTTGTTGTGCACTCATATCCTGAAAGCCTAGGACTAAAATAAAGATGAGTAAAAGAGAGAGTTTTTTCATTATTTATGATTTGATTGTTATGTTATTGATTACTTGTTTAAATATATATATCCGGTTTTTGGTTTTTCTTCTTGAAAAGTAATTACATAGTAATAGTTGCCAATTGGCAGCAATTCGCCATTATCACTTTGTCCACACCATTGGTCAACATAATTAGCTTGTTCAAAGACAATGCTTCCATACCGATTAAAAATTGAAAGTTTTGTAATACTTGATTTATCGTTTAAGAATTGTAGGTCGAAGCAGTCATTTAAGCCATCTCTATTTGGTGAAATTCCCTGGGAAATTATACAATTTTCATTGGCATAAAAATTAACTTCAACGTCCTCTGAAGTAATACAACCGTTATCATTTACTTCAACGGCATAAATGCCTGCTTCGGTAACATCAAGTGTGCTAGCGTTTTCATTTAAAATTACCCCACCGTTAAAAAACCAAATAAAGGTTAGTTGGCCCGAAGATTCATTTTGTGGTTGTGCATTTAAAGTTAAAATATCTTGAGCACATTTTAATAAACTTGTGCCAAGATTTACTAGGGGAAGTTCTCTAAAGTTTACCTCTATAGTATCCGTTTGTGTGCAACCAAAATAGGAAACATCTACACTATAGGTTCCGGATGTAGTAACTGTAATACTGAAAGTAGTTTGCCCTGTATTCCATAAATAAGTTGCATCTGAAGGGTTAATGCCTTCCACTAAGGGAACTATTTCAAAAGAAGTTGCATCACAAGGAAAAACATCTGCTCCTAAGTTTACAGAAAATTGTACAAATGTTACAGAAACTGTTTCCGTAATTGTACATCCTAAATCAGTAGTTACTTCAACAGTATATATGCCATTTTCAGTGATTTCAAGAGTGGCTTGTGTAGCGCCTGTAATGAGTGTTCCATTAAAATACCATTGGTAAAATAATTCATTAAAGATATTATTGTTTTCAGGTGTGGCATCTAAAATTTTAAATAACGCATCACATTCTAAAAGTTCATCACCCAAGTCTAAAATTGGTGAGGGAATAAAATCAACTTGGATATCATCGGTTTTAGTGCATTCTAAGTATGAAACTACAACACTATAATTTCCTGAAGTGATTACAAAAATGCTGGGAGTGGTTTCTCCTGTGCTCCATAAATAAGTAACTTCAGAAGGGTCAATTCCTTCAATTAAGGGCACTATTTCATAAGGAATAGAATCGCAAGGAGTTACATCTTCACCTAGACTTACTGAAAAATCTGGGATTAGAACAGAAATACTATCTGTCACGACACACCCTAAATCGGTTGTTACTTCAACTGAATATACTCCTATTTCAGATACTAGTAGTGTTGCTTCTGTAGCTTCTACAAGTATTTCGTCATTTAAAAACCACTGGTAAAATATGGCGTCAAAATCATTACTATTTAAGGGAGTGGCATCTAATAAAGCTGTTACTTCGTTACAAACTAAAATATCTTCTCCTAGTTCAACGATAGGCGAGGTTTTAAACTCGACAATAATTTCATCTGTTATAATACAGTCAGGAGCATCTGGATTCACGATTTCTACCCCATAAGTACCAGCAACTGTTACCAATAAGGTGCTTCCTGTTTCCCCTTCTAGGATAACTCCATTGAAATACCAAGTAATAATAGAGCTCTCACTCGTTTCAACAGTTAATAAAATTTCATCCCCGTCACAAGGTGCGTTTCCATTTTGAATTGTAAGATCTTCCCCTAGGTCTGCATTACCAATAAAGAAACTTCCACCTTCTAAAAAAACTGCGGAGTTAAAAGCTGTATCATTTCTATCGGCTATCACCAATTTCATCCTATACTGTGTATTAGGTGTTACAAAAGACCAAGCTTGCATCAAAACAGTATGCCCATTAAAGTTGATTGGTGATTGTACATCAGGCAATCCATTTGGCGTTCCGTAAAACACATCAAAAAACTCTGGATTCACAGAACCACAGCTACTATTATACAATTGATCACGAATGGTAATGACTGAAATAGGGTCGTTAGTATCCGGCACAATGGCAAGGTTTGTTACTTCACCTGTGCCAACCTCTGTTAGAAAAAAAGCAAATGCATCGGAAAAGTCACATTGAAATATGCCGTACTCATTAGATGCAAATACAAAATTAAAACTGATCGAGTCTGTTAATGGTCTAAAGTCAAATTCTAGGATAGAGGCGTCGTTATAGGAAGTTAGTCCTGGGTCAATTCCTAATCCTTGAATATAATTAAACAACTGTTGGTCACCAGGCCACCCACCACCACCTTGAGTACCACCATTTGGCCCTGGTGCTTCATTTACTGCGCCAGTCATTAAAATAACGCCGTTATCAATTGGAAAATTTGAATTCGTATTTTCAAAATAACCAATGCCATTTAAGTTTCCAAAATTCGTTCCTGTAACTCCTACAATATTTTCAACAATGGCACAAGGTGAATTGATTAATACTTGTGTTACTAACTCCTCGTGGGTAAATTGGGTTGTTGATGTTGTAATATATGGTTGCGCATTTCCAAAAAGGAAAATAAAAAATGCGCAAACCAACAAGTTGAAATTTTTCATTAGTTGTGAGGTTAGTTATTTCATACACTAATTGGCATCTCTATTTATATATATCCATCCTGTTTTTTGTTTTCCATAAACAGAATCTAATCCTGAAAAATTAATTACATAAAAATAGGTTCCTGTTGGTAGTTTATCTCCATTATCGCTTTGCCCTACCCATTGGTTTGTGTAGTTAGATTGTTCATAAACAATTCCCCCTAATCGATTAAAGACTTGCAATTTATCTATACCGGTTCTGTTGGCAAGAAATGTAAGGTCTAGGTTATCATTAAATCCTGGAGATCCATCAGGAGAAAGTCCTTCTGAAATAACACAATTAAGCGTAAGTGCCTCTATTTCATCGGTTCCACGGCACTCTCCTTTTATAATTTCAACCCTGTAGGTGTCTGACAAGCTTGATGCTACGTCAGCTAGAGTTATGGTTATAGTATTTGTGTTTTCGCCTGCTATTAGATTTCCATTTTTAAACCAAATATAGGTTACACCATCTTCAAAAGTAACTGCTGTTAGGGTTCTTGTTTCTGCCGTACAACCGCTGATGTTTTCTCCTAAAGTAACTACTAAATCTGATCTTGGTGAAATAACAATACTATCGGTTGCAGAGCATTGACCTATGGTTACTATAACACTATAGGCTCCATTTTCTACGACTTCTAACGTTGCTAGAGTATTTGCTAATACCACACCATCTAAAAACCATTCAAAAGTTGCTAGTTGAGGATTGTAATTTGTTGGGGTAGCATCAAGAATAACTTGATTTTCAAAACAAGTTGCAAAGTCTTCCCCTAAATTAATTTCAATGGATGCACCTGGAGTAATACTAATATCCTGTTGTGCAGAACAAATCCCCACAGTAACTATTGCAGTATAAGATCCATAAGCAGTAACATTAAATGTTGCATCTGTAATTCCTGTATCCACTCCATTAAACAGCCATTGGTAGGTGGCATCTAAGGGGTTATAATTTGATGGTGACGCATCAAGCGTTATGGGAGCTTCAAAGCAGGTTGCAAGATCTTCTCCCAAGTCAAAAATTGGATTTTCATTTAATTCGACAGAAACAGAGTCTGCTACCGTACAGCCTTCAAAAGATACTTCCACAGAATAAATTCCCGTTTGTGTAACCGTAATAGTAGGTGTAGTTTCGCCTGTACTCCATAAATAAGTAACTGCTCCTGGGTCAGCACCAGTTATTGTAGGAACAATTTCATAGGTAGCAACTCCACAAAAGGATTGGTCTGTCCCTAAATCAACCGTTACACCACTTTGAACAAAAACAGTTACGGTGTCTTCTAAAACCACAACTTCTCCATTACAGCCATTTGTATAGGTAACTCTTGCAGTATAGGTTTCTGACACCACTGGACTTACATTTATTGTAGGATTATTAGAAATAACATTTCCACCTGCATCTACCCATTCAAAAACATAGGTTGGTGCCCCTTGTGGTGCAAATTGCCATGCTTCATTGGTTGCTGTCCAAGGCGAATCAGAAGTGTTTCTTCCAGGCGGTACATAAGCAACCGTTCCTGCATTGTTTTGAATACCTAAAGCTGCATTACCACTATTCCAAGAAGGACAAACTGGTTTGTCCTGCATATAAATTTCTATAACATTAGAAAATTCATAAAACACTGCCATATGGGTAGCAAGCAAACTATTACAAGTAGAAGAAAACATAGGTACTTGATAGTAAGAAACCACTAAAACTCTATTTGGAAAAGTCCCCAACACTTCATAGCCTATTTCTTCGGTTGTAGAAACAGAAGGGTCAATATCGTGTACTGGAGTAAAAATATTTGCTTCGCCTAAAGTTGGGTTTGAATTATTTGGCAGGTTTTCTGTAAAACTCCAACCATTTGATGTGTCTCCAGGATCCACATCAAATCGTAAAACTCCATTAGAACCAACTTGAAATTGGGTTTCTAAGTTTCCGAAAAAACAAAAATCAAAAGGTAAATTATCCACAGGTGACCATGCATCATCAATATTTGGGTTTAATGGATTTGCCAATCCATTAAAAGCAAAAGGAGGATTATATGGTATGGAGGTAACGGTGTATTGCTCACTAATTGTCTCAAATATTTCTAGAAAATTTGCCGTAAGATCTGCTGAATCTCCTGATGCACAACCAATGGTTTGATCGAGCCCGGCATCTACAAACAAACTTCCTGGCCCCTGAGCATTAACTAAAGTTAGGTTGGCTAGAAAAAGAAAAGTGAAAAGGGATTTTAATACAAATGGAAGTGATTTTGTGTCGTTTTTTGGTTTGAAGAATTCAGCAAACCCAGAGAGGTTGCGTAGTTGTTTTTTCATAATATTATATGGTTTAAATAACGAGTTGCCAAAGTAATAAAAAAAAATAGATTAACAATTAGTTAACAGTTTAAAAATACAAAAAAAGGCAACTTTTAAAAAAATAAAATCAAAATTTACATTTTGTTTTATAAATAAATTAACAGATTAAACACTGTACAGCTATTTCCACATCATAACAAATGCCTAACTTTGCTTTTCAAAACATTTTATGATAGAAAAACTGGAAATAGAATATGAAAGAGCAATTCTTATTGGCTTAATCACACAAAACCAAGACGAAGTAAAAGCACTAGAATATCTTGACGAGCTTGAATTTTTGACCTACACAGCAGGTGGTGAAGTGATAAAACGCTTTATCCAAAAAATGCAAAAACCCAATCCAAAAACTTTTATAGGTGCTGGAAAACTGGAGGAAGTGCGCATTTATGTGGAAGCAAACGATATTGGTACAGTAATTTTTGATGACGAACTCTCTCCTGCGCAACAAAAAAATATTGAAAAAATACTAAATACCAAAATTATTGACAGAACCAATCTAATTCTGGATATTTTTGCACAACGCGCTCAAACTAGTTATGCAAGTACCCAAGTAGAATTAGCTCAATATGAATACTTATTGCCTCGTCTTGCCGGAATGTGGACTCACTTAGAGCGCCAACGTGGGGGTATAGGAATGCGTGGTCCAGGGGAAACAGAAATCGAAACAGATAGACGTATCGTTCGTGATCGTATTGCATTATTGAAGGAAAAACTAAAAACCATAGACAAACAAATGGCGGTGCAACGAGGCAATCGTGGCGCGTTGGTACGTGTAGCTTTAGTGGGCTATACTAATGTGGGAAAATCAACCTTAATGAATGTTATCAGTAAATCAGAAGTATTTGCTGAAAACAAACTTTTTGCTACTTTAGACACGACCGTTAGAAAAGTAGTTATTGGCAACCTTCCATTTCTGCTTACCGACACTGTTGGTTTTATTAGGAAGTTACCTACTCAATTAGTAGAATCTTTTAAAAGCACGCTCGATGAGGTTCGTGAAGCAGACCTACTATTGCATGTGGTGGATATATCGCATCCCAATTTTGAAGACCACATTGCCTCTGTGCATCAAACGTTAGACGAAATTGGCGGTAAAGACAAACCCATGTTAATGGTTTTTAACAAAATTGACGCCTACAAACAAGAAACTATTGCCGATGATGATTTGGTAACCGAAAAAACAACTGCACATAATACCTTAGAGGACTGGAAAAACACCTGGATGAACAAAGTAAATGGTGAAGCAGTATTTATTTCTGCTACTGAAAAAGAAAATCTAAATGAATTCAGAGAAAAAGTGTATGAATGGGTACGAGAAATTCACGTAAAACGATTTCCTTATAATAGTTTTTTATACCCTGATTTTTCTGAAGAAATGTAGTTTCATTCCATTTTTATTTTTCATAGGAAAATGTAATTTTTGTTTCCTGAACATTTAGTATCACTTCGCTTCCCATAATTAAGGATCTATTATCCTCAATATGTCCCGCCGGAAAACCAAAACACACCGGAAATTCATGTCCAAAAATCGTTTCTAAAATGATCTCTTCTGCTGTTTTTCCATAAGGAATAACATTATCATTCATCTTAGTCATCCCTCCAACAATTAGTCCTGCAAGATTTTTAAAATAACCATTGCGTTTTAAATTTTGCATCATGCGATCTAAGTGATAAAAATATTCATCTATATCTTCTATAAATAAAATTTTTCCATCGGTTTGTATGGCAGTCAGACTTCCGCAAAGGGAATATAAAATAGACAAATTACCCCCAACTAATTGTCCTCTCGCTATTCCCACTTTTGTTTGAGAATGCTTGGAATCATATTCAATACCGTATTTCTCTCCAAAAAGGGCCTTCCGAAGCGTTTCTCTGGAAACATCCGTTTTTTTATCAATCTCCAAAGGCATCTGCCCGTGAATGGTTTCAAAACCTAAATTGTGTAAATGACTGTGCAAAACAGTAACATCGCTATACCCAATAATCCATTTTGGTTTTTCTTTAAACGTTGTAAAATCTAACGCATCTATAATACGCACCGTACCATAGCCTCCTCTTGCACACCAAATTGCTTTGATTTCTGGATTGTCAAGCATTTGCTGAAAGTCATTCGCTCTAAGCGCATCATTTCCAGAAAATTGATGTTCTTCAGTGCCTATCGTTTTCCCAATAACCGCTTCTAACCCCCAATTTTTTAAAAGCTCTAATGCCGGTTGTAATTCTTCTAAAAAAACTTTTCGCGCTGTGGAAACAATAGCTACTTTATCGCCATTTTTAAGATTCGGTGGTTTATTCATTGCCTAAATGATAAATAATTTTGCCAACAGTTAAATCCAAGGCATTCCATTCGTCAGGAGTTGGATAAATAATGCCATCCCCATAAAATTTAGGATTTGGTTCTGCTGCTGGCTTCAAAAAAACACGCAACTTGCTGTTTTCTAAAGCACCACCATTCCAGTCCACCGCACCACTGTAATCCCAACCAAAACCATAGACGTTTATCGCCTTCCCATTTCTTCGCACTAAATCCTCATAGGTTGAGCCAATTTTTATTCCCGAAGCGGTTGTCCAATCACCTTTTTGTGAAAAAACGATTTGATATAAATTTTCTCGTTCTGGAGACTCCCAAATTAAATGAATTTCATTTTTTGTTCTAGGATACAAAACTGTAAAGGCTCGTTCTATTGAGCCTTCTTCAAAAAGACCCATTTCTTCTTTTTTAGCAGCATCAGGATACATTCTTTCTAATGCTTCTGCGGAAGTGTTTCGTGCAATTTTTTCCACAGTAAAGTTTTTAAAAAAAGCAATAGTACTAGTTTTGGCAGCAGTTTCAGAGGCTAAAGTTGTTTTTTTATTTCCTTTACAAGCAAAAAAAAGGCAAAGTATTCCTAATACAATACATTTTTTCATAGGTTGGTTGTTTGCTATAAAATTAGAAATAAATAACACAAATGACTTCCCTTTTGCAAGAAATTAACGTGAAATACGGTTGTGTTGCTTACATTTGTACCTCTAAATTTAGTTTTTATTCCATGACCACACCAAAACGTTATACCATTACCGCTGCTTTACCATACACTAACGGCCCAATTCATATAGGCCATTTGGCAGGGGTTTATGTTCCTTCAGATATTTATGCGCGGTACTTACGATTACAAGGAAAAGATGTTGCTTATATCTGCGGAAGTGATGAGCACGGCGTTGCCATACCGATGAAAGCAAAAAAAGA
Organism: Bacteroidetes bacterium HGW-Bacteroidetes-2; assembly: GCA_002842575.1. Classification (GTDB taxonomy): domain Bacteria; phylum Bacteroidota; class Bacteroidia; order Flavobacteriales; family Flavobacteriaceae; genus Planktosalinus. The sequence continues at coordinate 159,663 of PHDJ01000001.1, forward strand.
AGGCGTTACCCCACAGGAAATCATCGACAAATACCACAGTATAATCAAAAAATCCTTTGTGGACTTCGGTATTACCTTTGACAATTACTCTCGTACCTCATCAAAAATACACCACGATACGGCATCCGAGTTTTTTAAAAAACTTTATGAAGACGGAAAATTTATAGAAGAAATTACCGAACAACTATACGATTCCGAAGCAGATCAATTTCTTGCCGATCGTTTTGTTACAGGTACTTGTCCAAAATGTGGGCACCTAGAAGCCTTCGGAGATCAATGTGAAAAATGTGGAACCTCCTTAAACGCAACAGACCTAATCAACCCAAAATCAACAATTTCAGGAAGTATTCCGGTATATAAAGCAACCAAACACTGGTTTTTACCTCTTCAAGATTATGAAGCGTTTTTGAAAGAATGGATTCTCGTAGGGCATAAAAAAGATTGGAAACCCAATGTTTACGGACAAGTAAAATCCTGGATTGACGATGGTTTGCGCCCTCGTGCTGTAACTCGCGATTTGGATTGGGGAATTCCTGTTCCATTAAAAGGTGCTGAAGGAAAAGTATTGTACGTTTGGTTTGATGCTCCTATTGGTTACATTTCTTCTACCATAGAATGGGCAGCACGCGAAGGTAAAGACTGGAAGCCATACTGGAAAAATAACGACACAAAACTCGTGCACTTTATAGGAAAAGACAACATCGTTTTTCATTGTATCATTTTTCCTGCGATGCTTAAAGCAGAAGGAAGTTATATTTTACCCGAAAACGTGCCCGCTAATGAATTTTTAAACTTAGAAGGAAACAAACTCTCCACTTCAAAAAATTGGGCGGTTTGGCTGCATGAATATTTAGAAGATTTTCCCGGTCAGCAGGATGTTTTGCGATATGCTTTAACCGCAACAGCTCCTGAAACAAAAGATAACGACTTTACATGGAAAGATTTTCAGGCGAGAAATAATAATGAATTAGTCGCCATCTTCGGAAATTTCATTAACCGCGTGGCAGTACTTACCCATAAATATTATGATGGTCTAGTGCCAAAACCAGATGAATTTATTGATATAGACACCCAAACGTTAAATGAGCTACATGCCTATCCAGATGTTATTGCAAGTTCTATTGAACGCTACCGTTTCCGAGAAGCGCAAGCGGAATTCATGAATTTAGCCCGTTTAGGAAATAAATATTTAGCGGATGAAGAACCCTGGAAAACCATCAAAACCGATCAAGCTCGCACACAAACAGTTATGTATGTGGCTTTGCAAATCGCTACAGCACTTGCTATTTTAGGCGAACCTTTTTTGCCATTTACCTCAAAAAAGCTCAAAACAATACTAAATTTAAATACCGAATCTGCTTCAACTAGATGGAAGGACGTTAAATGCAATAATGAATTACTACCTTTAGGTCATAAAATAGGTGAAGCCCAATTGCTTTTCTCAAAAATTGAAGACGAGCAAATACAACACCAAATAGACAAACTAGAAGCAACAAAAACTACCAATAGAATTGAAAAAAACATTTCTGAAAAACCAAAACTTATGCCACAAAAAGAAACCATAAATTTTGACGATTTCAACAAACTAGACATGCGTGTAGGAACCATCAAGGAAGCTGAAAAAATGCCAAAAGCAAACAAACTACTTGTACTAAAAGTAGATACCGGACTGGATATAAGAACCATTGTTTCAGGTATTGCAGAGAGTTTTTCTCCTGAAGATGTTATTGGAAAACAAGTCACCGTTCTGATAAATCTTGCCCCAAGAGTACTTCGCGGGGTAGAGAGCCAAGGGATGATTCTAATGACCGAAAATGCAGAAGGCAAATTAGTTTTTCTTAACCCGGATACCGATGGCGTTGGAAATGGAATGACTATTAATTAAGCGTTGCCGGTTGCCTGTTTCTGGATGCCTGTTCGGTATTTTCAGTATTATTAAGCATCCATTTTTCTACCTCAGATACCCCTAAGAGTTAATTACCTTATACTATTGTGCCACTTAGTGTTTAAATAAATCTCTAAATTAAAAACATGGAGCAACTCCTCCACTTTATTACCCAAAGCACCCAACTGGAGGCAAACAGTATTAAAAATACCGTTCAGTTATTAAATGAAGACTGTACCATACCTTTTATAGCGCGCTACCGTAAAGAGCACACGGGCAATCTGGATGAAGTTCAGATTGGAGATATAGTAACTTTAAAAGCTCATTTTGAAGCACTTGAAAAAAGAAAAAAAGCCATTGTAAAAGTGTTGGAAGAACAAGATGTTTTAACTCCTGAACTACTGTTAAGTATTCATAACACTTCAAACCTCATCTCGCTTGAAGACCTCTACTTACCTTTCAAAAAAAGCAGAAAAACCAAAGCTGAAACCGCAAGACAAAATGGATTAGAACCCTTGGCAAAAATCATTATGGCACAAAACGCAACCGATATAAAATCGATTGCACAAAAATATATTCTAGGTAAAATTACTACCGAAAATGAAGCATTAGAAGGTGCACAGCACATCATTGCCGAATGGATTAACGAGCGCGTCGATATCCGAAATGCCATAAGAAATTGGTTAGAAAAAGATGCTATCCTCACCACAAAAGCCATAAAAAACAAAACCGAAGGTGAAAAAGCTCAAAAATACCGCGATTATTTTAAGTGGAAAGAAACTTTAAAACACTGCCCTTCACATCGTTTTCTTGCTATTTTAAGAGCAGAAACCGAAGGATTTATACAAGTAAAAATAGAAATTGATGAGGAAAAAGCACTTTTAAATATAGAAAGACGCCTTATAAAATCGCAGAATAATTGCAGCACTCATATAAAACTCGCCCTAAAAGACGCTTACAAACGCCTTCTTTTTCCTGCATTGTCAACAGAGCGCTTGAATGCCGCAAAAGAATCTGCAAACGAAGCCGCTATCACTGTTTTTGCTAATAATCTTAAACAGCTTTTACTAGGAGCTCCCTTAGGCGAAAAACGAATTATGGCTATAGACCCCGGTTTTAGAACTGGTTGCAAAGTGGTGTGCCTTGATGCTCAGGGAAACCTTAAACACAATGAAACCATCTATCCGCATGCACCTCAAAACGATGAAAAAGGGGCTATGAAGAAAATAAATTCGCTGGCAGATGCCTATAAAATAGAAGCCATTGCTATAGGTAACGGTACCGCTTCTCGCGAAACAGAACGCCTTATTAAAAAAATCCAGTTTAAAAACAACATGCAAGTGTTTGTAGTGAGCGAAGCTGGTGCTTCTATTTATTCGGCATCAAAAATTGCTCGCAAAGAATTTTCTAATTATGATATTACGGTAAGAGGAGCAGTTTCTATTGGCAGACGCCTAGCAGACCCACTCTCAGAACTTGTTAAAATTGAACCTAAATCTATTGGCGTTGGGCAATACCAACACGATGTAGATCCAGCTAAACTTCAAATTTCATTAGATCGCGTAGTTGAAAATTGCGTGAACTCAGTAGGTGTAAATATCAATACCGCTAGCAGCTCGTTACTTTCTTACGTATCTGGAATAGGATCCAAACTTGCTGAAAATATTCTTACATATCGTAAAGAAAACGGTGCTTTCACCACGCGGGAAGATATTAAAAAAGTGGCCAGATTGGGCGGAAAAGCTTTTGAACAAAGTGCAGGTTTTTTACGCATCAAAAACGGTCAAAACCCATTGGATAATTCAGCCGTGCATCCCGAAAGTTATGCTTTGGTTAACCAAATGGCAAAAGACAAAAACATGGATGTATCTGTATTAATAGGCAATACCGAGGTTTTAAAAAGCATTGCTTTGGAAAAATATATTACCCAACAGGTGGGTCTTCTTACATTAAAAGACATTATCAAAGAGCTTGAAAAACCAGGTCTTGACACACGACAACAAGCGAAAGTTTTTAGTTTTAACCAAAATATTAAAAAAATTACCGACTTGCAAACAGGCCAACTACTTCCTGGAATTGTCAATAACATCACTAACTTTGGCTGTTTTGTGGATATTGGCATTAAAGAAAGTGGGTTGATACATATATCCCATTTATCTGATGGTTTTGTGAATGATGTGAGTATGATTGTGAGTATGCACCAACAAATTATAGTTAAAGTACTTGAAGTGGATATAGAACGGAAAAGGATTCAGTTAAAATTATACACTTAAAAATGTTGAAAATAGCTTACCATCCTATATACATACTCCCACTTCCTGATGGGCATCGATTTCCAATGCTAAAATATGAGTTGCTGCCGCAGCAATTATTAAATGAAGGGAGCTGCATTGCCGAAAATTTTTTTGAACCCAGAATACCTCAAGAAAAAGATATCCTTGCCGTACACACCCAAGCTTATATCGATGACCTCAACAAGCTCACATTGGATAAACGCGAAGCACGAAAAATTGGGTTTCCCTTATCGGAAACTTTAGTAAAACGGGAAGGCATACTTGTGCAAGGCACTATTATGGCAAGTGAATTTGCACTAAAACACGGTATAGCAATGAATATTGCTGGTGGTACTCACCATGCCTTTTCAAATCACGGTGAGGCATTTTGTTTGTTCAACGACCAAGCAATAGGAGCTAGGTATTTGCAAAATAACCATTTAGCAAAGAAAATACTTATTGTAGATCTGGACGTTCACCAAGGAAACGGGACCGCAGAAATTTTTAAAAACGACTCAACTGTATTTACTTTTTCTATGCACGGCGAAAGCAACTACCCTTTTCAAAAAGGTAAATCAGATTTGGACATTGCCATGCCTAACGAAACAAAAGACGAAAAATACTTAAGCATTTTAAAAGAAACTCTTCCACAACTTGTTGCAGAACAAAAACCTGATTTCATCTATTATCTAAGTGGCGTGGATATATTAGAAAGTGATAAACTGGGCAAACTGAGTTGCACCGTTTCTGGCTGCAAAGAACGCGACCGCTTTGTTTTACAGACGTGCAAGGACAACCATATTCCTGTAATGTGCAGTATGGGAGGAGGATATTCATTAGACATAAAAGTTATAATTGAGGCGCATACCAACACTTTTAGATTGGCACAAGAAATTTATTTTTGGTAAAATGCCATATAACTTCGGGCAAAAAAGCTTTAAAATAATTTTAAAAAAAACTACTCGTCCCTAACAAAATGGCTATTGGAGTATGAATTTTCAATAACCCTTTAAAAACTTGTACTTTATATCTGTTAGGAATTGTTTGATGTTACCACTAATAGGCAATAAGTAAATTTTAAAACCTTTAATATTTTTTAAAACAATTCATCTGAAATCGTTGCTATTCAATACATTTATATTAAAAGGTTAAAAATGTAATTTACTACAAATAAATATTCTCCTTAAATAGAGCACAATGAAAAAAAACACAATTAGATCCATAAAAGAAGCTAAAGGGCTAAAGGTTGGAGATTATGTTAAAAATTTTAATGCAAAAGACATTTACGAGGATAAATATAATTTAAGCAATGCTCTTAAAAATGGTCCTTTGGTTATCATCTTTATACGAGGTCAATGGTGTCCTTTTTGCAATAAACACCTAAAACAAATACAAGAAAGTTTGTATTTACTTTATGCATATGGAGCAAGTGTGGTTATTGTTTCTCCAGAAAAATCAGAGTTTATAAAGAAAACCATTCAAAAAACAGGAGCAGAATTTACAATCCTTTATGACGAAGATTATAAAATAGCAGACACCTTTGATGTTACTTTTCGACCAGATAAAATGTCTTTATTTATGTACAATAAATTTCTAGGAGCAAAATTAAAGGAGTCGCATTCTGACGATAGCGAAAGACTGCCTATTCCAGCAACATTTATACTAGATATTGATGGTAAAATTGTATGGCGCCAATTGGACTCAAACCATAAAAATCGTTCTAAAATAGAGGATATATTAAATAATATTCCTAAACAATCTAATTTTTCATTACATACTGTTTGATAATTAATAAACAAAATGAAAAACGTATCAAGAGTTACTAAGAATTTTTATATTCCTATATTTATAATAAGGTTAAATGATATGAAGTCGTTTTTTACAAAAATATACAACAAAATAGTTGCTGTTTTTAAACAAGGATTAGAGCCTATCCAGGTTTTTAAAAGTATTTTAATTGCATTATTATTTACCATAATTCCTTTACCGGGCACCACCACAATTATATTGACAACGGTAGCCTTAAAAGCAAAGTTGAATTTACCTATAATGATTACATTTAGTTATTTAATCACCCCATTACAATATGCGCTATTAATGCCCTTTATTAAGGTAGGTGAAACCGTTTTTTCAACCCAACACACACTGTATTCTGTGCAAGCTATTATGGCTTCTTTTGAAATGGGATTTTTTAATACCCTTCAAAAACTAACCTTTGAGATAATTTGCGGTATTGCTGGATGGGCAGTAATTACTATTCTTGCTGCTTTTTTATTCTATTATATAGGATATTTTCTTTTTTTTAAAAAACAAAAGTTTACCCAAACTAAATGAAATTAAATACAATAAATATATTAGGCATATTAGGACTAATAGCCTCAATAATTGTAGGTGTTGGAGAATATTTTTTACATTATTCGCCTCAAATTTTAGAACACAGTGAGCACTTTGCATTTTTTAATTTTGTGCCTCTAGAACACTTAAAAACAGGACATTTCTTGTCTGTTATTGGTCTTCCATTCTATTTTGCGGGGTACCTTCATATTTACAAAATGTTACAATCTGGCAATGAAAATTTAGCAAGAATTACTTTGGGTATTGGTTTTATGGCCTTTGCTGTTGGAGGAATTTGGATTGGCTCTAGAGCATTTATTGGCACAATCGTTCATCTTCAATCTGAAATATCTCCAAACACATATCAAATAATTCTGAACAATTACAACGAGCTATTAGAAGTATTAGTTAAAGCATTACGCATAATTATCGCTCTATTATCCATAACCTTTATTTTAGCTATCTTAAAAGGAGGAACAAAGTATAAAAGATGGATGGCTTTTTTTAATCCTATAACCATTCTTATTGTTTGGGTAATTATTGGAAGATTATTTCCATCATTTGGAAAACATACTTTACCCATTTTAATGAATGTTACCCATTTTATCTTGTTCAGCATTTCCTTATATCAATATCAAATTTTTTTAAAAACCAACCCAAAATCTTTATAAATTTATGAAAGTAAGAGAATTTTTTATTATAATTTCAATAGTAATTACTACAAGCATTCTTGGAATATCTTTTTTTTGGAAACCCATTCTTTGGAGCTTTCTACTTTTTATGCCTATAATTTTAGTTGGTATTTCAGATATTCTACAAAACAAACATACCATTCAAAAAAACTTTCCGGTTATTGGACACTTCAGATATTGGTTAGAAGCTTTCCGACCAGAAATTCAACAATATTTTGTTGAAACAGACATGGAAGGAACACCTATAAACAGAATATTTCGTTCACTGATTTATTCAAGAGCAAAAAACCAGAATGACACGACCCCTTTTGGCACTAAATCAGACGTATATCGTGTTGGTTATGAATGCATGTCACACTCCATGTATCCAAAACACCATGAAGAGGTAGAACAACACCCAAGAGTTTTATTTGGCGGAATAGAATGTAAACAGCCTTATAATGCAAGTATTTTAAACATATCTGCTATGAGTTTTGGTGCTTTGAGTAAAAATGCAGTCATCGCTTTAAGTAAAGGAGCAAAATTAGGTGGATTTGCACACAACACAGGAGAAGGCGGATTGAGTCCTTATCATATAGAAGGTGGCGGCGATTTAATTTGGCAAGTGGGAACAGGTTATTTTGGATGTAGAACCGTGGAAGGAAGTTTTTGTCCAGATACTTTTCAAAAAAATGCTTTGCATGAAAATGTAAAAATGATTGAAATTAAACTTTCACAAGGGGCTAAGCCAGGCCATGGAGGCATCTTGCCAGCTGCTAAAAACACAGAGGAAATTGCAAAAATAAGAGGCGTAAAACCTTTTACTGATGTACTTTCTCCTCCATACCACACCGCGTTTAACAATGCAGAAGGTTTGATGCATTTTGTAGAACAACTTCGGGACCTTTCTGGAGGAAAACCAGTGGGTTTCAAACTTTGTGTAGGTAGTAGAGAAGAATTTACAGACGTATGTGAGGCCATGAAAAGCACTAAAATACTACCCGATTTTATAACCGTGGATGGTGGCGAAGGAGGTACAGGAGCTGCTCCAGTAGAGTTTTCAAACTCTATGGGTTTACCGCTTCGAGAAGGTTTGGCCTTTGTTGTGGATAGCCTGAAAAAATATCATTTTAAAGACGAAATAAAAGTAATTGCTTCTGGTAAAGTTTTTACAGCCTTTCATATCCTAAGGCTTATGGCACTAGGTGCTGATACTGTAAACAGTGCTCGTGCCATGATGATGGCAATTGGTTGCATTCAGGCATTGCAGTGCAATACAAACACTTGTCCGGTAGGTGTTGCAACCCAAGACAAAAGTCTTATGAAAGGTTTAAATATTAATGACAAATATGTGAGAGTTGCTAATTTTCACAGAAAAACAATTGAAAGTTTTACCGAAATGCTTGCTGCTGCAGGACTAAAAAACCCCTCAGAAATACAAAGAAAACACATCATTCACCGGCTTGGACCTAATAACCTTGTAACCTATCAAGACCTTTATTCCAAAACCATAAACTAAAGGAAAACAATTTTAAGTATAAAATCATTCCATGTTTTTACCATATTTTTATTTTATTTACTCATAAGGTCTTAAATAATTTTCTAAATTTGAATAGTCCTTATTCGGCAACTAAAAATATACTCAAATGATAAAAAAATTACTTAAAATTATAGGAATTCTTATTGTTCTTATATTCATTGGAATTCTATACTTTTTTTGGAGTGATGCAAACCTCAGTAAATATGACATTTCTATAGAGGATAATCAAATTCCTGTTTTTACACAAGTTGATTTTGCTTTTACACATCAATACAACTCAAAAAAATCATTACCCATTGCTCCTTCTGCTGTTATTGACATTAATAATGACGGTATAGAAGAAGTATTTATGGGAGGTGGTCTAGATCAAGACGACAAAATTTTAGCTTTTCGTGATGGCAAATTTGTAGATATTACTGCAGAAACAAAATACCCCACAAAAGGCAATTTTACTTCTTCAGGTGTCGCAGTTGCTGATTTTGATAACAACACATTTTTAGATTTGATTGTTGGGCGTGAAGATGGATTGCATATATATTTCAATAATAATGGAACTTTTACGCACAAAGCTATCGAAACTCCTATAAACGAAAAATCTACTCCCGCTGGTATTACCCTTGGTGACATTAATAAAGATGGGCATTTAGACATCTTCCTATCCACCTATATTAAAAAGGAATTGATGAAGGGTCAAACAAAATTTGAAGACTATTCTTATGGCTCTACTAGTGCTTTACTAATCAATGACGGAAATAATAATTTTTCAAACCAAACCCTTTCGGCAGGTTTAGATTACATACACAATACCTTTATGGCAATATTAGTTGACATAGATGAGGATAGCAACCTTGACCTCATTGTAGCTCACGATACTGGCGAAGTAAGAACCTACAAAAACAACGGAAACGAAACCTTTTCCATGATTGAAAATCCTTTGACTAAAAAGTTTGCATACCCTATGGGAATTGCCGCTGGCGACTATAACAATGATGGGTTAATAGATTTTATGTTTTCAAATACTGGAAGTACCTTGCCTCGTTTTATTTCAAAAGGAGACATTAAGGATGCTTCAAAGTTTAATGAAAAATGGATTTTGTTTAGAAACGATGGCAATTTCAAGTTTACAGATGTTGCTGAAGAAGCAAAAATTGCTGATTACGAATTTTCTTGGGGAGCCGTTTTTGCAGACATGAATAACGATGGTTTGCAAGACTTATTAGTAGCCGAAAATTACGTCGATCTTGCACCAAACAAACTTTTTAGATTACCCAGCAGAATGTTGATACAAAAAGAAGATCATACTTTTGTACCTACCGAAAAGAAAAGTGGTGTAGTAAATCCCAATTACGCCATCACCCCATTGGTAAGTGATTTTAACAACGATGGTTATTTAGATTTTATTTGGACAAACATCAACACCCCTTCTTTAGCTTATATAAACCAAGGAGGAGATAATAATTTTTTAAACATACTACTTCCTAAAAACGCCAAAACCATAGGTGCTAAAATAGAAATTATAACCCCAAACAAAAAACTATATGAATGGCTTTTAACAGGCGAAGGCTTAGCAAGTGACCAAACGAATAGTATCCATTTTGGATTGGGCACAGAAACCGAAGTCACCAAAATAACCATTACGTTTATTGACGGCAGTAAAAAAACGGTGGATAACCCAGAAATAAACTCCGTGATAAAAATAGACCTTACTGAGGAAAACATCTCTGAATTTTCAGAAGAAATAAAATGATTTTTTTAACCTTTTATAAACTGCTAAAATGCATTAAACATTTAATCTATTTTTTAACCAATATGTTTTCTCCTAAATACAATCCCAATCTTATTTTCCAATAGGGAAGTTGTTCCTCTAGATACTCAAAAATTGGCTTTAAACTTACCTGTTCTTGATTCAATATTTCCTTCGCTTTGCGTACTTTTTCTATTTCCTCCTTTGAGATAAACGCAGACAAATCTATAGGTGCTCTCTCTTGATGCATATATTGTAAATGTCCAAAAATGGTGTCTTCTTTTAGCCCACGCAGTGTGGCTATTTCAGATACAGACATCCCTTTATTAAACAATTGATAGCTTTGTAATTGTGTGGACACTTTTGGTTTTTCATTTTCAATATGTTCTTGGATTACTTCTAAAAATCGTTGCCCATATTTCTCGCTTTTTGCTTGTCCCACACCGCTTACTTGTAAAAATTCAAATGTGTTTGAAGGAAGAAGTGTTTCCATATCTTTCAATGCTGCATCGCTAAAAACAATATACGCCGCAACATTTTCTTCCAAAGCTATTTTGCGTCTTAATTGTCGTAATTTTTCAAACAATCCCATTGCTTCTGCTTTAGTAACACTATCTTTATTAGTGATTTTTTCCTTCGGTTGTAGAGATGCTAATTGCACTTTCTTGTTCTCAAAAAGTATTTTATTTGCCAAAGGAGTTAAAAGTAAACGCCCATTTTCATGAAAACGAATTTCTAAAATACCCTGATTAATCATTTGAATAATATATTGTTGAAGATCCAACCAAGAAACATTATTAGCTGTACCATACGTTTTTAAATGTTGGTATCCTTTGTCCAAAACGTTGGCATTTTTTGCGCCGCGAAGGACATCAACTAACATTCCTAATGCCTCCTTTTCTTCTAATCGATAGATTGCTGAGCATACTTTTTGTGCTAAAACCGTACCATCAAAGAATTTTGGTGGTGTTTTACAATTATCACAATTGCCGCAGTTTTCAAAAATATGTTCACCAAAATAGTTCATTAATGCGATTCTTCGGCAGCTTAGTGCCTCTGCAAATTGTTGCATACGCTCTAGTTTTGCTAATTGGAATTCCTTTGTAGTGGAATCTTCAATAAACTGCCGGAGTTTTACAACATCTGCAAAACTATAAAATAATAAAGTTTGTGCAGGAAGCCCATCACGTCCACTACGTCCTATTTCCTGATAATATCCCTCAATATTTTTAGGCATATTGTAGTGTATTACCCAGCGCACATTGCTTTTGTCTATACCCATTCCAAAGGCTATGGTGGCAACAATAATAGGCGTTATATCTTGTACAAAATTATCTTGAATGCGTGTACGCTCTTCGGTTTCTAATCCAGCATGATATGCCTGAGCTTTAAAGCCTTTTGCTTTTAGTTTTTCAGCAAGCATTTCTGTATTATTTCTGCTCAAGCAGTAAATTATGCCACTTTCTTCAGGACGTGAATTTAAAAACCTTAAAATCTGGTTCAAGCGGTCTGTGCCGGGTCGTACTTCTAAAAAGAGATTTTTTCGGTCAAAAGAGGCCAAGTGTTTTTTTGCTTTCGGAATGTGTAGTTGTTTTACAATATCTACTTGAGTGGCAACATCGGCAGTGGCGGTAAATGCTAAAACAGGAATTTTCGGGTAACTATCTTTTAGTTGCCCAAGTTGGGTATATGCCGGACGAAAGTCATGACCCCAAGCAGAAATACAATGGGCTTCATCTATGGCAAATAAACTTACTTTAGCCTGAGAAAGATGTGGCAATAATAAAGGCAAACTTTCAGGGGCTACATAGAGTAGTTTTATTTTTTGGTTGTGTAGGTCATCAAGTACTTTATTTTGATGTGTACTGCTTTGGCTGCTATTATAAAATGCCGCAGAAATTCCATTTGCATGTAATGCATCTACTTGGTCTTTCATCAAGGCAATTAATGGCGAAACTACGATTGCTGTTCCAGGAAGTAAAAGTGCGGGCAACTGAAAGCAGAGCGATTTTCCACCACCAGTTGGCATAATGGCTAAAATATCGTTACCTGAAAGTATGTCCTTTATAATCGCCTCTTGATTGGGACGAAAACTATCATATCCAAAGTACTTTTTTAACAGGGTAGTTGTGTTGTCTGTTGTAATCATAATGTAAAAATAAGTTTTATTCTTTATGAATTTCATTTCTTGTAAAAAGAGGAAAGGTAATGCTTAACAATTATTACGCCTTGGATCCTTTGCGAGATTATAAAATTTTAAAGATTATTTACAATTCGTGTTATCCCAGTTTTAATCAAGGGTTCATTAAAGTTTATCAACATCCCTAATTTTAATCCAATTATTTTAAGATAGGTTAGTAATTGTTTAGGCTGAAGTGGAGCAAGTTTCTCAACGGATTTTATTTCAACAATTACTTTATCTTCAATTATAAAATCTGCTCTAAAACCAAGTTCCATCTTGATTTCATTCCAAAAAACTGGAATGGATTTTTGCCTTTCTACTTTTAAACCTAGTTTTGTGAGGTCATATTACAATATGGTTTAGTAAACAGATTCTAAAAGTCCCGTCCCAAGTTGCACATGAAGATTGTAGCTAACTTCACCGAGTGTTTTAACTATTTGATTTTCTGACATGGTTTGTTTTTATAAGTTTCTTGCAAAGGTGCAATGTTCTAGTTAGAGCCCTGTTGTAATGTGCATTTATTACATCTTTGGATATTCTTTGGTTGACAAGGTAAAATTTCAAGCACCAAATTCCAAACTAAGATACTACGGCTTGGAATTTGGGTTTCAGCTTGAAAATTTTCTAGATAAAGTTTATATTATTTACCCAAAAGTAACAATTCATTACACAACACTTCGGTAATGTAGCGTTTGTTACCTTCTTTGTCGTCCCAAGATCGGGTGGTTAGTTTTCCATCAATGGCTACTTCTTTGCCTTTGGTTACATAGTCTTCCACTATTTTTACCAAACCACCTTTTACAACGATGTTGTGCCATTCTGTGCGTTCTACTTTTTTGCCGTCTTTGTCTTTGTAGCTGTCATCTGTGGCTAAAGAAAATTTAGCCATTTTGTTGCCGTCGGCGAAGTTAATAATTTCAGGCTCTTGACCTAATCTTCCAATCAACTGTACTTTGTTTCTAATTGCGTTCATAATATTAAATTTTAATGGTTAAACAGTTAATACATTTTTGTTGATTCACCCAATTGCTTTTGGTTTTATATTTTTAAAAAGCGGTTGGTTTCATTCAACGGTACAAACATAAAACGGCTTCCAACAAGTATTCGGTTTTTACACATTTACTGTCGTTTACTTTCGTTTGTAAACGTTTGTAGTCGTTTGTAAACGTTTTTATAATTGATTATCAATAATTTATAAACTATAATTTCATTTGAATTTTTTATGGGAATTTTCATTATAAATGATTAATTTTTATAACGCCTAAAAAAATAGCTTTTCCTTTTGAAAAATTTATTTTGTTTTTCTATCTTTCGCTAGAATAAAGCCGCATTTTTTCCCTAAAAAATCTAAACAAAAACTTCATGGAAAAATCTTGCATAGAATGTGGTAAAAAATTATTAGGCAGAGCCGATAAAAAATTCTGTGGTGATTATTGCAGAAACAGCTACAACAATAAATTTAAAAAAGACAATAAGAAATTAGTGCGCAACATCAATAATGCTTTGCGCAAAAACTATCATATCTTAGAATCCTTAAATCCGGAAGAGAAATCAAAGACTACAAGAGTTAAACTTCTCGCCAAAGGTTTTGACTTTACTCTTTTTACAAGCATTTACACCACAAAAATTGGGACCGTATATTATTTTGTGTATGACCAGGGCTATTTGCCTTTAGAAGGTGACTTTTTTGCATTGGTAAAAAGACAATAAGAAATAGGATATAGGCAGCTATCATTAAAATTTGAGCTAAAACAAATGAAAAAAGAAGAATTAGGAACTCTTAGTACCGAAGTATTAAAAAATAGGTTAAAGTCTGCAAAAGCTTTACTATTTGTTTCATTTGTGTTAGTAGCGTTATACGCAACGTATCTTCTCTATACTATTTTTACCGGCACTTGGGAACCACAACCACCACATATTATTATTCCTGTTCTGTTTTTAGCGGTGATGCTTCCTAATTATTCTATAAGAAAAAAAATAAAAGAAGCGTTAGAAAAAAGAGGTCAAAATAAAATATAAAATACGGAACACTAAATACTTCAACTAATTATTAAAAACGTTACTTATTTCTATCCCAAGTTTGAGCGTTTATTTTAAGGGAAGCTTTTAAAATGTCTTTTTGGCTAATCATACCTACTAACTTTTTGTTTTCCACTATAGGAAAACGTCTTCTTTTGGCATCTAAAAAAAGTTTAGCGGCATCAAAAATAGAGGTGTTACCATCAATGGTTTCTACCTCTTTTATCATACAATCACCCACTTTTATATTTTCAATAGGCATGTTGTAATATTGACTATCTGAAAGTTGCTTGATGCAATCTCCTTCAGAAATCATTCCTACCAACTCATGTTTTTCATTCACAACTGGACCACCTGAAATTCGATTGTTAATTAATATCTCAATTACCTCTGGTATGGTTTGCTCTGGCCGAAAAGAGGTTAAACCAATAGACATAAAATCACGCACTTTTATGTTTTCAAATGGGGGTTTGTCTTTCCCGACAAACTTCCCCTGAAAATTTTTAATACCCATAATGAAATGCTTTTACGGTGTTAGTGAGAAAGATACGTATTTTTTTTGTTTTATTTCTTAAAAGTCTCTAGTCGTAGAAATTCTGTATCTTTATTCTTACTAAAAACCAATTAATAAAGTATATTTTGACAGCAATTCAAGCCAACTTTGCATACAAAATTGTTTTAGTGCTTAATTCTATTTCAAACATTTCATAGACATACCTTCTAAAAATGAAACTAACCAATCTCTCCACCTTCGTCTCTTTTGTAGTCCTCATTGCACTTATATATTTTAGTTTTTACGTGCTTATGCCTACTAAGGTATCCACTTTAGATACCCCGGAAACAGAATTTTCTGCCGCACGCGCATTAATACATTTAGAAAAAATAACTAAAAAACCGCACTATATAGGTAGTGAAGCGCATAATGAAGTGCGCGAGTACCTCCTTACCCAACTTGAACTTATAGGATTAGAACCACAGGTGCAAGAAGGCTTTACCCTCAACAAAAAATGGGGTGTGCTTTCAAAACCTAAAAATATCTTAGCACGTATTCCGGGCAAAGAACAAGGAAAAGCACTAATGCTATTGTCACATTATGACAGTGCTCCACATAGTTTTTCGCATGGAGCTAGCGATGCCGGATCTGGTGTAGTTGCCATTTTAGAAGGCGTAAGAGCATATCTTGCTACCGGTGAAGTGCCAAAAAATGACATCATCATTCTCTTTAGCGATGCCGAAGAAATTGGTTTAATGGGTGCAAAACTTTTTGTGGAGGAACACCCTTGGGCGAAAGAAGTTGGCTTAGTAATCAATTTTGAAGCTCGTGGCAGTGGTGGCCCTGCAAACATGATTTTAGAAAGCAACGGCGGAAACTCAATACTTGTAAAAGAATTTATAAAAGCAAATCCATCGAATCCAGTTGCCAGTTCGTTAATGTATAGTGTATATAAATTACTTCCTAACGACACCGACTCTACAGTTTTCAGAGAAGAAGGCGATATAGATTCTTTCTTTTTTGCTTTTATTGATGATTTTTATGATTACCACACGGTTAACGATACTTTTGAAAATTTAGACAGAAATACATTAGAACATCAAGGCTCTTATGTGATGGCCATTTTAAACTATTTTACAAAAAGTGACTTAACCAATTTAAAAGCCGCCGAAGACTCCGTCTATTTTAACGTTCCATTTTTAAAGATGGTTAGCTATCCTTTTAGCTGGATTGTGCCTATGCTTATCCTTGCTTGGTTACTGTTTTTTGGTGTTGTGTTTTTTGGTATTTCAAAAGTTGTTATTTCTAAAAAAGTTATATTTAGAGGGCTACTTCGTTTTGTGGGCGTACTCGTTTTGTGTGCATTACTTGCCTTTTTCGGCTGGAAGGCGATATTAAAAATTTATCCTGGCTACAAAGAAATACTTCACGGTTTTACATACAATGGGCATTTATACATAGCCGCATTTGTTTCACTTACACTTGCCATCTGTTTTTGGTTTTACCGAAATTATCACCACAAAGAAGATACAGCTAGTCTTGCTGTGGGATCACTTTTTATATGGATGCTAATAAATACTGCTATTGCTGTATATTTAAAAGGCGCTGCCTTTTTCATAATTCCTGTGTTTTTTGCCTTGCTAAGTTTATTAATTTGGATAGTACGAGAGAAAAAATCGCCTTTAGTTTTTCTCATATTTGCTACACCGGCCGTGTTTATTTTTTCGCCATTAATACAATTTTTTTCTGTTGGTTTGGGTTTAAAAATGCTCTTCATTAGTGCGATTTTCACAGTGTTAGTATTTGGTTTATTAAGTTTACTCTTTATTTCTTTTCGAAACAAAAGAACCTTTGCGTTTGTGTTTTTATTGATTGCCATTGTATTTTTTATAGGTGCCCATTTTAAATCAGATTTTACGGAAAACCAACAGAAACCAAACAGCTTGGTGTATTTTTATGATGCCGATACCGATGAAAGTTTCTGGACAACCTATGACCACACCTTAGATGAATGGACCAAAAATTATTTCGACAAAAACGCTAAAAAAGCCAGCGATGTCATTTCCAATGTAACTAGCAGTAAATATAGCACCGGATATACTTTTGCTGAAAAAGCAGAAAAACAAAAGGTTCCATTACCAGAAATATATATGCAAAGAGATACCGTAATAGGCTCTTTTAGAGAAGTACGTTTTACGATTCATCCACAACGTAAGGTAAATCGTTTAACCCTTTTTGCCGATAAAGAAGTCGATTTTAGAGATTTTGAAGTCAACGGATTGGCACTACCAAAAAGCAACAGTAGCGAGAATGCTCTTGAAAACAGAAGTTCTACTAATTTATTGAGTTACTATGTTTCTGACAGCGACTCATTAGAAGTGTTTTATCGGGTTCAAAAAGATGTGGATGCTTCTATTATTCTTCAAGAAATTTCTTTTGATCTATTAGAAAACAAACTGTTTACCATACCCAATCGAAACAAAAACAGAATGCCCAAACCTTTTATTACTACCGATGCAGTTATCGTTCAACTAAAAATTGGTTCAAAAAATAGGAACAATTAATTTTTAAAACACACAAAACGATGCCTCAATAGGAACAATTAATTTTTAAAACACACAAAACGATGCCTCAAAACGTTAGCATTTTAGGTTGTGGATGGTTAGGATTTCCGCTAGCTGTATCCTTGATTAAAAAAGGATACACGATTAAAGGTACTACCACTTCTTCCGGAAAACTTTCCACCCTTTCACAAGCTGGTATTTTGCCATTTTTAATTTCGGTTTCGGAAGTAAAAGTACAAGGAGATATGACCCTATTTTTAGAAGACTCAAGCATGCTCATCATCAATATACCTCCAAAAATGAGGGAAAATGCTGCTGAAAAATTCAGTAAAAAAATAAGTTTGCTTATTCCTTATATAGAGAAATCAAGCGTTACAAAAGTTATTTTTGTCAGCTCCACTTCAGTTTATGGAAATTCCATGGAAGTTATTACAGAAGACACCCCACCAAATCCGGAAACGGAAACTGGGAAAGAATTAGTAATTTCAGAAAACATGCTTCGTAAAAACAGTTCTTTTAAAACCACCATTCTTCGTTTTGGCGGTTTAATAGGCGGAGACAGACATCCTGTTACCTATCTTGCCGGAAGAACAAATTTAAAAGATGCTCAAGCACCTGTAAATCTAATTCATCGTGAGGACTGTATTCTTATTTTAATTGAAATTTTGAAACAGGATGCCTTCGGCACTATTTTCAATGCCGTAAACCCAAACCATCCTAAGAAATCAGATTATTACATACAAAAGGCAAAAGAGATGGGTCTGCAACCACCCACATTTGCTAAAGCCGATTCAAATGAAATTTATAAACAAGTGGATTCGGAGAATTTAAAATCTGTTTTAAATTACTCTTTTAAAACCTCTATCTAAGGAAGGGTGTTTTTATAGGTCTTTTTGTGGTATCAGAATTGCTAAACCTATTCCACCACTAATTTTTGGGTTGTGGTAATATTTGCTGTTTTGAGTGTAACAAAATAAATTCCCGGGACATACCCGGAAATATTCAGGCTTATTACATTGGCATTTTCAAACTGTTTCTTTATTTCTAAAACTTGCCCTAAATTATTGGACACCATAACCACCAAACCCTCATAAGTTTGGTAGGGAATGGATAAGAAAACCTCCTTGGATGTTGGATTTGGATACATCTTAAATTTTTGAGCAGTTGTTTCTGAAAGCCCCAAAGCATTACATTCCTGCTGGTTGTTGACAAAGGTGGTATAGGGGTCTTTTAGCCAACCGTTTAGATAATTGGCACTGGAATCGTCCACGAGTATGCATGTTAAGTTACCTGTTGTTTCGGATGCGACAAATGTAGCAATATTTTCATTGTTACCGTTGCGAACGTCCAGAGATTGTAACGGATTAAAACTCGTTCCAAAACTGATAAGATTTACATTTTGTGAGAGATCCAGAACAGAAATATTATTGTGAGAGGTAGTCAATGAAGTTATTAAAGAATTATTAGATGTATCAAAATAGCCATTAATAAAGTTGTAATCACACCATAACAAGTAAAGAACTGGATTTTGGGTAATATCCAAAGTCGTTAACATGTTCCAATCACAATATACCTCGATTAGGTTTGGGTTCTGTGTTATGTCCAGCTCCGTTAAAAAATTTTCATCACAATAGAGAATTTCAAGGTTTGGGCTCCCGGTTATGTTTAAACTTGTTAAAGAATTGGCAGTGCACCCCATCTCAATAAGTTGATGGTTGTTACTGAGATCTAAGGCTGTAAGGCTATTAAATGCGCAACCCAAACGTTCCAGGGCTATAAAATCTTCAATTCCTGTAAGATCGGAAATGTTCAGAGCATTTACCAACAATTCTGTTACTGTGTCTATATTTGACGTAAGCACCTGCCCATTCCCCGATACTCCATCTCCCATACCATTTTGTTCCAGATAATTTTCAAAGTTTGCATCGGGAATAGCGGTGAACTGTGCGTAAATAGAGGCGCTCCCATACATAAACAAAATGATAAAAAGAAAATTTTTCATTATTATATAGTTTAATGTTCAATAACCAACTGTTTTATTATAAGCTCTCCATTTTCATAAAAATGAAGGAAGTAAAGCCCTTCGTCAAGGCTTGAGGTATCAATGGTCTTAAGAATATTTGGACTCTCTCCCGACAATACCAAAACACCATAATAATTATATAATTGATAGGTATATATATTGGCAGGTTTCTCTCTTAAATCAAGATTCAGTTCGTTGTCGGCTGCATTTGGATAATAAGTAAGACCAATGGTAGGACAAGGATAGCCAGAGACAGTATAATTCGAAATAAGTTGCAATCGTGGGATGTTTGCCATTGCATTTTTCATTCTAGTACTCTGTTTTGAGGTAAAATAATTCATGCATTTTGGTTGGGGTATATGACATAATATTATGCTCATCTGGATCATAAAAATCTCCATTGGCATCCACTCCGCTGCCAAGCCATATACATGTGGCTAAATCTACATTATAGACCATATTTGGGTCTGCAGATGTGTCACTTATGTAATCTCCACAGATATTAGAATTCGAACCATTGACCAATTCTGGACACTCATTGGGATCATTTGTGTTTTCTCCAGTACCGTGGTGGGTGTGCCATAAAAAGAGAACGTGTCCAACCTCGTGGGAAAGCACATGTGATTTTGCCAAGGGAATAGCTACAGTATTATTATCTAAAAAATAGCCTGTAACAAAAACAGCCGTTAAATCTTCATTTGCTGAGCCTCCACCATTACCAATAAGCAATTCCGCATTATCGTCAAACAAATAGATATCAAGTCCATCACTATGGTTATTTATATTGAATACGGCTCCAGATGGATGTTCATAATTGTAGGTATTATCAATATAATCAATTTGATTGTTCCATTTAAAATAAATTTTATATGGGTTGTAACTGGCCTCCAAATAGCTAAGTGCTTGATAAATATTAGAAACCGTCTGTCCTCCCGTTCCATCACTCTTACGGATGACATGAACATATAATTTTACGCAAAATAAATAGGAAGAATAATCCAAATTTTTATAAGGAGCATAAAGTGCTTCTTTATTGCTAACAAGAGTATCCTGAATACAAATTATTTGAGCTTGGGTTATGGTACAACCACAGAAAATTGCGAAAAGTAGTAGGAGTTTTTTCATCACAATTCGAATTTAGAATTATTAGTCTTAAATATAAGTTAAGATATTTAGAATAACAAATCTTAAAAATAAGTAAAAAAGGAGTCTTAAAAGACTCCTTTTTATTTCAAAATAAATACTTTAAAATCTACCAGATTTTCACCCTATTTTCGGGAGCCAGATACATTGCATCGCCTTCTTTTGTGGCAAAAGCTTCATGAAAGGCATCCAGATTTCTGATAGGCACCCAAGCTCTGTAATTTCCAGGGGAGTGAGGCCCTAGTTTCAATTGGCGCATCATGGCTTCATCGCGATATTTTATTCTCCAAATGGTTGCCCAAGATAGAAAGAAACGTTGTTCTTGTGTAAAACCATCTATAAGTCCTGGGTCTCCATTTTCAGCAAGGTACAAACGCAAACCATCTAATGCAGCATTCGTTCCGCCTAAATCGCCTATGTTTTCGCCTAAGGATAATTTACCGTTGATGTTTTGACCATCCATTACTTCAATAGCACTGTATTGATCGGCAAATTTTTCGCCAAGACTTTCAAAATCTTTTAGGTCTTCGTCTGTCCACCAATTATTTAAATTACCATCCGAGTCAAAACGAGATCCACTGTCATCAAAACCATGAGAAATTTCGTGACCAATAACGGCGCCTATTCCTCCAAAGTTTACTGCAGCATCTGCTTTGTAATCGTAAAATGGTGGTTGAAGTATAGCCGCCGGGAAAACAATTTCATTAAATGAAGGACTGTAATAGGCATTAACCACCTGAGGAGCCATAAACCACTCATTTTTGTCTACCGGTTTTCCTAGTTTTTCAATATCTCGGTTAAAATTCCATGCAGATGCAGCCATTAGATTACTAAAGTAGGTGCCTCCGTTGTCCAAACTTTTTACTTCTAAATCGCCATAATCTTTCCATTGATCAGGATATCCTATTTTGATATTGATTTTGTGTAATTTTTCTAAGGCTTTCTCTTTGGTGCCTTCGGTCATCCAAGGCAACCCTTTTATACGGGTGTCATAAGCTTCCACCACTTTAGCAATCATATCTTCGGCTGTTTTTTTTGCCTCGGGCGGGAATTTTTCATCTACATAAAGTTTTCCTAAAGCTTCTCCCAAAACACCATTTACAGTTGAAAGTGCACGTTCATCTAATGGACGTTGTTTTTCAGCTCCACTCATAGTTTTTGAATAAAAATCCCAATCGGCTTTTTCAATTTCCGTGGAAAGTGTACCCGCAGCGCTGTTGAAAGTAGACCATCGCAAAAAGGTTTTCCAGTCGGCTATTTTATTTTCGGCAAATATGTTTTTAAGAGATTCTGTATATTTTACTTCGCTCACAATAATAGTATCTAATTGTTTTGCTCCAATTCCTTCTAGATAGGTATTCCAATTAATCTGCGGCACCATGACCTGTAATTCTTTTATCGTACGTGGGTTATATCTTTTTCTAGCATCTCTTCTATCCACACGATCCATTTTAGGAGTGGCAAGTTTGGTTTCAAATGCTAAAATTGTTTTGGCTTGCACGGCAGCTTCTTGTTCAGTATCCCCTAGAAATTGTAGCATTCGGGTGATATGAGCAACATATTTTTCGCGTTTTTCTTTAGAGTCTGCATCTTCTTTTAAATAATAATCTTTATCTGGAAGGCCAAGTCTGGAAGCACCAAGATAAGCAACGTTTCTATTACTATTTTTTGGGTCTGAACCTACACCAAAACCAAAAAAGTCAGAACTGCCTTGTATTTGCATTTCTGTTAAATACTTTTGTAGGTCTGCTATGGTATTAATTGCTTCTATTTTTTCTAATATAGGAAGCACCGGTTTTATGCCAGCTTCATTTCTTGCAACGGTATCCATAATGGATTGAAACATATAAACTGCCTTAGCCTGATCTGAATTTTTATCCAGTTTAGGATCATTCATCGCTTTTTTTAATATGTTTAGCACATCGGCATCGGTTTGTTTGCGAAGTACACCAAAACTACCCCAAGAGGTTTGATCTTCTGGAATTTCATTTTGATCTAACCACTTACCATTTACGTATCTAAAAAAATCGTCTTTTGGATTTACTGTGGTGTCTAAATAAGCAAGGTTAAGGCCATGAATGGTTTCATCCCCCGGTTTAGTGTCTTTATCTGTTTTACAGGCTATTGAAATTGCAGCAATAAGAGAAACTCCTAAAATTTGTTTCAAAGAAATGCTTGTCATTGGTGTTTATTTTTTTAAGGATTTGATTAGGGCAATATATTAATATTGTTGCACTTAAATTGTTAAAATTACATTAAAGGTTTTGTCTTATTTTATTTTTAAAGTACTGGTTCTTTTAAGGTTTGGATAAAAATACTATCCCATTCTTTTTTTAGTAAAATGACTTCCGTGGCTTTTTCATTAGGAATTGCTATGGAAAGCACATAATGTTTAATTTTCCAATGGTCGTCTTCAAGTTTCATAATACCACTGCCGCGACAAATTCCCATTCGGGTGTTTAACAGTTCGTCAAACCAGATGGTGTTTTGTTCCTTATCAACATAAGTATTTCTCTCTATAGGGGTAAAACTCCATGCTTTTCCTTTATCAAAATGAGGTTTTGAATAGGTTTTAAATTCTTCATTCTGCCAGTTTTCAGTAGCATCAGTGCCAATAAAAACACCATCGGAAGTCATCAAACTAAAATAAGTGCCAAAGTCGGCATTTGAAGCGGCAAGATGCCATGTGTTTATGGTAGTCTCTGCTTTTTGAATAAGTACGTTTTCATTCACGAGCACTTTTTGCCGTTCCTTATTGTCTTGGTTACAACTTGACAGTAAACCTATTAAAAGGAAAAATTTGGCATATTTATAGAGAGTCATATTCTTGTTTTTTTTTATTAGTTTCTATATTTTCATCCGTTTTAGCCATGGCATCGATGCGTTGTTTTTCAAATTTTTCGTTGATTTGTAGAAGAAGATTTGCATAAGCCATATTAGTTTCTCTAAGGTTATTCCATACCCTTAAAGAGTCGGATCCATTTTGATGTAATGCTTCATGGAGTAATTTAACACGCGTATTTACCACACGCATTCTCGATGAAATGGCATTGGAATTCAGCACTTCGGGAATGGTAATTTGCAGTGAATCTGCTGCTGCTGCCATCCTCTCAGTTTCTCTACTAAACCGCCTTATACCTCCTTGATTAATACGTTTAAGGTCATTTTCAAACTCCTGAAACCGCTGCCAACTAGCAATGGCATTTCTTGCTTCAGGGCTTAAAACTGGTATTTGCAAACTAGTGCTTGGTAATTCCACGTTTTCTTGCTCATCTATTATTTTCTCTACTTGTTCTTTGTCTTTACAACTATAAAAAAAGAACAAAAAAACTGTTAATATCACTAATTTTTGCATTTTGTGTATGAATAATTTATACAAATATAGTGGTTCTACGTTATATTTTTCAAAAACCTTTGAACACAACCTCATCCTATTCACTATATTTACAGACCTAAAATCATAAGATGAAATCTAGAATACTTATCCTTGGAGCATGTGGACAAATAGGCACCGAACTTACCGCTGCATTACGTAAAAAATATGGAAAACACAAAGTAGTAGCCAGTGACATTAGAGAAGGAGATGCCGATATGATGGCCTCGGGCCCTTTCGAAATAATTGATGCCACTAACTATGAAGCTATTGAAAATATCGTTATTCAATATGAAATTAATGAAGTGTATTTAATGGCTGCAATGCTTTCGGCAACTGCAGAAAAATTTCCTGCTAAAGGCTGGCATTTAAATATGACTTCCCTATTTAATGTGCTTAATTTAGCAAAGGACAAGAAAATTGAAAAAGTATTTTGGCCTTCTAGTATTGCCGTATTTGGCACTTCCACTCCAAAGCAAAATACTCCCCAAAAAACCATAATGGAGCCCTCAACGGTATATGGCATCAGCAAACAAACTGGTGAACGCTGGTGTGAATATTATTTTCATAAATATGGGGTAGATGCAAGAAGTATTCGCTATCCGGGAATCATAAGCTGGCAAACTTTACCTGGAGGTGGCACCACTGATTATGCCATTGACATTTACCACAAAGCCCTAAAACACAACAAATACGTTTGTTTTCTAAATGCGGAAACTACACTTCCTATGATTTATATGGAAGATGCTATACGAGCCACACTGGACATTATGGACGCCCCTGCTGAAAAAATAAAAATCCGTTCTTCTTATAATTTAGCGGCAATTAGCTTTAATCCAGAAGAAATATCTGCAAGCATTAAAAAACAACGTCCTGAGTTTACCATTGCTTATGAACCAGATTTTAGACAAGAAATTGCCGATTCTTGGCCACAAAGTATTTC
Organism: Bacteroidetes bacterium HGW-Bacteroidetes-2; assembly: GCA_002842575.1. Taxonomy (GTDB): domain Bacteria; phylum Bacteroidota; class Bacteroidia; order Flavobacteriales; family Flavobacteriaceae; genus Planktosalinus. The sequence continues at coordinate 184,850 of PHDJ01000001.1, forward strand.
AGACACAGAAGCTCGGGAAGATTGGGGATGGAAACATCAATTTGACCTCGATGCAATAACAGAGGATATGCTGAAAAATTTAGCACCAAAATATAAAAAATAAATCCCTTTTGAAAGATCACAAAATTTCCATTGCTGCAAAACAACTAAGAGTAGCCGATACAACAAAAACGGCTTGCCTGCCTATTCGGAATCAAATAGGAGCTATTTCTATAGAGGATGCCTATGCAGTACAATTTATAAATGCCGTAATAAGAATTGAAAACGGTGCTACCATTGTGGGCAAAAAAATTGGGCTTACCTCTTTAAAAGTTCAAGAACAATTAGGCGTTAATCAACCCGATTTTGGCGTGTTGTTTAACGATATGGAAGTGAAAAACGGAGGGTGCCTATCCATTTCAGAAACTATGCAACCCAAAGTAGAAGCCGAAATAGCTTTTCTTTTAAAAGAGGATATTACCAGTAAAAATCCGAGTTTAGAAGAAGTTGAAGCCGCCATCGACTATGCTGTTGCTGCCATTGAAATTGTGGGCAGCCGTATTGCCAACTGGGACATTAAAATAACCGATACCATTGCAGATAATGCTTCAGCGAGTCATTTTGTTTTAGGAACCGAAAAGAAAAAACTTTCGGAAATTGACGTAGTACATTGCAAAATGGAAATGCATCTTAACGGCAAATTAGTATCTGAAGGAACAGGTTCTGATTGTTTAGGATCACCGCTAATTGCAACTCTATGGCTAGCAAAAACAATGGTTGTATTAGGAAGTCCTTTAAAAGCTGGAGATATTATACTCTCAGGTGCATTAGGGCCAATGGCTACCGTTATTTCAGGGGATAGTGTTTCTGCTAAAATAGAAGGTCTTGGTGAAGTTTCATTTCAATTCATTAAATAACACCCTTTTAAAAACTTGTTGTTTTATTCAAACAGTTCTTTTCAAAAAAAAGTAGTCTCGACAGGAATCGAACCTGTATCTAAAGTTTAGGAAACTTCTATTCTATCCGTTGAACTACGAGACTATAACAAAAAAAGCCTGACTTAAATGTCAGGCTTTTTTTTAGCTCCCCCTCAAAGACTCGAACTTTGGACCCTCTGATTAACAGTCAGATGCTCTAACCAACTGAGCTAAGGAGGAAGGTAGTGTTACCATTTAAGCTCGCTACACTTTCGCTAAGCGGATGCAAATATAAATTAATTTTTTTGGGATGCAAATACAAACTTAAAAAAATATTCCTTTTTATTGTATTCGTTGGCTTTCTGAATTGTGACTTCTATACTAGGAAATCGCACATCAAGCCTATATAATCTAAAATATGATTTAAATCATATAAAAACTTTGTTAGAAGTATCACCTTTAAAACTTTTAATTTATCCAAATTCATGACTACTTTTTCACCCCACAACTTTCATATTCCTGTAATGGGAATTGCTTTTACCATTGACACCCCTCTAAAAGTTGCCGCTTTCGGAATTACCTCGGCGCTCTCCATTATTGAAGACAACCTAATAGAAACCATGCGAAAGTATTATTACCAAAACTTTGGCGAAACCTACGTACCTATTACTACTAAAGAAGAAAGTTACCGCTCTAAACGCATTACCGATTATCTGAATATGATACACCGAAATGTGCAGGAGCAAATTGAAAAAATAAAAAATTCTGCTTTTGAAACTGGCTCTGATGTGGTAAAATATTTTGAAATGCTTCCAGACAACAGCCTTTTAAAAGAAAAATACTTGCAATTTAAGCAAACCACAGACCTTTCAAAAAAATCCACTTTAGAAAACCACCTTCGCCATCAAGTGAAACCTGGAATAATTGAAGTGAATATCATGACCAAAGTAGATAAAAATAATGTCGATAAAAATGGCAATACCATTGAAAACGGCTCCGACGCTTTGGAAGCATTAAAGGCTTATGCCGAAAGCAGTCTGAATAATTCCGCCGTTATTTTTTCAGCAGGAATGAATCCGAGATTATATAATTATTTGGAAAATTTTACTGAATTTGATGCAAAGGCTTGGGGTTGTTTTGAAAAACGAGTTGTCATAAAAGTAAGCGATTACCGCTCCGCATTAATCCAAGGAAAATACCTAGCTAAAAAGGGCATTTGGGTAAGTGAATTTCGAATTGAATCTGGATTAAACTGTGGAGGTCACGCCTTTGCTACGCAAGGATTGCTTTTAGGTCCTATTTTGGAGGAGTTTAAAATTAGAAAAACAGAACTGTCTGAAGAACTTTTTGGTCTTTATAACCCCTACTTACTCGCAAAAGGAAAACTCACTTTTGAAAAACCACACCCCATAAAAATAACAGTTCAAGGCGGCATTGGCACTTTTGAGGAAGCACAATTTCTTCAATCACATTACGGTATGAATAGTACCGGATGGGGAACCCCATTTTTACTTTGTCCCGAAGCAACTACTGTAGATGAAGAAACCTTGCAATTACTATGTAATGCAAAAGAAAAAGATGTATTTTTAAGCAATAACTCCCCCTTGGGAGTACGATTTAACTATTTAAAAAACACTAGTGCTGAAAAAGAAAAATTAGAACGTATTCAAAAAGACTCTCCAGGCAGTCCTTGTACCGAAAAATATCTGGTATCAAATTCCGAATTTACTAAAGAGCCTATTTGTACCGCTTCAAAAAAATATCAAAAATTAAAGCTAAAACAACTCAAAAATGCATGTTTGCAAGACGAAGAATACAAAAAACAAATTGAAGAAGTCCTTTCCAAAGAATGTCTGTGTATTGGGCTTAGCAATGCTGCATCTAAAGCTTATAGATTTCCCTTTGTAAAAAAACTTACCGCGGTAAACATTTGCCCTGGACCCAATATTGCCAATTACTCTAAAATAGCTACTCTTCAAGAAATGACCGATCATATTTATGGCAGAGCAAACCTGGTTACTAATGACCACCGACCACACATGTTTATTAAGGAATTAGAATTGTATATAGATTATTTTGAAGAAATGCTAAATGCCATGCCAACCCAAGAAAAAAAGCTAGTAAGAAATTGTAATGCTTTTGGTAATAGCCTATTAGAAGGGATTTACTATTATAATGCCCTTCAAAAAACAAACTCTTTTTCTAAAAATTTTGAAAAAGAACTCATTAAAGCAGAAATAAAAGTGACTGCAATACTACAACGATTTTCATCGTAAAATAAAGGTATTATATATAAAAAACCTTTACTTTTTTTGCAGGTTTCAATTTTAAATCTTCTTTTTTCTGAAGGGTTAAGTGCAAAATACCATCTTTGTATTGTGCTTTTACCTCTTGGTCTTCATCTACGGTTTCTGGCAATGTCATGCTTCTTTAAAAGAAATTATAACTAAATTCTTTTTTAACTTAGCTTTCTTTCTCTTCTTCCATTTTGTGTTTTTTTTCAGCAGAAATGGTAAGTATTCCATCCTCAACCATTATGTTAAAATCTTCTTTAGTAAGACCCGGAGCAGCTATTTCTAATTCAACTTACTTTTGTTGTCTTTGATGTTTACAGCAGGAATAAACTCAACTTCTGAATTTCCACTAAAAAGGCGATTTAAATTAAACATCTCCTTACGAGTATCTAATAAATCAGAAAAAAATGGATTTCTGAAAATAAGTGAATTGCCAACTAAGGACAATCGGCCTTTGCTTGTTGTTACTAGTGCAATGATTTTTAAAATTTTTGAGGTTACTATTTTCTTTTTTAAGTGGTTGAAAACAAAATCTGTTTATAGCAAAACGTTCTATAGACTTCAGAAAACGTAACAGAAATTAATCATCAAATCAAAATATCAAGTAGCCATATCTTCCCATTCAGGATACATCATTTTAAAATGTTTCACCGCTTCCCGAAATTGTTTTAAATCGTCTTTAGTGATTTTCTCTTTATGTAAAATCATTTTATACCTTTCTTTGTATCTTATTGGTATCATCTTAAACAAGTTTATTGTTTAACTTGAGTTTCATAGGGTAAGCCACAATTAAGCTAATCTTCTTCGTATAAGACTACTAAACAAGTCCCCAACTTTTTAGTGACACTAAGTTAAAAGGCATCTGTCATAAAAAAAATGATAGATATCAACTTTATAAAATTTAACATATTACTTTTAAGAAGTAAAAACCTTTGAAGTTTTTAAGAGGTAATGCAATTTATGAGAAACAGGAGGCTTTTGCCTCCTGTTTCTTTTAGAAAGTATCAAGAACATTGCTTAATTTTTGATGAAAACCATTTTTTTAACATCTAGTGCAAAATCATGATTCTCTGGTTAAAGTGCATCCTTAATAACTTCCAAATCTTCATTTTTACCTTCTCCAAGGTCAAAATAGACTATACTTAAATCAAAAAAACTATATACTCATATTGAAGAACACTAAATTAATAGATTAAAAACAAAAAAAATTGATAGATATCAACTTTCTAAAAGTTTAACACTTTTTTAATTTTTTTTTGTGGTCTGAATATACTGAGAATTGGGAATAGAATTTTTCCTATTAATGAAAAGAAAATAGCATAATGGTATGATATTTATCATACAAATTAAACTTTAAAATCACTACTTTTATTTGCTAATCAATTAATAACCATTATGGAAACATCTCTTTTTCTAGCTAAATTCTGGGGTTGGTATCTAATTCTGTTCTTTTTTATTTTGAGTTTCAACCCTGGCAGAATCAAACAAATTTTTACCTTTTTAAAAGACGCAAAGTTTGTCATCCTAGTTTCCTTTTTAGCAATTATCATAGGACTTCTAAACATCCTTTTCCACAATATTTGGGAAGCAGATTGGCGTTTTATTATCACTGCCATTGGTTGGGTTGCCTTATTTGAAGGGGTGACATTATTTATCTTTCCGGAAAGAATTATTAAAATTATGGAGTACCTCAACATGAAATTAATTCAAGTAACTTATGTTCTACTGTTTATTTGTGGTTTGTTTTTGTTGAATATGGGTTATGCAATAATTCCTTATTAAAAAATGAAATGGAAACACTTATTAAAAATTTTAAAGACCTCCGAATCACTGATGTGCCAATTGTTGGAGGCAAAAATGCTTCTTTAGGCGAAATGTTTAACCAATTGTCAGTAGAAGGTGTCCGTGTGCCAGATGGTTTTGCTACTACATCAAAAGCATTTTGGTTATACCTAAATGAAAATAAATTAGAACAGCCTTTGAAAGATCTCCTGAAAAGTCTAGATCGAAAAGACTTTAAAAATCTTCAGGAAGTAGGCGCAAAAGCAAGAAAACTAATTCTTGAGGGAAAATTTTCAAACGATTTTTCTAAAGCTATTGAAGATGCCTATTTGCATCTACAAGAAATACCCGACACAGAAGTTGCAGTGCGAAGTAGCGCTACCGCAGAAGACTTGCCAGAAGCTAGTTTTGCAGGACAGCACGATACTTTTTTGAATGTGCGAGGCAAAAAAGCCCTTCTACAAAGTATAAAACAATGTTTTGCTTCGTTATATACAGATCGTGCCATAAAATACAGAGAGGATAAGAGCTTTGCCCATCACGATATCGCATTGTCTGTGGGGGTACAATTGATGGTGCGTGCAGATAAAGGTTGTTCGGGGGTTGGCTTTACTATAGAACCGGAATCTGGATTTGAAAATGTAATTTTACTTTCCGGAGTTTGGGGTCTTGGTGAAAATATCGTTCAGGGCATTGTAAATCCTGATGAATTTTATGTCTTTAAACCAACCTTAGAACAGGGAAAAAACGCAATTATTCAAAAAAAACTTGGCAATAAAGAAATGACGATGATTTATGCTGAATCAAATGGTCAGGCAGCAGTAACAAACATCCCCACCAAAATAGAAAAACAAAACCAATTTATTTTAACAGATGCAGAAGTTTTAGAGTTGGCTAAATGGGCTTTAATCATAGAAAAACATTACAAAAAGTCCATGGATATTGAATGGGCAAAAGATGGGATTACCAACAAACTTTACATTACGCAGGCGCGACCAGAAACTGTTCATACTACAAAAACAAAAAATAAATTCACAGTATATAAGCTAAAGGAAAAAGGAGATATTTTAGCTAAAGGCAATGCCATTGGTTCAAAAATTATAGTAGGTACTGCTCGTATGTTAGACTCTCCGAAAGATGGTTATAAATTATTAAAAGGCGATATACTAATTTCAGAAAACACAAGCCCAGACTGGGATCCTTTGCTTAAAAAAGCAGGTGGCGTTATTACCAATAGAGGTGGGCGAACAAGCCATGCTGCCATTGTAGCGCGTGAATTGGGCGTACCAGCCGTTGTGGGCACAGACAACGCAACCCAAACCATTAAAGATGGAGAAACCATAACCCTTTCATGTGCAGAGGGAAAAACCGGATTTGTATATCGTGGAATTTTAAAATATAATCAAAAAAATATTGATTTTGGGAAAATATATTTACCACAAACCGAAGCTAAATTCATCCTTTCTGATCCTGAAAAAGCATTTCAACTTGCTATGTATCCTAATAATGGCGTTGGATTACTCCGTATAGAATTTATTGTAACCCATAAAATTAAAATTCACCCTATGGCGTTGGTAAATTTTGATAAATTAGAAGACAAAGCTGCAAAAAAGGAAATTGAAATTTTGACAAAAAAGCATCCTAATAAACCAACTTTTTTTGTAAACCAATTAGCAGAAGGTATTGCTACAATAGCCGCTGCCTTTTATCCTAAAGAAGTTATTGTACGTATGAGTGATTTTAAAACTAATGAATATGCCAACCTTATTGGTGGTTCACAATTTGAACCCAAAGAAGAAAACCCCATGATTGGCTTTAGGGGTGCTGCAAGATACTATAACAAACTCTACAAAGATGGATTTGCCCTAGAATGTCAAGCCATCAAAAAAGTACGTGAAGAAATGGGCTTAACTAATGTAAAAGTGATGATTCCGTTTTGTAGAACACTAGAAGAAGGGAAAAATGTGATAGAAAGTATGGCAAAAAACAAGCTGGTTCAAGGAGAAAATAATCTAGAAGTTTATATGATGGTAGAAATACCAAGTAATGTCATTCTTGCAGAAGAATTTGCCGATATCTTTGATGGGTTTTCTATAGGTTCTAATGACCTTACACAACTCACACTTGGTATAGACAGAGATTCAGAACTCATGACCTCCCATTTTGACGAAAACAATCCTGCAGCAAAAAAAATGATTGCCATGGCCATAGAGAAAGCTAACAAAAAAGGTATAAAAATAGGATTGTGCGGTCAAGCTCCAAGTGATTTTCCAGAGTTTGCTTCATTTCTTGTAAATGCTGGTATCAATAGTATTTCTTTCAATCCAGACGCACTTCTCCAAGGAATACAAAATATCAATAAAGCAGAAACCCAAAGAAATAAATTTTTGCCTGTGGTTAGCTTTAAAGCAAAAAAGAAAACAAAAATCATTTAAAAATACTTCAAAATTAGAATAACTAAGAATATCTTTTTCTTAAAATCGCAACAATTAAATAATAATAAACTTTAATTCAAAAGCATGCCACCATCAATTAGCTGTGTGGTTCCTGTAATGTATTTACTATCGTCTGATGCCAAAAACAAAACCAGATTCCCAATTTCATGTGATTCGGCATACCGACCAAAAAGAATAGCTTGTTCAAATGCTTTTTTTACTTCTTCGGGTTGTTCAGGTGACATGCCTGCTTCTATAGCACGCATCATTCTATTGTTAACTGGTCCAGGGTGTACGGTATTTACCCTAATTTTTCTGTCGGCAAACTCCAGTGCTGCTACTCGCATTATCCCAACGACGGCATGTTTGCTCGCCACATAAGCCCCAAGATTTTTAAAACCTTTTAAACCAGCTACTGAGGAGGTGATAATAACACTTCCACCATTCGTCATTTTTGGAATTACATGTTGACATCCTAACCAAACACCTTTTAGGTTAACGGCAATCACTTTGTCAAAATCTGTTTCTGGATATTCTGCAATGGAAGATGTTTTGCCTTCAATCCCCGCATTGTTGAAAAACACATCTATTTTTCCAAATTTAGAAAGTGTTTCGGCAACATACTTTTTTGATTCTTTTAATAGAGATACATTTGCAACACAGTATGCTACATTTGGACTATGGAATTGATTTATTGCTTTTTGCAAATCGGTTTCCGAAAGATCTACAAGCATAACTTTAGCTCCTTCTTTAAGAAATAATTCTGCAGTGGACAACCCAATTCCACCTGCACCACCTGTGATTATAGCAACTTTGTTATTCAGCTTTTTCATGACAAACTTGTGTTAGCGATTTATTTAATGACTATTTAAATGTAAAGACTTAACATAACAAAAACAATGATAAAAATCAAGGAATTATCTAATGTTTTTTAATTTTTGTAGATCCAATATTTTTATATATCTCCCTTTTAACTCAATGAGTGCTTCCTCTTTTAGGGTATAAAGACTTCTTATAAAACTTTCCGTTGAAATTCCGGCAACACTAGCTAAATCCTTTCTAGAAATAATGATAAAATCCTTCGAATTATTTTCCATTTTTTCAACAAATTGTAGGATAGTGTTCGTTGTTTTCCGGAGCACAGAAGCATAAGCCGTTTGCAATAATTGGAACTTTAAAGTTGCCAACTTATCAGAAAGTAATTCAGCAAACTCTATTGCTAGTTCATTATTTTCTTCTAAAAGCTGGTGAAATTTTGTTTTTGAAATACGATATGCTACTGTATGTTCTATTGCCGTTGAGGTTTCAATATGTGTGGCTTCATTTTTAAAAGTTTCGAAACCAAAAAAATGGGTTTTCTTATGAATTTCAGTAATGAGTTCTTTTCCGGCATCATCTATGGTGTAACATTTAACTATTCCATGGCTAATAAAATAAACATAATTGGCAATTTTATGTGCCTCATAAATAATATCATTCTTGTCAACTTCCAGAACTTCGCCATTTCTTTTTATGTATTCTTTTAATGCTTGCAGATTATGTATAATTGCAACCTCTTCTTTTATTCTATTAGAAGAAACATTTTCCTTTAAAATTTTAAATTTTGCAAGTCGGCTTTCTATAGCTTTTATTAAGTCTATCTCATCAAAGGGTTTGGGTATATAATCATCTACCCCCATATTCATTCCGAATCGAATATCCTTACTATTTATTTTAGCTGAAATAAAAATGAAGGGGATATCACGAGTTTTTTTATTTTTGCTCAAAATTGCATAAACCTCATAGCCATTAAGCTCTGGTATTAATATATCGCACAAAATTAAATCTACTTTAAATTTTAATGCCATGGTGGCTCCCATTTTTCCATTTGGAGCAGTAATGACATTGTAATTTGCAATTTCTAGAAGTTCTTTTGTGTTTTCTCTTAAGGCAGTATCATCCTCAATTAGTAAGATATTTTTCATTACAAAAATAATTATAGTGAAGGTTTTTTGTTAAAAAACTGCACGGTAGAGATTCCCCATTAAATATACGAGAAATATATTAAAACTAGGGGTTATTATTTTTTTAATATTTTAATTTCTAGATATTTGAATACTTTAAATTCAAGCAAATCTTAAAGTTCCATACCGTAACCGCTCTGTTTTTTTTTAAAGCGGAACAAAATATTAGTCCCTTATAGAAGTTGGAATTAAAATGTTTTACGACTTAGCAAAGTAGTAGGAAACCGATTATTTTTTCTCGCTTTATTTGTTTGATTAAATTTATATGAGATTAGTATTGCCTAAATAACAAAACGGTTTGTTATAAACAAAAACAGGAAACCTACGTTTCCTGCTCTTTTTTTAAAGATGTTCATAACCTCTATAAACTTGAATAAAAATTTCTATTTCTTTCTTTAATCAAAATAAAAACATCTGGTTTATATTTGGCTTTAACATCTTCTTAATTCGATTTTCTTTCCTCTCCATCGGGATCCAAAAGTCTTTTTTTTATTGCATTTTCTAGGAAGCAAGTTCTTTTTCCTTACTGAAAGTATTGTTGTTTTCTTTCCAGTCTGGATTCATCATTACATAAGCTTTTACAGCATTATTAAACTCTTCAAGCTCTTCAACAGTGATATTATTTTTGCGTAACATCATTTTGTAGCGTTCTTTAAAATTTATAGTTGTCATTGGTAAAAAGGTTTTAAGTTTTAATGCTAAAATTCTATTTTAACAAAAATTGCCATGACCATTTTTGTTATTTCAAAGATGCACCATTTAGGAGATAGCAAACAAGAGGGTTTTTCCTGAAATTTTGTAGGGGATTTCTTCTTTTTTTGAGTTTTAAGTTATTAAGCAACCTGCCTAAAAACATATATGGCTTAATGTTGCGTAAGTTTTTATAAAAACAAAAGCAGAAAACCAAAGTTTCCTGCTTTCTTTCGAAGATATTAAGAACACCTATTAACTTGTAAAATTTTTTTATTCTTTTTTCATTAATTAAACGTCAGTCAAAATAAAAATGACCCATATCAACTTTCACTATTATCCTCTTTTTTAGAAAACAAGTTCTTTTTTCTTACTGTTGGAGTGGCTATTTACTTTCCAGTTTGGATGCATCATTACAAAAGCCTTAATGGCATTATTAAATTCTTTCCTCTCAACAACGGTTATATTATTTTTACGTAACATCATTTTGCGCCGTTCTTTGTAATTTTTGGGTATCCTCTTTTATAGTTTTATCATTTAACTTAGGTTTCATAACTGACTTTAAATTTATACAAAATTTTTGAATTTAACACTTATTTCGATATTGTGGTTATGTTGCGATGTTCACTGTTACTTTTCTTTAAACCGTTTGTATTTACCTATACACGCTTCAACGCAATCTTTGGCCCAAAGCAATAAATAATCACCATCATATTCTATTTTATGATATCCTTGAAATTGATTGTTTTCACAATTGAATGAGATTAATAAATTATACTCTAAATTGTCTTCAACAGAATAACTGCCATTACAATTAAATAGATTACTTTCTAGGGTGTTATCCTCATTGAATTGATAAAAATAACCATTATCAATAATTTCCCATGTTCCTTCAGCACCCTCACTACTATACCATTCAATCAATTGCCATTTACCTATAAGTGTATTTTCTGAATTTTCATTGACATCAGAGGAAGTACAAGATAGTTGCATACTAATAAGTACGGTAAGAATTAAATAAAATGTTTTCATAATTATATGTTTTTTAGTGTTGAATAAGTAATTGCATTTGTATGATTTCTATGCCATTATAAAAATGTAGAAAATATATTCCATTTGGTAAGTCTATTGTGCTTATAGTTTTTTCAGCATTTTGTGATTCTCCATAATACATAAGATTAGAATACATATTATAAATATAATGCTAAAATTCTATTTTAACAAAAATTGCCATGACCATATTTGTTATTTCAAAGATGCACCATTTAGGAGATAGCAAAAAAGAGGGTTTTTCCTGAAATTTTGTAGGGGATTTCTTCTTTTTTGAAGCCAGTGAGAATGCTTTTCTAGCTGCTAATACAATATTTGCTGGCAGAAAAAGCAATAATTAATTTCATTTATAGTTAAAATTACTATTTTTACTTACCATTCCTCCCTAAGGCAACCTTTAAAATCTGAAATATTGAAAAAACATATATGTACCTCTTTACTAATGGGCATTTTTATGTGTGTAAATGCACAAAACACAGATGAATTTTGTCTTAAACTATACAAGGTCAATGCATTAATTCAAAAAAATCATTATGCCCCAAAAGCCATTAACAATTCCTTTTCTGAATATTTGTTTGATAATTTTCTGAAACAGCTTGATCGTAATCAAACTATTTTTCTTCAGCATGAAATTGATAGTCTTAGTGCATACCGGCATCTACTTGACGATGCAATCTTTAAAACCCAATGTGGTTTTATGGCTGATTTTATGCACTATTACCAAAGGGGTTTAAAGAGAAATCTTGCGATATTGCAAGAACTAAAAGAAGAATCTTTTGAGTCAGAGCCTTCTGATACTCTTTATTTTGTGCGGGAGGAAACCCCTACCTATTTTAAAAATGCAGAACAAATCAAAAAAATATTTCGCAAGCGCCTTACCTATGAAGTACTTGAACTTGTTGCTAGATCGAGCAAAAATAAAGATTCATTGTATGGGCAGCTGCCCGTGCTTGCAGAAAAACTTCGGTTGCAACAGTTAGATAACTATATGTGTAGCTATGAAAATTTCTTAAATCCTAGTCCAAATTTAGACGGCTACATGACACATCTTTTCATCAATGAATTTTGTTCTTATTTTGATCCACATACCAATTTTTTTAATTCTGACGATAAAACGGGCTTTGTTAATTCCATTTCGTCCAGCAACCTAGGCTTTGGTTTGATAATGGAGCTTAGCGAAAACAATGAAGTACATATTAACGATATTCTTACCGGAAGTCCGGCTTTTCGAGACCCACTCATTGAAAAGGGAGATCGCCTTATTCGAGTAAAGTTTGGTGAGGAAGATATGGAGGTCAATTGCGTTCACATGAATGCAGTGAACACCTATTTTTTTTCTGACAATTACAAGCTGTTGGATTTAACTTTCCGAAAGAAAAGCGGAATTAATTACCAAACACGACTTCACAAAGAAGTTTTAAAAAATTATGAAAACACCTGTTACAGCTTCCTCATCGAAGGGCAAAAAAAACTAGGTTATGTTTACATCCCAAGCTTTTACAGCAATATTGAAGGCAACGCCACTAATGTGTATGACGATTTACTCTATGAACTCAATCACTTAAAAAGCTTAGGTGCTAAGGGATTTATTCTTGATGTCCAATTTAACGCCGGTGGTGATATGCTACAAGCTATGAATATGATAAGTCTGTTTGTGAATCAGGCTCCCGTTGCATTTTTTAACCACCGTCGCCTAGGTCCCGAATTGTTATACAATTTTAATAAGAAACCCGTATATAAAGAGCCTATAGTGCTGTTGATTAACGGCTATTCTGCATCGGCAAGTGAACTCTTTGCTTATGCTTTACAAGACCAAAATCGCGCAGTATTGCTTGGCCAAAAAACCTATGGCAAAGGAACCATACAAACTTTTTTTCCTATGGATGAAGATACCGAAGACAGCGAATTACTTAAAATTACAATAGAAAAAATGTTCCGGATGAACGGAAAAAGCCATCAGCGATTAGGGGTTCAACCAGATATCACTACACCCGCACTGCTAGAAAACCTGTACTTACGTGAAGAAGATTATACCACTGCATTAGAAACAGAAGAAATAGAAACAGGATACATCAACAAAAATAAATTGCCAAAATCCTATACCAAAGCTATTGCAGTGGCTAAAGCACGTATCCCTCAAAGAAATCATTTTAAGGAAATAGCACATTTCAATGAGGAATTCATACAACAAAAGACAGGAAAAGACACCATTCCTTTAACTTTTGAGGTACTGTTTAACCAAATTGTTATAGAAAACAACCTTTTTAAAAGGTTTGATGAAGTAAGCGAAAATACCTTTCCGCTTTCTTTAAAATTACTAGACAAAGACAAAAAAAATATACAATTCAATAGCCTGCTCCAAACGATGCTGGAAACCAAAAAACAACGAGCCCTTTCAAATCCTGATATTTTTGAAGCAGTACAAGTGCTGTATGATATGTTGTAAAAGCGAGGTTTTTACTTTTTGTAAGCTTAACAGATACAGACCTCGATTGTAAGCTTCTGTAAGGGTGGATAGGTTAGTAGAAAATAAGGAATTAACCTTTGTAAAAATTGATGGGATTCGTTTATTTAGAGGATAAAGCGATTGATTTTATTAAAAAAAAGGGTATAATGATGGCGGATATTACACATAAATTAGTAATGCGAATTAAGGGTTAACAATTGGCTTTAAAAAACAAGCAGCAAGTTTTCCAAATATATGTACTATTAATCCTTGAAAAGACCCGACTTTGCTTGCATTTTGGATTTGAGTTTTTTCATTTATCCAATTAAAAAACGATTCTATAGGTTGTCTTATAGCTGATACAGCCTTTGAATAGAGGTTTTCATATGCAAAATCCCTTTGTTTAAGAGCCTCTGATTTTCCTTTAATTCCTTTGATTGGCGTTAGCATAGTTATTTGATTTTCGGTGTATAAATTATCCGAAAATCATGGATGTCTTTTATTTTATAACGCTGCTCTTCACTCACAGAAAACAAATAAATGGTCATAATTTCTTGGTTTGTAAATTCAGGTCGATTATTATTGGTAAATCTCTGACAGTGATATTGTAATTCCTCTTCGTATTTATCACATACATATTGATATATTTTTATTAATTTTACTGCTTTAGCCTGATTAATCATGTTGTCTATAATGTTTGAAATTCACTATAAACATACTGATTATCAGGATTTATCAAAATACTTTGATGCTTTTTATCATTGATTTCTCATTATTTTTAACCCTTAATTCGCATTAATAATAAAAGAGCAACTATAAAATTTTTTAAATATAAAAACCTATCACAAAGTTTAAACAATCTATAAGATTTTAATTTTTATTATCCTCAATTAAATCTATTATTGCCGGAAAGCAATAAAATTTATAGGGTGCAGATGTATTATTAAAAATACAGGATAAATTTGAAACTATTAATCCTTCCTCGTTTGATAATTTCAAGTAATGCTGCCCTTTGATTTCAAAATTAATTCAAATTTTTAACAAATTTTCTAGCAACCTACAAAACAAAATTCAAAATATCGTTTAAACAACCCATAAAAAACCTCATCTGTGCGTTAAAAGCATACCCAATGAAAATAAAATTAAAGAAACAGCCTACCTAGTGTGAAATAATTTTTTTCTACGCTTTGTTTTTATATGCTAAGACATCCTTTTTTGTTTGCTATGCTTCCGCATGTATTAAGAATAATTTTGGTTTTATTAAAGTGTGTTTGAATAGCCTATAAAAATCTATTTAATATTACACGAACTACTTGCAAAATACCTAAACCATTCAGGACGGGTTATATTTCATAGAAACTTCATAGGAATTACATAACTACGCCATTACTACGCTAACAGAGTTCATTAAAGAGTATTTCGTGTAAATTCCTTTTGTAAAAAGCTATGGTAAATGGTGCTGCCGAATTGAACAAAAAAAACAACGCCCCCTTGCTATCCTACACTTGGAGATTGCATGCATATAGCAGGGTTTGTTGACTAAGCATTTTTTAGTTCTGAAAAAAGGCTGTTTATGCGACTTGCAGAAATACCAAGTCTTGTAGTTATAAATTAATTACAACAATTGCCACCTGAATTTTTAATGCCAAATTTCTTAAGGATGTCTTCCAAAAGACACCATTTGGTCAATGAAGATTGCAAAAGGTTTGCGCCTACAAAGGCAGTAAACCATAACCAATTTATGTTTACATAAATGGCTAATAACAAACTAATTACTATAAATGCGCCAGCTATGCCGCGTACAACTCTGTTTAACATATTTCTATTTTTTTAATTAATAATTCATTTGTTTGAACTGATTTTCTGTTTTCTTCAGTGGTTAGTTTTTAAATACTTCTGCTTTAACTTAAAGCTTTTTCAATACTTAAAACGGCTACATGTATTTTAGAAGCAGTTTTTTGTTTGGCATTAAACGCAGTAACAATGGCAAACAAAGGATCTACAAGATCTTTTTTTACAAAAGCATAGAACAATACCGACTCGGTTTCATTCATTTCACCGGCAAACCAATTATCATCTACAGAATGCTCTGTTAAGTCCTTATATCCTATGACATTTCTGTAAGAAAAATTTTCAACATTAGCTTCTTTAAGCGTTTGTTTTATTGTTTTTTCAAACTCTTTTATGGCGGTAATAACAAGTAGTTTCATAGATATTTTGTATCGCTATTTCTCCAAAAAAGAACATTGCGAATGTATTAAGTTAGACATTATCGTTCGTTTCATTTTCTTTTTGTATTTCATCTATTGGAATTTCTGTGGTTTCCCATTTCATTCTTTCGGTCATATAATAAATTATAGGCACTACTGCCAATGTTAGCAGGGTAGAAACGATTGCTCCAGCCACTAAGGAAATTGCCAGACCCTGAAATACAGGATCAAATAAAATGATAGATGCTCCTATAACCACAGCCCCTGTAGTCAATAATATGGGAGTGGTTCGCACTGCCCCGGCATCAATTATGGCTTGTTTTAAAGGAATGCCGTCATTAAGCCGAATTTCAATAAAATCAATCAGCAACACCGAATTTCTTACCATAACACCCGCCAAAGCAATCATTCCGATAAAAGATGTTGCGGTGAAAAATGCTCCTAATAGCCAGTGCCCAAGAACAACTCCTATTAATGAAAGTGGTATCGCAACCATCATCACCATTGGGGTTTTAAAATTTTGAAACCATCCCACAATCAACATATAAATAATGATGATGACCACTAAAAAGGAGGTGCCCAAATCACGAAAAACTTCCAGTGTTATTTGCCATTCGCCATCCCATTTCACTGTAAAATCTCTTTCGTCAGTGGGCTGTTGTGCATAGAGTTCGTTTATGGTATATCCTTCAGGCAATTTAATTTCTTTCAGTTTTTCATTCATTCCTAAAATGGCATACACCGGACTTTCCAATTCTCCAGCCATATCAGCAGTTACATACACTACTTGTTTTTGGTCCTTGCGATAAATGGTTTTTTGTAAAGTATCTTGCCGTATATTTACCAAATCGCTTACTGGTACTAATTTGCCCTGACTTCCTTTAATTTTTAATTGCAGAATGTCTTGTAAACTCGTTTTATTGGTATCGTCTAGTGATAAAACAATACCAATATTGTCATTAGAGGTTTCATCATACAAATTAGAAATTGGGTATTCTTGCAGTAAATAGGTCAAATTACCAACTATTTGTTGCGGTGCAATGCCTTGAAGCATGGCTTTTTCTTTGTCAACTTCCAGTTTATATTCCAGTTGATGGTCTTCTACCATCCAATCGATATCAACAATATCTACCGTATTATGAAGAATTTCTTTTACTTGACGAGCTACTTTTATTTGTTCTTCATAATCAGGACCATATATTTCGGCAACTAGGGTGGATAATACAGGAGGTCCCGGTGGCACTTCAATAATTTTTACATTGGCGCCGTATTTTTTACCTATTTTTTGAATTTCAGGACGCACTTGTTTTGCGATGTCGTGGCTCTGAAGTGTTCTTTCTGATTTATGCAATAAATTTACCTGAATATCGGCCATATTACTCCCGCCGCGTAAATCGTAATGACGAACCAATCCGTTGAAGGTAATGGGTGCTGAAGTGCCAACATAATTTTGATAATCTACTACTTCCGGAACGGTGGATACATACTGTGCAATTTCTTTAGTTACCGCTGATGTACGCTCTAAAGTAGTGCTTTCGGGCATATCAATAACAATTTGAAATTCGTTTTTATTATCAAAAGGCAACATTTTTACCACCACCGAATTTGTAAAAAACAATAGTACGGAGCCCAAAAGCAATACCACGGTAATGCCCAACATAACAAAACGTTTTGTTTTGCTTTCTAAAAATGGTCGCTCTATTTTGTTGTATATTTTGTAAATTTTATTCGTGTGAAGTCCATCTTCCTCTTTGTCCTTTTGTTTGTCCTTTTCGCGCAATAAATGGTAGCCTAAATATGGCGTTACCGTTAATGCAACAAACAAAGACAAAATCATAGCTATAGAAGCTCCAATGGGCATCGGGCTCATATAAGGGCCCATCATCCCTGACACGAATGCCATAGGAAGAATAGCGGCTATCACCGTAAAAGTGGCTAAGATGGTTGGATTTCCTACTTCATTAATGGCATAAATGGCAGCTTGTTTAAAAGGCAAACGCTTCATTTTAAAATGCCGGTGCATGTTTTCTGCTATGATAATACTGTCATCAACTACGATACCTACCACAAAAACCAATGCAAAAAGAGTGATCCTATTTAGAGTATAATCTAGCATAAAATAACTAAATAAGGTAAGTGCAAAGGTTAATGGCACGGAGAAAAACACGACCAAACCACCACGCCAACCCATAGCAAGCATCACCAAAATCGTAACTGCAATAATAGCAACGCCTAAATGCATCAACAATTCGCCTACTTTGTCTGACGCTGTTTCTCCATAATTTCGGGTTACTTCTACATGAACATCTTTTGGAATTAAGTTTTGTTTCAGGACTTCTACTTTGGCTAAAATTTTATCTGAAATTTTCATCGCATCGGCACCTTGCACTTTTGCGATAGATATGGTAACTGCAGGATATTCAGACGGTGCATTTTTATAATTTTCATTAGCTTTGCTATAGCCAAAGGACACATAACTTCTAGCTGTAGAAGGGCCATCTTGAATAGTTGCTACTTGCTTTAAATATACCGGCATATCTTGGTTTACTCCAATCACTAAATTTTCAACATCTTCTGCGGTTTTTAAAAACTGCCCCGTGGTAATCAAAAATTCCTGATCGTTTTGAACAAAACTACCCGATTGTGAGCTGCTATTATTGGCTTGTATCATGTGCATAATGCCCAATGCATCCACGCCATTTTCTGCCATCTTATCTAAATCTAAAATCACTTTCAGCTCCCGATTTCTACCACCTATTTCTTTGGTAATGGCAACATCTTTTACCTTTTCTATTTCAGAGGTCACTTCTTCAGCAATCTGACGAATTTCAAAATCGTTGTAGTTTTCACTCCAAAGTGTCAAGCCAAGCATTGGCACATCGTCAATAGAACGGGTTTTGACAATAGGCGCATATACACCTTGCGGAAACATGGATTGGTGTTTCATCAACTCGTCATAGAGCTTTACATAGGAACGCTCCACATCTTCTCCTACATAAAATTGAACAATAAGCAAGGCTTGGCCGTTCATTGCCATACTGTGAATATGCTCTACCCCTTTAATATTAGAAATTACTTTTTCTAATGGTTTGATCACTCGGCTTTCCACTTCTGTAGGACTTGCACCGGGATAGCCCACCATAATATCTGCCATAGGCACATTTATTTGTGGCTCTTCTTCTCTTGGTATTAGAAATGAGCTATAAATGCCAATTGCCATCAATGCCACCATCAATAAAACGGTTAATTTTGAGTGGATAAAAAACCCGGCTATTTTTCCTGAAATTCCTTCTTTCATCTATTTGTATTTATTTGATTTTTTATTTAATAGCCACTTTTGCGCCGTCAAACAATTTACCTTCTGCCGAAATGATATATTTTTCATCTGCTGTTAATCCGGAAAGCACTTCTACAAGATTTCCGTAGGTTTTTCCGGTGCGCAACCATCTTAAAATAGCAGTGTTTTCATTTCCTATGGTGTAAATTCCTGTGAGTTGTCCATAAGTTACTAATGCGCTTTCAGGTACTAAAAGCACCTCATTTTGATTAGCACTTGCTGCAATTTTTTCTATAGGGAATCGCACATTGACAAACATTCCCGATAAAATAGACGAGTCATTTTCTTTTAAATTTATTTTTACGACATATTGTCCGCCGGTATTTTTAGCCGAAAGGCTTACTTCAGAAACTTTTCCATCTACTTCTTTGTTCAAAGATTTTAGAAGTACTTTTACAGACATTCCGTTTTTAATTTCAGTAATATTGCCTTCGGAAACCATAGTTTTTACTTGCAATTTTGAAATACCTTCTACACTTAACAAAGGCATTCCCGGATTAGCCATATCGCCTTCTTTTACAAAAGTATTGGTTACTATTCCTGAAAATGGTGCAGTAATATTTGCATACGAAAATTGTGCAAGGACTTCATTTTTTATTTGTTTTGCACCTTCTAATCCTGCTTTTGCCATTTCAAAACGAGAAGTCATATCGTCCAACTCTTTTTGCGAGGCACTTTGCTGCTGAAATAAATTGACAAAACGGTCGTAATCCTTTTTAGCGTTGTTGTAACCTGCGGTAGCTTGTAAAACCCCTGCCTCTGCTTGGGCTTTTTTCGCCTGTAAATCGGTGTTGTTGATGCTCACTAATAGTTGGCCATCACGTACTTCCTGTCCAGTTTTTACGTGTACTTTGTTCACATAACCCATCATTCGGGTGCTAAGCGTTGCACTGTTTTCGGCCTCAACAGTCCCACTGGCATTTATATACTGTGAAGTGGTGCTTTCGGAAACTTCGTTTACTTGCACTAATATAGCAGGCAATTGTGTTACTGCGTTTTTTTTGTCTCCGCCACAGGAAGTGATTATTGCAGCAAATAGCAATATAAAAAGTAATTGAATTTTTTTCATTGTCTTATTTAGTTAAAAAGTGTACATAGGCATAGGCCACGTTATATTCATAAATTGTTTGATAATATTCCAACTGTTTTTGGGCATATTGTGCTTCTGAAGACAATAAATCGCTTGTTTTTACTAATCCTTCTTTAAACCTGTTGGTGCGAATACGAAAAGATTCCTCAGAAAGTTCAAGAGCTAATCCGGCTCTTTTTAGTCTGTTTTGTGCATCGTCTAGGCTACGTTTCGCTTTGTTGAACTCTAATTGACTTTTAGCTACATATTGCTCATATTGCAGCATCGATTTATCAAATTCTGCTTTACTTTTTTGCATTTTTCCGAAACGTTTGGTGCCTTGTAAAATATCCCAATTTAATTTGGCTCCAATAAAATAACTGTTAGAGGCACCGTGAAATACTTGGTTGTCATAAAGTTCATAATTGCCAAAAGCGTTTAGGGTTGGCAAAAACGCCATCTTGTCGGATTGATTTTTTATTTTATAGGCTTGCGTACCTTTTTCTATTGCCAGAATATCTGCCCTTGAAGTAGAAATCTGATCCACTTCTGTAATCGCATTAGGCACAATACCTAAACTATCTGAAGGCACGAATACCAAATTAGGAGTTTCATTTATCAAGAAATGCAAATAGTCTGATACATTTTTTACATTGCTTTTTGCATTTTCAAGTTGGTTTTCTACCTCATTAACGCGCACTTCCACATCTAAAACATCGGACTGGAGCAATAGGCCTTGTTCAAAATATTTTCGGGTTACTTTCAGGTTTTCCAATGCTGCTTTTTGTGCTTTTTCTAGTACAGATACTGCTTTATAGGATAATTGCAGCATCATATAGGTTTTTTCACCTTCTAATAAAAGTTCGTCTTTTTTAAATGTGTTTTGATATTGGGTTGCCTCCATCACATATTTTGCGGCACTTCGCTGTTTCCAACCATCCACATTAATAAGGGGTTGTTCAAAGGAAATGCTTGTGGTAAAATTGTCTATTGCCTTAGGATTGTTTAGGTTATCTATAGCAAAATCATTTTCAGAAAATACGCTTTGATTTAATTTTGCCATAAAAGCATATACCGGATTGTTGGTTGATGTACTTGTATGCGAAATGGATATATTTGGTATTAATAAAGCATTTGTTTGTCGGTAATTTGAGCGTGCTTCCAAAAATTCTTGCTGTGAAATTTTAATACTTTGGTTATTCTCAGAAAGCTTGGTAAGCATTTCTTCTTTTGAAAGCGTTTTTTGTTGCTGTGCGTGCAAAAAACTTCCAGAAAAGAGTACTATAAATAATAGGATGTATGTTTTCATTTTTTATCTTCAATTTACAAGGCAAAAGTACGTCGGTAAAGAAGAGGTGTCAGTAACCTTTGTTACTTTGAGCTACTTTATTCAACAATTGCTCCCTAGATAAAAAAATGAAGTGATTAGGATGTATTAGGAAAAGCTATTCATTGGTTTTTTATAAATTAATTGAAAATTTTATTGTATTATTTTGAAAAAACTTTAGGCAAACATCTGCCAGTTTTATTTTTATAGGCAAGGTATTCTGGAAATTTAATAGCTAATTGTTTCTCTTCGTATTTAGATTTGAAGTAAAACAAAACGCCTAGAACTAGGGTTATAATTAGTTTATAAAATGAGTTTTGATATATGCTATACCCGAGAAAAAGCATCAAGATACTTGTATAAATAGGATGCCGGATGTATTTATACAAGCCTGTTTGAATAAGTGTGCCATCTGCTTTTGGTGTTGGAAAAGCGAAATTAAGACTAATATTCCTCCTAAAAGAAACATAAGGGTTCCGAAGGTTTTCATACTATGGAATAGCTTTAATGACCCATCTACCTTAAAAACAAAAGCTATAAACAAAAGTAATTGCAAGCAAACAAAAATATAACCTTTTTTATTTGTCTGCATGTTGCTACTTAGTATAGTTTACATCTCTACTACTTCCATGACCTTTAGATACAATTTTTAAGATTTTTAGATTTAGGAGAAGGTATCTAAAAAATTGAAGTATAGGGTTTTGCATTCTTGCCCGTTTTGATTTTGATATTATTTGTGTCATTTTTTTGTTATTTTATTCAGGAATTAACCACCAGAAGGGTTTCATTTTTGCTTTGTAAATAAAGGCATAATGCAGCGTCATTTTCAGCCAATGACCCGCTAAGCCAATTTCTCCAAAAGTTTTACTTAAATCCCTACCTTGGGTATTTTTATATTTTACATAATCCGGTACTATAGGATAAGTTGTTATGCTTACGCCACTTCCTTGTGTCCTTCCATATCCGGCAGAAGCAATGCAAGCAGCTCCCATATTTGCCATAGAACCTTTGTTATCCAGTGACATTTTGCCTTTTTTAATGGCGTCAATAATATTATCTGCAACTAATTTTGCTGTTATGCCGGAAGGCATTCCGGTTCTGGGAGGGGATGGAAATATTTCCGTTCCGTTTTTACTTTTTCTAGGTTTTGATATGGTATGCGGTGGTGCAAAAGCTATTCCTGGTGCAAAAATGTTACCATAACTAGGGTTCTGATAGGTTTCCAGCCAATCTTGCGCTGTCCATTCTTCATAGGGTTTTGGCTTATAATCAGCATCCACAATCATAAATCCTTTGAACAGTTTTTCTGTTATCTCTTGGTTATTTTTATCATACGCTTTAAAACCATGACCTGAAAAAGCTGGAATTAGCATAGCAAAATCAAAGGTTTCGGTTTTATATTCGCCCTCTAAATTTTCATAATGCGCTAAACCATCTTCAATTTTTGTAACACCGGCACCTAAAATCCATTTAATATTTCGGTCTTCAAAAATCATTTCCATCATTTCATTAGACTTCATCGTCATACCGCCATAACTTAATAAAGCCCCATCAATACCAAAATCTCCCAATTTATATTCGTTAGAAATCCAAGTAATTTCGGCTTTGTCACGAACGCCGTGTTTTACTAATTCTCTTTCAACATTCAAAATATATTCAAAAGCAGCCCCTTGGCAGGTTGCCTTAGGATGGCCCGTGCCTATTAAGATTTTTACATTTTTCCCCAGCTTCATCTCCTTAATTAATGTCTCTAGAGCTCTCCAGGTAGGTTCAGCATGGGTATAGGTACAAACGGAATGTGTTTTGTTTTTTTCAGGGATAAGACCCTCTGTTGCTTCAAAAATAAGTTTTGGACCGGTGGCGTTTATGAGATAGCCATAGGTTACTTTTTCTTGTTTTACTTTGTTTTGTTCTGTAACATGCTCAACTAAAACATAAGGCATGGTTTTAGAAATATCTCCTTCAGGTTAAAAGCCACTGCTTTGGCTTGTAAAAAGTCAATGTTTTTTCTTTTATAAAGAGGTGACAGTGGGAATAGATTTTTTTTGATTTAATTCTTCCAATACCTAACCATATATTTAAAGGAATCCATTGGCAATTGCTGTTTGGTGATACCACTTCAACTTTATGTTCTTTTGAAAGTTTTCTGCGTAAATGCGCTTCTGCTACGTGACCTGAAATTCCGGCAACTAAAACGAGTACTTTTGCCATTATTTTAAAACAAGGAAGAATATGTGCTATTCTTGTTGTAAATTTCTAAAAATGTATTTGGTTATACAGTAACATTTGTTACTTAGGGTGTTTTTATATGGAGCAAGTTATAAAATAAAAGGCTTCTAGGTGATGCTCATTATTTCCAGGCGGAATATCCTCCCTTTAAATCAAATATCTGGGTAAATCCCATTTTTAGGAGAAGTTTTGCTGCACTATTACTTCTGCCTCCAGAATGACAATAAATATAGACCGGTTGTTCTTTGTCTAAAGTTTCAAATTTTTTATTAAACTCTTCTTTTTGATAAAAATTAATATTTATTGAACCCTCAATATGACCTTTTGCATATTCTTGTGGTGTACGCACATCCACTAACTGTACTTTTTTAGAGGCTATAGAGGCTTTATAGGTTGGCACATCTAAAAGTTCAACGTGTCCCTTTTCTTGTGCAAAAGAAAAGTTAAGTAAGAAAAGAAAGGAAAACACTGTAAATATAACTTTCATAGTATTTCTAAATTAAATAAGGGAGTAAAATAGGATTGTACTCCCCTTTATGAAACCAACCAATTATTAATGAAAATTATGGATTTAGATAATTTACGTGCAAAATTGGTGGGTTATTTTTCTTTGTATAAGAACTTTTGTTACTTTTAATTTGTTATATTAAAATTTACGGGCAAACCTCATTGGTTACTGGAATTCCTACTTTTTTAATATCGGCAAAACCTCCTGCTACGTCAATAAGGTTATGAATACCTCTACTTTTTAATATAGAAGCAGCAATAATACTGCGATATCCTCCCGCACAATGTAGATAAAAATCTTTATTGGAAGGAAATTCCGTTAAATAATCATTAAGGAAATCCAAAGGCGTTAATTTTGCTTTTTGGATATGAGAGGAGGCATATTCCCTTTCTTTGCGTACATCAAAAACGGGAATGTCCAAGGTTTCTATAACTTTTTTAAATTCCTCTGCTGAAATAGACGTCAGTGAATCTGTTTCCTTACCACTGCTTTTCCAAGCTGCAATTCCGCCTTGTAAAAAGCCAATTGTTTTGTCAAAACCAACTCTAGAAAGTCGGGTTATGGCTTCTTCTTCTTTACCTTGTGGACAAACCAAAAGTAGTGGTTGTTCCGTATCAGCCAGAAGTGCACCAACCCAAGGTGCAAATCCGCCTTCTAATCCAATAAATATGGATCGTGGAATATGGGCTTTCACAAAATCATTTTGATGGCGCACATCTAGGACAATGGCTCCGGATTCGTTTGCAGCTGCCTCAAAAGCCTCTGGAGAAAGTGCTTGAATACCTCTTGCAATTATAGCATCAATATCGTCATAGCCTTCTTTATTCATTTTTACGTTTAACGGAAAATATAAAGGTGGTGGCAAAAGCCCATCGGTTACTTCCTGAACAAATTCTTCTTTGGTCATATCGGCTCGTAAGGCATAATTCATTTTCTTTTGGTTGCCTAAAGTATCCACCGTTTCTTTCATCATATTTTTTCCACAGGCAGAGCCAGCACCATGTGCCGGATATACAATAACATCATCTGCTAAAGGTATAATTTTAGTGCGTAAACTCTCAAAGAGCAATCCTGCAAGCTCTTCTTGTGTCATGGAAGCCGCTTTTTGAGCTAAATCGGGTCTACCTACATCGCCTAAAAATAAAGTATCCCCGCTAAATATGGCGAGGTCTTTTCCTTTATTGTTTTTTAAAAGATAGGTGGTGCTTTCCATAGTGTGTCCAGGAGTATGCAAGGCTGTAATTGTAAAATCACCTACTTGAAACACTTGCCCATCATTTGCAATAATGGCATCAAAAAAAGGTTTTGCAGTGGGGCCAAAAACGATTGATGCACCAGTTTTTTTTGAAAGTGTGATATGACCACTTACAAAATCTGCATGAAAATGGGTTTCAAAAATATATTTTATTTTTGCATTGTCTTTTGCCGCTCTACTAATGTAGGGCTGCACTTCTCGTAAAGGGTCTATGATAACTGCTTCACCATTGCTTTGAATATAGTAAGCTCCTTGTGCCATACATCCTGTATATATTTGTTCTACCCCTGCAAGGGCACGAATCGAATCTTTTGAGTTTTTGTTCTTCATTATTTCTTTTTTAACACATTTCTAAAATAAGGCTTTGAGTGCAAATTAACTCATAAATGGATAATCTCTTTCAACAAAATATAAATTGCCATAATCAGTACAAACCAACCAAAAGTTTTTTTTAGTTTTTCACCTTGGATAAAATGGTTTAACCAAACCCCTGCAAATATACCTAAAACCGACAAAAGAGTGAATATTAAAAGAAAATTCCAATCCATAGATAAATTTTCCACATCCCCAATAAATCCGATGAGCGATTTAATGGCGATAATGAGTAAGGAAGTAGCAACAGCCTTTTTCATTGGTAACTTTGCTAATAACACCAGCGCAGGAATAATAAGGAATCCGCCTCCTGCTCCTACAAGTCCTGTAAGAATTCCTATAACAAATCCTTCCACAACAATTAACGGGTAGTTATACGTAATGGGCGTGTCCTCTTTTGGTTCTTCTCGCTTATTTCTTAGCATAGAATAGGATGCTAAAAGCATGATTATCGCAAAAAACATCATGATTCCAACCCCTTTAGAAATAGCAAAATCTCCATAGTTGAAAAGGTTTTCAGGTATTGCTGGTACTAGAAATTTTCGGGTGCTATAAACTGCAATAAATGCTGGTGTAGCAAAAACAAAGGCAATTTTAAAATCTACCAATTTTTTTTTAAAATTTTGAAAAGCACCTACCAAAGCGGAAACCCCCACAACAAACAAAGAATATGCAGTTGCTGTAACCGGATTTACTGCAAACAAATACACAAATACCGGAACAGTGAGTATGGAGCCGCCACCACCTATTAAGCCAAGTACTACTCCTATAAGAAGAGCACCTATATAACCAAAAATTTCAATAGTTTCCACAGATTGTTTTTATAAGACAACAAAAATACTTCTATAAAATGGTTCTTATAGCAACAAAAGTTGCACATTTATACCTCTAAAAGGTGAATGGCATTTCGTTGCAATTTTATTTTTCCTCTATTTTCAAGTGTTTTGAGTAAACGGGAAACTACTACCCTAGAAGTATGTAAATCATACGCTATTTCCTGATGGGTATTGTAAATGGTTTTGTCTTTATTTACCCGTACTTTTTCTTGGAGATATTTCCACAAACGTTCGTCCATTTTTAAAAAGGCAATACTGTCTATGGTTTCTAACATTTCGTTTAATCGTTGGTGGTAACTGTCAAAAACAAAATTTCGCCAACTTTTGTATTTTGCGGTCCAATCTTCCATTTTTTGAATGGGTATCATCATAAGCTTTGTGTCTCTTTCGGCTACAGCACGTATCTCACTCTTTTTTTGACCTAGGCAACAACTTAATGTCATTGCACAAGTATCGCCGCGTTCTAGAAAATAAAGGAGCAATTCGTCACCTTGTCCATCTTGCCGAAGCACTTTGATGGCACCAGAAATAAGTAGCGGCATAGACGTAACATATTGCCCTATTTCTATAAGTTGAAAGCCTTCAGAAATTTCTTTATAAATGCCAACACTCTCTATTTCCTGAAGTAGTGCTTCCTCAAAAAGATGTCCGTAATTTTCACGAAGTAATTCTATCATAATTGGTTTATATTTTAATACTTACGCGACAGTTCATATTGTGTTATCCATTGTGCAACTGACATTTTTTTAATAAGTTGTCCTAGTAATTCAAAAGGTATTGTCTCAGGCTTTTTAAAACGAATACAGCTTTTACCCATATCTAGTTTGTGTTTAGAATGCTTAGGATATTCTGAAATAAACCAGTTTTTTATTTCGTTATTTGAATACAGGCAACCGGCATAAAAAGTAATAAATTTTTTTTGAGAAGCGATTGCGGCATAAGGCAATGGTAATTTAGGGTTACAATGATAGCCCGCTGGATAAAGTGAATGTGGCACTATGTAACCTATCATACCATAATTCATTTCTTCTTTAAACCCTTTGGGAATGTTTTCTAAAATGGTGTTTCGCAGTCTTTTAAACGCTTCTTTCCGTTCTTCAGGCATTTCAGTGATATAGGCTTCGGGCGAAGTAGCTTTTGATTGCATATAATATCTCGTTTGAGTACTATGCTAAAATAACCAAAAAACACCTTACTTTAAAGCAAGATGTTTCATGGTTAAAAAAAATAAATCAACACTTATTTTTTGAGGAGTTTTATGGTTTGTAGGTTTCCGTTTTGCTGCACTTTTACAAAATACAATCCGCTTTTAAGTGCCTCAATAGATACAGATTCTGAAGCGGTATAGTTTTTAAATTCCTTTATTAATTTACCCGTAACATCGTAAATATGAATAGCGTCTAACGGAACACTAAATTGAATTTTATTAGTTGCAGGATTTGGATATAGGGTTATTTTTTGAATTGGAAGTTCCTCTACATTTAATACAGAAACCCCATTAGCAAAAATTCTAAATTGCCCGGGTAATAGTGTAAAAGTCATATTGGTATTAGTCACTTCAAAGGGTGTATTGTCTATCATATCATACCAAGTACCTGTTTCTTGAAAGAATGGCTGTGTGGTAATGGAAGAAACACCAAAATTACCAACAACAATGACATACTTAATTTGGTTTCCGGTGGCATTGTTATCTATTAAATAGATTTTCTTTTGTACATCAGCAGCAACCTCAAGCGTAAAATTAGGGGTTTGAAAAATGGGTTCTTCTCGTTTTAATTCAAGCAGTCTTCGCCAAAGATGATAAAGTTCAAGCCGTGCAGGATTATTGAGATATCCCAAATCAAAAGCAATAGGTTTTGGTGAGGTTCTACAATCGTTATTTATGGTTCCATCTTCACATCGGTTAATACTGAATTGATAACCAAGCTCGCCAAATTGCCATATCATTTTAGGACCTGGAATGGTAAAATAAAAAGCTCCCGCTGCTTTTTGTCGATCAAGTGCTGTTTCAAAATCGGTTACGGTATAACTTCCATTGCTGTTTCCAAATGCTAGGTTTTTAAACATCAAACGTTCCTCGTCATGGCTTTCCATATATCCTACAGATGAAGGAGTACTCCAGCCTCGATTAAGGTAAGAAATCCAAGAAAAGTCTGAATTATCATATCCCATTGTAGCCTGATTGTAATTAAAATTGTGATTGCTCCAAACCAACAAACCAGGCTCATTTGGGTCAGAGGTTGCTCTATGGTTAATGAGTTGCGTTTCTTCACTATTGGGGGCAAAGTGCTCTAAAATGATGTAGGCAGTTGGATCAACCGCTCTTATTTCATTGTACATTCTTGTTAGAAGGGCAATTCGGGAAGCGTCAAAACCACCTCCATCACCAACAACATTAGTAAATCCTTTGGTGAAGTCAAAACGATAGCCATCAATATTAAACTCATTTAGCCAAAAAGCGTTTATTCTATCTATATAAGTTTTTGTATCTTGAGATTCATGATTTATATCATTAAAAAACTGAAAGGTTGTGTTTGGGTCTTCTGTATTAAAAATAGGATTTTGTGCGGTAGCTTGACCACCGTAACAGCCATTACAGTCGTTCCACATTCTATAGTAAGGGTTTTGTCCTGTGGCATGATTATACACCACATCAAGAATGACTGCGATACCTAAAGCATGACATTCATCAACAAAATTTTTAAAGCTATTTCTAGTGCCATAATATTTATCCAAAGCCATATGAAAAGCAGGATTGTATCCCCAACTTATGTTTCCATCAAATTCATTTACGGGCATAAGTTCGATGGCATTTATGCCAAGGTTTTTTAAATAATTAAGTCTATTTATGAGTGCATCATAGGTGTGTAAGTTTACAAAATCTCGAATAAGCATTTCATAAATCACTAAATCTTCTTGGGCTGGTCTTATAAAATTTGTTGTTTGCCAGATATAAGGTTCCTCATCTAGTTGAAAAAAGGTTGCCGCATGGTTTGTTTTACCTTGAGGATATGCTGGTAAATTTGGATAAGTGGTTGCGTTAATAAATTCATCATTAAATTCATCTAAAATAGTTGTCGAATATGGGTCAGCAATGCGAATGTTTGCGTCAACCACATATTGATAAAGTAAATTTTGACTGCTTTGGTTTACATTATTTAACGTAATCCAATATCGGTTTTGTGCAGTATCCTTGTTCAATAAATACGTGTTTGAAAGGCGCCAATCATTGGTAAAAAAGTTGCCAATGAGGTGCACAAAATTTTTGTTTGGTGCAAAAAGCACTAAAGTTACTGTAGAAGGATTGTTTGGGTCAAAATTTATACCATCGTGCATGCCTGAAGGCACTGGAAGTATTTGTGGGTTTGGGGTGAGTATTACATTAAAAGTTTTTACTACCACTTCACCACTTGATGTGCTTGTAGCCTCAAGTTCAAAAAAGGTATCTTGATTGATTGTTTGGTTACTTAAAAAAGTAGTGGTATTGTTTTGAGTTGCCACTTGTGTTCCGTTTGCAAATAGTTTAAAATTAGCGGCATTGCTTGCCGTGGCATTTATAGCTAGGATAGTTCCACTGTTAACTATGGTATTTGCTTGTGAAGGATTGTTTATGGTAACTTGAAATGTGCCAATATCTATTAAATGATCCTGGGTTTTTTTATCACCAGTACCGTCTTTGGCTTTGGCAAGTACTCCAATACGCCCAATATTTGAATCGCCAAATAGTGTAGATGGTGTAAAGGTATATGAAAAAGTTCCGTTGCCATTGTTAGTGAATTTTTGTGCCTCATTTGAATTTGTCCAAGTGCCATTCGTTGGAGAATCTCCTGCCGGATTTAAGTTAGTGTCAAAATACCATGCCCAAAGGTAAATATCTGTTACTCCCCAAAGTGCAGGGTTAACACCTGAAACGTTTAAAGTAACCTGCTGTGTAGCATTAAAAAACTGAGGGTTAGTGGTAAATACTCCCGTTTGTTGTTGAGAATATGTATATGTACTTAAAACTAAACCTATTAATAGTGCAATCTTTTTCATACTCCTACATTTATTTTTATTAATGCCAAGTTTTATTGTACTAAGTACTTTAATTTGTAACTACCAAGAAATAATAATAAAATAACTTAAAGTTTATTTTGTTATAATATTTAATAAAAGGGCTGGTAAAACAGCCCTTTTATTTTAAATTATTTTATGAGTTACTCTAAAATTATTACTTTAGTTGTCTCATCTACTGTTAAGACATAGTTTCCGGTTGTTCCTATAAATCTAAAATTATTATCCCCATCTAATGCATCTTCAAAATTTGAATCTATCGTATATCCTTCGCCAACAAACCAAGGATAGTTTCTTCCTGAATTCCAATCGCCATTTATGGTGAAGAATCTAAAGTTTGCATCACCTTCACTAGTAAAGTTTACACTTCCAGAATAAATTCCATCTCCTGTACAAAGTACTTGAACTGGAGTTGCCCAATCCCATCCTGCGTCTGGAACACCAGCTCCTACAAGCCAGTACTGATCTAATTCGCAAACACCTGTTGGTTGTGGAGCACCTAGAGTAATGGTTTTTGAATTTGCATTAACTTCTAAGAAATACAATCCTGAAACTCCTATAAATTTAAAGTTGTTATCTCCATCAAGAGCATCCTCAAAATTTGGATCGATTGTGTATCCTTCATTAACAAACCAAGGATAATTTCTTCCTGAATTCCAATCACCATTTATAGTGAAGAACCTGAAGTTAGCATCTCCTTCATTTGAAAAGTTAACATTACCAGATAAAATACCATCTCCTGTACAAGGTATTTCAACAGGCGTAGCCCAATCCCAACCTGCATCAGGGACTCCTGCGCCCACAAGCCAATAAGCGTCAATTTCGCATATTGGATCACCTGATACAAGTTCAGGTAAAACAACTGTCAAGCTTTGTATGGAAGAAAAGCGTTCCTCACCTCCAGCATTTCCTACAGTTGCTCGTAGTCTAAAATGCAATTGTCCTGTATTTGGTGCTTCGGTTTCTGGAAGATTATCTAAACCTAATTGAATTGCTAAAGTTCTCATGGCTCCTATTGTAATTGCTAATTCATTTCCATTAGTGGTTGCTAATGTGGTTACGTCACTAAAATCTCCTACTAAGGAATTTTGAAGTTCATAAACAACATTGGTTGGCACACCAAAATCTACTGAATTCCATGTAAAGCGTTCGCCTATATTTCCAGCTGTGGCTGGTGTTAGTGTGTATTCAGGAAGGAAATTGTTAGTAAATGCTACTTCGGTAGCATCACCTATTACAAATACGATATCGTCGTCAGTTTGGCAAGCAGTAAAGCTAATGAAAGCGATACAGGCTGTTATAAATATAGATATTTTTTTCATTTGTTTATTGTGTATTAAATTATTAATAACCTGGGTTTTGTACTAAATTGGGGTTAACACTTAAATCGTTTGCTGGAATGGGCATCAAATCTCTAAAAGATTCTGTTGTGGTGCCTTGAGGGACGTTGCCTTTCCAAGGCCAAATACCTTGAGAAGAAAATTGACCAAAACGTATTAAATCGGTTCTTCTGTGAGCTTCCCAATGTAATTCCCTAGACCGTTCTGCCAAAATAAAATTTAAATTTAAATCTCCCGATGTTATATTTCCATTGGTATTACCATAAGCCCGTTGTCTTAATTGGTTGATATAGTCAACTGCAGTTGCTGCGTTACCACCACCACCTCTTAGTTGTGCTTCAGCATACATTAAATAAACATCTGCCAAACGGAACATAGGAAAATCTGTGTCTGGATGGTTATTTGGGTCTGAGCCAGGATTACCATTAACATCAACATTTCTGAATTTTTCTATTGCATAGCCGTCATTAAATAGGGAAATACTATTAATTTCTAGGTTTTGACCATCGGTGTAAAATTGGGCTCTTCCATCAGGAGAATCTTCGGGGTTTGGAAATTGCGCTACAAAAACTTTAGTGGTTCTAACGCCAAACCATCCGCCATTAATTCCATATTGAGCAGGATCCATACTTCCGCCTACAGGTGCATGAACCAAAAAAGTCATGCCGCCGAAAGATTGTGTTTGTAATCCATCAAAAGGAATAGAAAAAATGGTTTCTACTTGAGCTCCGTTTTGGTCATTGTCTGCTAAAAATAAATTTTTGTAAGGCACTTGTGCGATGCTATAACCTGCATTAATCACTTTAGTACAATTGTCTAAAGCTTCTGCATATCTAGCCGTGCCGGTATACACTTCAGCATTGAGATATAATTTTGCAAGTAATGTCCAAACGGCAGCTCTATCTGCTCTGCCATATTCATTTTGTCTTGCAGGTACAATTTGGTTTTCAATATCTAAAAGCTCACTTTCCAGAAAAGTAAACAAATCTGTTCTTTGAATTTGATTTGGTAAGAAGGCTCCAATAGGGTCAGCATCGGTTACAAAAGGTGGGTTTGCATATAAATCGAGCATATGCCAATAACTTAGGGCTCTCATAAATCTTGCTTCTGCTTTAAAGAGTTCAATTTGCGCTCTTAGTGGGGCATCAACACCTCTGGAGTCAAGAAGTTCTGGAGTGGTTTGTCTTAAAAATTCATTTGTCAATGCCACTTGAAACATAATTCTGGCATACATCGTGCTGATAAATTCATTACCTGCAGTCCAGTTTTGGAAATTTAAATCTCTGATAGTTCCATCATCCCAGCCAATTACTGCTTCGTCTGTAGGGAATTCTTGTAATTTCCAATAGAGTCTTAAATAGTTTGAAAACCCTTCATCAAGACCAAGTAAATCAGGTTGCCCTGCTGGTCCTTGTTGACCACTTAGAGAAATTCCCGCATAAATTTTTGCAAGAAAGGCGCGGTACGATTCCGGTTCATCAAATGCATTGGCAGAGGTGAGTCTGTCATCTTCCGGTAATAAATCTAAATCATTATCACATGAGTTCATAACAAAGCTCAGTGCAAAAAGGACTAGAATTGTGGTTACATGTTTATACATAGCTTTCATTTTTTTTTAAAATATAAAGTTAAACCCTAAAACAAAACCTCTTGGTCTTGGATAGAAATTATTGTCAATACCACTACTTATTTCAGGATCTAGTCCTTTATAGTCTGTTATAACAAAAAGGTTTGTTCCTGTGATGCTAGCTCTAAAGTTAACGTGTTCAAAAGGAATTGTGTACCCTACGGATAGGTTATCCAATCTCACAAAATCGGCTTTTCTAATGTAATAGTCAGAAAACAATTGTGAGTTAAAGAAATTTGTTTCTAGAACATTGGTGCTACCATTAAAATAGAAATCGCCTGGAGCATCTTCAATAAATCGGTAATTTCCAATATCAGAATATACATTATTATATACATAATTTCCTAGGCTTCCGCGAAAGGTAAATGCAAAATCTAAATTTTTATAGGTTAAACTTGAAGAAAATCCTATAAAGGCGTCTGGAGTGGCTTTTTTGTAGGCTACTCTATCCGCTTCGGTTATTTGATTATCACCATTTACATCTACATAAGCCCCTTCAATTGGGCTGCCGGTTTGGTCATATACTTGACGGAATACAAAAAAGGTGGTTGGGTCATATCCTGGTTTCCAAATTTGAATGTTGTTTCCAACGCCACCGCTAATTCCTCCTCTAGGGATGAAAAAGTTTGCATCGTCACTCAAATTTAGTTTTGTAATTTCTAAATCTTGAAGTGTGGCATTTACATTAATACTCCATTTAAGGTTTTCAGAACGTATAATATCAACGTCAAGATTTGCTTCTAAACCTCTACTTTTGGTTTCACCTACATTGGTAGTTAAAAAGTCTGATAGGTTAGAACCTGCGGGTACGGGAACCTGTGCTAATAAATCTGTAGTTTCTCTATAATAAGCATCTACAGAAAGGTTTATTCTGTTTTTTAAGAATCCGAAGTCAACACCCACGTTATATTGTTCTGTTTCCTCCCACCTAAGATTTTCGTCAAAAGCTTGTGGACGTAAGGTGTTTACAAAAGTATCGCCAAACTGAACACTAGCAGAGGCTTGTCCAGGAGTAAAAATACCTAGATAGCCATAATTAGGCCCTATTTCTTGATTACCAGTTACCCCATATCCTGCTCTAAGTTTTAAGTTGGAAATGGTTTGAGAGTTTACTAAAAATTCTTCATTATTTATTTTCCAACCTAAGGATACTGCGGGGAAATTTCCCCAACGGTTAGCGTCTCCAAATCTAGAAGAACCATCTCTTCTAAAACTTGCAGATATAAAATATTTTGATGCAAAATCTAAATTTAATCTTCCAAAATAGCCTTCTAAGGAGTTTCTGTTTTTAATTGTAGGCTTGGTAATAAGCGTACCTTGCTCAGTAACTTGTTGATCTGATTCTACATAAAACTCTTGGTAAGAATGTCCAGCAGTAAAATCATAATTTAAATTGAATCTTTCTACAAAGTTTTTATAGATAAGAAATACATCTAAATTTACATTTCTATTTAAACCAGAATAAAAATTTCTGAACTCACCGTTTAATTGCGATGCAGAGTTTTTGCTTATAAATTGTCTCCCATCTAATTCTGCATAATCATAACCCGCATTGGTGTTAATAGTAACTTTGTCGTAAAAAGGGAGTTTATAAGAGGCGTTAAGATTAGTGATGTTTCTTTTACTTCTGGCTTTATTATCGTCTTGTTCTAGTTGAGCTACTGGATTTTTAGGTGCTAATGCAATGGGGTCGCCATTGGGTTGTACATATTCAAAAAACCCATCAAAAGGACTTCCATCGCTAAAAATAGGTTGGGTTGGGTCAAATACAATGGCGTTTCTAATGGCCCCACGGTTTGCAAAGACATTATCATCGAAACTCCCTACGCTAGTTAGATTTAATTTTAAGTTATCTTTTAAAAGGCTACTTCCTAGGTTTAGGGTAATAGCATTTCTTCTAAACAAATCATTGCCTAAAATTCCTTGACGCGAAGTATTGTTATAATTCACGCGATAATTAAATTTTTCAAAGCCTTCTGAAAAAGTAATGTCATGGATTCCGCCTGTTGCAGAACGATATACTTCATTTTGCCAATCGGTAGATGCTAAACCCAATGGTTTTGCAGGATTGTTGTCTGATCGTGCATTAATTAATGTCCTGAATTCATCTCCATTAAAAACATCGATTTTGTCTGTAACATTTTCTACAGAAAACTGAAAACCATATTCAATTTGAAAAGGAGCACCTTTTTTAGTTCGTTTAGTAGTGATTAAAATTACCCCATTAGATGCTCTCGAACCATAAATAGCTGTGGCAGATGCATCTTTTAAAACCACCATTTCTTGAATTTCTGAAGGGTTGATGGCATTTAGTGCATTTCTAACACCTTGAACGCCTCTTTGGTCTAAAGGCACACCATCAATAACAATAAGCGGATTGTTGTTTGCAGATAAGGAAGAGCCCCCTCTAATTCTTATTTCGGCACCTTCACCAGGGCCTCCACCTCCTGTGGTTATTCTTACTCCAGCAGATTTTCCTGAAAGTAATTGGTCTGCAGATACAATTGCTCCTTTATTAAATTCCTCAGAGGTTACTTTTTGAACTGCGCCAGTTACTGCTTCTTTTCTAGTAGAGCCATAACCTACTAATAGCACTTCGTCGAGAACCGAAGCGTCTTCTAGAAGTTTAATATCTAGTTTGCTTTGTCCTTGATAAACTACTTCCTGTTTTACATAACCTACATAAGAATAAGCAAGTATTTGTCCACTCGATACTTTTAGGGTATAATTTCCGTCAATATCTGTTATTGTCCCTGCTGTTGTTCCTTTAATTATTACATTTACTCCCGGAAGGGATAGCCCCGTAGCTTGGTCTGAAATTGTACCACTAACCTCTGACTGTGAGAAGGCTATAATTGGAAACAAAACAAACAATAACATATACACTTTTAAATAATGTTTCATATAGTTAATTACTTATTAATAAATTAA
This sequence comes from Bacteroidetes bacterium HGW-Bacteroidetes-2, assembly GCA_002842575.1. Taxonomy (GTDB): domain Bacteria; phylum Bacteroidota; class Bacteroidia; order Flavobacteriales; family Flavobacteriaceae; genus Planktosalinus. The sequence goes on from PHDJ01000001.1 coordinate 221,540, forward strand.
TCAATCACCTTATTTTAAACTTCCGCACCGAAATTAACATTAATTTCATATTTATTTAACTTTCTCTTTTTCTAATAGGCAACGAAAACGTTTTCGTGTTGATAAGTTTTAAAAGTTTAACATTTAAGAGGTTATTTGTCTTTTTTATTTTATACCGTATTCTATTAAATTAGCTTTTTTTTACAAAATCTTTACTATCTTTAAAAAATGTATTTACCAAACCAAATGCAAAAGCTTACCTTAAAAAGCATCGCTAAAGAAATAGGCGTTTCTATTTCAACGGTTTCTAAGGCTCTGAAAGACAGTCCTGAAATAAGCGACGATACCCGCCAAAAAATCAAAGCATTTGCAAAACTCTATAATTACAAACCCAACAATATAGCCCTTAGCCTTAAAAACAGAAAGACTAAAACCATTGGTGTTATAATTCCTGATATTGTTCATTATTTTTTTACTACCGTTATAAGTGGCATTGAAGAAGTGGCTAACCTAAAAGGATATAATGTAATTGTTGGGCTTTCTAATGAATCTTTTCAAAAGGAAGTAATCAACATGGAAATGCTAGCAAATGGAAGTATTGACGGTTTTATTTTATCAGTATCCAAAGAAACACAACTTTTAAAAGATTATCACCATCTTGAGGAAACCATAAATCAGGGCATGCCCATAGTAATGTTTGATAGAACCATAAACGAAATAGTTTGTGACAAGGTAATCGTTGACGACACAGAAGGCGCTAAAAATGCGGTTTTAAAATTACTGGACTTAGGGTGTAAAAATATTGCTATTATTACTACTGAAGACCACGTGAATGTAGGAAAATTAAGAACAAAAGGATACAAAATGGCATTGGAAAGTAGAAATATTTTTAAGTCTAATCATCATATCTTACACTTAGAGGAAAAGCTTTATGACCCAATATTTATTAAGGAGTTAGAAGTTGTCATTTCCGATTTTCTTAAAATAAATCCTTCTATAGATGGTATTTTTGCGGTAAATGAAGTATATGCACTCTCTGCCATTAAAGCAGCAAAAAAATTACAAAAAGAAGTTCCTGAAGACCTAAAAGTTATTGGTTTTACAGATGGAATTCTTTCTAAATACGCAACTCCAAGCCTCTCAACAATGAGCCAACACGGAAAAATTCTAGGAATGAAAGCCGCAGAATTACTAATACAACGTTTAGAATCTTTAGATGTTGATTTACCCTACCAAACTGTAATTATAGAAACTGAATTGATTGAAAGAGAGACCACAGAAAATATTTAACTTTTTACTTAAAAAATTATTCTATATTTACATCCTAATTTATTAGACCTTATTTTTACTTCCAAATTTAATAAATAAGTCTAATACTATTAGGCTTATCGTTTTAACTAAATATAAACGGTATGCAAAAACCTAGATTAAAATTCTGGGATATTTGGAACATGAGTTTCGGATTTCTTGGAATTCAGTTTGGATTTGCCCTTCAAGGGGGCTTTATGTCCAGAATATTCCAAACACTCGGTGCTGAAAAAGATCTCATTCCTTTATTATGGCTAGCAGCCCCTCTTACAGGGCTTTTAATTCAACCCATCATTGGCTATTTAAGTGACCATACTTGGCATTCCAGACTTGGCCGTCGAAGACCTTATTTTTTAATTGGCGCAGTGTTAAGTTCGGTAACCTTATTTTTTGTTCCTCACTCTCCCGTTCTTTGGGTTGCCGCTGGCTGTTTATGGATATTAGACGCATCTATAAACATCAGTATGGAGCCTTTTCGGGCTTTAGTAGCAGACAAACTTCATGAATCGCAACGTTCCTACGGTTTCGTAATTCAAACACTAATCATTGGAATTGGAACTTGGATTGCAAGTAATTTGCCTTGGCTAGTAAGTGAACTTGGAGTTAGTAATGATGCCGCTCCAGGTATTGTTCCAATGTCTGTTAAAGTAGCTTTTGCCATAGGAGGTCTTATTTTTATTTCTAGTATATTATTTACAATAATAAAAACAAAAGAATACCCACCAGAAGACCTTGAAGCATTTAAAAAAGAAAAAAAAGAAGCAAGTTTTTTTAAGGACTTTAAGCATGGCTTTCAATTTATGCCCAGAACCATGATAAAATTAGGCGTCATACAGTTCTTCAGTTGGTTTGCTTTTTTCACTATGTGGAGCATGGCAACTCCCGCCCTTACAGAACATGTTTTCAACGCCCCAATGCCTGTAGAAGCCAAGTATAATTTTGAAATAGCTTCTGAAACAGAACGCTTTAGTAATGACAATATCAATTATCAGGATGCAGCAAACCTTGTGGGCTCTGCAATGGGTGTCTATGGTTTATCTTCTATGGCTTTTGCTTTAATACTTGCTTTTTATACGTCTAAAAGAAGAATTAACCGAAAATTTATCCATTTATCTTCCCTTATTTTAGGCGGTCTCGGCTTTTTAGCTATGTACTATATTCCCGATCCTTCCATATTAAAATATTGTTTTATACTTATAGGTATTTCATGGGGAAGTATCCTTTCCATGCCTTATGCTATGCTCTCTAGCTCTGTAAACCCAAAACAAATGGGAATGATGATGGGTCTTTTCAATATGTTTATTGTTATTCCTCAAATTGTAGCCGCACTTGGTGGAATTAACATCTTATCAAGACTCATTGGTGCTGAAACAATACACACAATGACGTTAGCAGGAATATCTTTAATTATTGCCGGTTTGTGCAACCTTTTGATTACAGACAAACACGCTATTTCATACCAACCTAAAATTAGTTAAATAATGAAAAAAACTTGTTTCATATTTGATTTAGATGGTGTACTTGTTGACACAGCAAAATTTCATTTTATTGCTTGGCAAAATCTTGCAATGACTTTGGATATTGACTTTACCGAAACAAAAAATGAACAATTAAAAGGGGTAAGCAGAATTCAATCCTTAGAAAAAATATTAGCTTGGGGAAATAAATGCATTTCTGCAGACACCTTTAAGCAGTTATTAACAAAAAAAAACGAACACTATTTAAGGTATGTAAAAGGTATGACCACAAAAGATATTCTACCGGGAGTAATGCCTGTTTTAAACTTTTTAAAAGAAAAAGAATGTCCTATGGCATTAGGATCTTCCAGTAAAAATGCCCAAACCATTTTAAACAAAATAGAACTTACTAACTATTTTAAAGTAATCGTTGATGGAAACTCTGTCACTAAAGCAAAACCCAATCCGGAAGTATTCATAAAAGCAGCACAACTTCTAAATTGTCTTAATAGCCAATGTGTCGTTTTTGAAGATTCCATTGCTGGTATTCAAGCAGCCAATACGGCAAACATGCAATCTATTGGTATTGGAAGTGCAGAAATATTAAACGAAGCCCATTTTGTTTTTCCTTCTTTTGAGGAAATTAAAATCCCTTTCATCCAGTCTTTAATGAATTAAAATCATGAACCAAGATTATATTCAACCAAACCCATGGTCTATCCTTGAAGAAGGATTTAACCCAAATCATATAAAATCATCTGAAAGTATATTTAGCTTAGGAAATGCAGTAATGGGACAACGTGCAAGCTTTGAAGAAAAGTACTCTGGAAACACTTTTCAAGGCAGTTACATTGCAGGAATCTACTATCCCGACAAAACTCGTGTGGGTTGGTGGAAAAATGGGTATCCTAAGTATTTTGCAAAAGTACTAAACGCACCTTCTTGGATAGGCATAAACGTTATTATAAACAATGAAGAGCTTGATTTAAATGCTTGTGTGAACGTAAAAAATTTTAAAAGAGAACTTAATATGAAAGAAGGTATTCTCTACCGAAGTTTTAGTGCAACTTTACATAATGGAATAGAAATAGCCGTAAAATCTACACGATTTTTAAGTCTTGCCTTTGATGAATTAGGAGCTATTAAATTTGAAGTAACGCCAATAAATCAAGATGCGACCATCTCTTTTATAACCTACCTTGACAGCGGTATAAAAAATCAAGATAGCAACTGGGACGATCAATTTTGGGACACCAAAAAAGTAAGTATAGAAAATAACCAAGCACATATCGAAGCAAACACATTGAAAACATTCTTCTTTGTGAATACCTTTATGGAAAACAAAACATTCCTTAACGGAAAAGAATTTCAAATACCTCCAGAAACAAATTCAACCCAAACCTATGCTGGATTAAGCTACACAAATAAAACATCTAAGGGGGAAACTTTTAGTGTTCAAAAACTTGGCGGCTATACCACATCATTAAATCATGACTCTGAAAAGTTAATATCCGCCGCAAAAAACACTCTAAAAACGGCAAATGCCCTAGGTTTTGAAAAGCTTAAAAAAACGCAGCTTAAAGCGTGGGAAGAAATTTGGCGCCATAGCGACATTACTATTGAGGGTGACATAAAAGCACAACAAGGCATTCGGTTTTCCATCTTTCAATTAAATCAAACGTATTTAGGAAAAGACAGTAGGCTGAATATAGGCCCCAAAGGATTTACTGGCGAAAAATATGGGGGAAGCACTTATTGGGATACTGAAGCCTACTGCATCCCTTTTTATATGGCAACAAAAAATAAATTCGTTGCAAGAAATTTACTCGAATATAGATATAGACAATTAGACAAAGCTATAGAAAACGCTACTAAACTTGGATTTACAAATGGAGCGGCCCTATTTCCTATGGTTACAATGAATGGCGAAGAATGTCATAACGAATGGGAAATTACCTTTGAAGAAATTCACCGCAACGGAGCCATTGCTTTTGCCATATTTAATTATGTACGTTATACCAATGACTATAGTTACATCCCAGAAAAAGGTTTGGAGGTACTTATCGCAATTGCTCGCTTTTGGCAGCAAAGAACCAATTTTTCAGATGCTAAAAACAAATATGTTATTTTGGGCGTAACAGGACCAAACGAATACGAAAATAATGTAAATAATAATTGGTACACAAACTATATAGCTAAATGGTGTATTAATTATGCTATAGAACAAATCAATCATATTAAACAATATTATGAAAAAGACTTTGTGCGCATAATGCACAAAGCTAAATTATCAGAAGCAGAAATCAAAAAATGGAAACTTGTTGCAGACAATCTCTATTTCCCGTATGATGAAAATAAAAAAGTATTTTTACAACAAGAGGGCTTTCTGGATAAAGAATTGATTCCAGTAAAAGATTTAAACAAATCACAAAGACCCATCAATCAAAAATGGTCTTGGGATAGAATTTTACGTTCAGCATACATCAAACAAGCCGATGTACTTCAAGGATTTTACTTCTTTGAAGACCACTTTACTACAGAAGAGTTACAACGCCATTTTGATTTTTATGAACCCTTCACCGTTCACGAATCTTCCCTTTCACCTTGTGTACACGCTATTCAAGCCGCTAAATTAGGCAGAATGGAGCAAGCATATCAATTTTATCTGCGTACCTCCAGATTAGATTTAAACGATTATAACCACGAAGTAGAAGAAGGGTGCCACATTACCAGCATGGCAGGCACTTGGATGAGTATTGTTGAAGGGTTTGGCGGTATGCGAATAAAAGAGAATATGCTTCATTTTTCACCAAAAATACCCGAACAATGGATCTCTTATTCCTTTAAAATTAATTTTAGAGGACAGGTAATTCAGGTTTATGTAACCAAGGAATGCTGCTCTTTTGAGCTTCATGGAAATACACCCCTAGAAATTGTTGTACATGAAAAAACAGTGACCTTACTTCCAAAAGAAAAAATAACCGTATGAAAAAACAATGGATTTTATATGTTTTTTTACTCCATTGTGCTTTAGTAAATGCACAAATTGAGCGAATGGAACCTCCCTTTTGGTGGAGTGATATGCAACATCATACTTTAGAAATTCTTTTTTACGGAAAAAATATTGCGCAATTTGAGGTTTCATCGACCCATATACCCGTTACCAATATTAAACGAACAGAAAACCCAAATTATTTGTTTGTTTCTGTGGACACAAAAGATGTTAAACCTGGAAAATATACATTTGATTTTCTTAAAAACAACAAAAAACAATTCCGTAAAATCTATGAGTTAAAACAACGCAAAGTGGGCTCAGCACTACGAAAAGGTTTTGACGCTTCAGACGTTATTTATTTGCTTATGCCTGACCGTTTTGCTAATGGAAACCCAGAAAATGACAGTACTCTAGATACCTCAGAAAAAGTAAATCGAGAAAATCCAGGAGGTAGACACGGTGGAGATATAAAAGGAATTATTAATCATTTAGAATATCTGGAAGACCTAGGAATTACTACCATTTGGAGCACTCCCTTGCTGGAAGATAACGAGCCGGTTTACAGCTACCACACCTATGCACAAAGTGATTATTATAAAATTGACCCTCGTTTTGGAACCAATGATGATTACAAACAACTTTCCTATGAAATGCAACAAAAAAACATGAAACTCATTATGGATTATGTAACCAATCATTGGGGAAGCAAACATTGGATGATTCAAGATTTACCTACAAAAGATTGGATACATTTTTGGAATGACGGTGATGAAACAGGTTTTAAACGCAGTAATTACCGAATGACCACACAATATGACCCTAACGCTTCAAAAACAGATGCAACAGGATGTATGAACGGTTGGTTTGACAATACCATGCCAGATATGAATCAACAAAACCCACTTCTACTAAATTATATGATTCAAAATGCTATTTGGTGGATTGAATATGCTGATTTAAGCGGATTAAGAGTAGATACCTATTCCTATAACGACAAAGAAAGTATCGCAAAATGGACAAAAGCTATAATAGAGGAATATCCTAACTTCAATATTGTAGGGGAAGTATGGATGCACAACCAAGCTGCTATTGCCTATTGGCAAAAAGATAGTAAAATAGGGGCCATTCAGGATTACAATTCAAATTTACCTTCACTAATGGACTTTACTCTTCACGACGCTATTATGGTCATGTTTAAGGAAGAAACTGGCTGGGATACAGGTTTACAAAGAGCTTATACTAATTTTAGTTTTGATTATCTTTACCCAAACAGCAACAACATATTAGTTTTTGCAGGCAATCACGACACCAATCGTATCAATGAAATTTATAAAGACTCCATAGACGCTTATAAACTAGCAATGGCACTTATCCTTACTACTCGGGGAATTCCACAGCTATATTATGGAGATGAAATAGGCATGCAGGGCAACAGAGATATTAAAGGTGACGGCGATATTCGCAAAGATTTTCCTGGCGGTTGGGCTGGTGATTCTAAAAATGCTTTTACTAAAGAAGGGCGCACTGCAAATCAAGAAAAATACCATAGCTTTTTAAAAACTTTGCTACAATTTAGGAAAAATACACCTGCACTACATTTTGGAAAATTAGTACATTACATTCCTCAAAATCAAGTATATGTATATTTTAGAAAACTAGAAGCCCAAACCGTAATGGTGATTTTGAACAACAGTAATACGGATCAAATAATACAATCAAATCGTTTTTTAGAAGGTATAGAAAATGCTAAAACCGGAAAAAATATATTCACAAATCAAAAAATAGACCTAACCACAACCATTACCATAACTAAAAAATCGCCATTAGTAATTCTTTTAGATTAAATTTTAACCAATGAAAAAAATAGTAGGATTATATGCCATTTTAATCAGTTTTGGATGCTCAAACTCAAAGCCAGAAAAATTTTCTTTAGAGACAACCATTAAAGGAATGGCCTCTCCAATATATTTAATAGATGCACAAAATGAAATTCTGATTTCCGATTATTTTCTTGATGTAACCCAGATAGATTCTATTGCGCTAAATCCCAATTATAAAACAACATTAAGTGAGGATAAAAGCACAATAACGCTTTTGCAAAATGAAAAAGCCCCATATTTAATGAATTTACGCATCTGGACCAGAAACACCCCAAATGACATTCCCCTATTAAAAGGAGAAAAAAAACAACTCCATATTTCCCTTTCTGATGAAAACAAAGCCTACAAAGAGGTTTTTGTTAAAGGTGAATTCTCTAATTGGGAAATGCTTCCACTCACCTATTCGGCAAATAAATGGATATTAGAAACTAGGGCAAACCCCGGAAGACACCAATATGTATTTGTAGTGGATGGCAAAGAAAAGCCCGACCCCTCCAATAACAACAAAATAAGTAATGGCATGGGAGGCTTCAATTCTATTATAGAAATTGAAACAAATGAGGACAAAAAACCATTTATTCATACACAAGAAATAAAAGAAAATGCATTTACTTTTTCGTCCACCACTCCATTAAACGAAATGCTTGTTTATTTTGACAATCGCTTATTACCAAATGAAAATATTTCAAATATAAACGAAATTTTTACTGTTACTCTGCCAAAAACAAACACAAAACGCTCGTACATACGTATATATGCTTCCAATGATTTTGGCAATAGCAATGACGTTTTAATACCGTTAAATAATAATCAAATCATTACAGACCCCTCTCTATTACAGCGCACCGATTTTCATACACAAATTATGTACTTTTTAATGGTAGACAGATTCTTAGATGGCAACCCTTCCAACACTAGAAAAGTAGATAACGATAGTATTCTTCCAAAAGCAAACTATTATGGTGGCGATTTAGAAGGTGTGTTAAAAAAACTAGAAGAAGGCTATTTCACCTCTTTAGGAATCAACACACTTTGGCTTTCTCCAATTACTCAAAATCCAGAAGGAGCCTATGGACTTTGGCCAAACCCAATAACTAAATTTTCTGGATACCACGGCTATTGGCCCATAAGCAATACAAAAATTGACGACCGCTTTGGCAATGAAGAAACTTTTAAAAAACTCATAGCTACCGCTCATAAAAAAAATATAAATGTCCTACTAGATTATGTTGCAAATCACGTGCACGAAAAACATCCATTATACAAGGAGCATCCAGATTGGGTAACACAATTATATTTGCCAGACGGCAGCTTGAATACGGAACGTTGGGATGACCACAGACTCACCACTTGGTTTGATACTTTTATGCCAACCCTCGATTTTAGTAAGCAAGAAGTAGTAGAAAAAATGACCGACTCTGCCGCATATTGGGTAACACATTATGACCTTGACGGGTTTAGGCATGATGCTACAAAACACATTCAAGAAACATTTTGGCGTACTCTTACTAAAAAAATTAAAGAACGCACAAACCGTCCCATATTTCAAATAGGAGAAACTTACGGAAGCCCCGAACTCATAAGAAGCTATATTAGTACTGGAATGCTCGATGCTCAATTTGATTTTAATCTATATGATGCTTCTGTACAAGCATTTGCAACAGAAACCTCCTTTGAAAACCTTGCCGCAAATTTGCAAAAATCACTACAGTATTATGGCTACCACCATTTAATGGGTACAATTTCAGGAAATCAAGACCGGGCACGTTTTATAAGCTATGCTTCAGGCGATGTGCATTTTAATGAAGATGCAAAAAAAGCGGGATGGACCCGCGAAATAAAAATGAGCGATACCTCAGCATACAACAAACTGGCTATGTTACAAGCTTTTAATTTATTCATTCCTGGAATTCCGTGCATCTATTATGGCGATGAATATGGAAGCATTGGTGGCAATGACCCTGACAATCGCAAAATGATGCAATTCGACAATTTAAATGCTAATGAACTAAAGCTTAAAAAAAGAGTAACCCAATTGGTTACCCTTCGAAGAAATACTTTGGCTTTGCAATATGGCACCTTGGAAGTCCTAAGAGCTGATGAAAATATTCTGGTACTTCAAAGAAGTTATTTTAACCAAACCATTAAAATTGTATTTAATAAATCTGAAAAACCTATTCTTTTGGAAAACCAAACAATCGCACCAAATGATTTTAAATTAATTACAAAATAAATAAAACCTATTCCCGATGAAAAAATTTAGTGTACTCCTATTTGCTATCACAATAATAGCTTGCGCAAATGAAGAGAAGCAAACACAAACAAACGAAACAGCTTTATTTGTACCAATTAATGAAACCGATTATGAAAATGCGGTTATTTATGAAGCTAATATTCGCCAATATTCGCCCGAAGGAACTTTTGAAGCATTTACTAAGGACATACCCCAACTCAAAGAACTTGGGGTTAAAATTATTTGGTTAATGCCTATTCATCCTATCTCTTTAACCAATAGAAAAGCAAAAGGTGATCTTAATGTAAAGGACATCGAAGACGAACAAGAACGAAAAAAATACCTTGGAAGTTATTATTCGGTTTCTGATTATACCGCCGTAAACTCAGATTTTGGCACAAAAGAGGACTTTGACAAACTTGTAACAACCGCTCACGAAAACGGTATGTTTGTTATTTTAGATTGGGTTGCAAATCACACTGGTTGGGATCATACATGGATACAAACCAATCCTGATTATTATTATAAAAACGACAAAGGAGAAGTTGTTGACCCCATTAATTACGCAACAGGCGAAAGTTGGGGATGGACAGATGTAGCACATTTAAATTATGAAAATAAAGAATTGTGGGAAGCCATGAAAAAGGATATGCTTTATTGGGTTAAAGAGCACAATATCGACGGATTTAGATGCGATGTTGCTGGTGAAATTCCAACCCATTTTTGGGAATTTGTAGTACCAAAACTAAATGAAATAAAACCCGTTTTTATGCTTGCAGAAAGTGAAAAGAAAGACCTTTTTTACAACGCATTTGATATGGGCTATAACTGGGAAGGTCATCACATTAAAAATGAAATAGCGCAAGGAAAACAATCTATAACTGAATGGGATTCCTATATGAAAAAGATAGATTCTACCTTTCAAAAAGATGATTTTCTAATGAATTTTGTAACAAATCACGATGAAAATTCTTGGAATGGCACCATAAATGAACGAATGGGTAAAGCCGGAAAAGCTATGCTTGCACTCTGTTACACACTTCCCGGAATGCCATTAATTTACAGTGGTCAAGAATACGATTTGAACCACCGTCTAAAATTTTTTGAAAAAGATGAAATTCCTAAAACAAAAGGCGAAATATGGCCAATTCTTCAAAAATTAGGAAAACTAAAAAACGAAAATCCTGCACTAAATGGCGGTAAAAATGCCGCAACCTATACCCGAATTCCAACTTCTAAAGATAAAAACATTCTTGCTTTTGAAAGAAAAAAAGAAGGGAATACGATTATCTATATCGCAAACTTAAGCTCTGAAGAAATAACATTCACAATAAATTATCAAGGGGCTTTCAAAAACTATATAAATGATGAAACCATGACACTTGATAAAGTAACAACCCATAGATTTGCTCCTTGGGAATATGTTATTTTAGTAAAATAATCTCAATTTTATACAAAAAAAAAGAATCTTATCAACCGAAAACGTTAGAGTTTGCATAACTTTTTGCTAAAATGAGCGAATAGCCTTAGCTTTACCATTATGATAAAAAAACTACAAAAAATTGCTGTCCTCACCAGTGGTGGGGACGCTCCAGGGATGAACGCTGCCATAAGAGCCGTGGTTCGTTCTTGCGCTTACCACAACATTGCCTGTGTTGGGGTGTTTAGAGGACTTCAAGGACTCATTGAGGGTGATTTTAAAGATTTGGACGCTCGCTCGGTAAAAAACATTATTAATCGGGGTGGCACTTTTTTAAAAACAGCTCGATCTAAAGACTTTTTTAAAAAAGAAGGCAGAGAAAAAGCACACAAAAATCTTTTAAACGAAGGAGTAGATGCACTCATCGTTATTGGCGGTGACGGCACATTTACTGGCGCTTCCATCTTTATAAATGAATTTAATTTTCCCATCGTAGGCCTTCCAGGCACTATTGATAATGACATTCACGGCACTGATTTTACTATTGGTTATGACACGGCCTTAAACACCGTTGTAGAAGCAATTGACAAGATTAGAGATACTGCAAACTCACATAACCGCCTTTTTCTGGTGGAGGTTATGGGACGAGATGCAGGACATATTGCTCTAAACGCAGGCATAGGTGCTGGTGCAGAAGAAATTCTTATACCGGAAGAAAATATGGGAAAAGACCGACTTATTGAATCGCTGCAAAGAAGTAAAAAATCTGGCAAAACCTCTAGTATCATTGTAGTTTCTGAGGGTGATCAAATAGGAAAAAATATCTTTGAATTGGCCGATTTTATTCAAAATAATTTAGAAGGGTATGATGTGCGAGTTACTGTTTTAGGACATATTCAAAGAGGTGGTTCGCCTAGTTGTTACGATCGCGTATTGGCCAGCAGAATGGGTGTTGCCGCTGTAGATGCATTAATGGAAGGAAGTAGAGACGTAATGATTGGGATTGTACATAACCAAATGATGCAAGTGCCTTTTGAAGAAGCAATAAAAGACAAACAAAAAATAGATGCAGAACTCATTAGAGTTGCTGACATCACATCCATATAAAATAAATACTTTAAATACAAATTATGATTAAAATTGGAATTAACGGCTTTGGTCGTATAGGTAGGTTAGCATTTAGAATAGCTACACAACGAAAAGATATTGAAATAGTAGGAATTAACGACCTTTTAGATGTTGAACATTTAGCATATTTATTAAAATTTGATTCCGTTCACGGAAAATTTAAAGGCGATGTTTCCACGAAAGATGGGCACTTAATTGTTAATGGAAAAACCATACGCGTTACCGCAGAACGAAACCCCGAAGATTTAAAATGGGATGAAGTAAATGCGCATACCATCATAGAATGTACAGGATTTTTTACTTTAATAAACGATGCTCAAAAACACATTACAGCAGGTGCTAAAAAAGTAGTTATTTCGGCACCTTCAAAAGATGCACCAATGTTTGTTATGGGGGTTAATCATAAAGACGCTAAAGCAAATGACACTATAGTTTCAAACGCTTCATGTACTACAAATTGCCTCGCACCATTAGCTAAAATTATCAATGATAACTTTGGTATAATAGAAGGGTTAATGACAACAGTTCATTCCACAACTGCAACACAACTTACAGTAGATGGCCCTTCACGCAAAGATTTTAGAGGCGGAAGAAGCGCACTTTTAAACATCATTCCTGCTTCTACAGGAGCCGCAAAAGCAGTAACCAAAGTAATTCCGGCCTTAAAAGGAAAACTTACTGGCATGGCTTTTAGAGTGCCAACAGCAAATGTTTCTGTTATAGATTTGACAATAAGAACTGAAAAAAGTGCCAGCTTTGATGAGGTTAAAAAAGTCATTAAAGAAGCTGCAGAAGGAGCCTATAAAGGATTAGTAAATTATACAAAAGAAGCTGTAGTGTCACAAGACTTTATTTCTGACGAACATATTTGTACATTTGATGCAGAAGCAAGTATTGCTCTTAACGATAATTTCTTTAAGTTAGTGGCTTGGTATGATAACGAATATGGATATTCCTCAAAATTAGTGGACTTATCGGCATACGTTGCTAAATTGTAATTTATGATCCTAATAGCAGACGGTGGCTCTACAAAGTGCGACTGGATTTTACTGGACGCCTCGGGAAATCCTATTGTAAAAACACGAACACTAGGCCTAAACCCTGCCGTGGTACCAGAAGAAGATCTACTGTCGCGAATTATAGAAAATTTGGATCTTCAAAAAATAGCAGCACAAGTTAAAGTGGTTGACTTTTATGGAGCTGGTTGTGGCACTGTTACTCCAAGAACCTTACTTTACAAAACTCTTAGCACTTTTTTTAAAAATGCTAAAGTAACGGTAGAAGAAGATATGGTTGCCGCAGTGTATGCAGTAACTCAAAAAGCCGGCATAGTTTGTATTTTTGGCACCGGATCAAACAGTTGCTATTTTGATGGAAAAACCATAAAAACCAATGTCGATTCGCTTGGATTTATTTTAATGGATGAAGCCAGCGGCAATTATTTTGGAAAACGCCTCATTAGAGATTATTTCTATAAAAAAATGCCCGCCCAAATTGCAGCAGATTTTGAAAAACGATTTGACCTTAACCCCGATGTTATTAAAACCAATCTGTACAAAAAACCAAATCCAAATACCTATTTAGCCTCTTTTGCCGAATTTATTTTTACTAGAGAAGAAGTAAATGGGTATTTTTACAACCTAATAAGTGAAGGTGTTTTAAAATTTATTGAATACCGAATTTTATGTTATAAAGAAGCCCAGCAAGTACCCATACATTTTATTGGCTCTATTGCCCACTTTTCTCAGGATATTATAAGAGATTGTTTAAACAGATACCATCTTGAGCTTGGCACCATCATTAGAAGGCCTATAGAAGGATTAATGGATTATTACAAAAACAACAAACTAAAAAAGGCATGAGTTTTCCATCGATAAATCCAACTACAACAAAAGCGTGGGCACGATTGCAAAAGCACTTTTCTGAAAGTAAAGAAAGAAAAATGCAAGATCTATTTGCAGAAGACAGCCTTCGTGCGTCCAAGTTTTCTATCGATTGGGAAGATTTTTATTTGGACTACTCCAAAAACAGAATCACTCAAGAAACAATATCTCTATTGCTTCAACTGTCAGAAGAAGTCCAGCTAAAACAAGCTATCGAGCAACAATTTTCTGGCGAAAAAATAAATCAAACTGAAAATCGAGCAGTTTTGCATACCGCTTTGCGAAATTTTGATGCCATGCCTAAAGAAGTGAAGCAAACACTTAAAAAAATGCGTGTTTTTTCAAAAAAAATTATTGATAAAAGTTGGAAAGGATACACCGGAAAACCCATAACAGATATCGTAAACATAGGCATAGGAGGAAGTGATTTAGGTCCAGATATGATAACCGAAGCATTGTCTTTTTACAAAAATCATCTTAATGTCCATTTTGTGTCAAATGTGGATGGTGACCATGTACAAGAAACCCTAAAAAAACTCCATCGAGAAACCACATTGTTTATCATTGTTTCCAAAACCTTTACCACTCAGGAAACCATCACCAATGCATCCACCATCAGAAATTGGTTTTTACAAAAAGCCACCATTTTAGATATTGAAAGGCACTTTGTGGCGGTCTCAACTAACATAAAAGAGGTAGAAAATTTTGGCATTGCTAAAGAAAATATCTTCCCAATGTGGGATTGGGTGGGTGGAAGATTTTCCCTTTGGAGTGCTGTAGGCCTATCAGTTTGCTGCGCTGTTGGTTATTCTAATTTTGAAAAGCTATTGCGTGGGGCACATCAAATGGATTTGCACTTTAAAAACAAACCATTTAAAGAAAACATTCCGGTTTTTCTGGCACTAATTTCTGTATGGTACAATAATTTTTATAAAGCAGAAAGTGAAGCCATTGTGCCCTATTCACAATATTTAACCAAACTAGTTCCTTACCTGCAACAAGCAATTATGGAAAGTAACGGTAAACAAATAGATAGAAATGGCAAACCAGTAACCTACCAAACAGGAACAATAGTGTGGGGAAGTACTGGCACAAATGCACAACACGCTTTCTTTCAATTGTTGCACCAAGGCACAAAATTGATTCCAGTAGATTTTATTGCTTTTGCAAAAGCATTACACAAACAAGATGTACACCAACAAATGCTTTTGGCAAATTGTTTTGCCCAATCTGAAGCGCTTTTAAATGGAACCTTAGATGAGAAAAATGAACACCATTATAAATTATTTGATGGTAATAGACCCTCAAATACACTGCTCATTAAACAATTAACTCCTGAAAATTTAGGTGCCTTAATTGCAATGTATGAGCACAAGCTATTTGTACAAGGAGTTATTTGGAATGTTTTTAGTTATGACCAATGGGGGGTGGAATTAGGCAAAAAATTAGCCAAAAACACCTTATCTGCTTTAGATGAAAAAAATACGCTTCAAAATAAAAAAACCCCAACCGACTTACTGATTACAAAAACATTAGAAACAAAAAAAAACTCTAAAAATAATTAATTTTCAGAGCTTTTATAATAAACCTTAATAAGCTTTACTCCATCATCATTGCCTGAAACCTTTCTTGAAGTTCAACATCACCCTCAAGAATATTGCCTATATCTTCAAAACGATCTAAAGTAATGCCAAGTTTAGTAACCGCGTCTTCCATTTGTTTTTGAAAAATAGGCTGCATAACTTCCATACGTGCAATTACACCTTCAAATTTTTTGGTTTCGTCTTCAGTAGCATTTGCTGCGGGAAGACTTGGATTTTCTGAAGCTTCAAATAATTCATTAAAACGAACCAAATCAAAACCAGACTGTTCTACAAGAGCAATCATGTCTTTTTGTGCGGTTTGGTTTATTTCCTGAACCGCTTTTATAGATGCAACAAATTGTTTTAATTCGGTGTCTGATATTTTTTCTTGTGCAAATGAAGAAGTAATTCCTATAAAAAATAACACAAAGATGCTCTTTACTGTTTTGTTAATGATTTTCATTTTTATCGATTATTTAAAATTTTTGTTGTTCAAAAATACTATTTAACTTTAGATAATAAAAATACGTGCGTTAATTAATTTTTAATTGCCATTAAAAATTAATTACCCAAAAATCCAGCGATACACATCATTGCCATTTGCAAATAGCACTAACGCTATTAGTAAGAAAAACCCTGCAATTTGAGCATATTCCATTACTTTTTCATTAGGTTTTCTTCCGCTTACCATTTCATAAAGCAAAAACATAACGTGCCCACCATCTAATGCAGGTATGGGCAAAATATTCATAAATGCCAATATAATAGAAATAAAGGCCGTGGTTTGCCAGAAGCTTAACCAATTCCAAGTGTCTGGAAATAAATTGCCAATAGCACCAAACCCCCCCACTTGGGTTGCTCCTTTTTTAGTAAATACATATTTGAATTGCGCAACATAATCTCCTAAAACATCATAGCCATAGCCCGCTCCACTTTTAATACTCTCCAATAAAGAATACTCTTTGGTTACCACATCAAAAGGAAATTTAGGAGTTACTCCAATAGTTCCATCTTCATTTGGTGTTATAGAAGCTTCATTATAAACTCCGTTTCTTTCGTATCCAATGGTTAAAGATAGGGTGGGATTTAATTTCACTTTTTCGGTAAATTGATGCCAATAATTGATTTTTTCTCCATTTACCGTTACAATTTTGTCGTCCACTTGAAGGCCTGCGACATCGGCAGGACTTTCTGGCAGAATGCCACTTAATTCCGGAATTGCAATAGGAGAAAAAGGTGTCATCACCCCTTTTTCAAACATAATAGAACCAATATTTTCAGGAACCGTTAAAATTTCTTTATCTCCATTTTGACGAAGAACCTCAACGGTTTTAACATCACGCAGAAATAGATATTTATTAATATCGGTTACATTTTCAAAATGTTTGCCATTAACTTCTAGTATTTGATCACCATCTTGAAAACCGTAGTCTTTTAAAAGATT
This sequence comes from Bacteroidetes bacterium HGW-Bacteroidetes-2, assembly GCA_002842575.1. Taxonomy (GTDB): domain Bacteria; phylum Bacteroidota; class Bacteroidia; order Flavobacteriales; family Flavobacteriaceae; genus Planktosalinus. Next base: position 238,850 of record PHDJ01000001.1, read on the forward strand.
ATCAACAGCAAAACCTTGAGGCATAGTCTCGGGAGTTACAAAATCTCTTCCATAGTAAAATAAAATCATGGCGTAAATTAGAAACCCAACAAGGATATTCACTGTTACTCCGCCAAGCATAATGATAAGTCTTTGCCATGTTGGTTTTGAACGAAATTCCCACGGTTGAGGTGGCAATGCCATCTGCTCTTTGTCCATGCTTTCATCAATCATCCCGGAAATTTTTACATACCCCCCTAATGGCAACCAACCAATACCGTAGGTAGTTTCTCCTATTTTCTTTTTAAACAGCGAAAATTTCACATCAAAAAATAAATAAAATTTTTCAACGCGGGTATTAAAAATTTTAGCGGGTATAAAGTGTCCCAACTCATGCAGGACAATAAGTATTGATAAGCTTAATATAAGCTGAATAGCTTTTACAAAAAATGGATCCATAGTAACATTTGCATTTAACGTGCAAAAGTACGTTTTTAGAACAAGGTAATAAAACTAAATTTTTACTAATATTTAGCCTTAAATAAATTAAACCGCTAACTGGTGTTCTGGGCAGTCTATACGCAAATCCAATTTGTACAATGGTTTTTTTAGTAAATTACAGTAAGGGGTAGCTGGTTTAGTATCATAATATCGACACGAAATACACATGCGCTGAACGCTTAGTATATCTTGTTTATTTAAATTTTCAATAAGTGTTAATAAACTTTCCAGAAAACTTTCCTTTTGTGAGGGTGTTAATTGAAGTATGGGTGTTTCTAAAGCCTCTGAAAAGGAAGCAACTTGCCTAGCTTTTTTCTCTCCTTCTGGAGTTAAAAAAATAGTAAAACTTCTACTATCTATTGCATCTAATTCTTTTTGGATCAAGTTTTTATTCAGTAGCGATTTTACAGAGTCACTTACGGTAGCTTTGGTTATGTTAAATTCAAGTGCAAGATAACCTACTTTACAAATATCTCTCGAATGAAAGAGTAAGAAAATAAGAATTTGAGTTTGAATAGGACTTAGATTATTTTCCTTACTTTCATTCCAAAGCAGTACTTTAAATACTTGAGAAACTCGTTCTAAAGCCACTACAATCTTGCTTTCTATTTCACTATTTTGTTTGGTTAGGTTAAAAGGTGAAGATTTCATTAAGTACAGTTTTCCATTTCGTAAATATAACACCCATTTTTTAAAATACTTTGTTTTATACTCTCAGTTGCTTCTTGTATATGGCAAAATTGGCATTCAGAAGAAGTTAACTTTTGCACTTCTATCTTTTTACTTAATAAGTATTTCATACCAAAGGTATATATTTTTTGTTCCTCTTTAATTGAGGCTGGCACTATAATATCAAAATGCATTATAATTCCATCTTTTTTGGTCACATAGGTATCCCAAACCGCTACTTTCATTTTTTTAAATACTTTAGGAATTTAATACGTTAAATTAACCCTTAAAGGAAACTCTTCCTAAAGGGGTTAATTTTTAAAACAACTACCCTTTAACATCAGCCATAGATGCACCATAGTTAATGTGCAATACGTTTCCTGTTGGGGTAACTAAAGCTGGGACAGATTTAACACCTGCTCGTTCCGCCTCATCAATTCGGTTTCTAACTTCACCAATATTTACTACTTCAATTTCTGAAGCATTCATAAGGTTAACTAATTCTTGTTCTGCACTTACACAAACAGGACAGCCTGCGTGATAAAAAATGGATTTTGCCATGAGTTCTAAATTTTTATATTTTGCAATATTGCAACACAAATATAGTAAGGATTCCTAACTTTAAAAATATTTGTATTAATTTTAACATTTTATAATAACAGGTAGTTGCTTAAAGCTATTTGTGTTTGTGTAATTTTGCAATCAAATATCTTTTTGGTTTATGTTGCACTTCTTTTCCAAATTCAAATTTCTTGCTGTGGTAATGTTTATACTTTCAGCAATTGTGCTCTATTTTATTTATGGCGCATTAAAAACCACTCCAAAATTACCAGTTTACCAGCCAAATATGGTAAATGCAGAATTGGTAGATAGTACGTTACAATACATTCGAAAATACCACACCATTGCAGATTTTGCCCTTACCAATCAAAATGGCGAAATTATTACCCAAAACAATTACAAAAACAAAATTTATATTGCCGATTTCTTCTTCACTACCTGCCCAACGATTTGCCCCATAATGACCGATAATATGGTAAAGCTGCAAGAAATTTTGAAAAACCAAGAGGATGTTTTATTGCTTTCTCATAGCGTAACCCCAAAAATAGATAGTGTTCTGGCAATAAAAGCCTATGCGCTTAAAAAAGGAGTGAATGATGCGAAATGGAACATGCTAACCGGTGACAAAAAACAAATTTACGACCTTGCTAGAAAATCCTATTTAGTGGCAAAAGATGAACCTTATGGAGGCGATTACGATATGATTCACACAGAAAACTTTGTTTTAGTGGACACTAAAAGGCGCATTAGAGGCTATTATGACGGTACTAATTGGGAAGAAATGGAAAAATTATTGGAGGATATTAAAATTCTTAAGATGGAAAATTAATAAAATTTTTATCTAATATACTAAACTGATTTAATTAACATAAATATCGTTTTTTACTACTGCAAATTGCATACATTTGCATTATTTAAAATGAATCTAAATAATAATGCTCACAATTGCTTCTCTCAAAATAGGACAACACGCAATTATTAAAGATATATCTATTGATGTGGTGCCTTTAAAGCTTTTAGAAATGGGCTGTCTTCCAGGAAATGAAGTGTCATTAATTCATATTGCCCCTCTTAAAGACCCTTTATTTATAGATATAAATGGCTGTCATATGGCAATTAGAAAAGAAATGGCCAAGCTAATTGAAGTAGAATTGATTTCTTAATTTATGGCACGACAAATTAATGTAGCCCTCATAGGAAACCCAAATACGGGCAAAACCTCTGTTTTCAATCAGCTTACTGGACTAAAACAGAAAGTAGGAAACTATCCCGGCATTACCGTTGAAAAAAAACAAGGCATTTGCTCTTTGCCCCGAGGTCTTAAAGCCACTATTTTAGATTTACCCGGCACCTATAGTCTTAATGCTTGCTCTTTAGATGAAAATGTAGTTATTGAGTTACTGTTAAATAAAAACGACAAAGATTTTCCAGATGTGGTTATCGTGGTTGCAGATATAGAAAACTTAAAAAGAAATCTCCTGCTTTTTACACAAATAAAAGATTTAGGAATACCCACCATACTCGCCATTAATATGGCCGACCAAATGGCTAGAAAAGCTATTTCTGTAAACATTAAAATTTTAGAAGAAAAATTACAAACAAAAATTGTGCTTATTAGCTCCAGAAAAAATACTGGGTTTGAGCAGCTAAAAGACTTAATAACCAATTACTCCTTTCTCTCCACAAAGCCTTGTATAAATGCATCCCAAATAGCACCAGATTATTTTGACCGTTTGCAAAAAGCTTTCCCCAATCAAGAATTATATAAACTTTGGCTTGTTATAAACCAAGATGTTAATTTTGGAAAATTAAACAGACAGACTCTAGTAGTCCCAACTGATTTTAAAACGGAATCGAATGCCAATTTAAAACGCTTACAACAAAAAGAAACTATTTTACGCTACCTTTTTATTAATAAAATTTTAAAGGAAACTGTCCTAATAGATAAAGGTAATGCCAAAGATTTTCAAAGCAAACTAGATAGAATTCTTATTCACAAATTTTGGGGTTATATAATATTTTTTAGTATCCTGATGCTTATTTTTCAGGCCATATTTGACTGGAGTCGTTATCCAATGGACTTTATTGATGTTCAATTTGCAGCACTCAGCGAATGGACAAAAACAGCACTGCCAGAAGGTGTTTTCACTAACCTTATTGCAGAAGGCATTATCCCAGGTTTAGCAGGTGTTATTATTTTTATTCCACAAATTGCCTTCCTCTTTTTTTTTATTTCCATTTTAGAAGAAACAGGCTATATGAGCCGAGTTGTGTTTTTAATGGATAAAATTATGCGCCGTTTTGGATTAAGCGGTAAAAGTGTGGTTCCATTAGTTTCTGGCACTGCTTGTGCCATACCAGCAATAATGGCGGCCAGAAATATTGAAAGTTGGAAAGAGCGTTTAATTACCATTTTAGTTACCCCTTTAACTACTTGTTCGGCTAGGCTTCCTGTTTATTTAATTATTATTTCATTAGTAATTCCTCAGCAACGGATTTTCGGTATTTTTAGTCTTCAAGGAATAACACTAATGTTATTATACCTTCTTGGCTTTAGTGCTGCCATTTTTTCAGCATTCTTACTAGACAAAATATTAACCATTAAAAATAAAAGCTTTTTTGTAATTGAAATGCCAAACTATAAATTTCCTTTACCTAAAAATATTATTTATAATGTCATCGAGAAAACAAAAGCATTTATTTTTGGTGCCGGAAAAATTATTATGGCAATTTCAATTGTATTATGGGTATTAGCCTCCTTTGGCCCAGGTGATTTTAATAAAGCAAAAGAGATTGTAAGTGCCAAAATAGCCTCTCAAAATCTTTCGTCAGAAAATTTAGATACTGAAATAGCCTCATTCAAATTAGAAAATTCATATATTGGTATAATGGGCAAAGCCATTGAACCAGTAGTAAAACCACTGGGTTTTGATTGGAAAATTGGAATTGCCCTAATAAGTTCATTTGCTGCTCGTGAGGTTTTTGTAGGAACATTAGCCACCATTTACAGCGTTGGCAGTAACGAAGAAGAAACCATCAAAAATCGCATGGCTGCTGAAATAAATCCTGTTTTAGGCACTCCATTGTTTAATTTTGCAAGTGGAATTTCTCTTCTTTTATTTTATGCCTTTGCAATGCAATGTATGAGTACTTTGGCTATTGTAAAACAGGAAACTAATAGTTGGAAATGGCCGATATGGCAATTTTTTTCGTTAACAACTATCGCTTATATTACTGCATTAATAGCATACCAACTTTTAAAATAATACCAAATGCAAACTCTATTCGTAATTTTAATGTTTTGCCTTGCTGCAGGATACTTACTTAAAAAATTCATTTGGCTTCCTTTTATAGAAACACTACAAAAGAAAAAAGGAAAATCCTCCAAATGCGGAAAAAATAACTGCGGCTGCCACTAATCTTTATTTTTTTTCTTTGTAAACTAAAAGAGTGTAGGTCGTTACGTCCGTAATTTTTTCATATTCAGGATAAGGCTCTATAGAAAAGGCTTTTAACCTGTAATTTCCGTAATCAAACAAGGTTTTATTTGTAATCTCCCCTTCTTTGGTTTGTCCAAATATAATCTCTTTTTGTGAAAGTAATTTCCCTTTTTCCTTTACTTCTATAACCACTTTTGCTTGTCCAGCCCAAATGCAAGTAACTCCAGATGGGCAACGAGAATCTTCTAGTACCTCTTTAAAATATATCGTAATTCCATCAAAAGTAATTTCCTGTCCTATACCTACTTTTGTAACAATAACTGGCGATGCAATTTGCTCGTTATCCTGTGCAGTTACCCAGCTAAATATAAACAAACAAATAAAAGTTAAAATAGTTCTCATTTTCAAAGATATTTATAGTCAAAAATAAGAAATATTTTCTGAGCAGTTAATCTTATAGTTACTTGATTCCATTTTCATATATTTACAATATATTTATTCCTCTTAAACAACTCACAATGATTAAACATTTACTTTTTACCTTCTTTTTTGGGTTACTTTGGTTTCCATTAATTGCTCAAAACAACTACCCTACAAGTCAGGAAATAACGCAACGCCTTCAAAAACTAAACACTAACAAAGTCGCCTCTCTTACTTCGCTAACTAAATCTGAAGGCGGCCAAGACATTTGGGTGCTTAAAGTGGGCACCGGCGATTTTAACAATAAACCAGCCATTGCAGTAGTTGGGGGAGCAGAAGGTTTTCATGTATTGAGTGTTGAGCTTGCGCTTCAGTTTGCAGAAAGATTAATAAACCTGCACCCTGAAATTTTAGAAAAGACTACCTTCTATATTTTTCCAAACATGTCGCCCGATGCTTACAATCAATATTACAACAATCTAAAATATGAACGCCGAGGCAACGCAACAAAAGCAGATCAAGACAGAGATGGAAGTATTAATGAAGACCCTTATGAAGACCTCAATAAAGATGGACTTATCACTCAAATGCGTATAGAAAGTCCGTTAGGCGATTACGTCTTGCACCCCACAGATGCCCGTGTTTTAGTAAAAGCAGACCGAGCTAAGGGTGAAGCAGGCAGCTATATTGTATATTCTGAAGGTATAGATAACGACAAAGACGGAAAATTAAATGAAGATTTAGAAGAAGGCATAGCCTTTAATACAAATTTTACCTATAAATTCCCAGTTTTTCAACCCTTAGCAGGTGACTTTCCCGTTTCACAAAAAGAAACAAGAGCACTTGTTGATTATCTTTTTGACCAATGGAATATATTTGCCTTCGTAACATTTAGTCCAGCAAATAATCTTTCCGAACCCTTAAAATTTAATGAAGGAGATGCCAAAAAAAGAGTGTTAACCTCTATGCTCAAAAAAGATATAGCAACAAACAAAATGGTTTCAGACCTTTATAACAAGACCGTTTCACAAAAAGCATTTCAACAAGATAACCAAGGCACCGATGGCGACTTTTTTCAATGGGCATATTTTCATTTTGGAAGATACAGTTTTAGCACTCCCGGATGGTGGATACCAGAAGTAAAAGCTGAAAAAACAGAGGAAAAAGAAGAAGAAAAAGACAAAAAACCCGATGCCAAAGAAAAACCCATCGTTACTAAAGAATCTAATTTTATGGCTTGGGCAGACCAACAGAATTTAAAAAATATTTTTGTTCCTTGGATTACTGTATCTCACCCCGATTTTCCTAACCAAAAAGTAGAAGTGGGCGGCATAAAACCTTTTGTAATGCAGAATCCTCCATTTAATATGGTAGATAGCATTGCCATACAACACACCAATTTCATTTTAAAATTGGCTGCAATGCAGCCCAAACTAGAATTTCACAACTTAAAAGTAGAAAAACTCAGTGGTGGGCTTAGCAGAATTACAGCAGATTTATTTAACAATTCTCCTTTGCCTACCCATTCAGAGCTAGGTGAAAAATCAAGATGGCTTCGTAAAATAAGAATTGATATCACCAAAGATAAAAAAGAGGTTATTGCAGGAAACACCATCCATCTCATCGATAAATTAGATGCTTTTGAAACCAAAACCATGTCTTGGATTGTAAAAGGATCCGGAAATGTAGAAATCAAAGCCGGTGCTGCACATTGTGGCATTGCAACTCTTAACACAAAATTATAATTATGAACAAGTCTATATATAGCTTCATTATCAGTTTTTTACTTAGCTGTTTCGCACTTTCAGAAACTAATGCACAAGAAAAATTTTTTAGAGCCATCGGCACTCCGCACCAACCTAAAGTAGAAGTAAGTTGGAATCGTTATTATACGTATGAGGGTGTGACAGAAATAATGCAAAAAATCGCCAAAGCATACCCTAATTTAGCCCGTTTGGAAAGCATCGGAAAATCTGTAGAAGGTAGAAACATTTGGTCCATAGCCATCTCTGATTTTAAAACCGGAAATCCAGATAAAAAACCCGCTATGTATATTGACGGTAATATCCATTCAAATGAAATTCAAGGCACTGAGTTTTCGTTGTACACAGCTTGGTACCTCACCGAAATGTTTGACGAGCTCGATTTTATAAAAGAATTACTACAAGACAAAACCTTTTATATCGTGCCCACTATCAATCCTGACGCACGGGATAATTTTATGAAAGAACCAAACACACCACATTCTCCACGTTCAGGTATGCTCGTTTTAGATAACGATGGCGATGGCGAGGCAGGTGAAGACAGATTTGACGATTTAAACGGCGATAACCACATTACACTTATGATTAGAAAATCAACCACAGGACGTTTTATCAAAGATCCTTTAGACGATCGAAGATTAATGGAAGTTGGACCAGAACAAAAAGGAGAATATGAAATGCTCGGTTTTGAGGGTATTGACCGTGATGGCGATGGACGAGTAAATGAAGACGGCATAGGTTATTATGATCCTAATCGCGATTGGGGTTGGAAATGGCAGCCAGATTATGTGCAGCGAGGCGCATACAAGTATCCTTTTAGCTTACCAGAAACCAGAGCAGTAGCCGATTTTGTAATGAAACATCCTAACATTGCCGGTGCACAAAGCTATCACAACTATGGAGGTATGATTTTAAGAGGCCCCGGTGCCGAAGAAGATTTAGACACTTACAACAAAGAAGACGTTAAAATATATGATGCCATTGGCAAAAAAGGAGAAGAACTAATTCCAGGATATAAGTATTTAGTGGTGTATAAAGATTTATATTCTGTTTTTGGTGGAGAACTAGATTGGTTTTACGGTGGAAGAGGCATTTATACCTACACTAATGAACTGATGGTTTCCTATTTATATTATCATAAGAACGAAGGAAGAGCAAATCAGGAAGAAGAATTAAATGTAGATAAATACCTAACCTTTGGTGATGCCTTTGTGCCTTGGGTCGAATATAACCATCCACAATTTGGAACCATCGAAGTTGGCGGATTTAAAAAGAATTTCAGCAGAGCACATCCCGGATTTTTACTAGAACAAGATGCGCACAGAAACATGGCATTTACCATTTATCACGCTTACCATACCCCAAAATTAAGCGTGCTTAATGTACAAGAAAAAAGCTTAGGCGGTGGTTTAAAGGAAATAACTGCAACTATTTACAACGAACGACTAATGCCTACCCACTCCAGTCAAGATTTAAAATACAACATCGAGCGACCTGATTATGTTTCCATAAGTGGCGCTAATGTAGTGGTTGGAATGGTCGTTGAAAATGAAGATTTTAATAAAGTAAAAGAACAAGTTCAAAATCCATCAAAAATATCTGTAGCAAACATTCCCGGATTGGGAACCGTAAAAGTGCGCTGGATTATATCAGGTGGAGGCAACTATAGCATAAAAGTAGATTCTGCTAAAGGGGGTATAGTGGAGTGGAAAAAGTAAAAAAACGCTGTTTATGCATTATAAATTCATTTTTTTTTAATAATTTTAATTTAACTAACTAACAAACTTTATATTATGAAAAAACTAATGCTTATTGCTGCAATTGCAGTTTTTGGATTATCAGCTGTGCAAGCACAGGAAGAGGGTTTTAAAATTGGCGTGAACTTTGGTTTACCAGTTGGTGACATAGATGATGTGTCATCATTTAATGCCGGCTTAGATCTTAGCTATATGTTTGATATAGTAGATTCTTTTCAAGTGGGCCCTTCTGTTGGCTATTCTCATTTTTTTCTAAAGAGTGAGTTTTCAGATTTTGACGACATTCAGTTTTTACCATTATCTGCGTCAGCCAGATTTTTTGCCTCTGAAGATTTATTTTTTGGAGCAAATTTAGGGTATGCACTTGGTATCGATGATGGAAATGATGGCGGATTTTATTATAGACCTAATGTTGGTTACAACCTTGGTCCTGTAGCTTTAATTCTTAGTTATCAAGGAGTAAGTGTTGATGGATTTACGTCTTCGTCAATTAATCTTGGAGTCGAAATTGGTTTATAAATTTTTTATAGTTCAATTCAGGGAGAGCTTTTGCTCTCCTTTTTTTATTTATATTCGTAATAGATTAAATCAAACATCTCTAAGTAATCATAAATTGAAATAATAATTTTGTGTTCCTGTTCCCTCGAACTTATAAAATTACTAAATACTAACAGATGAAAATCATCATCATCAACGGACCCAATCTCAATCTACTTGGAAAAAGAGAAACAGCCATCTATGGCTCAAAAAGCTTTGATGATTTTTTTGTTGAAATGCAATTCAAATACAAAGAAATTGAACTCACCTTTTTTCAATCAAATATTGAAGGCGAACTCATTGATAAACTTCAAGAAGTGGGGTACTCTTTTGATGGTATTGTTTTAAATGCTGCTGCTTATACCCATACCTCAGTTGGTATTGGAGACGCCGTTAAAGCCATTGAAACTCCGGTTGTGGAGGTACACATCTCAAACACATTTTCCAGAGAAGATTACAGACATATTTCATACATCGCTCCAAACGCTATAGGAGTTATTGCTGGTTTTGGTCTCCAAAGTTATGAGCTGGCAATTCAAAGTTTTGTATCGGGAAAATAAAAGCTTGAAATCACAAACTTACACCTTCCACTTAATATTACACCCCATACTGGGTTTCTGGTCTTTGCGTTGTGGACTGTTGCTTAATATATTATCAAGTGCCTCTCGCAAATCTTCACTCCACTTACTTAAAAGCAAAAAACAATATCACAAAAAAGAATTTTTACTCCAATAAAGTTGATACTATTAAATTAACATTTGACTCAAAATTTAATGATATTGATGAAGAAAGCTTAATTCAAATAGAAATATTAAGACAAATGGATAAGTCCATAAACAATTCAATTGGAACATTTCACGAACAAATATTAGGTGGAATAAATGGTTATGAAGTTGGAAATTTTAGTGGTTTTGATTTAAAGGCTACTGATGATAGTTTGTTTGCTGATATTAAGAATAAACATAACACAATGAATAGTAGTTCTGCTGAAGCTTTATTCCAAAAACTATCAAGATACGCTGATACTTACAAACAATCAAAATGTTATTGGGTTCAAATTTTAGCAAAGAATAGTTTTTGTGAACTTTGGAAAGGAGAAATTAATGGTAAAGAATACAGTCATAGTAGAGTTTACAAAATTTCAGGTGATCAATTTTACGCACTACTTTCAGAACAAAATAATGCTCTTTTTCAGCTTTACAAAAATCTTCCTATTGCCATAAAAGATTATCTTAATTATGTTGAAAAAAGTGAGTTGATAAAAGAAAACTTAGCTTTATTTGAAATCAAAACTGAAACCAAAACTTCAAAAAGAACAATTTTAGATCAAATAACTTTTGAAAATTACAGCTACTATTTAGGTTTTGATAAGTTGTAATAGCTATTTAAAAATTTAATAATTGAATAACCAACTTCCTTACCTAAATTAACAGGAACAGCATTTCCAATTTGTTTATATTGTTGCGCTACAGAACCATCAAATTTCCAATCATCAGGAAAGGTTTGAATTCTTGCATATTCTCTAACAGTAAAAGGGCGAGTCTCTTCAGGGTGACATCTTTCAGTTTGTTTTTGTGCTGGACTGCAAGTTAACGTTAAACAAGGTTCGTCCCAACCTATTCTTCTTGCTATTCCAGTTTTTCCGCCTCCAAGATGAAAGCTTCCACCCATAAACTCCTTTTGAATATCAATAGGTAAATCTCTCCAATACCCTTTTTGAGGAACTAAATCTAAAACATCAATCTTACTTTTTGGATATTTTGAACCTTCTGATTTTGGAACATCACAATCAAATAAATCACCTTTTTTTAAGGCATCTTTTAAATTGTAAACTTTTTTATAAGGTTTTGGATATTCATATTTTAAATCAATATCTTTTCTAATTCCAACTAAAATTAGTCGTTCTCTTTTTTGAGGAACATTGTAATTAATTGCTTTTAAAACTTGAACAGGTACAACATTATAACCTATTTCATCTAGAATAGAAATCATTCCTTGAAGCGTTTTACCGTTTTCGTGACTTAACAAACCACGAACATTTTCACCAATACAAATGGGTGGATTTACTTCTTTTACAACTCTTGCAAATTCATAAAACAAAGTTCCTCTTGCATCGGCTAATCCTAATTTTTTTCCGGCATAACTAAATGCTTGGCAAGGAAATCCACCAGATACCATATCCACTTTGTTTTCATATTCAGTAAAACTAAAAGATTTTATGTCGCCTTCTAATACATTCCAATTTGGGCGATTTTTTCTGAGTGTATTACAAGCCCATTTATCTATTTCATTTAGAGCCACACATTTTAACCCAGCCTTCTCCATTCCAACCGCTAAACCACCAGCTCCAGCAAAAAGTTCTAAAACTGTATATTCATTATGCGGTTCAACATAATTTGAAATTGTTTCCTGAATGTTTTCATCTAAAAAAACCGCAAACAAAGTATCAACATCAGATTTTCTGTAAACCCTGTAATTGCTAATTGGTTCACGCGCAGCAGTTAATTTACCCTCTTTGTCCCAACGTCTTAAAGTTTCTTTGCTTTTTCCAATGTATTCAGATGTTTCTGAAAGCGTCATATATTCATTCATAACCAAGTTGTTTAACCTTACACAATGGTTACAAATTTAATAGAAAAAATAGAATAAACAAGCAATGGAACTAATGAAAATAAATAAAAAGAATAAGTAGAAATTATTCTTTAATCCGACTAGTTCTAACTGAATTCCTATGAAAAATATTCTAAAAATTAACTCAACCCAACATCCAAAACCATCATTACGATAAAACCGCCAATAAAGCCCATTGTAGCAATATCTGTATGTTTATCCTGCTGCGTTTCGGGTATTACTTCTTCTACCACCACAAAAATCATAGCACCGGCGGCAAAAGCTAAAGCATAGGGAAGAATAGGTTGAAAGGTCAATACCGCCCAAGCTCCTAAAACAGCAGCTATCGGCTCAACCAATGCAGATGCTTGACCATACATAAAACTTTTTCGTTTGCTCATCCCAGCACGACGCAGCGGCATGGCAACGGCAATACCTTCCGGAAAGTTTTGAAGACCAATCCCCAATGCTAATGCCACAGCACCCCCAATAGTGGCTCCATCAAAACCAGCTGCTACGCCACCAAATAATACCCCAATAGCCAGTCCTTCAGGAATGTTGTGCATGGTAATTGCCAGAGTCAATAATGTTGTTTTATGCCAAGGTGTTTTGATACCTTCTTTTTCGGTTTCTTTAAAGTTAATGTGTAAATGTGGTAATATTTTGTCTAATCCAAAAATAAATAATGCCCCTAAAAAGAACCCCGATGCCGCGGGAATAACTTTTATAAATCCTTCGCCAGGGCTCATCTCAATACCGGGCGCAAGTAAGCTCCAAAAACTTGCTGCAATCATCACACCTCCCGTAAAACCAAGCATGCCATCAAAAAAAGTGCGATTCATTGTTTTAAAGAAAAACACAAAGGAAGCTCCAAAAGCGGTTACTCCCCAAGTAAATAATGTTGCATATAAGGCCGCAAGAATTGGGTCTATTTGTTCAAAATAAGTGATAATAGCGTCCATAAGTTAATTGGTTTTTAAATATAAATTTGATGCGATGAGATGGGATATGGTTAAAGTTTGATCCCCTAATTTTATTTGTAGAGAATCATCAAAATCCTCCCTTTCTAACACCTTTATTTCTTTCCCCAATGCAATCCCGTTTTTGTCTAAAAATTTTAAAAAGGAAGAGGAAGTATCTTTTACACCCACACAAACACCACTATCACCCACTTGTAACTCGCTTAAAAGCACTTTATCCCTTTCTGGAAAAGTTCCGTCTTTTGATGGAATGGGGTCCCCATGAGGGTCAAATTTTGGGTGTTTTAAATGTTTATCTAGTTTCTCTACTAGCTTATCAGAAGCAATATGCTCTAATTGCTCTGCAATTTCATGAACCTCATCCCAACTAAAATCGAGTTTCTCCACCAGAAAGACCTCCCATAAACGGTGTTTTCTGATAATACCGGCCGCTGTTTTTTTTCCGTTATTAGTGAGTGTAACCCCTTGATATTTCACATAATTTACCAATTTTTTGTCTGAAAGTTTTTTAAGCATGTCTGTAACCGAAGAAGCTTTGGTCTGCATTTCTTCGGCTATGGCATTTGTAGAAACGCCTTCCTTGGAAAACCTTTCTAGGTGAAAAATAGCTTTTAAATAATTTTCTTCGGAATCGCTAAACATGAGTTGCATTTTTACTTGACCAAAAATACAAATTTAATTAATATAAAATATTTTTTTAGATAAATCTAAAAAAATAAAAACCTATCTCCTTTTACAACTTCTCATATGCCTCAAGCACTTTCCTGAACTTGTCCTCATTTTCTGATTTGAAAAAAAATTAGGATTAAAACCTGAAATCAACAGATAACAAAATTGTTCTTTCTCGTAAACTATATTTAGTGGTAGTGCTTGTGATATCGTTTATATAAACATCTCGAAAAGTTTTTGTGTTCAAGAGGTTTTGACCACTTAACATGAAATTTAATTTTTTATTATTGGGTGTATATCTTGCTGTAAAATCTGAAAAATAGTAGGTATTATTTGTGCGTTCTAATTCTTTAAAGTAATACCGTTCATTTTGAAGAGAAAAATTTAAATGCTTATTAATATTTACCGTAATATCTAAAAAGCTTGTATTTCTTGTGGAGTTAAAAGAAAAATTATTAGATTTTGTCTCACTTTTCAACCAATTTGAGCCAAGATGAAAGTTAAACGGCCCTAAAAATCCAGAGCGCACTTCCATTCCATACTGGCTAAATAAACTATTAATATCTCTAAAGACATTGTTTACGCTATTTTTAAAAGTTGCGTTGGTAACTGCTATATTCAGTTTAATATTTGAGGAAATGGGTTTTATATATCTATCTATAGTTGTACTGGCACTTATATTTTCACGCCCGCTAAACTTTACTATTTCAGAAACAGAAAAATCGGGTGTTATTTGGGATTGCGTAGAAAAAAAATCGTTGTCTTTTGAATAATTTAAACTAGTTACCGCATAAAACTTATCTCCCCAATTTCCTAAAGTATATTCTACAAAAACGGATGACTTGTTTAATGGATTAAAATCATTGGTTCCGGAAGAGAAATTTCTAAAACTCGTAAGCACAAAATTAGGATATACTTGCTCCAAGTTGCTATTGGTGGAAGTGTATCTGTATTGTGATGTAATTTTGTTTTTACCATTAATTTTCCAATTAAACCCAACCATAGGATTTACATAAAATGGACTTTGATTCTGTGATTCTTCTTGTGTATTAAGTTTATTAAATAATTGATGTGCCGCTAATTGAGTAATAAAGTTTATGTTTCTATATTTATACAAATAGTTTATTTTTGAATAAAAATCTAGCACCTCATACGTTAGGTTATTGGAGTAACCTATTGGAAACTGTTCTGTTTCATTTTCAAAAAAAGAAAACCTAGTGATCAATCTGTCTTTTCTGTAGGTTTGACCTGCTTGAATTTCTAGTAGATTTCCATTTTTATATCGGCTTAGAAAATGAGTTTCTGTGCCGGCAAAAATTAGTTTGTTTTCGCTCGTTTGTTTCACCCCTTCTACCTGACCAGCATCAGGAAAAAGTTCTGCAAAAAGAAATTGAGAATTGTTATAATATTGGGGTGTTTTTTCGCTAATCACTCTCGCCGTGGTTAGTAATACTTTGGTGTCTTCAAGCTTGTTGGTAAAAGTAAGTTTATGGTCTATCAACTCATTTTGTTCCTTTAGTCTTTCAATAGTTGGAGTGGTGTTAAAAAGTAAATCTGCATTTGTGGTGTTAGTAGAGGCGTTAAACTTGCCAGTATATTCTAGTGTTTTAGTTTTTGAAATGTCAAAATTAAAATCTATTTTACCAAAACCGGTAAAAAGATTTTTATGCATTTTAAAGTCTTCCGTATTTATAAAACTTTGGTTTTCCACTTGAAATTCTCGTACGCTATTTCTAAAAAACTTATTTTCATCCCAATTAAAAAGCCCTTGTGTTTTTAGTTTTAACTTGTTTGACAAAGTAAAAATGCCATTAATAGAGGCGAGCTCCGTATTGTTAAAATTAAATTTACTCCTTTGTATTCTGGGTCCTGAACTATTTAATCTTAATAGTGATTTTGCATTTTCTGCGCTTCCTACACCTCCCGGCTCAGCTATTGATGATGACCGTATGAGGCTGTTTAAATCGCCAGTTGCATCAGTGCCTACATTATTTAGATTTCCTAAAAAATAGTATTTTGCTTTTTTGCCGAAGGACATCAAGTTTGTTCTTACTGCATAAGTGTTTTCAGTAGTTACTCCATACCCTAGACTCATATTGCCAAACCACTGTTGCTTATTACCCTCTTTTAAAGTTAGGTTTAGTGCTACTCGTTCACTTTCTTCAATGCCTTTTAGCAATTTATTATTTGAATAACGCTCATATACCTGAACATTTTCAACGGCATCGGCGTTTAGGTTTTTGGTAAGTAGTTTATATCCTTTTTCAAAAAAATCATCGCCATCTACCATTACTTTTTCTATTGCTTTGTTTCCTACTTTTATAGTGCCATCTTCTTCCACGGTGACGCCTGGGATATTTTTTAGTAAATCTTCAACCACTTGTTCATTGCCTTTTGTAAAAGCACTTGCCTTGAAAGTAGTGGTATCTAGTCTTTTTTTTATGGCTGCTTCTGTATGTAAAATAATTTCATTGAGCGACACCGGCTCATAAGCGAGGGTGGCATTAATTATTTTGTTTTGTTGGATTTCAAGTGTAATTGGAATACTTTTTTTTCGGTATTAAAGTGCAATAAATTCTAATCCAAAGTGACCTGTTTTGTCTGTTTTAAGAAAATAGTATCCTTCAGCATTTGTAGCGGTATATGTTACAATTATTTTTGTGTCACTGGTTTTTAAAATTACATTAGCAAAAGCAATAGGGTTTTGCGTGCTATCTAATAAAACTCCAGATATTTCACTTTGTGTAAAAGCAAAATTGCCTGATAAAAGGAGTATCAGGCAATACATTTTTAAAGAAAAACAAAATGGTTTCAACTTATTCATCAAATAATTCTAACTCTGTCACTTTTTCATCACTCATTTCAAGCTTTGTTCCTCTAGGCATGGATGCTTGAAGTTTTTTAAAGCTCATTTCAGCACTTGTTTTGTTGAGTTTTAAAAATTTTTCAAATTCTATTGCTTTTTCCCATTTAACATCTTTCAGTAATTCATCGTGCAACATAATTTTTTGATCATTAAATTGAAACGTTGTTGCTGCCACATGATAAAAACCATCGTTATCTGTTGCTTCTAGTACTAAACCCGGCAAGCCTTGTAATTTCCAAGAGCCGTAGTTTATGGGAATTGCGGTAGTAAACCAAGCTTGGTAGGTTCTGCCTCTAAATTTACCTATAGCTTTGTTGCATAAAAATGAACTTATTGTTTTTGTTTCATCAGTAATTAGCCAATCAATAGTTTCTAGTTTGTCTTTTACCAAAACCATTTCTCCACCAACTATTTTTCTAAAAAATATTGTTTTTTGTTTATTGTTATAATATACAAACTTTGGTATGCCACCCGTATAATTAAATCGTATAGAAAAAGAGCCATCTTCATTATACGTTCTTTCTTCGGCAGGTTTGTCTTTTTTGATTTGTTCTATAAACAACGCATTTGCACCTTCAACAATAAGTTGATACTCCCATTCAAAACCTGATCCTATGTTATAGTTCTCGATATAAGATATAATTATATTCTCATTGTTTTGAGAAAACATAAGAGAAGTTATGAAAATATAAAATAAAATAAATGCTTTTTTCATTTATAAATATTATTTCTGATCTTTAGGGCAGGGTACTGAGACACAACTTTCGCAAGTCCAACCACCATTTGGTGTTGGGACACAACCTGTACAAGATACGCAACCTGTAACTAATAAATCCTCATATAAGATAGATCTATCGCACTTTTCAATTATAGTTTTATTTTCCAAATTTACCTCAACATTGTTTCGAAGTTCAGTAAAAGAAAACATAAAAATTGAAATAAATAAACACCCTAAAATTAATCATTTTTTCATAACAAAAGGTTTAATGGTTAGTAACAAACATACCCACCCCCCTTAATATAGCTAATTAATTATGTTAAAGTTTTAAAATTTATCTAAATCCTTTTTCTTTCTGCAATTGTTCATAAGCCTTCTAAACTTTCCTGAATTTGTCTACAACGCATTTTTGGCAGGCCTCGTCCCTATGTTGCAATTTGTATGGGATGGTGTTTTTTGGCAATATTCATCTTAAAATTACTCCCATTCATATATAATCTCTAATTTATATTTACGCCCCGCTGACTCAAAACCACTTACTGTTAAATTACGATTTTCAAAGCCCGCCCTACTAATTTTAGAAATTACTTGTTTTTGAATTTCATCACCTTCTTTATCTTCCAATTTTACAAACTCTTTGAGTGAAATTTTTTCACCCCTCGAAGTTATTTCCTCCATACGTGAATCTAATAAATTTTCAGAAGTTGACTTAATTTTATTTACAATAAAATGTACTTGATTTAATTCATCATAAACTTCTAAAATTAAACCGGGAAGACTATTCATTTTCCATGGCTCAAAGCTTACGGGAAATTCTGACGAAAACCAAGCGGTGTAATTCCTACCTCTAAATCTCGTAGTCGCTTTTTGTACAACATAAGTATCTATATTTTTAAATTCATCAAGTATATTCCATTTTGGTTTAAGTAACATTTCATAAACCATATAGGGTTTTGATAAAATATATGTTTGATGCCAGAGAGTATCTGATTTAAAATCTGTTAACACGTATCTATTAATATCTGGTGAAGATGTTATAAAAACTTTACTTTTCAAAAAATCTGAATTGTCAATTTTAGAATCATTAGGATCTATAAATCTAGGCTTAGATGTCTCAATAAATAAAGACTTGCTAGAATCGAAAATCAATGTCCAGTCTGATTGAGTAGCTTTCCCAAGATTTAAATAATGGGTGTAACCAACCTCTATATTTGAATTTTGTGATAATAAAGCGCTGGAAAAAGCAACAGCCCAAAACAAAAATAGCTTTTCTATATTAAAAAATTTTAAAATTAACACTTTTGATTTATTCATATTTTAATTTAACTTTAACAAAGTGAGTTCTGTTATAAATTTACTATTGCTCACTCAAATGTACATCCTAGATGATAATCTGTTATATGAATCCATCCTGTAAATTGACCTTGAGAGTTATAGGTTTCTATCCAATAAGAACAAGGCCCATCTAAATTTGCATCTAAAGGATTTACAGAGTCAATATCAGTAGTTGAAAAAATGATACAGCCCAAATTGAAAACGCAATCATTACTAATAAATTTTTCATAATATAATGGTTTTATGGTTAATTAACTCAAACTTACCCCCCCCTACGAGAAAACCTAATTATTTATGTTAAAACTTTAACTTTTAATTAAGAATTTATATTCTGCTATCCACTTGAACTTCGTAAACTTTCCTGAATTCGTCCTCGAAACCTTTGCTATAGGGTTCCTCCATAAGATGTAGTTTGTCTATATGGTATTTTTTGTAAATGTAAGATAAGCTGCTTTGATTTCGGCAGGGGTGGCTGTTTTTTCTATCTCCAAGGTTGTTAAATCAACTCTTTAATATCTTGAGCGGTATTATTCAAAAAAACGGCTATCAAAAACAAAAGGGGAGTGCGATATTATTTTGATTTTCTTAAAGTGCTTATGGAAAGGATTGAGCAAAAAATTAAAATCCCCCTTTACCACAGCTGAGGGCACTTTTAAAACTACATATGCATTAGCCTTGATAAAATCATGCCCTATGGATTGGGTTTTGGGATTATGGGGAAATCCATTCCACATTTCCGGGAGTTCCTTTTGAGTAATTTTCTTGATTTTAAGGGTATCAGGGATTGTAATTTCCAACATCACAAAATCTTGAGGAAGCAGAAAAAAGGAAGGTGAACCACTACTTCTGCCATTGCAAGTGCACGGCTATCTGCACAACAAATCATTTGCACTGCCTTAGAATTCCACCGATTGCCAGACAAAGCTGCTCCTTTTTCTGTAAGTTCGCCGGCATATTTTTTTCGGGATAATCTAAAAACTAACATTATACAAAAATGCCTTGGTCAATTCTGCGGAGCTCATTAAGCACCATCTCTTTGCCGTAAGAATCTTTAAGCAACTCGATGGGTTTCATAGACCCCAAAGCAAAAAGCGGCAAACGCAACCACATATAAAATTTAGTGCTTGTGTCAAAAACTGTATTGCCTAAAAGAGCCACCTCAGCAATTTCAATGATTTTTTCAGAATGGATGGGTTTAAAGCGAAAGTCTTTCTCTGCTCTGTAACGCTGCAATGACTTAGAAGAAATGTTTAAAATTTCTGCCCAATCTTCATCAGAAAATGGGGTGATTTTTGTAATTTCAGAAAACAAGGAAAAAGTAATACCGGATCTGATAGAATGAATAACCAACAATTTATTATTCAAAAAATCAGCAAAGGAAAAATTTTTAGTACTATTACTTTGCCTTAAAGATGCAGGAGTGAGAGCAACATAAACTGCTGCTGCTTCATTTACTTGATGTAAAGATTCTTCAAAGGTATTCATTTTAAAAACTTTTGTCCTCAAACACTAAGACTTTTGTCTAGATATTCCAAATTTATTTTAAAAACCTTGCTCTTTCTGCAACTGCTCATAAGCTTCCTGAACTTTTCGGAATTTTTCCTCGGCACCTTTACGATAGGCTTCATCCATATGTTGTAATTTATCAGGATGGTATTTTTTCGCCATAGTCCGGTATGCAGCTTTGATTTCAGCAGGGGTAGCTGTTTTTTCAATTTCCAAAATCTTATAGGCACTATCCGGATTCTTGAAAAACATCGCTTTAATGCTTTCAAAATCGCGATAACCAATCGCTAGAAATCCGGCGATTTCTCTTATTTTTTCAATCTCCGGTTGAGAAACCAAACCATCTGCCTGCGCTATATTAAATAAGAAATGGATAATTTGTAGTCTGGATTCATAACGGGTGCGCATTCGTAAATACTCACAAATGGGTTGTGGAGTAACTTCTCGATTTTTTACTACTTCATTAAAAGTTCGGAAGGTGGCATTGGCGCGTTCTTTACCATAAGCCTGTACAAAATAATTTTGAACAAATTGCATTTCCGCGGCACTCACATTACCGTCAGCTTTAATCACCATGGAGGCTAAAGAAAGTAAATTAAGCTCAAAATCGGCTGGGGTTACTTGTTGCCCTCCGAAACTATTACTAACTCTTGTTTTTTTACCTAAACCCTCAATAACACTTCCCAAAATAAACCCAAGTATGGCTCCGGGAAACCTAAAAAATATATATCCAGCTATTGCTGCAATCCAACGAATCATACTCTCTGCTAATTAAACTTGTAATGAATTGCCAAAGATAAGAATTAGTTTAAGAGAATTAAGGCTTTGTGTTTTTGAGTTTGTGTCTAATTTTTTGGTAAGGAATTAAGAGTATAAATTGGAGAATAAAATTTGGAATTTAGTATCTTTGCCTTTAGATTAAATATAAATAAGAAATATATGTATCCACCAGAATTAGTTAGACCCATGCGCGAAGACCTTACCAAGGTAGGATTTTCCGAATTACATACCCAAGAAGAAGTAAGTAACGCCATCCATCAAAAAGGAACTACACTTGTTGTAGTAAATTCGGTTTGTGGCTGTGCTGCTGCTAATGCAAGACCTGGCGCTAAAATGTCTTTACAAAATGCAAAGAAACCAAGCCAATTAGTCACTGTTTTTGCAGGCGTAGATCGGGAAGCAACCGAGGCAGCAAGAGCAGAAATGGCACCATTTCCTCCTAGCTCACCCTCAATGGCATTATTTAAAGATGGCGAATTAGTACACATGTTAGAACGCCATCACATTGAAGGTCGCCCAGCTGAATTGATAGCTGAAAATTTAATGGATGCGTACAATGAGTTTTGCTAAAATCTTTAGTTACTTATTAAGATTATTCACAAAAAAACCACTTTTACTAAGTGGTTTTTTTATTTTTATGGCATGTATATGAAACTACTCCTTCACATTCTAAGTTATCCTTTAAGCGCAATTTATTATCTCGCTTTCGGCTCTGTTTTGGCTATTTTTCATCCCATACAATGGTTTTGCCTAAATGTTTTTGGCTATCAGGCGCATAAAAAAAGTGTAGATTATATGAACTTTTTTGCCATAGGCTCTTTACGCATTTTGGGCACCCGTTTTGACTTTTCTGTACCGAACAACATTCCTAAAAATGTGCCACTACTTATTGTTACTAACCACCAAAGCATGTATGATATTCCTCCTATTATATGGAGTTTACGGCGTTTTCATCCTAAATTTGTTTCTAAAAAAGAACTAGGCAAAGGAATTCCAAGCGTTTCCTTCAATCTACGACACGGCGGTTCGGTTCTTATCGATCGTAAAAATCCTGCGGAAGCGGTAGCTAAAATGACTGCTTTTGCACACTACCTGGAAACCAATAAGCGAAGTGGGGTTATCTTTCCGGAAGGAACCAGAAGCAGGACAGGCGAGCCAAAAACCTTTCATCGAAAAGGACTACAAACGCTTATAAACCACATGCCTTCTGCCTATATTCTACCAATAACAGTAAACAATTCATGGAAATTACAACGCTATGGGATGTTCCCGATTCCTTTAGGCGTACATTTAAAATTTACCGTACATCCCGTTATTAAAGTTTCAGATTTTTCTGCGGAAACACTTTTAGATATGTTGGAAGAAAAGATAAAAAGTGCTGTGCGACACTAAAAATAAAAATGGAGAAAGAGGAAATTCTTATTGAAAATACCATTGCTTTCGTAAAGCAAACCCTAAAAAATGCAGAAGGTGGTCACGACTGGTTTCACATTGAGCGCGTGTACAAAAACAGTTGCCTTATTGCGGAAACCGAAGAATGTGATTTAGTAGTGGTGAAACTTGGCGCGCTTTTGCACGACATCGCAGACAGCAAATTTCACAATGGTAACGAAAGTGTGGGACCAACCATAGCGCGGGAGTTTTTGGAAAAGGAAAATGTGCCTGAAGAAACCATACTACATTGTATAAAAATCATTGAAAATATTTCCTTTAAAGGCGGAAACTCTAAAGTAAACTTCCATTCCAAAGAACTGGATATTGTTCAGGATGCCGACAGGCTGGATGCAATAGGTGCAATTGGGATTGCAAGGGCATTTAATTATGGTGGTTTTAAAAACAGAAAGCTTTACGACCCTAAAATTCTGCCAAATTTAAATTTTACCAAAGAAGAATACAAGGCATCTACTGCACCCAGCATTAATCATTTCTACGAGAAATTACTTCTCTTAAAAGATAAAATGAACACGAAAACTGCTAAGAAATTAGCAGAAAAAAGACATCTTGTAATGGAGCAATTTCTAAAACAGTTTTATAACGAATGGAATGGATTGCTTTAAAAACAAATTACTTTAATTTCAATAAGCTACTTGTATCATTGTTCCTTACAATCCAATAATACTTTATACCTGATATTATTATAGGAACTATTTTTTGAACATTTCCCGGAATAATAAAACCACTTTCTATGGGCGGAACAACTTCAAAATTTCCTTTGCCATCGCCTAAAAGAAGTACTCCTATTGATGCGTCATACCTAGTAATTTCTGCATCGGTACCATAGAAGTTTCCGCCTAGAAGTAGGTCTATTTTATCGTCTTTGTTTACATCAACTAGTTGTATGGATTTTACGGTAGATATTTGTGTATATCTAGGCAAATTAATACTGCTAAAATCCTTTCCGTTATTGTTAATAAAAAGTGTGTGCTCTAAATGATTGGCATCTAATTTTTTTGCATTACTTAGTTCTTGGGGAGTAAAAATGTCGTTAATACCTGCATTGGCATAAGGTTCATATCTGGTGAAACGTTTTCTTAGCATAACCATTTGCGTAAGCATTCGGTCACGAATAGGAAAAGGATGACTAACCCCTTCTACGTAATAAGAAAGAACAGCATCTAAACTTCCATTGTTATCAAAATCATTATATAATATAGTAATAGGCTCTTCAGAAGTGGCTTTTAAAAGCGAATTTAAACCGAGATTTCCTGCCACAATATCCAGAAAACCATCTTCATTTATATCCTCAACAGCTAACGAATACCACCATCCCACCTTGGAGCTTAATCCAAAAGTTTCTGTTGCGTTTTTATATTTTCCATCTTTATATTTAAAAACAGTTATGGGCATCCATTCCCCGGAAAGGATAAGTTCATTTGTGTTATCATTATCTAAATCTGCAAAAACAGCATCAGTAATCATTCCTATTTCAGAAAGATTTTCAGACCATAATGCTGTAACATCTGTAAATTTGCCATTATTATTTTTAAGTAAATAACTTTTGGGTGTTTCCGGATTCCTTCCTGGAGTAACTCTTCCGCCTACAAAAAGGTCTAGTTGCCCGTCACCATCAACATCTTGCGCTTTTACTACTGCTCCGCTTTCATAAAACTGAGGTAAAGCGTCCTTTGCTCTTTTAAAATTTCCTTTGCCATCATTCATATAAAGTCTGTCTTGGTAGTTTGGGTGGTTTGCTAATTCTTCGTTTCCACCACTTACCACATATAAATCAAGAAGACCGTTACCGTTTGCGTCAAAAAAAAGCGAATTTACATCTTCAAAGTTTTTATCTTCTTCAAAATCTATTATGGTTTTTTGTGTAAAAGTTCCCTTGTTATTTTGAAGAAAAAGCTTGCCAGAAAAACCCATAGCTCCACCTAAAAACATATCTTCTAGTCCATCTCCATTTACGTCGCTAACAGATACTGCTGGTCCTTCTTGACTGTATTTATGGTGCAGTAAGGCTTCTCTTTTAAAATCGATATATTCATTTTCTTTGTGAAAAACATCTTTAGGTAAAACTTTGGATGCATCTTCAAAATAACGATATACTATTGTTTCTGGTGTAAACTCTGATGTTGGTTTTTTTACAACGGAAAGTATTTGATTAAGGTCTGGATTTTCTAGGATTTGCATTTTTCTATCTGGCCAAATAATTTCAACTTTTTGAATAGTAAGATTTTCTTTTATTCCAAAATGTAAGCGATGTTGTGAGGAAGATAAAAACCCTCTGGTGGGATTGTAATGTTCAGTTAAAATGGAGCCATCAGAAAGGTATGCTTTTGCAATTGTACCTAGGTTAATTTCGCCTTTTGTAGGAGCTAAATTGATTGCTAAATAGTTGTTATTGGTTACTTCATTCCCTTTATTTTTCATGATAAATGGCGAAGAATTTATGTTATTTACAACGAGGTCAAGAAATCCATCATTATTTAAATCGGCATAAGCAGAACCATTAGAAAATGCGGGAGGTCCGCTATTCCAGTTTGTAGATGCGTTTTCAAAAGATAGATTGCCATTATTCTTAAAAAAGAAAGAAGGTACCGCTACACTGGGTATTTGCTGAATCCAATCGAGTAATGTGATTTCTTTGGCATTTAATTGCTTTTGCAGCTTGTCCATTTCAAACTTTGCGTAATCGTTATTGGAAATGTCTCTAACATACCCATTTGTAATGTGAATATCTTTTAATCCGTCGTTATCAAAATCAGCAAGAAGGGGGCTCCAACTCCAATCGGTATGTGCGATTCCATCCATAAAAGCGATGTCAGAAAAATTTTCGGTACAAGAATTTATTTGAAGCATGTTTAAAGTAAACTGGACTTTCAAACCATATTTAAGCATTTTTTCATATTTGTCATAATTTTGTGCCATAATAAGTGTTTTACGGCGGTAATTGTCTTTGGCAAGCATATCCACAGTAATTAAATCCAGACATCCGTCGTTATTAATATCTCCATAATCTGAACCCATAGAAGAAAAGGATGTGTGTTTAAGGTATTTGTCTAATTCATCTTTGAAGGTATAATTACCTTGGTTTATTAAAAGACGATCTGGCATTACATAGTCATTAGCCACATAAATATCGGGTAAATTGTCATTATTAAAATCGGCTATAACTGCACTTAAACCGAAAGCTTCATTAAGGACCCCTGCGCTTTTTGATATGTCTGTAAATTTATTATTGGTGTTTTTATACAATCTGTCAGACACAAATTCAAAAGATGTTGGAGTAGCTAATTCGAGTTTCCCTTGATTATTTTGTGTTATTTTAATAGTATTAGATTCTCTAAAATTTCCGGGGTGGTTTAACACATATACATCCGTATCGCCATCGCCGTCCATATCAAAAAAGTAGGCTTGTACAGAATATCCCGGGTCATCAAGACCATAGTCTGCAGCTTTTTCAGTAAAAGTAAGGTCGCCATTGTTAATATAAAGTAAATTACGGCGCAATTCTGGATTTTGCAAAGCAGATTTTGAGACATAAATGTCTAGCAAGCCGTCGTTATTTACATCTACCATTGTAACACCGGTTTTAAACCCTATTCCTCCAGTTACATTGGCAGTTTCTGTAATGTCTTTAAAGATAAAGTTGCCTTGATTTAAATACAATTTGTTTGAAACCGTATTTCCCGAAAAATAGAGGTCTTGAAGCCCGTCATTATTAATATCGCCCACAGCAACTCCTCCTCCATTATACAAATATTCATAGAGTAAAAAATTAAACTGTTCATTTTCTGTAATTGTGTTTGCAAAATCAATTCCTGTTTCACTACTATTTAAATATTCAAACAATGGTATTGTTGCTTCAGAAGCATCAAGTGTATTTGCAGCTTCTTTATTCTCTTTATTACATTGAATAAAAAGAGGAAAAATACAGACTAATAAAACCAGTAACTTAATTTTATTCAACCTAAAATATATTTAATTGTTTAGTTTTTCTAAAACGATGTTAGCCACAAAATAACCCTGTTTTGAACCTTCATTTACCCCTTGCATATAATGAATGCCTCCATAAAATCTACTTAAATCTACTTGTCTGGCAGCTTCTTTAAAGGAATTAAAAGAGCGACTTTCTAAGTCAAAACGCAATTGTGTATTGTCTTCAAAAAAATAATTTTCCCCAAAAATAGCGGTAAGAACGCCTGCCGCCGATGCAGATGTAGCGCTATGCCCACTGGTATATTCAGGAAAAGGTGGTGTTTGTAAAACAGGCAACCATTGTGGGTCAAAATATTCTTGAATGTAGGTTACAGGTCGTACCAAATCGGTTTTATATTTCAAATGCCAAGCAGCAATAACGGCATCAAACATGGCAATTGAAGTAAGAGTGTATGCCTTTGTGGTTTTAAAATAATTTGAATTTTCTTTAGCCGTTATTTGATCAATAATGTGCATCCAATGCCCTGCGGGGGCAAATTTATGAATGGTTTGAATCATGTGTCCTTTGTGAATGGTAAGTATCGGATTACAATCCCAAAACCAAGCTATTTTTTGTTTTTCCTCTGTAGTGTTTTTTGATTCTTCATATACTTCTGCCACCATTTTATAAAAATCGGAATCTTTAGAAACATCGTATTTAGGCAATGCTGCCGGCACATAAACCGATGGGCTATCTATGACTAAGGGTCTGATTTTATCCCAATGTGGTTCTAATGCAGTTTCATAGTCTGGAGGAGTTTCTCTCCAGTTTTCAGGTTTTTTTGTGCTTGTAAATCTATCATAGGTGCGGGTTTCATTATACATATCCTTATCAATCCAGTCACTTAGGTGTTGAGCAATTGCTGCTGCATAACTTTCGGATGCTTGGATGGTTTTCTCAGACAGTTTATTTTCTATTGCTTTGTCCTTAATATTTTGAGATAGGGAATCTATAAGGTGTTCAGAAAAAATTAATTTTTTTGCGGTTTTTGAAAACGTCAACAATGCAGCTAGTTCTGCATTTACATTTTCTTTGCTTGGTTTAGGCAAGTCTGAAAGTCCATTTAATTTATTGGAAATATCCACAAGACTATCTGTATAAAAACTTTGTAATGTTACATAATGTGCAATATGTGAATAGGCATAAATTCTGGTTGCAATGGGTGGGGTAAATGCGTCTTCCATGACTGCTTCTAATAAAGCAAGATTGACCTGATTGAGGTCTTGTGTGCTAAAAACTTGTTTGTTTGAAGTGTCTGTGTTTTTACAAGAAAAAAGAAGAAAAAAACCCAGAATAAATAAAAAATATAGAGTTCTCATTTGATGTTTTTTAAAACTCAAATGTAGTTAAACTTATCTTAAAATTTTAATTTGTTGTACATAATATTCTTAAAACCCAGGAAACTCTGCCTTTCTTTTTTCTATAAATGCGGAGGTGCCTTCTTTAAAATCTGCCGTGCCAAAACAATTGCCAAATTCTTTTATTTCTGTATGAAATCCATTAACACTATCTTCAAAATTTGCATTTATTGCTTTAATGGCGGAAGCAATTGCGACAGGGGAATTTTTCATAATTTTTTGTGCAATGGTTTCGGCAAAAGAGAGTAATTCTTCTTGGGTAGTAATGTGATTTATTAAACCGTATTCTAAAGCTTTTTGTGCATCAATCATTCCTGCGGTCATTATCATTTCCATAGCGCGTCCTTTGCCTACCAATTGCGGAAGCCGTTGCGTGCCGCCATAACCTGGAATTACGCCGAGGGAAACTTCGGGCAAACCCATTTTGGCATTATCGCTTGCTATCCTAAAATGTGCTGCCATGGCTAATTCTAAACCTCCTCCTAGTGCAAATCCGTTTACTGCGGCTATAACGGGTGTAGATAAATTTGCGACAAAATCAAAAAGTAGTGTTTGACCTTCGGCGGCAAGTTTAGATCCTTCTTCTATACTAAAATTGGCAAATTCACTAATATCTGCCCCAGCTACAAAAGCTTTCTCACCACTTCCGGTAATAAGAATTACTTTGGTGTTTTTATCGGCATCTGCTTGCTCAAATGCCATCCGCAACTCTTTAATCGTTGCACGATTTAGCGCATTTAATTTGGTTGGTCTGTTTATGGTAATTTTAGTTATGTGATTGGTTGTTGTTACTAAAAGGTTTTCAAATATCATGTGTTGCTGTTTTAAAGTTAGAATCTTCTACTAATATAGGAAAGGTAACGGTAAAGATAGTTCCTTTTCCTTCTTGTGAAGTAAAGGAGATACTGCCGCCATAGGTTTCTACAATGTTTTTTACCATTGCCAAACCAAGACCCATTCCACTACTTTTTGTGGTGAATTTGGGTTCAAATATTTTTGATTTGTTTTCTTTTGAAATTCCAATACCGTTGTCTGTAACGGTAATCAGAGCCTGATTTTCTTTAGAAAGCACCTCCACTTTAACAAAAGGATTTGCTATTTCTGAAACCGACTGAGTGGCGTTTTTAACTAAGTTAGTGATGATTCGGATGAGTTGTGTTCGATCTAATTTTACGATTATTTCCTTTTCTTCGGAAATAAATTGAATAAATTCTTCATTAAAAATGTCTAAAGCAAGTTTGGTTATTTTTACTATGTTTAGGGTTTCATCTTTTTGCGCGGGCATATTAGCATAGGTAGAAAATGCAGATGCTATGGAGCCCATTGTGTCTATTTGCTGAATCATCGTAGAACTAAATTCTTTTACTTTTTCTAGAATTTTTGGATCTTCTGGATTAAATTTTCGCTCAAAACTTTGTACCGTCAATCGCATAGGGGTTAATGGGTTTTTGATTTCATGAGCTACCTGTTTTGCCATTTCACGCCAAGCTGTTTCACGCTCATTTGCTGCTAAAGCTGCTGCACTATTTTCTAATTCATCAATCATATTGTTGTAAGCAGTTACAACTGTTGCTATTTCTTCACTCGCATTTTGAATGTCAATCTTTTTATTTGCCTTGTCTAACCGCGTATTTTTAATTTTTTCGCTAATGGCGTTTAAAGATTTTGTGATGTGTTTTGACAAAAAGTAGGAAAGAATGATGGCTATTAAAATCATAAAGAGATAGACTTCTCCCAACTTCATTAAAAAATCGGTTAACTCTCTATTTATAAAATCATCATCTTCAATATACGGCAAATTAAGAATAGCAATAGGCTTGAAATAATTATCTGTTATATAAGAATAGGAGGAAAGATAGTTTTGATTATTTTCCTTAAAACGTTCTACATATTTCTTGTTGATGGAATATTTTAAACCTTCTAAAACATGTTCGGATATTTTATGAGAAGGCTCTTCAAAAAACGAAGCTTTAGAGGATTTTAAAAGATTTCCTTCTAAATCAAAAAGGATGACTTCTAGGTTGTGAATGTCTTGAATTTCATATATTTTATTTCTAAAAATTAACGGAATATTTTTGGTAATCACTTCAAAAGAAGTTTGTCGTAACTCGTAGTTGATGCTCGCTCTTATAGCGTCTTCTTTACGTTCTAAACGTTCTCTATGATAATTTACTGCTTCTTCTCTATACTGATATATGGTGACTGCGGCAATAAGAATAGAAGCGCCTAATACGAGAAGTATCATGGAGAAGAAAATTCTTGTGCGTAAAGAAAATTTGCCTTTTTTCATTTTAATAATGCTTCGTGGGCTAAAAAACTTAAATTAATGTTTAATTTCTATATCTTTTTAAGAAACGGAATGCCATTTATTACCCATTGCCTTCGCGAATTCGTTTGTATAATTTAATTCCCAACATGATTAAAACCGAAAATAAAATAATACCAATAGTACCATAGATCCAATCAATAGAATTTTTTAAAATTACTAAAAATACCACGGCAAATAAAACGATGGTAGCGCCTTCATTAAAAATACGCATGTAATTTGAACTATGCTTTATAATGCCTTTTTGTAATTGTTTGAAATAAATATGGCATTTTATATGGTAAAAGATTAAAAAAACTACAAAAACCAATTTAACTTGCATCCAAGCGTCTGTAATAAAAAAGAGTCGAAGTGCTAGCACCCAAACGCCAAATATTAATGCTAAAATCATCGATGGCCAAGAGATGATATACCAAAGGCGTTTTGCCATTATCTTTAGTTGCTCACCTATAATTTCTTTATCTGGCAAAGGTTTTTTAGAAGCCTCAATCTGGTAAACAAAAAGGCGCACAATGTAAAACAACCCGGCAAACCAAGTAATGACAAAAATTAGATGAAGCGATTTTATATAATTATATTCCATAATAAAAAATAAGGTGCAATTTACCTTTAAAAATACAAATTCTAAATTACACTTGTGCCTGTGTTTTTAACTTTAAGCGAATTTCGCGATTTAAAAAATAACCGGTAACAATCGTTGAAGTTACATCGGCTATTGGAAAGGAAATCCAAACCCCAAGTTCGCCAAAATATCTCGGTAAAATCAATACTAACGGTATAAAGAAAAAACCTTGACGTGTTAGGGTTAATATTAAAGCGGGAATCGCTTTTCCAATTGCCTGAAAATAAGCTGCCCCTATCAATTGAATTGCTATGATAGGAATTGCGGCAAAAACCCAACGCATGGCATCTGGTGTTTCTGTAAGTATTTGGGTATCTGAAGTAAATACCGAAACAATTTCTTCGGCAAAGAACATGATAAACCCAAAAACAAATAAGGCCACAATAGAGGCATACATAATGGCTTTATTAATACTCTCCCGCACACGATGGTTTAAATTGGCTCCATAATTATACCCCGCAATTGGTAAAAATCCTTGCGTAACTCCAAGCACTGGAAATAAGGCAAACATCAACATTCTGCCAATAATGGCATACACTGCCACAGAAGATTCGCCTCCCAAATCAAACAAAATATTGTTTATTAAAAGATACGTAATGCTAACGACTGCTTGTCTTGCCAGGGTAACAAAACCTAGGGTTGTTATTTCTTTTAAAATAAAAAAATGAATGCCAAAATGAGAACTATTAATTTTTAATTCTGAATTTTTTGAAAGGAAAAACCAAAGTACATAGGCAAAACACATGCCATAAGAAATGGTAGTTGCCCATGCTGCACCTGCCATACCCATATCAAAAACATTGATTAACAGGTAATCTAAAACTAAATTTCCAACAGAAGGAATAATCATAGCAATCATAGCAAATTTAGGCTTTCCTTCTGCTCGAATTACGGTATTTCCCATCATGCAGAGTGCTAAAAGTGGCACACCATACAGGACAATTCTATAGTAAATTTTTGCGGGTTCAAAGATTTCACCTTTACCCCCAAAAGCAGGAATTATATCATTGATAAAAACCAAACCCACAACCACCAAAAGGGTACAAAGAAATACGGTAATAGTAATTTGATTTCCGAATGTTTTTAATGCTTTTAGAGAGTCTTTTGCCCCTAAAGCTCTAGAAATTATAGACGAACCTCCTATGCCTATTGACATTCCCAAAGCGGCAATAAAAAACGAAACTGGAAGCACAACATTGATGGCAGCAATGGCTATGGAGCCAATCCAGTTTCCAACAAAAATAGTATCCACAAGGATATTTAGTGACATCACTAAAATACCTATAGACGCTGGCAAAGCTTGTTGAATAAGAAGTTTTCCTATAGGTTTTGACCTTAAATTTTCTGAGCGGGAAACTTTCATTAAGCTATTGCGGTTTCTATATCCAATAATGCCCAATGATCTATCCAGCCGCTAAGTATTCCCACCCAATCCTCTCGCGTATTTATACATGGAATAGTGGTGAACTCTTTTCCTCCCACTTCGTAAAATAGTTCTGCACCTTCCATGGCAATTTCTTCTAACGTTTCTAAACAATCGCTTACAAATGCTGGAGTGACAATCGCCATTTTTTTTATTCCTTCTAAGCCAAGTCGTTCAATAGTTCTATCGGTATAAGGCTGTAACCACGGGTCAAAACCCAATCTAGATTGAAAGGATGTGCTGAAGGAGCCTTCTTTTAATCCTAACTTTTCCGCTACCAAACGTGTAGTTTCATAGCATTGATGACGATAACAAAACGGATGTGCCAGCGAAGCACTTTGGCAGCATTGCCCATCTATTTTACAATGCGACTTTGTTATATCACTTTTACGTATATGCCGTTCTGGAACACCGTGATAACTAAACAAAAGATGCTCTTGGCCTAATCCTTCCAATTTTTCGGCTATGCTGTTAGAAAGCACTTCTATGTATTCCGGCTTGTTGTAAAAAGCAGGAATAGAGGAAAGTTTCATTTCCGGGAAATATTTTTCACGCAACTCTTTGGCTAAAACTAAAATGGTTTCTGTGGTTGCCATTGCAAATTGTGGATACAACGGCACAACAAGAACTTCTGTTATGCCTTGATCATAAAGTTTTTGCAAACCCTTTTTTATGGTCATGCTGCCGTAACGCATAGCTAAAGCTACGGGTACACTAGTGTGTGCGTCCACTTTTTCCTGCAGTCGTTCTGAAAGTACAATAAGTGGAGATCCTTCCTTCCACCATATTTTTTTATAAGCAGCCGCTGATTTTTTTGGTCGTGTATTTAAGATAATTCCTTTTACAAGAAAGGCTCTAAACCAATACGGAACATCAATAACACGCTCGTCCATTAAAAATTCACCGAGATATTTTTTTACGTCTTTAGGGTCTGTACTATCCGGAGAGCCCAAGTTTACAAGAAGAACACCTTTATTGCTCATAAGTTGTTTGCTTTTAATAGTACAAAAGTACACTATTGTAATGTGGAGATGTTTTAAAAACGTATAAAATAAATGAATAGCAATATAAGAAGTATTACCCTTTTTGTAATTTTAGCACTTTGGTGTTTTTAGGTTCCACCTCATCTAATTCGTTGTTTTGCGTATTTCCGGGAAATATAAGATTAGTGCTGCTATATATGGTGCCAAAAGTTTCGGCAGCATAAAAAACTTGTGATATGGCATCAATAATTTGATTTTCAGTTAATTCTTTTAAAGGATGAATAAATACCGACCAAAGTATTTTGTTGGAAATGGCATATTTAACATCAAGTGCGGTATGAAAATTTGCGGATAATGCATGTTTAAGCTCTTCTTCTGAAAGATTTTCAACTTCTGTAATGGGCGTCATAATTCGCATTCTGTTATTGTTTTGGTCTGTTAAACACAAAAAGGTGCGTTCTTCTAGGACAAATTGCCAACGACCGTCTTCTCCTTGGGTTTCCTCAGAAACTTTTTGAATTATTTCTCCTAATACTTGGTTGGTGGTATTTTGGCTTATAGCTATAAAACTTATAAATAGTACTACAAAAGGGAGTGTCTTTTTCATGATTGGTTTTTTTATATAAAGTGTGTGCAAATTAGTTGATAAAGAATACAATAGTCTTAAAAAATAATAAAAACATACATTATATGCTATTAAAAATACAAAAAGCAAACCTAATTAAAATTAGATTTGCTTTAAAAAATAAAAGGTTTTTATATTGAAGTCGTTTATTTTTTAATAAATTTATACCTTTCTATAGTTTTATTTGAAAAAACAAGCTCAATTAGATACATCCCGGGAAGTAAACCAGATATGTCAATCCCATTACTTCCCTGCTTCCACTCATGCTGAATAGGCTGACCTAAAAGTGTGAAAATTTTAACTAGGGTAGGTGGTTCTTTTACATTGAAATTTAGGGTATCATCAACTGGATTAGGATATATAAAAAATCACTACTAACCGACTAAATATTTTCAAGACAAAGGGCTACTTTTAACAGTAAGCCCTTTTTTTTCATACTTTTTGCGTGTCTAAAGCCAAAA
>PHDJ01000023.1 GCA_002842575.1 Bacteroidetes bacterium HGW-Bacteroidetes-2
GTTCAGCAAACTCTATGAGGTTTTGACCTTTGAAAATTTCCATTTTTCCTTTGTTTTATAAGACGTTAAAGATATGAAATTAAATACCGACCTCAATAAAATTTTATTTAATTCCTTTACTAGAAATAAGAGTTGGAATGTCATTGCTTTTTCATTTTAAAAACCGCTTGGCATTTTTGATGCTTGTTAGCATTATGCTGGTGGCCGTTTATGTGCATTTGGTCGTAAAAAACCCAATGGCATTTCCGGGCACTTGGTTTTAAAATTGTTGTTTTTAGGCTAGAGGTTTCATTTTAAAGCGATAAAATTTTTGCTCATTTTAAGGGTATTTACCAGCCTCCACCGCCACCACCGCCGCCGCCGCCGCCGGAGGAACCACCGCCGCTACTTCCTGACGAACTTCCTGGAGGAGTGGATGCAGAGGATATAGCAGATGAAAAATTTTTACCCATACTGGAGGAAAACTGCTGTGGCGAAAAAGCCATCGCCCCTGCCCCAACATACCAAGACGGACTGTAACTTTTAGTTTCTTGTAACGATTTAGTCAGCGCATTTTCAAATTTTTCACCCCATTTGTTTTCTACACCCAATGCAATGGCATAAGGCAGTAATGCTTCAAAACGCTCTACAGTAAGTTCTGGCTCATGCAAGGCGTCTAATTGTTTTTGTTCGGCTACGGTTATATACATTTTAAACCCTTCAATTTCGTCCATAAATTGGCGTCCAAGTTTTGTAGGTGCTTTAATTAAATAGGTAAAAAAAGCGACCAGAAAGAGGAGTAAGAAAATTAGAATTAAAGGAATTACAGGTGATGGCGAAAAAACAAAGGTTAGCACAATAAAAAATACTGAAGCCAAAATGCCTTTTACTAAATGTCCAAAATTTAAATTAAAATACTTGGGTTGCATTTTTTTTGCTAAAAGAGTAGCTGCATTTACCCTAGCTTTGCTAAACTTGCTGTAGTTCTTATTGTCCAATTCCATTTGTTCACTACCGGAAAATAAGGCATTCGAAATTGCTTTTTCCTCTTCGGTAAGTAATGAAAAATTTGTGGAAAGCCGTTCTAAAGTATATTTCTTTTTTAAATTAATGATTTTTATATGTCCTTTTACTGCCATATTCACAATTGCTGCTGAAATTGCAGTCTGGGTAATATACATTCGGTTTAAAAAAGCAGTATCTGCTGGACTGAAACCAACTGGAGGCTCAAACAAAGGTATAATTGTTCCTTTTGCAGGATCCACACCTACTTTTTTCCATGCTTTGTAATATAAAAAGCTTACTAGCACAAAACCTAAGAGAGCAAAGAGTACATGAAAATTGCTTTTAAAAAAAGACCCGATTTTCTGTACAGATGTGGGTTCTACAACAAATCCTTTTGGCCAGGCTACTGCAAAAGTGAGTTGCTCTTGAGGTTGTAATACCCGTGTGGTGGTTATTTTTATTTTATTGTCCTTTGAAAACAACGTGCAATCGCAAGTGGTGCTTGCTTGTGTCCCTGAAAACGCATCTAATTGAGTTATTGTGGCGTTTTGAGGAAGTTCTATCGTTATATTGGCCATTTCTATTGTAAATAGCCAATCGCCACCTATGGCGTTGAAATACAATTCGTCAAACTCTTTAAAAAAACCTATTTGTTTTGTTGTGCGGTATACAATAGAAAAGGTATAAATTCCTGTGTCTAAAAATATATTTTTATCGCCTACATAAACTACAACGCCATTGCCTTTTTTTTCGGTAAAGTAGGGTTCTGTTTTTCCATCTCTTAAAACCTCTATTACTTGAAAGTCAACATCAAATCGAGTTCCTAGTTTGTCTTTATATCTATTAGGAAAACTGCGATAAATTCCTCTTTTTATTTGGTCGCCTTCTGCTTGTACCGTAATGTCTTCCCGTACTATAATAGAACCAGAGTTTTCCACTTTTATATGAGAATTATAAGATAAAATTCGCTCTTGCGAAAAGGCTACATTAAAAAAAAAACCAGTTAAAATAAATGCAATATAGAGTTTCATGGTACACTTTTTAAAAATTTACTTCAGGTGCTGCTTTTTCGGTTTCATTTTTAATATCAAAATAATCTCGCTGTTGATGGTTTACCGCTTTGGCAATAAGTTTAGATGGGAATTGATCTATAAGAATATTGTAGTTTCTAACACTTCCATTGTAATACCTTCTGGCATGTTGCAAATCGTTTTCAACTTTAGAAAGGTCGCGTTGTAATTCTAAAAAGTTTTGATTGGCTTTGAGTTCGGGATAGTTTTCAACAACCACAAACAAACTCCCTAATGCTTTTGAAAGACCTACTTCTGTCACTTCATGGTCTTTTACCGATTCGGCATCCATACCTTTCGCTCTTAAACGAGTAATGCTTTCAAAAAGTTTTTTTTCGTGGGCGGCATAGCCCTGAACTACTTTTAGGATATTCGGAATGAGGTCATAACGTTTTTGTAACTGCACATCGATTCCACTCCACGCCTCCTCAACCATGTTTTGTAGCTGAATAAGTTTGTTGTATATAAATATAAAATACACAACAATTAGTATTACCAATGAAATTATAACAACACTCATAAGAAGGTTTTTAGTTTTTTAAATGTAGTTTAAAGATATTGAAAATTTTATGCATTTTTATGATTCCATTTAAAGTTTAAAAAATAGGGATAAAAGAAAAGCCGAAATGATTTAATTTCTTAAAAATCATTGCGGCTTTTTGTAAAAATAATTTACATTTTCTTTTATGAAAATCGCTTTTTAAATTGGTTTATGATGCATTTTCTTTTTTGATTAAGTTTAATGCAGATCCTTCTTTAAACCATTCAATTTGTGCTAGATTGTAGGTGTGGTTTGTTTTGATACTGTCCTTGCTACCATCTTTATGTGCTATTTCTATGGTGAGTTGTTTTTCTGGTGCAAAAGTGTTTAAATCAATAAAGTTAAAGGTGTCCTCTTCCTGAATCAAATCGTAATCGGCTTCGTTTGCAAAGGTTAATCCTAGCATCCCTTGTTTTTTTAGGTTGGTTTCATGAATTCTGGCAAATGATTTTACCAAAACCACCCGAACGCCCAAATGACGTGGTTGCATAGCCGCGTGCTCTCTGGATGAACCTTCTCCATAATTATGATCACCCACTACAATAGTAGGAATTCCAGCTTTTTTATACTCTCGTTGTACATCTGGTACACCTCCGTATTCGCCTGTCAATTGATTTTTTACGAAGTTTGTTTTTTTATTAAAAGCATTTACAGCACCTATTAGAGTGTTGTCTGCAATATTATCCAAATGCCCTCTAAAACGTAACCAAGGCCCCGCCATAGAAATATGGTCTGTGGTACATTTTCCAAATGCTTTGATAAGTAATTTGGCTCCCAAAATGTTTTTACCATCCCAAGGTGTAAATGGGTCTAAAAGTTGGAGCCGTTCAGAAGTAGCACTAACTTTTACTTCTACAGTACGTCCGTTTTCTGTTGGTGCTAAAAAACCGTTATC
The DNA here is from genome assembly GCA_002842575.1 of Bacteroidetes bacterium HGW-Bacteroidetes-2. Taxonomy (GTDB): domain Bacteria; phylum Bacteroidota; class Bacteroidia; order Flavobacteriales; family Flavobacteriaceae; genus Planktosalinus. The sequence goes on from PHDJ01000023.1 coordinate 3,491, forward strand.
TTTAACATCAAAACCTAATGGCGGCAACTCAATACCTTTTGGTATTTCTAACATCACTTCTTCACCGTCTTCATTTATTAAAGTATCGTGCATGGGGTCAAAATCCAATCGGCCAGATATGGCAATAGCAGCCACCATTTCTGGTGAACCTACAAAAGCATGAGTATTAGGGTTACCATCTGCTCTTTTTGAAAAGTTTCGGTTAAAGGAGTGCACAATGGTATTTTTTTCATCGCCTTTCATATCGCTTCTATCCCATTGCCCAATACAAGGGCCGCAAGCATTGGTAAATATGGTGGCATTTAAGTCTTGAAATATTTTTAAAATACCATCACGTTCGGCAGTAAAACGTATTTGTTCAGATCCTGGATTGATACCAAAATCGGATTTGGCTTTTATTTTTTTATCTACTGCTTGTTTGGCTATAGATGCTGCTCTTGTTAAATCTTCATACGAACTGTTAGTACAAGACCCGATAAGACCCCACTCCACTTTTAATGGCCAGCCGTTTTCTCTTGCTTTTTTACCAAGCTCTCCAACTGGAGTAGCAAGATCTGGTGTAAAAGGTCCGTTTAAATGAGGGCGCAATTCATCTAAATTTATTTCAATAACTTGATCAAAATACTGTTCTGGATTTGCGTACACTTCAGGGTCACCTGTTAAATGCTCTCTTACTTTATTTGCAGCATCGGCTATATCGTTTCTGTCGGTGGCGCGAAGAAATCGTTCCATAGCATCGTCATAGCCAAAAGTAGAAGTTGTAGCTCCTATTTCTGCTCCCATATTACAAATAGTTCCTTTTCCTGTACAAGAAAGGTTTTTTGCACCTTCTCCAAAATACTCAACAATGGCTCCGGTACCTCCTTTTACTGTAAGAATTCCCGCCACTTTAAGAATCACGTCTTTTGAAGCTGTCCAACCATTTAATTTTCCGGTTAATTTTACGCCTATTAGTTTTGGAAATTTCAATTCCCATGGCATTCCTGCCATAACATCTACGGCATCTGCTCCACCTACTCCTATGGCTACCATTCCTAATCCACCAGCATTTACAGTGTGTGAGTCTGTTCCTATCATTAATCCGCCAGGAAATGCATAATTTTCTAACACTACTTGGTGAATGATTCCTGCACCTGGCCGCCAAAAACCAATGCCGTACTTATTGGATACGGATTCTAAAAAATCAAAAACCTCTTTGCTGGAGTCGTTTGCTCGTTTTAAATCTTCAAAAGCACCTGATTTTGCTTGTATAAGGTGGTCACAATGAACCGTAGTGGGAACAGCCACTCTATCTTTTCCGGCTTGCATAAACTGCAACAAAGCCATTTGAGCTGTTGCATCTTGGCAGGCAATTCTATCAGGTGCAAAATCTACATAATCTTTTCCTCTGGTAAAAATCTTAGATGGTGACCCATCCCAAAGATGTGTGTATAGTATTTTTTCAGTAAGTGTAAGAGGTTTCCCTACTAGGTTTCGGGCTTTTCCTACTCGGTCTTGCATAGTTGCATAGACTTTTTTAATCATTTCAATATCAAATGCCATAAGACTTAATTTAGTTTGAATTTCTTTTTTAGAAGTAGCACAAAGTTACAAAAAATTACAAGACATTTAAATATTAACAAGGAAAGCTTCCGTTTAATGAATATAATTCAATAAAAATAAAGTATTAATTAGATAAATTGGTTATTTGATAATTTTAAATATCAAAAATTACCAATTTACTAAATTATAGTTTGGTATATTTTTTTCTAAAATAGGCTTTATCCCGAATATTCATCATAGGTTTTTCGTAAATGTGATAGAATACATAAGAAAGGATAACCGTGAGAAAAATATAAACAAAGGTAAAAAAGAGCTTCTCTGAAAATTGTAAAGACTCAATAGGATAAAAATAGCGCATTAGTTGCAAAATAATGGAATAGTGCAGCAAATACATGGCATACGATATAAGACTTAGGTTTGTAATGAATCGTAAACCCAAAGTTGAAGTCACTTTCCATTGGGATAAAAAAGGAAGAGATAGTGCGATGCAAATGGAACATACAGGCAAATAAAGTACATTCCAAAAGAAAGGATATTCTTTAATTATAATACTTTGCGATGAAATCCAAAAATGCATAGTTAAGAAAGCGGTTATTCCTATAAAAAGAAACAAATTTTTATGTTGCAGCCAGAAACTTTTAAACGTTAAGGAAAGATAAGCTGCTAAAACACCATAATAAATTGCGTCTATTCTATATAAAACTACAGCTTTAAGGTTTATATTCCAATCATTCATATCGCTAGAAGGTGTAATGAAATTGTAAATTGTTTTTGTACATAGAAATAAAAGTAAGATCGTAAGCGTAACAAAAAGAAAAAGTTTTTGCTTCGCTATTTTTAAATTAAATAGTAGTGTGGCATACAATAAAAATGGGCACAGGATATACGCAAATTCTTCAATAGGAAGACTCCAGGATTCTGTAAAGAAAATATCCATTCCACCCACAGCATTTTGAAGGAAAAAAAAATAGGAAGCAATGGAGTCGGGTAATTCTCTACCAAAGTAAAGCACAATACCAATATTGATTAGCAAAGCAAGGTAATAATTGGGTATGGTGCGAAACCATCTTCTGATAAGAAAATAGTGAATGTCTTGATGTTTAAAATCTGGTTTTGTGAATATTCGAAAAAGTATTCTACCAATTAAAAATCCGCTAAGTACAAAGAAAATCTCAACGCCCATCACTCCCACTAAATGCAGCACATCTACAAAACTGCCAGATGCATCCGGAAAAATCCAAAGCGCATGAGAGAATACTACAAAAAGTATAGCTACCGCTCGCATGAAGTCTAAACCAAAAATTCGTTCTTTGTAATTTATATTCATAAGGAGTGCATAGAAAACGAATATACGAATACGCTTTACCTTAAGAAATCAAAAAGTAAAATAACATCTAATACAAACTTTTAATTATGGTTTCAATGGTTAGTCCTTCTGCTTCTGCTTTGTAATTTTTAATTAATCGATGGCGTAAAATGCTTGTAGCTACTACCTGCACATCTTCTATATCTGGCGAAAACTTACCGTGCAAAGCGGCATTAGATTTTGCGGCTAATATAAGATTTTGAGAGGCTCTTGGTCCTGCTCCCCAATCGATATAGTTTTTTATCATTTCTGGGGCAGTGGGCGAATTAGGTCGTGTTTTTCCAACCAAATTAACGGCATATTCAATAACATTATCGGCCACAGGAATACGACGTATTAAATTTTGAAAATCAATTATTTCTTGAGCAGTAAAGAGCGCATTTATGGTTTCAAACTGATCGGTAGTAGTGGTTTTTACAATGTTTACTTCTTCTTCAAAAGAAGGGTATTCTAAATGAATAGCAAACATAAAACGGTCTAACTGGGCTTCAGGTAATGGATAGGTGCCTTCCTGCTCAATTGGGTTTTGTGTAGCCAAAACAAAGTAAGGTAAGGATAATTTATAATGATTTCCAGAAATAGTAACCGCGCGTTCTTGCATGGCTTCTAAAAGTGCTGCTTGAGTTTTAGGAGGTGTACGATTTATTTCGTCAGCCAGAATAATGTTTGCAAATATAGGCCCTTTAATAAATTTAAAATGCCTGTTTTCGTCTAGAATTTCTGAACCTAGGATGTCGCTTGGCATTAAATCTGGAGTAAATTGAATGCGTTTAAAATCTAATCCTAATGCTTGTGCTATGGTATTTACCATTAATGTTTTTGCAAGGCCTGGTACGCCAATTAACAAGGCATGACCTCCTGAAAAAATAGCTAGAAGAACTTGATCTACAACCTCTTCTTGCCCAACAATTATTTTAGAAATTTCTTTTTTTAACGCGGCGTGTTTTTTTACTAACTGCTCAATGGCTGCAACATCTGACATAGGGTAAAAGTTATTTTTGTGTCCAGTTATTGGTGAATTTACAGTCGGTAAACTCTTTACTGATATTGATATAGGTTTCTTTTATTTTTGCTTTTTGCCATTTTTCTATGGCACTAATACGTTTTTGCATCAATGCAAGTTCTTTTATTTTTTCGTAATCTTTTACATAATCGGCAACATGCTCTTCATGACGATTGGTTACGGTCAATATTTTAAATCGTTTTCTTCCTGTTCTGTCATCATCAACGATAATACGAGATACTTCTCCATCTGCAAGGTTATAGACTTGAGCACTTAAAACAGGGTCCATTTTAGTCAATTCAAAACGGGTGTCAAAGGTTTCTGGATTTATCAATTGCCCACCATTATTTTTTGTTTCTTTTTCATCAGAATCAAGTCTAGCTGCTTCCGCAAAGCTGATTTCGCCTGCAACAATTTTATTGCGGATGTTTTCCATTTTCTTTTTTGCTGCTTCAATGGTTTCTTCAGTAACATTTGGGATTAATAAAATATGCCTGATTTCTCTATCTTGACCCATTACTTTATCTACTTTAAGAATATGAAATCCAAATTCTGTTTCAAAAGGTTCGCTTACTTCGCCTTCTTGTAATGAAAAAGCTGTGTCCTTAAACTCTTTGGCAAAACTTGATTTTTTACTGATCGTATAAAGCCCCCCTCGAGAAGCGGATCCCGGATCTTGAGAGTTCATTACGGCTCTGGATGTAAAACTTACACCATTTTCTACAATATCTCTTCTAAATTCTTTTAGTTTATTAAGGACTTGTATTCTAGCTGCTTCTGTAATTTCGGGTTCTATTACTATTTGCGCTACTTCTAATTCTGCTCCAAAAATAGGTCGGTCTGCTTCAGGAATGGCATAAAAAAACTGCCGAGTTTCTTCGGGCGTGATTTCTATTTCTTCAAATATTTTTTCTTGCATCATGGAGGCAAGTCTGGACGTTTTATTGATTTCAAATAATTCTTTTCGAACCTCTTCTATTGAATTTTTTCGATAAAAATTAGTCACTTTTTCTTCAGATCCCAATTGACTTATCATGTATTCCACTTGTTGGTTTGTTCTGCCTTGTATTTCCGAATCGGCTACTACTATACTGTCCTGTATAGCGTGATGAGCAAGGAGTTTGTCTTCGAGTAGTTTCCCAAAAAGCTCACAACGGGTAATTCCTTCTGTAGAAAAACTTTGTTGTTTTAACTCTAATAAGGTTTTGTCGATATCGCTATCTAAAACAATATATTCACCCACTACACCTGCAATTCCATCCACTTTATATCTTTTTAATTTTAAGATTGTGTCTGTTTTAGTATTTTTGGGTATTTCGGTGTTTAAATTACTTGCTTCATCAATAACCAATATTTCCTGTGCATTTCCAAGTAGTGAAACTGAGAATGCAAAGAATAAAAAGTAAAAACTTTTTTTAGTTATAGGTTTCAAAATTCTTTGTTTTAAGTGCATCTTGTAAAATATCTTTTTCTAAATTTTTTATTATTTCTAATTTTCTTTTGTTAAGAATAATGGCTTCAATGGTTGGTTTAATAAACGACAATGGTGCTATTTCATTTCGTAGCAATACGTCTTTAATTTGAACCAAATATACTCCTAATGAATCTTGTAATTCTATATAATTAGATTTTTTTAACAATTGTTGTGATTTGTCGTTTTGATGTACAGGAATTTTATCCATTACGGTGGTCACCTGCACCCAAAGTGAGTCATTAAGAGAATAGGATTTAAACTGAAAAGCCTTTGCCTCTAGTTCCTCTTGGTCGTTTTTATTAAACCGAATTAATTGTTGTTTAATTTTATCAATACTTGTGTTTTCTTCTCCTACATTAATGTAACGCAGCTGAATCAATTCTTCATTGAGAATGAAATTTTCTTTGTTTTGTTCGTAAAAACTTTCATATTCTTTTTCCACTATGGAAGTATTTAGCGTTTTAGTAGCGATGATATCGGCGTAACCCTTGGTATATAAATCGGTTCTATATGCATCAACTAATGCGTCATAAGCCTGCAACTTTTCTTCTGAAAGATTTATTTTTGCTAATTGGGTAAGTAGTTTTTGGGTAGCCCAATTGGTAATATAATTTTGAACAATTAGTATGCTATCCTCCTCTGATGTTGCTGCTTTTGTGCGGTCTTCAATATCTTTAAGATACAGATATTCATTTCCTACTCTTGCGATTGCTTGCTCCTGTTCTACTGTTTGAAAGAAAGCGCAAGACAAAAATAGTGTTGCAAAAAGGAATAGGAGGGAAAATTTATACATTGTATTATTTTAATACTTTCTTGTTTACTTTAATCACATATTTTTTTCGAAGTTCTTTCATCCATTCTTCTTCTAGATGGTTTTGATAATCCCCTATGACTTTTCCTTTTACATCCTCTATATTTTTAGGACTTGACAGAATCACTTCTTGAACATCTACAACGATAAACTGTCCAGATTTAGTGTTCTCTTTTTCTTTTGGGGTATAAATTTTAGAAACGCCTTTTTTAATTTCAAAATTTTCAGGTAATAATGGGTGTTCTAATTCAAAAATGCCTGTGGTCATAATAGCATTAACAACTTCCTCGGTATTGAGTGCTGCTTTTATTTCTTCATTTGTTTTTCCTTGTATTAACAGGTCTTTAATTTGTTTAGCTATGTCTAGACTTGCGGTTGCCCCAATGTTTGCCTGTACGCGTGTATTCCAAACATAGTGATTTCTGTTTTTGTTAAAATAAGTTAAGAGTCCTATGCTATCCTTTTTAGATGGCTCCCAAATATTTTTTTGCATTAATTCATAAAGGAGCAGTCCGTCTCGGTATTCAGAAATGGTTGCGGCATATTCTTCATTTTCATTTTCCAGATTGTTTATAAAAAATTGTTTTAATTTTTCTTCTTCAAACTCTTCATAATATGTGTTTAATAACATTTCTTTTTCAAGATAAACACGTGATTTTTTTTGACGATCTACAATGTATTTTGCAAATTCCTCAAAGGTATGTTTCTTATTTCCGATAGTAAAAAGGGTGCTTTTTAATTCCGGTTGCTCTTTATAATCCCAATTTCTTTTTAACACACTGTCTGTTACAAAATTATTAAAAAACGATAGTGCTTTTTCATTTTTGGTAAACCCATATTTTTCTTTAATTCTTTGATTTACGTTAGCAATTACTTTATTAGAGCGGTCGTTATTTTTAACCTTGTTTAATAATTCTGGTCTTGCTTCTTCTAAAGTTTCTTTAGGGTGTCTTTCTATAAGTTTTATAACATGCCATCCATAACTTGATTTAATAGGTTCTGAAACATCTCCGGGATTTTTAAGTGCAAAAGCCGTTTCTTCAAATATTTTTGAGTTTAACCTTCCGGAACCAAAGCGTGCTAATTTTCCGTCGTTTTTTGCGGTACTTGAATCTTCTGAAAATTGGGTAGCCAAAGCCCCAAAATCTTCGCCTTGTTTTATTTTTTTATAGATGTCTTGTATTCTGCTATTTCCTTCTTCATCAGAAATTCCTTCACGGTTAGAAATCATAATATGTGCTACGGTAACTTCATCGGGCACGACTCTTCTGTCATTTACTTTTAGTATATGGTAGCCGTATCTTGTTTTAAAAATATCAGATACCTGCCCGACTGGGGTTTTATAGGCCATGTTTTCAAAAGGATATACCATAGAAAATCCTTTAAAATAGCCTAAACTTCCGGCAGTTTCAGCTGCTTTTGGTTCTTCGGAATAGGTTTTTGCTAATGTTTCAAAATCTTCGCCGTTTTTTGCTTTTAGCCAAATTTCTTTTATTTTGTTATAGGCAACTAAAGTATCTTTGGGTGTTGCATCTTCGGTTACTCTAATTAAAATATGGTTGGCATTTATTTCTATTTGTATTCTTTCGTAGGCCTCTTTTATCAGTTCTTCTGTGATTTCCTGATCGTATAAATAGTTTTCAGAAAGTTGTTTTTGATATCCAGAAAACTCTTTCAAAAAAGCAGGCTCTTTGTTAATTCCTTGTGCATAAGCTTCCTTGGTTTTTAGTTTATAATTAATAAACAAGTCTAAATAGGTTTCTTTATTTTTTTGACTCTCATCTTGAACCATATCTAAGTTCTTGTTATAAATCCTCAGAAATTCTTTTACTGAAACGCTTTCGCCATCAATAGTCAGTAACGTTTTATCGTTTTGTGAAAACCCATAGGCAGTAAAAAAGATAAAAAGATAAAAAATATAAGCTCTAAATTTCATAGTATGTATTTTTTTAATGGTTGCAAAAATAACAAAAAGTAACGGTTATACAATAGCAACTATTGACCAGGTTTAAAAGAAATCTAAAATAATGCACGAATTTTAGAATACTTTCTAAGCAATTTTTATCAATTGCTTTAAACAACATAAACTTTCCACTTACAAAAATCTTTATATCTTTGAGGTTTCTAAAATTCTATAAAAATGAAAAAAATATTTTTTCTTATTTCCCTTGTGGTTATTTCAATGACAGGATTTTCACAAAGTAAAGTTGGCACTGTAGATGTTGATTATATACTTTCAAAAATGCCTGAACTAAAGCAAGTAAGTGAAGCAATGACAGAATATGGCACCGGATTAGACAAACAATTTAAAGAAAAAATGACTGCCTACCAAGCAATACTCGATGGGTATAACAATTCAACAGAAACCTTTACAGATGCTCAAGTAAAAGAAAGGCAGGGAGAATTATATGCCTTAGAACAAGAAATTACTAAATTTCAACAAAATGCCGTGCAATTAATTCGTATTAAAGAAGATGAATTAAAAAGACCTTTATACCAAAATATTGCGCAATCTTTAGAAAAAATTGCCAAAGCGGAAAATTACACTCAAGTATTGTCATTAACTGATAATAATACCGTTATTTACATAGACCCTAATTTTGATTTAACCTTATCTATTTTAAAAGATTTAGGTATTTCTATAGAATAAAAATAATTTGAACCAAAGAATAAAACTCATTTGGGATTTTAGGGGTCCTGATGCTATGAAAATAGCCGAACATCATGTAATCCATCTTCATCATTTTGCAGAAAAAGAAGCATTAAATAAGCCGTTAAGTGGTGTTGAAAGTATTTCAGACATGCACTTTGTTGCATATTTGGTTGTAGACAAAAGTGCAATGATAGTGGTTCGAGATGCACTAAAACCACACCGAGGCACCCTTTTTTAGGATGTAACTTAAGAGCTCCTTAATTAAAATGTTTTCATTTTATTTTGCAATAGTATAAATACTCTTTTTATTTCTATCTGGAATAATTTGGAGCTTCTTTGGTAATAAACACGTCGTGCGGATGGCTTTCATTTATTCCAGAAGCTGTAATTCGAATAAACTTACCTGTTTCTTGCAAAGTGATAATATCTTTTGCTCCACAATATCCCATTCCTGCTCTTAATCCGCCAATAAACTGTGTCATGCTTTCAGACAGGTCGCCCTTATAAGGAACTCGGCCTACAATGCCTTCTGGCACTAATTTTTTAATATCATCCTCCACATCCTGAAAATAACGATCCTTAGATCCTTTATTCATAGCCTCTACAGAGCCCATGCCTCTGTAGGATTTAAATTTTCTGGATTCGTAAATAATAGTTTCTCCAGGGCTTTCTTTGGTGCCTGCTAATAAAGAGCCAAGCATAACACTATCTGCACCAGCAGCTATTGCTTTTGGAATATCTCCAGTATAACGAATACCACCATCTGCTATTACAGGAATACCACTACCCTTTATGGCTGCCGCTACTTCCAATACCGCAGAAAATTGAGGAAACCCAACCCCTGCTATGACACGTGTAGTACATATAGAGCCAGGACCTATACCGACTTTTACAGCATCGGCGCCGGCGGCAACTAAATATTTAGCTGCTGCTGCGGTCGCAATGTTACCAACCACAACATCTAATTTTGGGTATTTTTTCTTTACCGCTTTTAAAACCTCTACAACTCCTTTTGTATGCCCATGTGCCGTGTCGATGATTACTGCATCCACTCCTGCATGTACGAGAGCATCTGTTCGATCCATAACATCGGGAGTAACCCCTAATGCTGCTGCTACACGTAGTCTTCCAAAAGTGTCTTTGTTTGCAATTGGCTTTTGGGAAAGTTTGGTAATATCTCTAAAAGTAATTAAACCTACCAAAGTACCGTCTTTTTGAAGGACGGGTAATTTTTCAATTTTATGTTTTTGCAGGACAATTTCAGCTTGTTCAAGAGAAGTCCCTTCACTTACCGTTACTAAATTTTTGGAAGTCATTACTTCGCTTATAGGTCTTTTATTGTCTTTCTCAAAACGCAAATCGCGGTTGGTAACAATCCCAATTAGTTTTCCATTTTTATCGGTTATTGGTATTCCTCCTATACTGTATTCGCGCATATTTTTTTGAGCATCGCCTACCGTTGCCGTTATCGGCAAAGTTACAGGATCTATTATCATGCCACTTTCTGCTCGTTTCACTTTTCTAACTTCCCCTGCTTGCTGCTCAATGCTCATATTTTTGTGCAAAACCCCAATGCCTCCTTCTCTAGCAATCGCTATAGCCATGGCGCTTTCGGTAACAGTGTCCATAGCCGCTGAAATAATGGGTACATTAATAGTGATGTTTTTAGTAAATTTTGTAGAAATAGAAACTTCTCTGGGAAGCACTTCGGAATAGGCAGGAACTAATAGTACATCGTCGTATGTAAGTCCTTCTCCTAAAATTTTATGGTTATGTGCAGTCATTGCAATTAAGGTTTAATTGCGTGCAAATATAACGTTTTTATGTACTAAATTAGTTTATACTGTTTAAAACTTTATTCTAAAAGTTATGTTAATAGTCCATTTAAAGTTTTGCAATTTTAATCCTTTACCTATTTTAGCTTTTACTTAATTTAGAAACGCCTTAATACCTATGAAAAATCTATTTGGTAAACCATTTACCTTCCTATTTTGTTTTTTGATAGCCTCACAAAGCTATGCACAATTAAAAAACAACCAAGACAAATTTGATAATTTCACCTACCGACAGGGAACCGTTTATCGTTCAGCTTCTGGAAATCCCGGGCCACAATATTGGCAAAATGGAGCCGATTATGTTATGGAAGTGGATTTAGATGACAAAGCAGATTTCATCCATGGTAAGGTAGAAATTACCTACCACAACAATAGCTCTGAGCCACTAAATTTTATTTGGCTTTATTTAGAACAAAACCGATTTACTAAAGATTCCAGAGGAACCTTAACTACGCCCATACAAGGAAACCGATATTCTGGAGATGTTGATGGCGGTTATACCATTACAAATGTGGCTGCAAAAACAGGAAAAACGGCAATCTCCTCAAAACACATCATAAACGATACCCGTATGCAAGTGTTCTTTAACGAACCCATTGCCGCTAATGGAGGAAAAGCTACTATAAGTATGGATTTTTCTTTCAAAATTCCAAAAGAAGGAATGGACAGAATGGGTCGATTAGAAACACAAAACGGCACTATTTACGCACTAGCACAATGGTACCCTAAAGTTGCTGTGTTTGACGATGTGGTTGGCTGGAATGTAGAACCTTATTTAGGAGCTGGTGAATTTTATTTAGAGTATGGTAACTTCGATTTTAAAATTACGGTGCCTTATGACCATATTGTAGTTGCTTCTGGGAAACTGCAAAATGAAAAAGACGTGCTTACCAAAGAACAACAAACCCGAATGCAAAAAGCGGCAATTAGCGATGCAACTGTCATGATAATTACCGATGATGAAGTAGGAAAAACAGCTGTAACACGACCTAAACAAAACGGTAAAATAACTTGGCACTTTAAAATTGAAAACGCGAGAGATGTTGCATTTGCATCTTCAAAATCATTTATTTGGGATGCTGCTCGTATTAATTTAGCAGATGGTAAAAAAGCTATGGCACAATCCGTGTACCCTATAGAGAGTAACGGTAATAATGCTTGGGAACGTTCTACCGAATATACCAAAGCTGCTATTGAGCATTATTCAAAAAAATGGTTTAATTATCCATATCCTGTAGTAGTAAATGTTGCTGCTGATGTAGGTGGAATGGAATATCCTGGACTTGCATTTTGTGGATATAAATCCAAGGGAAGGAGTCTTTGGGGGGTTACCGATCACGAATTTGGTCATCTTTGGTTTCCGATGATTGTTGGATCTAACGAAAGAAAAAACGCCTGGATGGATGAAGGTTTTAATACTTTTATTAACTACTACAGCACTTTAGAATTTAACAATGGCGAATATAAAGCTCGTTTGGAAAAAAACTTTATAATAAACTGGCTAAAAAACCCTAACAGAGAAGCCATTATTACATATCCTGATGTTACACAAAGCAATAACTTAGCAATGACAGCCTACTACAAACCAGCTTATGGGCTCTTTATGCTTAGAGAATACATCTTAGGCCCAGAACGATTTGACAATGCTTTTAGAGCCTATATTGAAGCCTGGGCATACAAACACCCACAGCCAAATGATTTTTTCAACATGATGGAAAATGTTTCTGGTGAAAACCTAAATTGGTACTGGAAATACTGGTTTTATAGCAATGACAATATCGATTTATCTGTGGAAGCCGTTAATGAAGTAGGAAGTGATTATATTGTTACTTTTGTTAATAAAGGAATACCTATGCCAATTCACTATGAAGTGACCTATGCCGACGGAAGCAAGGAAAGAAAACAATTACCAGTTGAAATATGGCAACGTGGCGACCGCTGGATTAGCTTGATAGAAACCAATAAAAAAGTGGTGCAAGTACAAATTGATCCTGATGGCATTTTAGCAGATATTGATGAGGGCAATAATGTCTGGACAAAATAAAAAAGAAAAAAATATTTTTACAAATTAAAAAACACCTCGACAGAATGACTCCTGTAAGGTGTTTTTTTTATCCCCTATTATTTTTTTGCTATTAAGCGCTATTTTTATTGAAAACGAACTATCCCATCCTTAGCATAAATGCTATTTTTTTTCTTGCAAAGGGCATGTTCTAATTCCGAAAAGCGTGTACAGTGGACAAAAACTAACCAAACTGGTCAACAAAAATACGATAGACAATACCATCAACACAATTCCTAAAGTTCCTGTTATTACATTGGTAAAATACAATACCCCAATAATTGCAGCAATAAAAACTCGTATCATTTTATCTGCAGATCCCATGTTTTTTTTCATTTTATTCAATTTTAGTTAAACAAATATTTAAATATTAAAACCATTCTATAAAGCCAAAATTCATTTTATGAAATTATAGAATGCCATTTAACAAAATTACGGTTTTCAATTCATTTGTGCAGTGACCTAAGTCACTAAGTAAGAAGTTGAATGCCATTATAGGCTTGTTTGACTTTTCCTTCCGTTTCCAGTTTTTTCATTACACGGCTTATAACCTCTCTTACTGTTCCTAATTCATTTGCTATTTGATTGTGAGAAATCTTCAAAAAATCCTGATTAGTAAGCCTTCCCTTTTCTACTAAATACTCAAAAAGTCTTTTGTCCATCTTTTTTAGTAAAAGTTGATGAATAGTTTCTAATAACTCAGAATAGCGCAAATTATATTGATGATAAAACAAGGCATTTAAACTTGGATAGGTTTTTAACCACAAAGCCATTTTATAAACTGGTAGGAGTAGTATTTTAGAGACTTCTTCTGTAGTAGCAAAAACTCTACTGGGTTCATTATGGTTAAAAGCAGAAAAAGACATAATACAGCTTTCCTTTGGTTGTATATAATAAAGCAATAATTCTCTATCTTCAAACCTAGAGTATACTTTCACCAAACCTTCAATAACTATAGGCAAAACTTTTACATATTGTTCTTCCTTTAAAATCACTGTTCCTTTAGGAAATTCTTTTACTGTTGCAACTTCAAGAATTTCTTGAATAAGACCAGCATCAAGAAAGGTAATTTTTTTTTCTATTTCTTTCATTATTCTAAATGTACACAAATAATTATGATTCCCATTTTAAAAAAATAGAAAAGACAAAAAATTTAACCTACTACGTATAAAAATTAATACCTAAAAAGAATTTTATTTTGCCTCCCCCCCCATTTATTTTTTTTTTAAATCTTTAGTGTTTTATAACTCACAAACTTTAACACTTTTATTATTTAAAATAAATCTAAATAAGCTTGCAGATTTAAAGTTAGAAATATATTTTTGTATTTGAAAAACTAACTTATTTATAATAAGTCTAAATTAATATAATGAATATATTTTTAAGCATTTTGGTGTTATTTTCGGCCTCTACAGCTCTTTATTCTCAAGTAGAAATATCAAAAGACACCATTTACACTAATAAAAAAATAGAAAATTTAAACGAAATAATTCTCTCCACAAATATCCTTGGAAGCAAATTTGAAGTAAAAAACAGAACTGGCTCTGCTTATTATTTGTCACCACAGGATTTGCAGCAGTTTGGATATACAGATATTAATAAAGTGCTTAGAGCCGTGCCCGGTGTGTCTTTATATGAGGAGGATGGTTATGGCTTGCGCCCTAACATAAGTTTACGTGGTACCTCGCCTGAAAGAAGTTCTAAAATTACTATTATGGAAGACGGCGTTTTAATTGCTCCTGCACCTTATAGCGCTCCTGCGGCCTACTACTTCCCTACTGTTGGGCGAATTGAAGCTATTGAAATTTTAAAAGGAAGTAGCCAGATTCAATATGGCCCTTATACCACTGGTGGTGCCATCAATCTTGTTTCTAAACAAATTCCTAAAGATTTTTCAGGGGATGTCCGTTTTACCTATGGCAACTACAATTCTAGAAATACAGAGGCAACTTTGGGCGATTCTAAAGAAAACTTCGGTTTTGTGGCACAATATTATAACTACAATTCCGATGGTTTTAAAAGCCTAGATGGGGGTGGAAATACTGGTTTTGATAAAACCGATTATCTTGGTAAATTCCGCTTAAATACGAATATGAATTCGAAAATATTTCAAGCAATAACTTTTAAAATTCAATATTCCGAAGAAACTGCAAACGAAACCTACCTTGGTCTTACGCAACAAGATTTTGATGCAAATCCATTTCGAAGATACGTTGCTTCTTCCCAAGATAAAATGGAAACCGAACACCACCAATTTCAAATAAACCATATCATCAAACTTTCTAAAAATTTTAAATTAAATACCACCGCTTACAGAAATACCTTTTTTAGAAACTGGTATAAACTGGAAGACATTAACATTTCTGATGGGGTTGGCATTGCCACCATTCTGGATAATCCTTCGCAGTTTACAGAAGAATATTTAGCCATCACAGGTGTTATAGATACTGGCGACGATGTTTTTGGTGTAAAAGCAAACAATCGCAATTATGAAGCAAAAGGCATACAAAGTATTGCAAATTTTACCTTTGGTAATACCGTTTATCAAGATATTGAATTTGGCATACGCTATCACGAGGATTTTGAGGATCGTTTTCAATGGAAAGATAAATTTGCTATCCAAAATCACCAAATGATTCGCACCACAGTGGCAGTAAAAGGAAGTGATGCCAATAGAATTAGCAGTGCAGAAGCCCTTGCGGCACACATTCTATATAAAGTAACTTTTAATAAGTTGACCATCACACCAGGGGTACGTTATGAAAATATAACGCTGCATAAAAAGGATTTTGGTAAAAACGATACCTTCCGAAACGGTATAAACTTAAGCACTAGTCAAAATAAAGTGGATGTATTTATTCCAGGAATTGGCGCTAACTATAAGTTTTCAAGAGATATTTCCCTTTTTGGGGGCGTACATAAAGGCTTTGCACCTCCTGGAAATGCTGATGGCACCAATCCTGAAAAAAGCACCAATGTGGAACTTGGTACACGGTTTAATTTTAAAAGTCTTACCGGCGAACTTGTAGGATTTTATAATGATTATAACAACTTATTGGGCAGCGATTTAGCAGCGTCTGGTGGCACTGGTAGTTTAGACCAGTTTAATGCGGGACAAGCTTTAGTAAAAGGTTTAGAACTTTTACTAAACTATAACCTACTACAATCTACTAATAGCCATTTAAAACTTCCTTTAACCTTTTCATATACACTAACCGATGCAAAATTTCAATCGGATTTTGAAAGTGAAGTTGGTATTTTTGGTTTAGTGAATCACGGAGACCAAATTCCTTATATTGCAAAAAACCAGTTTAATATTACCGCAGCTTTAGAAAACGCTATCTTCAATTTTAGTTGGAGTGGGCGATATACAGATGCTTTCCGTACCCAATCTGGCGCAGGGTCCATTCCTAAAGAATTTAAAATAGAAAGCCATTTTGTGTTAGATTTTGCTGCAAAATACTTTTACTCTCCTAGAATTACCCTATTTACAAACGTGCAAAATATTTTTGACACCCATTATGAAGCGGCAAGACTTCCAGCAGGGCTTAGACCCGGAGCACCTTTTATGGTAAATGCTGGCATTGGGTATTCTTTTTAAAAAAAAATATGAATATGTTAGTTTGGGGCTACCTTTTTAAAGGCAACCCCTTATTTAGTAGTTACAAACACTATAGCAAAACCCATAATGGTTTTGAATTTTAAATATTATATAATGAATGTGATGGGTTTATGTGGTTTTGTAAAGCGTTAACCTCTAAATTTTTGTTTTAGAAAGATTTGTAAATCTTTGTTAGAACCGTACAAGACCAAAATATCGTTTGGTTCTAGAAGGGTATCGGCAGAAGCTACTCCTTTAATTTGTGTTTCCATTTTGGTTTTTCCTAAAATACTTTTCACTTCTACTTTTTTGATAATAGTAAGAACCAATAAACTAAATTGTCTTTTAAAATCTACTTCTCTAACTGTTTTACCAACATAATCTTTAGAAACTTTTGCTTCAACTATGCTATAATCTTCATTTAATTCAAAAGAGTCAACCACATTGCTCAGACATAATTTTTTTGCCCAACGCTCTGCAGTTTCTTCTTCAGGGTGTCTATTTCATCAACTCCTATTGCTTGTAATACTTTTTCGTGTAAAGGGTTAATAGCTCTGCTGATTAATCGTTTTACTTCAAAATTTTTAAAAATTGCTGTGGTTATAATATTTGCCCCTTGGTCTTCCCCAATGGCTACTAGTACAATGTCTGTATCTTTTAATGGAAGCCCGGAAACAGTATACTCGTCTGTTGAGTCCATACAAATGGTGTGTGAAATTTTTTCTTTATAGGCATCCACTTTAGACATTCTTGTGTCAATTCCGATAACTTCATTGCCTTGTTCTGTTAGTTTTTGGGCAAGTGATGCACCAAAGTTTCCAAGTCCGATAATTATGTATTTCATACTATAATTTTTTTTTTAATTTATGGTGATATCTTCTTTTGGGTAATTGTAGTTTTTATGTCTTACTTTTTTAAATACAGCTATCACCAATGAAAGCATACTTATTCGTCCAACAAACATTACAACGATAACTACAAATTTACTGGCACTACTCAAATCACTTGTAATTCCCATACTCAAACCAACGGTGCTATATGCAGAAAAACATTCAAAAGCAACCTCTAATAATTCTTTTTCGGGGTCAAACAAGGAAATGAGCATTATAGCAGTACCGATAACGGCTAAGGATAAGAAAATGATAGCAAAGGCTCTTTTTACTGAAATATCAGCAATTTCTCTTCTAAATATTTCAATTCGTGTTTTTCCTTTCGCTAAACTCAAAATATTGAGCGTTGCAATGGCAAAAGTACTTGTTTTTATACCACCACCTGTAGATTGAGGGGAGGCACCTATCCACATTAAAAAAATAACCATCATCAGTGTCGGAAAAGCCATAGCGGTGGTATCTATTGTATTAAATCCTGCTGTTCTTGGTGTAGTGGCTCCAAAAAGTGCTGTTACTATTTTTCCAAATCCATTGTGTTCGGCTAAAGTATTGTTGTATTCAAGAAAATAAAAAATAGCAAATGCCACTATAGAAACGCTAAATGTAGTAACTAGGGTTATTCGGCTGTTTAGATTTAATACCCAAGGTTTGTAAACATTTTTTCTGGAATACAATGAAAACAAAGTGGAAATTTTATATTTCACATATTTAAGGAGATTAACCACAATAGGAAAGCCCAAGCCTCCTAGTACAAATGTAAAAATTATAATTATTTGTAGATAATAGTTAAACCGAAATCCTGTTTCATACAAACTATTGGTTAATGTTGAAAATCCTGCGTTACAAAATGCTGAAATAGAATGAAAAGCAGAAAAGAATAGTTGCTCTGATTGGGTATTAAAATTGCTCGAATCTATGCTAGTGTAGATTAAAATTCCTGAAAAAAGTTCTATTCCAAAGGTTATTAAGATGATGTATTTTAATATTGAAAATACCTCTCCCAATTGTTTAGAACTCGTCATATCGGTCATGGCTAATTGATTTTCATAGGAGGTTCCGCCTTTAAAAAAGTAACTGAAATAACTGGCAAATGTTAAGATGCCTAAACCCCCTACTTGTATTAAAATCATCAGGATAGTTTGCCCAAACAAGGTAAAATGTGTGCCTGTATCAACAACTATTAATCCTGTTACACAAACGGCGCTCGTTGAAGTGAATAAAGCGTCTAGGTATGAAATATCTTCATGGGTAGCATTGGGTAAAATTAATAAAAGCGAACCAATAAAAATAATTACTAAAAAACTAGCAATAAAAATTTAAACCGGATTTAATATATTTCTTTTAAAGTTTATTTTAAGTTCAGAATACTCCCGTATAAAAGTAAATGCAACTGCAATTTTCACCCAAATGGGATTTTCTAGCAATAAATCAGTTTCAAAGGGTACCCCCACAAACAGATACATGTAAAACACCCATAAGGTGAAGATTACAGAAAGAAGGTCAATAAAAAAGACATTTCTTTTCAATAAATCCAAATTATGAAAATATCTTAAAAAAGTAGCTGTAATGCCAATTCCAATAACAATAAAGTAAAAATCGTCTAAAAACCTTTTAGAAATAGGGGTTTGTGAAAATCCGAAATCTGATATTATAGCAATTAGCCCTATGAGGCTAATCCAAAAAACTATTTTATAAAATAGATTTAAATTAAAAATCATTTCTTTTCTTATTTAAATATATCGATTTCTTCTCTCTATATTTACTCTCTATACTTTCCGTCAACTTTATTTTAACTTAAAACCATCTTTTATTTATCAAATGTACCAAAAAAACAAAAGTAAGTAGAACGATTTTGTCAAAAATATATTTGGAAACTAAAAGCTTTACTTGCATTTAAAAAAGTAATTTCCCTTCAGACGGCAAAAGTGAAAGCTCTTTTCAGAGATTTCCAAAGAGGGTAAATGCCTATACAGAAACTAATATCAGCACAGCAATAGCTTCCGCCTACTTCTTATTTTTTAAAAAAGCAATAATAGCATTACGTATATCGCCAGCTAAACTGGTATGCTCTGGGGTAAATACGCTTAAAACTCCTTGATGCTCTGGAGTAAGAAACGGAATATCAAAACCTTTAAGAAGGTAATCACTAAAAGCTATCGTATAGGTTTTGGATGGGTCTATGGGCTTTGTGGAAACAAGCCACTCCCCTTTTTCGCTTTGCGAAAAATTATAGCGTTGCAAATAAGCACCTGTACCTCGTTTAGATTCGCCATAATCTAACACTTCTTTCAACAATTCGCCAGTCATTTCTACTTTCAAAACCCCTCCGCCAAAAGGCAATACCCTGAAGATATCTATAGGAGTTATGGATCCAGATAACATATCATCCACCCGAATGGAGCCTCCATTTACCAATGCTGCATCTACTTCATATCGGTAAGCAGCTGCCATCGCCTCTGCTATGACATTTCCTAGGTTAGTTTGAATGCCTCTACTAGCACTGTCTGTTCCATCTAAGGGTACTTTTGTAAGGTAAATTATTTCATAAGGGTCTTGTACAACCGTTTTTATTTGAGTGTCTAAAATCAAACTCCATCGATCTACAATGCTTTTTACTTCAGGTTTAGACGCTATTGAAGCATCTATAGGCAATAAATACGAATCAATAACCAATCTATTTTGGTTTTTATAAAAGGTAAGTGTATGGATATAGATACTAATGGCATTGGCATCTGCTTTTGCTATTTTGGCATTTTTAGTTTCTACAAGCATATTGGTGTGTTCATGACCTCCCATAATAAAAGAAACTTCTGGTAGTTGCTCTGCTATAGTTTTGTCTTGCTCTATGGTTAAATGGGTCAATCCTAGAAGTAAATCGGTACTTTGTTTTAAACTAGAGATTGCGTTTTTTGCGGCTTCCAGATAATCTGCATAATATACGTATGACTGCGGATTAGAATCTATAGTTACTCCAAAAAAACCAAGAGATACCGTGGTGCCATCGCTGTCTGTAAAACGTTTTTGATAGGTGTTATTAACTGGATGAATTTGATTGTTTTGATGGATTTCAAAAGGTGTATTTACATCCCCCTTTTTATGAAATACATTAGAGGAAAGCCATGAAAAATTAGATTGGTTAAGACGTTTTTGAAAATCGGCTTCTTTTAAATCAAACTCATGATTTCCAAAGGTTACTAAATCAAAATCCATGGCATTCATAACTTCCACCATCTGTTTGCCTGCTATACGTTCGTCATTATGTCGAAGGGTTCCTAGAAGCGAAGGATTTAAAAAATCGCCAGCCATCACTAACAAAGTGTTTTTGTTTACTGCCCTAACAGAATCCGCTATATGCGCCACACGAGCCATACCGCCATAAAGTCCGCCGCTTAGTGGTGCTATTTCGTACACATCGTTTAATTGAATGATTTTAAATTGAATAATCCCATCGTCTTTTAAGACGGTATTGGGTACTGATTTACATCCTATAAAAAAAATTGAAAACAAAAGAAATACAAAAAAACAATTTTTCATGCTAATGGTAATTGGTGAATATTTTTGTGGCTTCATTATATGCTGATTCAAAAGACATCATGGTAATATTGGTATCTGCTTTTGCCGCTGTAAAATAAGAAAGCATTTTTTCTGTGGGCATATTTCCTGTTAATTCATCTTTTGCCATTGGGCAACCGCCAAAACCTTGAATAGCGCCATCAAATCGCCTACATCCTGCTTTGTATGCGGCATCTACTTTTTCATGCCATTTGGTTGGAACGGTGTGCAAATGTGCTCCAAATTCAACTTCAGGAAACTTCGAAATCAAATTACGAAACAAATAGGTGATAATATCGGGTGTAGATGAGCCTACTGTATCAGAAAGTGAAAGTATCTTCACTCCCATACTAGCAAGCTTTTCTGTCCATTCGCCTACGATTTCTACATTCCAAGGATCGCCATACGGATTTCCGAAACCCATGGATAAATAGGCTACTACTTGTTTATTATTGGCATGTGCTAGGGATAAAATATCTTGTAGGACAGCCATAGACTCTGCTATAGTTTTGTGGGTATTGCGCATCTGAAAATTTTCAGAAATAGAAAACGGGTATCCTAAATAGTTAATACATTCTTGCTTTGCGGCATCCTCTGCACCGCGCAGATTGGCTACAATGGCAAGGAGTTTACTTTCGGTTTTTGAAAGGTCTAGACTAGAAAGCACCTCGGCGGTATCTTCCATTTGTGGAATGGCCTTCGGAGAAACAAAACTTCCCACATCTATGGTGTCAAAACCACATCGCAATATCGATTGAATGTATTGTACCTTTTTTTCGGTAGGAATAAATGCCTTGATGCCTTGCATAGCATCTCTCGGACATTCTATTATTTTAACTTTTTCACTCATAAACAAGGCAAAAGTCTAAGCATCTTTAAGGTGTAAAAATACAATTTCTTTATGGAAGAAAGAGAAAAATTGCAATTCCTGTAAAAACAATAATTTGCAGCCATTTAAAAAAAACTCCAGAATTCTTTTTTTGCTGTAAAAAGGTAGATATCCTTCCAGAAAGTAACGCAATTGCCGAAAAAATTAAAAAAGATATTCCCATAAACAGCAAACCTAAAATATAAAATTGAGCTATGGTATTTTCTTCTTTATCCCATAAAAAGGCAGGAAAGAATGCCAAAAAAAAGATAGTAACCTTTGGGTTGAGAATGTTCATAATAACGCCTTGTTTATATAGTTGAAAGTGCGATTTTTGAACTATTTCTTTTGAAGTTATCATCAATGTGTTTCCAGCTTTATATACCTGAAAGGCAAGATAAAGTAAGTAGATGGCTCCAGCAATTTTTATCCCTAAAAACAACCCTTCCGAAGCCATGATAATTGCCGAAATACCAAAAGCCACTAAGGTGGTATGCACAATACATCCAGAAATTAATCCGGCTGTTGTGGCAATGCCATAGGAACTTCCATTGGTAATGCTTTGGGTAAAAACAAAAACATTATCGGGTCCCGGCGACAAAGCCAGTGCCATTGTGGCTATGCTGAAGGATAGTAAAATTTCAAACATATTTAAAATTCAAAGTTGTATTAAAAGTTCGCTCGGTATAAAGGTTAGGATAAATTATTTTTCAAATACATCCTTATTGCATCCACTTTTTCTTAATATCGCTTTATTGATTTCTTTTACTAAAGTGGGTCCTTCATATATAAAACCGGTATAAAGCTGCACTAAACTTGCACCTGCAGCTAGTTTTTCTAGAGCATCTTTTGCGCTATGAATACCTCCTACGCCAATAATAGGAAATGCTTTCTTGCTTTTTTCAGAAAGAAAACGAATAACTTCTGTTGACCGATTTGCTAATGGTTTTCCGCTTAAACCCCCTGTTTCTTCTTTCTTTTCTGATTGTAACCCTTTTCTGTCTATGGTAGTATTGGTTGCTATTACCCCTGCAATTTTTGTAATAGAAATAATGTCAATAATATCCAGCAATTGCTCGTTAGTTAAATCTGGCGCAATTTTAAGTAGTATGGGTTTAGGGTTGGGTTTTTTACTATTCAAGGTTTGCAGGGTTTGCAACAATTGTGTTAATGGTTCTTTGTCCTGAAGTGCCCTTAAATTTGGTGTGTTTGGCGATGATACATTCACCACAAAATAATCAACAACGTCAAATAAAGCTTTAAAACAATACACATAATCGTCTGTAGCCGTTTCATTTGTGGTTATTTTATTTTTGCCGATGTTTCCACCTATGAGAACACCTTTATTTTTTTTTAATTGCAAAACGGCTTTATCTACTCCCAAATTATTAAATCCCATTCGGTTGATGATGGCTTTATCTGTCTGTAAGCGAAACAATCGCTTTTTAGGATTTCCTTCCTGAGGTTTTGGAGTCAGAGTGCCTATTTCAATAAACCCAAATCCAAAATTGGATAATTCCTTATATAAGGTGGCGTCTTTATCAAAACCTGCTGCCAATCCCACTGGATTCTTAAAGGTGAGCCCAAAAACATTTCTTTCTAAACGGCTATCGGTAACCAAAAACAAGTGTTGAAACAATCGAGAAAATCCTATGGCATTTAAAAACCGAATGCAAATAAATGAAAAATGATGCACCTTTTCTGGATCAAATAGAAAAAGTATGGGTCGTACTAAGATTTTATACATCGTCTGGTATTTCAATAGTGTAAAAATAGGGTTTTTATGGAGAAGTAAAAACTAAAAACACCACAGAAAACTGTAGGCAGCTTAGTCAACTATAAATGTTGGTTTTTAAAAAATAAGGTGTCAAAATACCAAAAAAAGTAACCTTTAAAGGAAAAGGTTTCTTAATCTTGGATTTATTTATTTTTTTAGCATCTAAACTTCTTTAAAGTCTAGTTAAAAATTTATTTTTATAGTAATTGTGCAGCTATTTACTAAGAATATTTGCTAATTTTGACAAAATATTTATGTATAATGATCGATAAACAACACCTCATAAACCGCTTTATTAGCTACGTAACCATAGACACTGAAAGCGATTCAAAAAGTACAACCACCCCAAGTACAGAAAAACAATGGAACCTTGCTAATAAATTAGTGGAGGAACTAAAAACCATTGGTATGCAAGAGGTTACTATAGACCAAAATGCATACATAATGGCTACTTTGCCTAGCAATGTGAACCACGAAGTTCCTACCATAGGGTTTATCTCACATTTTGACACCTCGCCAGATTTTACTGGTGCTCTTGTAAAACCACAAATCATAGAAGATTATGACGGCAAAGATATTGTTCTTAATGCCCTTGAAAACATCATTTTAAGTCCAGATTATTTTGAAGATTTATTACAATACAAAGGACAAACGTTAATTACCACAGATGGTACTACCCTTTTAGGTGCAGATGACAAAGCTGGAATAACCGAAATAGTTTCTGCCATGGAATATCTTCTTCTACATCCGGAAATAAAACACGGAAAAATACGTGTTGGTTTTACTCCAGATGAAGAAATAGGCAGAGGCGCCCATAAATTTGATGTGGACAAATTTGATGCAGAATGGGCATATACTATGGATGGCAGCCAAATAGGCGAACTCGAATTTGAAAACTTTAATGCCGCAGGTGCTGTTATAACCATCCAAGGAAAAATTGTACATCCCGGGTACGCAAAAGGAAAAATGATCAACAGCATGTATATTGCTACCGACTTTATCAATTCTCTTCCAAGATTAGAAACCCCTGAACTAACCGAAGACAGACAAGGCTTTTTTCACTTAACAGCAATTAACGGTAAAGTGGATCAAACCGTTTTAGAATACATCATCAGAGATCACAATAAAGACCATTTTGAAGCTAGAAAAGAAATGTTACAAAAACTGGTTCGCGAACTTAATGGCCAATTAGAAAACGAATGGATTCATATAGAAATTAAGGACCAATATTTCAATATGCGTGAAAAAATTGAACCTGTTATGCATATCGTTACCATAGCAGAAGAAGCCATAAAAATGGCCGGTATAAAACCCATTGTTAAACCTATTCGCGGAGGCACAGATGGCTCTCAATTAAGTTATAAAGGACTTCCATGCCCAAATATTTTTGCCGGCGGCCATAATTTTCACGGAAGGTATGAATATGTTCCGGTGGAGAGTATGCAAAAAGCCATTGAAGTTATTGTAAACATTGCTCAACTAACAGCGCAAAAATGACATGAAATATCTTTGGGCGTATAGCATTCCTACAACAACATTTATTGCCATCTACTTCCAAGGAAAAGCAAGTTATTTTACAGTACTCTTTGCATTTGTGATTATCCCCATATTTGAAATCTTACTGCCTGTAGATTCTAGAAATGCAACAGAAGAAGAAGAAAAGCAACTAGCGGTTTCAAAAATTTACGATTTGTTATTGTATTTAAACGTACCTATAGTTTTTGGATTACTTTATTATTTTTTAATTACAGCAAGCATATCTAACATTTCTGCTTTTGAAATCATTGGCTTAACATTATGTATAGGAATACTCCTAGGTGCAAATGGAATAAATGTGGCACACGAGTTAGGACATAGGGTTTCGATGTTCGAAAGAATTTTGGCTAAAATATTATTAATACCTTCCTTGTATATGCATTTTTTTATTGAGCATAACCTTGGGCATCATGTACACGTAGCCACTGCAGAAGACCCTTCTACAGCTAAATATAATCAATCGCTTTACCGATTTTGGAAACAAACAGTTATAGGAACCTATAGAAAAGCGTGGCAAATTCAAAGAGAGCTAAACAGGCGTAATCAGGTTAAATGGTATTCCACAAAAAATGAAATGCTGTGGTTTACTTTAATACAATTTGCATATCTAGCAGGAATCTATTATTTTTTTAACCTAATAACTGTTGGTATTGCCATTTCGGCGGCAGTTGTAGGGTTTTTACTTCTGGAAACCATAAATTATATAGAACATTATGGGTTGCTAAGAAACC
Organism: Bacteroidetes bacterium HGW-Bacteroidetes-2; assembly: GCA_002842575.1. Taxonomy (GTDB): domain Bacteria; phylum Bacteroidota; class Bacteroidia; order Flavobacteriales; family Flavobacteriaceae; genus Planktosalinus. The sequence goes on from PHDJ01000023.1 coordinate 29,192, forward strand.
GTTTACCCTCCGGAAGATATGTGCGAGTAGATAAGATACATTCTTGGAATTCTAATTTTATTTTGGGCAGAATTATACTGTATGAACTCACTCGCCACAGCGACCATCATTACAAATCTTCTAAAAAATATCAAACCCTAAAAAACCATCCAGAAAGTCCAGAATTGCCTTATGGCTACCCTACTTCAATGGTTTTGGCACTAATTCCTCCGATTTGGTTTCAAGTAATGAACAAAAATATTCCTAAAGAAATGCTTCCTGAAAATAAAAAAACCGCCTTGATTAAAGGCGGTTTTTCGTGATGTTCATTAAGGTCTTTATTTAGAAGGACTATCGATTAGTTTTGCACTCATTTCTAAAGAAAGCGCTGATTTTTCAAACTTCACTTTCCCGGATAAGGTTTCTAAAATCACTGTACCATCGTCGTTTATTTCTAAGATTTTGGCATGAAGACCACTTTTGGTAATGACTTTGTCTCCTTTTTTAAGAGCAGCTGCAAAAGCTTTCTCTTTTTTAGAACGTTGCATTTGTGGACGTATCATAAAAAAATACACCACAACAAACATTAATAAAAAGGGAGCAAAAGATTGTAAGGATTCCATAAAAATTATTTAGTTGTTTTACCTGTTGCAGATAAGTTACTTGCTGCAGGAGCTCCTTCTTTAGGAGTCACAAAGGCTTTAATATTTACTTTTTCAGTACCGGCTTTTGTGTTTGTGGTAACAGTTACAGAGATGGTTCTTTGGTTTTGACCACTTCCGTTAAATTTTACTAACATTTCACCTTTTGCTCCTGGAGCAACTGGCTCTTTAGTAAATGTTGGTACTGTACAGCCACAACTTCCTTTAGCGTCTGAAATTACAAGTGGAGCATCTCCGGTATTAGTGAAAACAAACAAATGTTCCATTGCGGTTCCTTGGTCTATTGTACCAAAATCATATTCGCTTTCTTCAAACGTCATTACTGGATATTTACCAGTTTCTGCATTTGCCTCTGTAGCTGCTTGCGCGTTTTCTTCGTTTACTTTTTCTGCTGCGTTTTCTTTACAAGAAGTAAATACTAAAGCAACAGCTAATGTTGCAATAAAAATTGATTTTTTCATAATATTAAGTAGTTTTTTTTAGACGGGGACTAAATTAATAAAAAAAATTGTTTTACTGTAATCCACGCCCTATTTTGTTCAGTTTATTATTTTCCATGTATTCTTTGACTAATTTGTCTAAGATTCCATTAATAAATAAACTGCTTTTTGGTGTGGAATATTCTTTTGCTATCTCTAAATATTCATTGATTGTAACTTTAACGGGAATAGACGGAAAATGTAAAAATTCTGTAATTCCCATTTTAATGAGTATCAAATCTAATTCGGCAATGCGCTCTTTGTCCCAGTTGGGTGTTTTCCCTTCTATTTCTGCAAGTAAATTGGTGTTTTGCAGCACCGTTTTGTTAAACAAATCTACCGCAAAATCTCTATCGTCGTCATTTTTATATAGTTTTGGCACGAGTTTATCCTCCTTAGTAGTAGGTTTCAATTGGTTTAACATTTTCACAATGGCAGTGTTTACAATAGGAAAATCGTCTATCCAAGTAAGACTATGGTCTTCTAAATAGGAATAAAGCTTTTCATTTGGTGCGATAATCTCGCTATACAGGGTAACAATAAATTCTTTGTCTTGTTGAAAAGTAGGGTTAACCAGTTTTAAATAATTAGCATACAACTCTCCTTGTCGTATTTCCTTAAAAAGGATCTGCGGATATTCATTATCTACTTCCCAATTGGTGATTTTTTTGTTTTTTAATAGAATGTTTAATGAATTATTTTCTGTTAGTAATGCCAAAACCCTGTTATCTATAAAATTTCTGTTGGGTGTTATTTCTAAGGAGGTGGCTAGATGTTTTCGTTTTGATTTTTCCATATACCCTTCTGCCTGAGTGTGAATGGCAGTCATTAAATGGAGTAGTAACAAATACAAGTCATGCATTTGTTCCATACTATACACCAAAAACTTTTCTTGTTTTACTAAATTGGCCTTATCTTGATTTTGATACGCATAGAGAGATTGCAAAACCTTAACGCGAATATGTCTTCTTGTGAGCATACTTTTTAAAGAACTTTACTGTTAAAAAAAAACAACGCACAAAAATGGTTTGTGCGTTGCAAATATAGCTATTTTACGTTACGCTTTTTCTTTTTTTCTTGCATCAATTCTGAATTGTGCTAGTTCTAAAGCAGCTTGGTTTGGAGTAATTTTTTGGATTTCTGCTTTTTGAAGAATTTCTAAAGTAGTATTATATATATTTTCCGTTTTGCGAATAATTTCCGCCTTGCCATAGCCTTCTAACTCAGCATATACATTAATGATTCCTCCGGCATTGATTAAAAAATCTGGTGCATAAACGATGCCTTTATCTTGTAAAAGTTTTCCGTGTATTTGATCGTCAGCTAATTGGTTATTAGCTGCTCCTGCAACAATTTTTGCTTTTAAAAGGGCTATAGTTTTATTAGTGATGGTAGCACCTAAGGCACAAGGGGCATAAATATCCATTTCTTCCGCATAAAGATTATTTCCTCCATAAATGGTCACACCATATTTATCGCGCACTTCTTCCAATCGTTCCTGATTGATGTCAGATATGATTACTTTTGCTCCTTCATTAGTTAAATGTTCCACTAAGGCTTCACCTACATTACCTATTCCCTGTACATAAATCACTTTATCTTCTAGCACATCCAAACCAAATTTATATTTAGCCGCTGCTTTCATCCCCATAAAAACACCATAAGCGGTAATTGGCGAAGGGTTTCCCGCACCTCCTAATGATTCTGATATTCCTGTAACATAAGGAGTTACAGTACGCACTAAATCCATATCGCTGGTGGTCATTCCTACATCTTCAGCGGTAATATATTTTCCGCCTAAGGAATGTACAAATTCACCAAATTTTTTCATTAACTCTGGTGTTTTTTGTGTTTTAGCATCTCCTATTAGCACTGCTTTTCCACCACCTAAGTTTAAACCGGTAATGGCTGACTTATAGGTCATACCTCTTGATAAACGCAAAACATCATTTAAAGCATCCCATTCACTAGCGTAATTCCACATTCTTGTACCTCCTAATGCAGGGCCTAAAACTGTGTTATGTATTCCTATTATTGCTTTTAATCCTGTATCTTTGTCGTTGCAAAAAACAATTTGCTCGTGATTATCAAACGAAAGTTGGCCAAAAACAGGGTCAATTTTGTGAATCTCATTAGCATTTACTACTTCTGTAATCATAATATTTGAATAAATTTTTAGTAAAATAATCCTTTAAAAAGGCGGTGCAAAAGTAGCGGTTTATTTTACTAGTTTCAACAAAAATGTGTTAAAATGATTTTTATTGATTTTTGTATGATATAGAGGTATGTGTGGTTTATGCCTTGAAATAATAACCTACGGCAAGCACATAAAAACTTGTAAAAAAATATATGCAGGATTAAAAATTGGGTTTCCTGCTTTTTTAAAATTGGTATGAAAGAATTAAAACATCTACATAAATATTTTGTAAAATACAGAGGCAGACTTCTCCTAGGTCTTGTAATAACTATCATAGCAAGAATTCTTGCCCTTGTTACTCCAAAACTTATTGGCGAATCGGTGAATAGCATTAAACGATACATCGATAAAGAAACCATTGAAATCGCCATAGTAAAAAAAGAATTGCTTTTTAATATCGCCATTATTATTGGTGCCACAATCATTGCAGCCCTCTTTACTTTTTTAATGCGACAAACATTTATTGTAGTGTCCAGACGTATTGAGTTTGACTTAAAAAATGAAATATACAAACACTATCAAACACTTTCTCTTAATTTTTACAAACTAAACCGAACAGGCGACCTCATGAATCGCATTAGCGAAGACGTTTCTAAAGTAAGAATGTATGCAGGCCCGGCACTAATGTATAGCGTACAAACCATATCTTTATTTGTTATTGTAATTTGGTATATGTATAGTCAGGCACCTTTATTAACTCTTTATACTATTGCCCCTCTACCTATCCTTTCTTTTGCCATATACCGCTTAAGTGTTGCCATCAACAAACGAAGCACCATTGTGCAACAATATCTATCTAAACTTACTACGTTCACTCAAGAATCGTTTAGTGGTATTTTTGTGGTAAAAGCCTATGCCATGGAGCCACAAACCAATGCTAATTTTGTGGAATTGGCAAATGCCAGCAAAGACAAAAACCTAGACTTGGTTAAAGTTCAAGCATTATTTTTTCCTTTAATGATTTTACTTATTGGGGCAAGTAACCTAATGGTTGTTTATATAGGCGGCAACCAATATATAAATGGGCAGATAAAAGAATTAGGTACCATTGTTGAATTTTTAATCTTTGTAAATATGCTCACCTGGCCCGTTGCAGTAGTGGGTTGGGTTACTTCTATGGTACAACAGGCAGAAGCTTCACAAAAACGTATTAACGAATTTCTTAAAGAAAAATCAGAAATAACCAATACCGTTACTGAAAATCATCCTATTCAAGGAAAAATTGAATTTAAAAATGCCTCTTTTACATATCCTGACACTAACATTACAGCTTTAAAAAACGTATCTTTTACCGTAACTCCTGGGGAAACTCTTGCTATTATAGGAAATACAGGCTCTGGAAAATCTACCATACTTGAACTTATAGGCAGATTATATGACATCCAATCGGGTGAGTTATACATAGACGGTAAACCCATTAAAGAAACTAACCTTACAAGTTTGCGCGAAGCCATAGGCTATGTACCTCAGGATTCTTTCTTATTTAGTGACAGCATTGCCAACAATATCAAATTTGGCAAAGAGGATGCCACCGAAGAAGAAATAATAGAAATGGCTAAAAACGCATCGGTTCATAAAAACATTATGGGTTTTGCAAAAAAATATAAAACCGTATTAGGCGAAAGAGGTATTACCCTAAGTGGCGGACAAAAACAACGGGTTTCTATTGCGCGAGCTTTAATTAAAAACCCAACAATATATCTTTTTGACGATTGCCTTTCTGCCGTGGACACAGAAACCGAAGAAAAAATATTAAGTAATTTGAAAAAACTTTCAAAAGGAAAAACCACCATTTTAGTAAGTCACCGTATTTCTGCAGCTAGAAATGCCGATAAAATTATTGTTCTTCAAGAAGGTCAAATTTTACAACAAGGCACTCACAATCAGTTGATAGAAAAGGATGGCTATTACAAAGAATTATATGCCAAACAACTTTTAGAAAAAGAAAGTTAATTTTAGTTGCCCAATAGGTATTTTTTTTAGATTTTTGAATTAAATAATGAAGATAAAAAATATATTATGAGCGAAAACGAAATGATGGAGCAGGAAGAAATCTACTCAAAAGTTTTACGTGCCGGAAGAAGAACATATTTCTTTGATGTACGAGCAACGAAAGCTGGAGATTACTACCTTACAATTACAGAAAGCAAAAAGTTTACCAATGACGATGGTTCTTTTCACTACAAAAAACACAAAATTTATTTATACAAAGAAGATTTTGCAAGCTTTAGAGAAAATATTAATGAAATGATTGACTATATCATTGAAGAAAAAGGAGAAGAAGTCATTAGCGAACGCCACCAAAAAGACTTTAAAAAAGAAAATAGTATAGATTCTGATGAAAAATTGAATGATGAAAATTCTGAAACCCCAAGAAATAGCGATAGTTTTACGAATATCAACTTTGAAGATATTTAATTGCTTTCTTTCTTGATTAAATTTCAGAAACCGTTTCCATTGTGGAGCGGTTTTTTTATATTTAAACCCTAACAAATATTTTTCTAATGAAAAAAACCATTTTCTTATTCCTTTTTTTAGGCTCCCTTTTTTCCATCGCACAAAACAAACCTCTTGATCTTTTCTATTACCTTCCTAATGAGGTTTCCTATAACACAAACATACCCACCCCAAAAAGCATTATTGGCCATGAAGTGGGTGAATGGCATGTTACCCATGACAAATTGGTGCAATACATGCAAGTTTTAGCAAAGAGTAGCGATAGGATAACTCTAGAAAATCGGGGAACAACGGCAGAAGGCAGACCACTTATTTTACTTACAATTACTTCGCAAAACAATCATAAAAATTTAGAAACTATTCGCTTAAAACACCTTAGCCTTTCTGATGAAAATGCGAATAACCTAGATCTTTCATCGATGCCCATTGTTGTAAACCAGGGCTTTTCTATTCACGGCAACGAACCCAGCGGTAGTAACGCTGCACTTGCCGTAGCCTATTATCTAGCAGCAGCACAAGGTCCTAAAATAGACGAGCTACTGAACAATACCATCATTCTATTTGATCCATCCTTTAACCCAGATGGGCTGCAACGTTTTTCCTCATGGGTAAATATGCATAAAAGTGAAAACATCAATCCCGACCCTAACGACCGTGAGTATCGTGAATCCTGGCCAGGCGCCAGAACAAACCACTACTGGTTTGACATGAATCGCGACTGGTTACCATCGCAACTTCCGGAAAGCAGAGCGAGAATTAAAACCTTTCATCATTGGTATCCGAACATCTTAACAGATCACCATGAAATGGGAACTAATGCTACATTTTTTTTTCAACCCGGAATTCCTTCCAGAACACACCCGTTAACACCTAAGAAAAACCAGTCGCTAACTGGCGATATTGCACAATTTCATGCCGATGCACTGGATAAAATTGGAAGTTTTTATTATTCTGAAGAAGATTTTGACGATTTTTATTTCGGCAAAGGTTCAACCTTTCCTGATATTCAGGGAAGTATTGGTATTCTCTTTGAGCAAGCTTCCTCCAGAGGGCACGCACAAGAAAGTGACAATGGCATATTAACCTTTCCTTTTACCATTAGAAATCAATTTGTTACCGCACTTTCTACTTTAGAAGCAGGGCTTAAACTGAGAGAAAAGATTTTAGACTACCAACGTAATTTTTTTCAGGAGGCAAGAAAAGAGTCCAAAACAAGTGCTATCGTTTTTGGCGATGAAAAAGATGCCGCAAAAGCATACCATTTAGCTGAAATTTTACAACAACACCAAATCCAAATCCACACCATCAAAAACGATTTTACCCTTAATGCAAAAAATTATAAAAAGGGCTTTAGTTATATCCTACCTACAAATCAAAAGCAATCACGTTTAATACAAGCTATTTTTGAAAAAAGAACCACTTTTCAGGATAGCCTGTTTTATGATATTTCTGCCTGGTCGTTTCCTCTTGCTTTTAATGTAGATTATGATGAAAATGCGCCTCTTAACCAGCTAGGCTCAGTGATTACAGATATAAAACCTCCTGTAGTAACTAAATTTCCAGAATCGTCCTATGCCTACTTGATGGAATGGCATGAATACTACACCCCAAAAGCTCTCCACCAAATTTTAGAAGCCGGTATTCTGGCAAAAGTGGGAGTGAAACAATTTGAAATGCAAGGTAAAACATTCGATTATGGTACCATCCTTATTCCTGTGCAAAACCAAAAAATGTCCGCGCAAGCACTTGCCCAATTCTTAAACAATGTAGCACAACAATCGCATATTACCATTACAAGTGTATCCACCGGAAGAACAAAAGGAATAGATTTAGGAAGTAATGAATTTAAAACCATTTTAAAACCAAAAGTGGCATTACTCGTGGGCGATGGTATTACACCGTCAGATGCAGGAGAGATATGGCACCTATTTGACCAACGCTATGCAATGAAAATTACCAAACTCGATACAAGAAATTTAAACCGAACCGATATAGGTAGCTACTCCCATCTTATTTTTCCGAACAGTTCGGGAGTTGTGTTAGATAAAAACGATACCGAAAAAATAAAAACTTGGGTTAAAAATGGGGGAATCTTAATAGGGTATAAAAATGCCGCAAAATGGGCAAATACCAATGAACTTGTAAAACTTACTTTCAAAGAAGTAAAAGACACGGCGGTCAATATTTCCTTTGAAAGTAAAAATGATTATCGTGGGGCTAAAGGTATTGGCGGTGCTATATTTGAAGTAAAATTAGACCGTTCGCATCCTGTAAATTTTGGCTATAAAAATAGCACGATGCCTCTATTTAAAAACTCCAACCTCATTTTAGAACCCGATATGCAAAGTTATAACAACCCAATACTTTTTACTAAAAAACCACTATTAAGTGGCTACATCACCAAAGACAATTTAAAAAACCTTGCCAATAGCTCGGCTTTCAAAGCAGAAAATTTTGGAAAAGGAAAAATTCTCTTGTTTATAGAAAACACCAACTTTAGAGCGTTTTGGTTTGGAACCAACAAATTGTTAATGAATACGGTTTTCTTTGGCGAATTTATGTAAAAAACTTTTAAGCTATGCGCAACCCGTTTGCTACCTTTGCTTCGGGTTGTAATAAAATAACGTCACCTGAAGCATCCACCGCTCCCAACACTAAGCACTCGCTCATTACGTTAGCAATTTGTTTAGGTGGAAAATTGACTACGGCTATAATTTGCTTGCCTATCAATTCTTCACTACGATAGCGTTTAGTGATTTGTGCTGAAGATTTTTTTACACCTAATTCCGGTCCAAAATCAATTTGAAGTTTATAAGCAGGTTGTTTGGCTTCCGGAAAATCTTCCGCTGTTATAATCGTGCCTACCTGCATCTGTACTTGTTGAAAATGTTGCCAATCAATAATTTCCATAGTTATCTAAGAATATTCATTCTATGAATTTTTTCAGGTGCTAAGTTACTACTATCTGCTCCATAAGCATCTACTAACAATCCTTTTTTACCGGCAGCATTTTCTAACACATAAAGAATCCTACTATCTGCAGGATTGCTTTTGCTCTCAAAACGATAAAATTTAACTACCTCCAAATTTTCTGTTTCTTGTTTTATAGGCCAATCTTTAAGTAACCCTTGTCCTTTTAGGTTGTAATCTAACATATAGCCTTGCTGTTGTAAATCGGCAATAGCCTCGGATATTGTGGTATAAAACTCTTTCATTTTCATTCTCATTTTCAATTAATTACGCCAAAATTAATCCTAAAAAATAGATGTCAAAATATTTTGGTATAACTTTAATACTTTAGGAGTTGAATATACCATAATTTAGAAAGTTTAAAAAAAATAAACTATTGCATGCCCTTTAAAATAATTGTATCTTAGAACTAAAATTAAACTATGGCACTTACCCCTTCCTCAATGCTTCCGCTAGGCACAAAAGCACCCCATTTTAAACTTATTGATGTGATAACCAGAGAGTTTGTAACGCTTCACGATGTTATTGGCAAACACGGTACAGTAGTAATGTTTATTTGCAACCATTGCCCGTATGTAAAACACGTAAACAAAGAAATTGTTCGTGTAGCAAATGATTACAGGGTACAAGGTTTTGGTTTTGTAGCAATTAACAGCAACGATATAGTACATTATCCGCAGGATTCTCCAGAACAAATGGCCATCACTGCAGAAGAACAAGACTATGGCTTCCCATATCTTTTTGACGAAACCCAGGAAGTGGCTAAAGCCTACAATGCCGCATGCACTCCTGATTTTTATGTGTTTGATGAAGAATTAAAATTAGTTTACCGAGGCCAATTAGACCCGTCCAGACCGGGAAACAGCATACAACCTAACGGAAGAGACCTGCGGGAAGCGCTAGACAGTATCCTGAACAACAGCCCCCAACGCACTAACCAAAAACCAAGTATGGGCTGTAACATTAAGTGGAAATAATTTCATTTAAGTTGCATTGATTAAAAACCGCACCACTTTATTGTTGTGGATAAATGTTACCTTAAAATTGCAATATTGTTACGTTTTTAGAATGACTTTCAAGAGGATTTTGTATCTTCTTTCGTTTTTTGGCAGACTTTTTTTAGCTCTTTAAGTTGACCCGTAAACTTAAATGAATTGGTTTGTTTAGGTTTGTGGTGGTGTATTAAACAAGTGTATTGTTATGAAGTTTATCTGTTTTAATACTAGGTTTTAAATCAAAATTTTATACCTTCCCTACTTTATTAAAAACATGCGTATATAAGTTCTATTAGGCATATATACGCTATAAAACGCAAAAAGCATGACCTAGATAAGCAATATATCCGCATGTTTTTGAATAAACATGGGGATATAAACATGTTATATGCGATTTTAAAAAACAGACAGTATGCAAATAAAGAACCCAAAATTAGTATCCTTTGAAACATACAGATTTCAAATTCTGCCAATAAGCAAAAGCATACAGTTGACAATTGACAACGAAGTAACTTCATATGAAGACTTGGTTGAAAAGAAAAATCAATTTCTTGCAGACGTTTTAAATAAACCAAAACTGACCTTTGAACATTCCAAATCAAAAATCACTCTTCGTTTTGACGGAACAGATGACAATATTTTCCTTTTTAGAATAAATGTTTTACGTAAACTAAAACGACACACGCCAGACTTTAAGGAAGAACAAATTGAAGATTACCCAGCCGTGACAATTGCGATACACAACGACAAGACAAAACAGATTATCGCAATAGAAAAAAACTCAAAAGCATTTGCACACCCTGAGACAGTTTCGCATATAATTGAGAACAACCTAAACAGACACCTAAAACCAAAAAATCTTGCAATCTATATTGAGCCTATTTATTCAAAGGAAGACTTTTGGGAAATTGTTGAGAAATATGAAAACAGAATAAAGCAACTTGACTTTGAACTCATAAGACCTAATATGAGTAACATTTCGTCTAAGATTGATGAGCAGTTAAAAGCATTAGAAAACTCTGTGGACGCACATAAACTTAACTTGAAATTACAAAGCAGTAAAGAAGCCAATCTTATTATTGACAGAGAAAATGCACAAATAGATGGACTTGTTGACTATGCTTCACAAGGCGGTGGTAACATTTCATTCAAAGTAAAAGGACTTAGAAAAAAAGTAAAGACCGCAAAAACTCCGACTGAAATAAATGTTGATGAAATGGAACTAAAAAACCTTTCACCACAAGAGTTAATCAACATTTTAAAGCTACTTTTATAATATGACTTGGGTTAAAAATATTTCATTTTACATAGTAGCTGCTTTAATACTTAATGCACTATCTACTTTTTTAGAAAGCCCATTTCTATCAAAATTCTTGCACGACAATGTGATAAACATTCTAATCAATTTGCTTGCTATTAATACAGCGACAACAGGAATTGTGTTGACTAAGTTGAAGGAAATTTCTGAGAACCATAAAAATTTTGACTTCAGCGACAGTTATAAAGAATTGAAATTTGCATTATTCGAGCAAATCATACTCATTGGACTTTCAATTGCTGCTCTTATTTTCAAGGACAGTGAAGTAATTAAAATGAAACTAACCCACCACGACTTTATTTTTGACACATTAGTAACAGCGATTTTCATAAATGCACTTGACACATTAAGGGACACTGGCAAAGCAATATTTTTAATCATTAAAAAGTGACAGTAACGGACAACATAGAAAGAAAAACCGCATATAACACGGGTTTGGCAAAAGTGGCGGTTCCGTGCTCCGCAGACACATTTGTGGTTAATCAAAGTTTGGTTCTCCGCATCAACATTTGTGGTGAAAATCGCCACCTTCGCCAAGCCCGAAAACGTTGCCAACCATTATCCAACTCTGCGAAAAATCAAAATAAAACTAATCTTAGCGCTTCGGATTTTTTAAAATAAATAATTGATTTTAAAGCAAAAAC
>PHDJ01000059.1 GCA_002842575.1 Bacteroidetes bacterium HGW-Bacteroidetes-2
CAGGTCGGAACTTACCCGACAAGGAATTTCGCTACCTTAGGACCGTTATAGTTACGGCCGCCGTTTACTGGGGCTTCAATTCAATGCTTCTCCGAAGATAACATCTCCTCTTAACCTTCCAGCACCGGGCAGGTGTCAGGCCCTATACATCATCTTTCGATTTAGCAGAGCCCTGTGTTTTTGATAAACAGTCGCCTGGACCTCTTCACTGCGGCCCCGACTTGACGTCGGGGCGACCCTTCTCCCGAAGTTACGGGTCGATTTTGCCTAGTTCCTTAACCATGAATCTCTCGAGCACCTTAGAATTCTCATCCCAACTACCTGTGTCGGTTTACGGTACGGGCTGCTTCACTCGCTTTTCTTGGAAGTCGTTTTTCTGGATTATCACCGCAGCCGTAGCCTTAGTGTACTATCTCCGCCTTCCGGCGGATTCAACGTGCTATTCCGTCAGCACGCACCAAATTTACGCCTCCGTCACTTTTAGCGTGAGCAGGTACAGAAATATTAATCTGTTGTCCATCCACTACCCCTTTCGGGTTCGCGTTAGGCCCCGACTAACCCGCAGCTGATTAGCATAGCTGCGGAAACCTTAGTCTTTCGGTGTGCGGGTTTCTCGCCCGCATTATCGTTACTTATGCCTACATTTTCTTTTCTAATTAGTCCAGCAAGCCTTACAGCTCACCTTCAACCCCATTAGAATGCTCCCCTACCAGATCCGCCAAAGGCGGAAATCCATAGCTTCGGTAGTATATTTATGCCCGATTATTATCCATGCCGGATCGCTCGACTAGTGAGCTGTTACGCACTCTTTAAATGAATGGCTGCTTCCAAGCCAACATCCTAGCTGTCTGTGCAATCCAACCGCGTTTGTTCAACTTAATATACATTTTGGGACCTTAGCTGATGGTCTGGGTTCTTTCCCTCTCGGACATGGACCTTAGCACCCATGCCCTCACTGCTGATTATCATTTTATAGCATTCGGAGTTTGTCAGGAATTGGTAGGCGGTGAAGCCCCCGCATCCAATCAGTAGCTCTACCTCTATAAAACTAGTTTTCAACGCTGCACCTAAATGCATTTCGGGGAGTACGAGCTATTTCCGAGTTTGATTGGCCTTTCACCCCTACCCACAGGTCATCCCAAGACTTTTCAACGTCAACGGGTTCGGGCCTCCACTTTGGGTTAACAAAGCTTCACCCTGCCCATGGGTAGATCACACGGTTTCGCGTCTAACACTACTGACTAAGCGCACAAGTGCGCTTTCATTCCCAAGGAATGAATCTCGCCCTATTCAGACTCGCTTTCGCTACGGATCCGTGACTTAATCACTTAACCTTGCCAGCAACGTTAACTCGTAGGCTCATTATGCAAAAGGCACGCCGTCATCCACCCGAAGGCGGACTCCGACCGCTTGTAAGCGTATGGTTTCAGGATCTATTTCACTCCTTTATTCAAGGTTCTTTTCACCTTTCCCTCACGGTACTGGTTCACTATCGGTCTCTCAGGAGTATTTAGCCTTAGCGGATGGTCCCGCCAAATTCATACAGGATTTCTCGTGTCCCGCACTACTCAGGATACCGCTATGGTTTATGGTCTTTACTTGTACAGGGCTATCACCTTCTATGGCCACTCTTTCCAAAGTGTTCTAATTCATCGCACAACCAATGTCGCGGTCCTACAACCCCAGAATTGCCGTAACAACCCTGGTTTGGGCTAATCCGCGTTCGCTCGCCGCTACTTACGGAATCACTTTTGTTTTCTTCTCCTCCGGGTACTTAGATGTTTCAGTTCCCCGGGTTTGCCTCCCGACTTACGTCGGGATACTATGTCTTCAACATAGTGGGTTGCCCCATTCGGATACCTGCGGATCAATTTGTATGTGCCAATCCCCGCAGATTTTCGCAGCTTATCGCGTCCTTCTTCGCCTCTGAGAGCCTAGGCATCCCCCATACGCCCTTATTTTGCTTATTGTACTTTTTGCTCTTTTAATGAGTTACTAGCAGTCTTCAGCCTTCTTCTTAAAAAACAAGTAGAAACCTGTTTCTTAAATGTATTGCTGAATACTGTAATTTTAAATTTTTCGTATTCTTTTTTCCAATATGTCAATGAACTTTAAATAAGTATTAAGATTTCAGTACTAAGTAGTAAGACTCTTGTCTTGATACTTGATACTATCGTCTTGATACTATCTCGTGGAGAATATCGGAGTCGAACCGATGACCTTCCCGAAGCTAGTTCGGGACGCTCTAGCACCTAAACTGCTAAAACTCTTTTCAATATGTCAATCAATGAACTTTAATAACATTCCCGCATTTGTGGGAATTTAGTGGAGAATATCGGAGTCGAACCGATGACCTCCTGCGTGCAAGGCAGGCGCTCTAGCCAGCTGAGCTAATCCCCCGTTTTGTATGTGAAATTCCAAAAATAAAATTCCAAATTCCAAAAAGGACAGGTATCCCAACTTCTAAAATTTCCTTTCAATATGTGTTAATGAACTTTTTTGCCTTGAATCAAAAACTCTGAAATCAGAACTCTTAACTCATCACTATCACGCTGTGCGTGAGTAGTAGTCTCAGGCAGACTCGAACTGCCGACCCCTACATTATCAGTGTAGTACTCTAACCAGCTGAGCTATGAGACTAAATAGGTTGTAGATATTAGGTATTAGGGCGTAGGTTGATTTTTATTTAAAAAAATTCCTAATTCCTACTACCTAAGTCCTAAGACCTAAATTTTAAATTGACAGTAAACCAAGTAAAAACACTTCTGTTAGTTAATAGTGATTAACTCATTATATTAAAAAAAAGTGTCGTCTTTCTCTAGAAAGGAGGTGTTCCAGCCGCACCTTCCGGTACGGCTACCTTGTTACGACTTAGCCCCAGTTATCAGCTTCACCCTAGGCCGCTCCTTGCGGTGACGGACTTCAGGTGCTTCCAACTTCCATGGCTTGACGGGCGGTGTGTACAAGGCCCGGGAACGTATTCACCGCATCATGGCTGATATGCGATTACTAGCGATTCCAGCTTCACGGAGTCGAGTTGCAGACTCCGATCCGAACTGAGATAGGGTTTATAGATTCGCTCCTGGTCGCCCAGTGGCTGCTCTCTGTCCCTACCATTGTAGCACGTGTGTGGCCCAGGACGTAAGGGCCGTGATGATTTGACGTCATCCCCACCTTCCTCACGGTTTGCACCGGCAGTCTGGCTAGAGTTCCCGACATTACTCGCTGGCAACTAACCACAGGGGTTGCGCTCGTTATAGGACTTAACCTGACACCTCACGGCACGAGCTGACGACAACCATGCAGCACCTTGTAATTTGTCTTGCGAAAGATCTGTTTCCAAATCGGTCAAACTACATTTAAGCCCTGGTAAGGTTCCTCGCGTATCATCGAATTAAACCACATGCTCCACCGCTTGTGCGGGCCCCCGTCAATTCCTTTGAGTTTCATTCTTGCGAACGTACTCCCCAGGTGGGATACTTATCACTTTCGCTTAGCCACTGAGCCGAAGCCCAACAGCTAGTATCCATCGTTTACGGCGTGGACTACCAGGGTATCTAATCCTGTTCGCTACCCACGCTTTCGTCCCTCAGCGTCAATATATTATTAGTGATCTGCCTTCGCAATTGGTATTCCATGTAATATCTAAGCATTTCACCGCTACACTACATATTCTAACCACTTCATAATAATTCAAGACTAGCAGTATCAATGGCAATTCTATGGTTGAGCCACAGACTTTCACCACTGACTTACAAGCCCGCCTACGGACCCTTTAAACCCAATGATTCCGGATAACGCTTGGATCCTCCGTATTACCGCGGCTGCTGGCACGGAGTTAGCCGATCCTTATTCTTACAGTACCGTCAAGTCCCGACACGTCGGGATGTTTCTTCCTGTATAAAAGCAGTTTACAACCCATAAGGCAGTCTTCCTGCACGCGGCATGGCTGGATCAGGCTCTCGCCCATTGTCCAATATTCCTCACTGCTGCCTCCCGTAGGAGTCTGGTCCGTGTCTCAGTACCAGTGTGGGGGATCTCCCTCTCAGGACCCCTACCTATCGTAGCCTTGGTGTGCCGTTACCACACCAACTAGCTAATAGGACGCATGCTCATCTATTGCCGATAAATCTTTAACTATTAAATAATGCTATTCAATAGTACTATGGGGCATTAATCCAAATTTCTCTGGGCTATTCCCCTGCAATAGGTAGATTGCATACGCGTTACGCACCCGTGCGCCGGTCTCTAAAGTGCAAGCACTTTATACCCCTCGACTTGCATGTGTTAGGCCTGCCGCTAGCGTTCATCCTGAGCCAGGATCAAACTCTTCATCGTTAAATCTTAAATAATTTTAACAACTACTTTCTTTGATCGTTGTCACATTAGCTCTCAGGTTCTTTTTACTCGGTTTATTCTCTGTATCCTTTTTCGATTGTTCCCAATCTCAAAAAATACGCTGTCAATTCAATATATCAATGAACTTTTTTCTTCTCTTTTTTCTTAGACTAACATCTCTGCCTCGCTAAGCGGCTGCAAATATAACACAGTTTTTTATTCCTGCAATACTTTTATTGAAAAAATATAATTTATTTTCTCTTATCACTCACAACCCTTTTCTGAACGTGTCGTTTAGTACTCTTTTATTGTTCTAAGCGGCTGCAAATATAGAACCCTTTTCTTCTTACACAAACGTTTTGAGTAAGTTTTT
>PHDJ01000024.1 GCA_002842575.1 Bacteroidetes bacterium HGW-Bacteroidetes-2
ATTTTTTTGTTTAATACTGTTTTGTAGGATGCTACAAAAAAAATATTTAGCAGATAGCGCGATCTTTTAAAACCTTTTTCGGTTTTAAAAGAGTTGCCCAAACTAAAATTAATCGAACATGGATTTCATTATGGTTTGTATGCCTTTGAATGCAAAATACATCGAGGCTGCGGCTACTACCAACCCTAAGGGGAAAAAAACATAAAAAGTGTTGTTGGTTTTGTTTAAAAATCCTAATGTGATTAAATAGGGTCCTAAAAACATGAGTGGTAGGGCTAGCGCTAGAAATTTCACTCCTTTTGCCAGTATATTTTTATTGGTGTGTTTCATTTTTAAATTCCGTTATAGCGGTTCTTACATTTTTGTGCTGTTGTAATAGTTGCGTTGCTTTTTCTTGGCCTATAGATAGTTCTTTCATTAAAATCAAGATGCCTCGTGCTTCTAATTTATGGTTGCTCAACTGCATGTCAACCATTTTGTTTCCTTGTACTTTGCCTAGCTGAATCATGGTGGCTGTGGAAATCATGTTCAACACTAATTTTTGGGCTGTTCCTGCTTTCATACGGGAACTTCCTGTAACAAATTCCGGTCCTACAACTACTTCTATAGCAAGGTTTGCTGTTTTGGCAAGCGTACTTCCGGCATTGCAAGTAATACATCCTGTACTTATGCCTTTTGCATTACATTCTTGTAGTGCACTAACAACATACGGTGTGGTGCCTGAAGCGGCAATGCCTATAACAATATCTTTTGAAGTGATGTGGTGGGTTTTTAAATCTTCCCAACCTTGTGTGGTGGAGTCTTCAGCAAATTCAACCGCTTTTCTTATGGCAGAATCACCACCGGCGATTAAGCCTATAATCAAATCTGGGGAAACACCAAATGTGGGAGGACATTCACTAGCGTCTAAAATGCCAAGGCGACCGCTAGTGCCTGCTCCTATATAAAATAACCTTCCACCGGTGCGTAATTTGTTGATAACATTTTTGG
Organism: Bacteroidetes bacterium HGW-Bacteroidetes-2; assembly: GCA_002842575.1. Lineage (GTDB taxonomy): Bacteria > Bacteroidota > Bacteroidia > Flavobacteriales > Flavobacteriaceae > Planktosalinus. The sequence goes on from PHDJ01000024.1 coordinate 991, forward strand.
TGAGTGCTTTAATTTGGGGGATAGCTTTCTCTACAGCTAAGGCTACGGTCTTGTCTTCGGTGTTGATGTTTTTTAACAAAGTGCCTACTTCCATTTTTTCTAAATGGTGGTAGTGCGAATCTTCTTCTGTAGTTTTATGGAATGTCATGCTACAAAAATACACATTGTTATTGAACTGTATAACTAAATCGATATACTTCTGAAATTCTAAAATAGCCTAAAGGGAAATTATCCGGATTGGTCAGATTTACAATGTTTCCTCTTACTGTTGCCGGTTGGGTTTCAAAAGGGCCACCGGGGGATTCTGTTTGTAATAATAGAGTGAATAGAAAATTATAATTGGTTTCATTAATACCATACAGATTAAAATTGACCGTATCTCCAGGCGCAATATCTTCCACTAAATAGTACCCAAAAATTAAATTACCATCAAAAAAAGTGTCTTTTAAAGCGTCAAAACTATCTCCTTTACTGGATAATCCTTCAAAAAAGTAGAAGTTTGGTTTCCCAGAAGGGTCTGTAAAGTAGGCTTTAAGTTCAATATCTTCCCCTGTAAATCCTCCGTTGTTTCTTTGCTCAATAAATTCTATAGGAACTGCAGATTCTAAGTGCGTGGTGGCGGTGTATAGTTCGTTTTTATGCGTTATCTTTAAAGTGTAGTCTACGTTAGCTTGTGGAATTAAATCTCCAAGGTAAAAGCCATTTTCTGAATGGCTGAATGGATATTGTATGCCATTTTCATCGGTTATGGTTACTGTTGCATCAGCTACAAATGGGATGTCGGTATTAAAAAATGGGGTGGTGGTTGTTAATTTTATAAAAGCAAAATTAGAGCCATCTTCTTCAATATTTATAGAGGCTTCTATTACTAATTTTGGTTCGGCTTCATTCAAATCTAAATCAATTTCCTCTTCACAGGAGTTCAAGCTTATCGCGAGCAGAATAAATATAATTTTTACTAGTTTCATCTTAAAATTTAAAATTATAGGTTACTGCCGGAATTATTCCAAAAATAGATAATTTTACGGCTTCGTTTCGACCGACATCGGTATTTTCTCGAAAGGAAACCGAAGCGGCATTCTTCCGGTCATACACATTGTATATGCTAAAAACCCATTCGCCTTGCCAGTTTCTGCCTTGGTTTTTTGAGGGGGTTAGAGTTGCTGAAAGGTCTACATGGTGAAAGGCTTGCAGTCTGCTGCTGCTTCTATTTTCAAAAGTGGGTATAACAATGCCGTTGTATTGGTATTGCCCATTTGGAAAAGTAGCTGGTTGTCCAGTTTGAAAAATAAAATTAGCGCCAAATGCCCATTTGGCATTCCATTCATAATTTGCGGTTATTGAAATATCATGCGTTTTGTCCCATGCCGAATGGTACCAGTTGCTATTATTGATGCCGGTTTCTTCTGGCGTTCTGCCAGGAGTTTTTTGTTTGCTTTTTGAGAGGGTATAGGCAATCCATCCCCGCAATTTTCCTTCATTTTTTCTAAATAATACTTCCAAGCCATAGGCTTTAGCTTCGCCAGAAAGGAGTACTTGTTCAATGGAATTGTTGGCAATTAAATCGGCACCATCGGTATAATCTAAGCGGTTTTGTACTTCTTTATAGAAGGTTTCTGCTTCTAATGAATAGTTTTTAAAAATTTTGAAATAGCCTAATGCAAACTGATTAGAGAGTTGTGGTTTAATATACTTTCCGCTTGGCGCATACACATCAAAAGGAGTAGGCGAGGTAGTGTTTGAAATTAAGTGAATGTACTGCGCCATCCTTTGGTAACTTGCTTTAATGGAAGATGTTTCATTAAATTGATAAGCAGCAGAAAACCTTGGCTCAAAATTAGCAAATGATTGTATTGTTTTATTTCTTGAAATACTTATTGTATCTATGGCGGGTGCTTTTTGGTATATGTTTAAGTCGTTATTAAAGGTAATGGGGTTGTCATTTTCATATAAATATAATTCGTTTTGTCCTAATCGGTTAAAGGTAGAAAACCGCATTCCGGCTTGCACCGCCAACTTATCCGTGATTTTTATTTCAGCATCGAGATATGCTGCATTTTCTGTAGCATATTTATCGGTAAGTTTTTGGGCATTTATGCCCGAGGTTTCTGAAGTGGGATTGATTTCTCCAGGATTGAATTTATAGTACAAGAGGTTTACACCATAGTTTAATTGTATTTTATTTGAAATATAGTGTTTTAAATCATATTTTATATTTATGTTTCTAATGCCGCTATCAAAATTAAATTCTACAAAATTCAGCGTTAAACCATAGTAATAATCAGAATAAATTACCGAAATATTAGAAAAAAGTTGATTAGAAAACAGATGGTTCCATCGCAAATTAAGGGTCGTATTACCGAAAGTATTGCTAAAACTATCTGCAATTTCAAAAACATCTCTTCCAAAATATCCAGAGAGAAATAAGTTATTGTTGTCGTTTAGTTTATAGCTTAATTTGGTATTTAAATCGTAAAAATAAGCGATGTTGTCGTTATCAAATAGTGGAAGAAAAAGATGTGCATAGCTACTGCGTCCAGCTACTAAAAAAGAACCTCGTTGTTTTATGATAGGTCCTTCTAGCAAAGCTCGACTAGAAACTAGCCCAATGCCGCCAGAGCCTTTAAATTTGTTTTGATTTCCATCTTTTTGGTAAATATCCAACACCGATGAAATTCTTCCACCAAAGCGCGCAGGAATACCTCCTTTATAGAGTTTTAAATCTTTTATAGCATCGGGGTTAAAAACTGAAAAAAAACCAAATAAATGTGAAGAGTTATATAAAGTAGCCTCGTCCAGTAAAATAAGATTCTGATCAGCCGATCCTCCTCTTACATTAAATCCGCTAGCACCTTCACCTGCACTAGTAACTCCTGGAAGTAATACAATAGATTTGATAACATCGGTTTCTCCTAAAACTACTGGCATTCTTTTTATGGTGTTTATGGATAAAGCATTCACACTCATTTGTGGGTTTTTGATGTTTAATTTTTCTAGGTCCTTCGTAATTACGATTGCATCTAATTTTTCTGTCGTTTCTTCTAGAGCGAGATTCAATTTGGTGTTTTCTGTAAGCTGAATTTTTTGGCTTATTTTTTTAAAACCTAAAGTACTAAAAACAACCTCATAGATTCCCGGAGGCAGTGTGATAGAATAAAAACCATATTCATTAGTTATGGTTCCCGTTTGAAGTTTGGGAAGTATCACATTAACGCCAATAAGCGTTTCATTGCTTGATTTTTCTACTACGGTACCGCTTAATGTAAATCGTTCTTGTGCGGATACATTGTTGAAAATAATCAGCAGTATAGGAAGCAAAAATCTAAAAATAAATGGAAATCGCAATTTTATTTTTGTTTCAAATATACCTCTTTAGACTAAACAGAAATGTTAAAAAAAATAGAATCATTAAATTTTAAATACTTGAAATATAGGTATTTATATAAATTAATATTTTTTGGCACACCTATTAAAATTCTACTTGCCAAGTTAATTGAGTATTCACTAAACGAAAGGGCATGTATTATGAAAACAAAAACACTAGTTTTGGTTTTTTTCTTTTTCTGGCATCTAAGGGTTTTAGCAGAAATGGAAAATCAATTTTGCAAGTTGAAATTTTTCAAGTAATTTTTTTTACTTACATTTTTCAAGAGGGAAATCAATCGTATCGTGCTAATGGCAATTTAATTATGGATGAATTACAAGTTAATTTTTAACCGGTATAAATATTTCAAATGCAAGGAAGAAACCGAAAGGTGGTGTGTTTTGGAGGAATTAATTTTGCTTTTAGGGCAATAACTTTTGCGAATTTTTGAAGAAGAATTTTTTTAGTTACCACGTTGTATCTTACTATGAAGAGGAAATAGTGATAGAGTCTGGCGTACTAGTTTCAATGAATCAGGCACAATTTTATTGCTTTAAACAATCTTTAGAAAATGAATGTTTTGACTCTAGTAGGGTAGATGCATTGTAATTTAGTTTGCAGTTTAATTATTTTAATACCCATCAACTAATAGCTTTAATGGATGTGCTTTCTTTTGATTCTAGTAAATTAGAATTTGCAAAATTAGCTTTTGCTAAAGTGGTAGATCCTGAAAATTATTATTTGGTTTGTGAGTGAATTGCTTTTTCGAGTAGTAAGCGATAACTTAACGACTATTTAATAGCCATTTGGTCTATTAATATGAACATATTAAAACAAAAAAAACTGTCAAATTAATTTCTGGCAGTTTTAAATTTTTGTAAAAAGTTTTGTTTATGCTATGGATTTTAATATAGCATTAAACGCTTTACTTGGTCGCATGGTTTGAATAATTAAATCCACATCTGGGCTGTAATAGCCCTTTAAATTTACAGGTTTTCCTTGAATTTTATTTAATTCATCTACTATATTTGCTTCTTTTTCTTTTAGTTGTTTTGCAATACCCGTAAACATAGTTTTTAAAGTTTTGTCTTTGTTTTGTTTTGCTAGCGCATCTGCCCAATACATTGCTAAATAAAAATGACTGCCTCTGTTGTCTAATTCTCCTACTTTTCGCGAAGGCGATTTGTCATTTTCTAAAAAGGTTTCTATTGCTTCGTCTAAGGTTTCAGAAAGCACTAATGCTTTTGGATTGTTTGTGCTAAGTCCTAAATGTTCTAAAGAGACAGTTAATGCTAAAAATTCACCTAAGGAATCCCATCGTAAATGGTTTTCTTTTAAAAATTGTTCTACATGTTTCGGGGCAGAACCTCCTGCTCCAGTTTCAAACAATCCTCCGCCATTCATTAATGGAACAATAGAAAGCATTTTTGCACTTGTTCCTACTTCTAAAATTGGGAACAAATCGGTTAAATAATCGCGCATTACGTTGCCCGTAACCGAAATAGTATCCTTTCCTGCTCTTATGCGTTCTAAGGTAAATTTCATAGCATCTACCAACGACATAATGTGTATTTCTAGTCCTGATGTATCATGATTTTTTAAGTATTTTTCTACTTTTTCGATCATTTTTGAATCATGAGCTCTTTTTGGGTCTAACCAAAAAACGGTAGGTGTTTGTGAAGCTCTAGCTCTTGTTACAGCAAGGTTTACCCAATTTTGAATGGGAGCATCTTTGGTTTGACACAATCTAAAAATATCACCTTTACTTACTTGTTGTTCTAAAAATATTTTATTGTTTTCATTTACAACAACAATAGTTCCTGCTGCAGGAGCAATAAAAGTTTTATCGTGTGAGCCATATTCTTCGGCTGCTTGTGCCATTAAACCCACGTTAGAAACGCTTCCCATTGTGGTTGGATTAAATGCTCCGTTTTTTTTGCAATCATCAATAACTACTTGATAAAATTCAGCATAACTGGTATCTGGTATAACAAATTTAGTGTCTTTAGCTTTTCCGTCTGGTCCCCACATTTGGCCAGAATTTCTAATGTAAGCAGGCATAGAAGCATCAATAATCACATCATTGGGCATGTGTAAATTGGTAATTCCTTTTGCAGAATCAACCATTGCTATGGCGGGTCGTTTGGCATAACAAGCATTAATGTCGTTTTCTATTGGTTGGCGCTCTGATAAAGGCAAATTATTAATTTTAGTATATAAATCAGCCAAACCATTTTCTGGATTTACGCCTATTTTTTGAAAAATAACGGCGTATTTTTCAAAAACATCACTAAAAAATACCGAAACAGAATGCCCGAAAATTACGGGATCAGACACTTTCATCATAGTTGCTTTTAGGTGAATCGAAAACAAGAGATTATTTTGCTTGGCATCTTCAATTTGTTCAATAAAAAAAGTGCGTAATTCTTTGACTTCCATGCACGAAGAATCAATTAGCTCTAAATAAAGCAAGGGTAGTGATTCTTTTAAGACAATTGTTGTTTTGTCTTTTCCAATAAATTTTATTTTTGCGTTGGTGGCTTTTGAAACTTCAACAGATTGCTCGCTATGGTAAAAATCACCTTTTTTCATGTGACTAACATGTGATTTTGAGCTAGCGCTCCATGTACCCATGCTGTGTGGATGTTTTTGGGCATAGCTTTTTATGGCTTTTGGAGCTCTTCGGTCTGAATTTCCTTCTCTTAATATAGGATTAACGGCGCTTCCTTTTATTTTATCGTATCTGGATTTGATTTCTTTTTCTGCATCGTTCTTTGGCTCGTCGGGGTAGTTTGGTATGGCAAAACCTTTTGCTTGTAATTCGCGGATGGCTTCTTTTAATTGTGGAATGGATGCGCTGATGTTTGGTAATTTTATGATATTGGCATCGGGAGATTTTGCAAGTTGGCTTAACTCATTTAAATCGTCTGCAATTTTTTGGTCTTCTTTTAGAAAATCGGGAAATTTCGCCAATATTCTTGAAGCAAGAGAAATGTCTCTGGTTTCAATTTGGATTCCCGATGGCGCAGTAAAGGCTTGAACAATTGGTAAAAAGGAATAGGTAGCTAAAGCGGGTGCTTCATCGGTTTTTGTGTAGAGGATAGTTTGTTTTTTTGTCATGCCAAGTGTTTTTAAATAGAACTTTAATGTTTTATAAGAAAGTAATGCTTTCTTGAAGTCTAAGGATTACAAAGATAAGGTTTTGCCTTGCTTTTTAAAAGTAATGTTTTGTATTCTTTTGTTAAAGGACAGAAAAAGTTAAAACGCAAATAAAACAAAAGCCATCCGCCTGTAAGGTGGATGGCTTTCTTAAAAATAATTCGTTACCGACTAATCTTGCGATTACAGAGATAGAATGATTACGTATTCTATGTCGTGAACTATTTCATCGGATTTCCAACTTTGGTCTCCACAATCCTAAGACTGTTTTAACTAAGTCTTCTTCCAAAACTTTTCCATTCTAATACTACATCTAAATTTTGCAATTTAGGAAGAGTACTTCAGGCAAATAAGAAAAGTTTCATAAAGTAAGTGTCTTTATTTCAAAATACATTTCTCGTTAGTGTTAACTGCTTCGATTTGTAATTTTGATTTGCGATACAATAATTCTTTACCAATTAATCTTGCAATTACTAGGACAGAATCATTACAAATTCTGTATTGTGAATTATCCTCTCACTAGATTTTAATTTTGAATTACAGGAAAAATCCGAAGAGCATTTCTGAAAAACAAAACCAACATCTACACTTTGTCATTCTAGTACGATTTCAAACTCCGAGAAGCTAGAAAAGGTGTTTCAAACAAATGAACAAGTCAAAATAAAGAACGTTTACTCTATTTCAAAATACATTTCAATTTAGTGTTAACTGCTTCGATTTGTAATTTTGATATTCAAATATAATACAAGAAATTAAAAAAACAAATTATTTATATAACTTAAAATCAACAACTTATTCACTTGGGTTATTAACAATCGTTAATAAAAAAAAGCCTCAAATATTGAGGCTTAGTTTTTTGTAAAGAAAGGTGTTTATCCTCTCTTTTCTTTGATTTTTGCTTTTTTACCAGTAAGCTCTCTGAAGTAGAAAATACGTTTTCTACGAACACTACCTTTTTTGTTGATTTCTACTTTTTGTAATGTGGGAAGGTTGATAGGGAAGATACGCTCTACTCCTACAGTTCCTGACATTTTTCTGATGGTAAAAGTTAAAGAAGAACCAGATCCTCTTAATTGAATAACAACACCTCTAAAAAATTGTGTTCTTGTTTTTTCACCCTCTCTAATTTCGTAATACACCGTGATAGTATCACCGGCACTAAATTTTGGGAATTCCTTTTTGGTTACAAATTCGTCTTGTACAAATTTTACTAAATCTTCCATTTTTACTTCTATTGGAATTAAAATCAAAACAACATTCACGGTTTTCGCCAGAGGTTGAAGAGATTGCATCTGTTATAATGCGGGTGCAAAAATAATCAAATATTATGATGTTGCAATTTTAATTTTAGTTTTTTTAATTGTTCAACCAGTTTATGCTCTTTATTGAACAGGTTTTGAGGCGTTTATCCAATTATTAATCTTAGTTTCTAATAATGATAGTGGAATACAACCGGTTTCTAAAATTTGGTTGTGAAATTCACGAATATCAAAAGTATCTCCCAATTCTTGTTCTGCTTTTCCTCGTAACTCTCTAATTTTTAATTGGCCAATTTTATAAGAAAGTGCTTGTCCTGGATTAGCCATATAGCGCTCAATTTCAGCTATTATGCCCGCCTCACTTTCGGCTTCATTATCTAGTGAATATTGTATGGCTTGCTCTCTAGTCCAACCTTTTGCGTGTAAACCAGTATCTACAACAAGACGAATGGCTCGGTGCATTTCTGCGCCTAGCATTCCAAAATATTGATAAGGGTCTGTGTATAACCCCAACTCTTTGCCTAAAGATTCTGTGTATAAAGCCCACCCTTCACCATAGCCGCTGTACCAAAGTACTTTTCTGAAGTTAGATAGTTCTTCATTTTCTTGGGTTAATGAAATTTGGTAATGATGTCCAGGTATGGCTTCGTGTAAAAATAAGGATTCATCTGAGTAGATGTTGTATTTGGAAGCGTTGGGAATTGGAGTGTAAAAAATACCTGGTCGAGTACCGTCAATGGAGCCAGGATTGTATTCAGCACTGGCTGAATTTTCTCGGAAAGCTTCTGTTTGTCGCACTTCAAAAGCAGTTTTTGGGGTTTTGTCAAATAATTTCTCTAATTGCGGCTTCATACGTTCATGTATGGCATTGAAATTATCTATTATTTGTTGCGCATCAGTAAATGGCATAAGCTCTTTCTTGTTTCGTACATAATTAAAAAAAGATTTTAAATTGCCTTCATATCCTACTTGTTTTTTTACTTTTTCCATTTCTGATAAAATACGAGCCACTTCAGAAAGTCCTAATTCATGTATTTCCTCTGAAGACATGCTGGTGGTTGTGTATTTTTTTATTTGGTGCTCATAATAGGATTTTCCGTTTGGGGTTTCCGCGATGCCACTTGTTGTTCTTCCGGCTTTTAAATAATCGGTTTTCATAAAGTTTAGTAAACTTTGGTAGGTTGGGATTATTTTTTCTGTGACCATTTCTGTAAAGGCTTTTGTTAGCACTGCCTTATCTTCGGTTGAAAAATTTTCTGGTAAGGATTTAATGGGAGTATAGAAAAGATGTTGTTCAATATCTGGATTAGTCATTGCTTCTAGTTGCGGAATTACTTTTACTATCAACGATTTTGGTAGTACATAGTTAGCTGCCATTCCTTCTTTCATTCGAGCTTCAGCAGTAGTTAACCACACTACAAAACCATCTACTCTTTTTAGCCAGTTGTTATAATCGTCCACCGTTTTAAATGGTTGGGCACTTTGTCCGCTTGCCAATTGACCAAAAAACAAATTTACAGACCACATCTGGTCTATCGGGAAAAATTTGTAGTTGTTAAATGAAAGGTATTCTGTGTTAATAGCGCATTCCCATGCCAAAACAGCTTTTGACATTTGTTCTGTTACGGATAAGTGGGTGTCGTTAAATTGTGCTATTTCTTTTTTATACTTAAGGTAATAATTTTTTAAGCTATCTATATAGGTTTCTGACAGTGTATTAGGAAACTGATCATTAAATCGGTTATCTCCAGTCATTGTTGCTTGTACTGGGTTTAACAGCAAGCCTTCTTCATAGTAGTTTTTAAGTACAGTTTGAAAAGAAGCAGTAGCATCTGGCTTTACATTTTCTTTGGTTTGTTTTTTGCAGCTAAAAATTAGGAGTGTGGAGAAAAGTAAAAGAGTTAAATTTTTAATCATGATATAGGAGTTTACGTTTTATGGAGTATAAATGTAGCGAATTATTTTTAATGAAAGAATGTGAGTATTAATTTTGAATAGAATATGAATTTAGGGTAGTGCTAAGTTATTCAAGCAAATCGGGTCTTCTGTCTTTTGTATGCTGGTAGGCTTTGTCATCACGCCATTCTTCAATTTTTGGGGTATTACCACTAAGTAAAATATCTGGAACTTTCCATCCTTTGTATTCTGCAGGTCTTGTATAAATAGGAGGTGCGAGCAAGTCGTCTTGAAAAGAATCTGTCAATGCACTGGCTTCATTGCCTAAAACACCAGGAATTAACCGAATGATAGTGTCACATAAAATGGCTGCGCCAAGTTCGCCACCACTTAAAACATAGTCGCCTATGGAAATTTCTTTGGTAATGAAATGATCGCGAACGCGCTGATCCACACCTTTATAATGACCACAAAGGAGAATCATATTTTCGTTTAGCGAAAGGTGGTTTGCCATTCTTTGCTTTAGGGTTTCTCCATCGGGAGTCATATAGATTATTTCGTCATAATGGCGCTCGCTTTTTAATTTGCTGATGCATTTATCGATGGGTTCTATCATCATTACCATGCCGGCTCCTCCACCATATTGGTAGTCGTCAACTTGTTTGTAGTTGTCGGTTACATAATCTCTTAAATTATGCAGATGAATTTCTACCAATCCTTTATCGATAGCTCTTTTTAATATAGAAGCTTCAAAAGGACTTTTAAGCAATTCGGGCAAAACGGTGATGATGTCGATGCGCATGGGTTTTATCTACAAACTAGCTTACAAATTTAGGGTTATAATTTTTAATTCTTCCAAAGAAACAAAAAAACCACTTTAGACACTTCTAAAGTGGTTTGAATTTATGGTAAGTTTTCTACTAATAATAGGTATAACGTCTCACTTTAGCTATGTATTTTGCTAAACGAATTACTTGATGGCTATATCCGTACTCATTGTCATACCAAATATAGAGGATAATATTAGAGCCTGCTGCGTTAACTATGGTGGCATTACTATCATAGATTGCTGGAGCAGAAGTGCCAACAATATCGCTGGAAACTAATTCATTGTTTAAGGAATATTTAATTTGCTCTACTAAGTCGCCTTCTAAAGCACTTTTCTTAATAGCAGCATTGACCTCTTCGATAGTAGTTTTGTTTTTAAGCTCTAGATTTAAAATTACAAGAGAGCCATTTGGAACGGGAACTCTAATAGCATTTGAGGTTAATTTTCCTTCTAAAACAGGTAATGCTTTAGCTACAGCACTTCCGGCACCGGTTTCTGTAATTACCATGTTTAAAGCTGCAGCTCGACCTCTTCGGTATTTACTGTGCATATTGTCAACTAAATTCTGGTCATTAGTGTATGCGTGAATGGTTTCTAAATGTCCTTGAACAATACCAAAGGATTCTTCTATTACTTTTAGTATTGGAGTAATAGCATTTGTGGTACAAGATGCTGCTGAAAATATATCTACTTCATCTGGATGGTATTCATTTTGGTTGACACCGTGTACAATATTCGGAACTCCTTTTCCAGGTGCGGTGAGCAATACTTTAGAGGCTCCTTTTGAAGTTAAATGCCTGCTTAATTGTTCCTTATCTCTAAATGCGCCTGTATTGTCTATGATTAAAGCATTCTTAATGCCATATTTTGTATAGTCTATCTCTTCTGGTGCATTTGCTGAAATCATATGTACAGTTGTACCGTTGATTAACAAAGCACTATTTTCAAGATCGGCATGTACGGTTCCCATAAAGTCGCCGTGTACAGAATCATATTGTAATAAGGAAGCTCTTTTTTCTAAAACATTTTGATCAACCTTTCCTCTGGTTACGATTGCGCGCAATCGAAGTTGACTACCATTTCCAGTTTTTGCCATTAATTCTCTAGCCAAGAGTCTTCCTATACGTCCAAAACCATAAAGCACTACATCCTTTGGACTTTTACTTTCTACATTTTTGGCATCTTTTAATTTGTCAGAAACAAAAGCAAGAGCATCACTATATTTGTCATCTTCTAAATGAAATTCATAGGTTAATTTACCAATATCCAGTCTTGAGGGTGGAAGGTCAAGCATTTTGATTGCTTGTGCAATTTCAACCGAATCAAAAATAGAAATGGGTTTTTGAACAAATTCTACAGCATACTCATGCAGATTGATAATTTGGCTCACATTTTTGTCGATAAGTTGGTTTCTGAATAAAACTAACTCGATAGACTTGTCATACCATAGGTCGCTAATAATTTTGATAAATTCTACCGATGCGCGTCTTCGGTCTGCTTGAAAAGAAAGCTCTTTTTCGTATACTTCTTGTAAACTCATAATGTTTTGTTTAGGTGTATAAAACTTTTTGCAAAAGTAGCCATTTCAATCGTTTTAGTAAAGGATATTAGCAAAAATAAACCTCTAAAAATTAATTTTTAGAGGTTTAAATTGTGGCCTTTTTTTTGGGGTTATCGAAATATAAAATTATTGATTTCACCTTTTTGGTTTACAAAAGTTATTTTTATGGATTCTCCTATGTTTCTTTGGTTCATAATGCGTTTTACGTCTTCAATATCTTTTACATCTTCATCATTTAGTTTTGTAATTATGATTCCAGATAAATTGTATTTAGCCATTTCTTTTGAAATAGGTCGGGTAACAACAACCCCATTTTTTAAGTCCAGTTTGCTTAATTCTTCTTTAGAAGTGTTTTTAACTTCAAGACCTAAACTCTCAATTTCATAGGTTTCTAATTTTAGAAGGGTAACCGGAATGATTTGCACTTTACCATTTCTTTCTATGGTTACTTGAACGATATCTTTTGGACGCTTTGAGCTTAAATAACCAGATAATTCAGAAAAAGTGGTGATGGCTATATTGTCTAAATTTTTTATAATATCGCCTTTCTTTAAGCCGCTAAGATCTGCTCCACTGCCTTTTTCTATTTCGGCTATATACACGCCTTGAATTTTATCAACCCCAAGCTCTTTAGCTTGATTGGAATGAGAATTCATTACTTGAATACCTAAAACTGCTCGTTGTACGTTGCCATATTCAAGAATGTCTTCTACAACTTTTCTTGTAATATTAGATGGCACAGCAAAGGAATAACCAATGAAAGAACCTGTTTGTGATGTTATAGCGGTATTTATCCCTACTAATTCTCCTTGTATATTTACTAATGCACCACCGCTATTTCCTCGATTTACTGCAGCATCTGTTTGAATAAAAGATTGAGGATTTCCATCAAATTCGTTTAGATTTCTCGCTTTTGCGCTTACAATACCGGCAGTTACTGTAGAAGTTAGGTTGAAAGGATTTCCTACGGCAAGGACCCATTCTCCTATTTTAATTTGGTTAGAATCTGCAAAAGGAACATAAGGCAGGTCGGTATCTGCTTTTATTTTTAAAAGTGCAATATCGGTTTTTGGATCGGTGCCTATTAATTGTGCTACATAGGTTTGATTGTTGTTTAATACTACTTCTATTTGTGTGGCATTATCAATCACGTGGTTGTTGGTTACAATATACCCATCAGGTGAAATAATAACGCCACTGCCAAAACCTACTACTTCTCTTTCTTGCCCTCTTCCATATAAAAGTTCATACATATTTGTAGGAGAAATTGTGGTGGTTTTGTTTTTTACGTGAACCACTGCATGTACAGTTTTTTCAGCAGCAAACGTGAAATCGATGTTTGTTCCTTCCACAAAATTAGTAGAGCTATAGTTGGTTGGTACAAATTGCGGAACTTCTTTTTGGTTGTCTAAATCTAAAGTGGAAGTCTTTTCCATAAAAATTTTATAACCACCAAGAGTAATAACTCCCGAAAAAATGGCGATGATAAACAAACTTGCATATTTTTTCATAATGTACTTTATTAATGATTAATAGTTTATTTCAGAACATAAAATTATAGGATTTCGTATTTCTATAAAATGGTTTTAACGAGCTTTTAACAATACAAACTACAAGGAAATAATCCTATCTTTGTAGTCTATGCAATTTTCATTTTATAAATATCAAGGCACCGGAAACGATTTCGTTTTTATCGATAATCGTTCCTTATTTTTCCCAAAAAAGGATACTAAACGTATTGCACAACTTTGCGATAGAAAATTTGGTATAGGTGCAGATGGACTTATTTTATTAGAAAATCATACAACAGTTGATTTTAAAATGGTATATTTTAATGCCGACGGTCAGCAAAGCTCTATGTGTGGAAATGGAGGTAGATGTATTGTTCATTTTGCAAAACTTTTGCATATAATTGCATTAAAAGCAACTTTTGAAGCTATTGATGGTATGCATACCGCCACAATTAATGAAGATGGAATTGTATCGCTCAAAATGAGTGATATTTCAGATATAAAAGTTTATGAAAATTATTCTTTTTTAAATAGTGGTTCACCACATCACGTAGAGGTTAAAAACGATATAAAATCTATTTCATTACAACAAGAAGGTGCCCAATTGCGTTATGGATTGTATGGAAAAGATGGCGCAAACATCAATTTTGTTCAAGAAATAGGAAAAGATATTTTTGCCGTACGCACCTATGAACGTGGTGTTGAAGATGAAACCCTTTCATGTGGAACGGGAGCTACCGCCGTAGCGATAGCTATGCATAACAAAAGTTTAACCGCCAGTAATTCGATTACCATAGAAACGAAAGGGGGCACCTTAAAAGTGACTTTTGAAAAAATTGGTGAAACGTATAAAAATATCTATTTAATAGGAAAAGCAACCCTTGTTTTTAAAGGTGAATGGATATGCTAGATGGAACTAAAATAAAATTAAGAGCTCTTGAACCTGAAGATTTAGAATTTCTATTTCAAATAGAAAACGACAGCAGCCTTTGGGAATATAGTGCAACGCAAACACCGTATTCAAAATTTGTTTTGAAACAATATCTGGAAAATTCTTTAAGAGATGTTTATGAAGCCAAACAACTCCGTTTGGTGGTTACAACTCTTCAAAATAAAACCGTGGGACTTATAGATTTGTTTGATTTTGACCCAAAAAATAAACGGGTAGGGTTGGGCATTCTAATTGCTGCAACCGAGAATCGCCAAAAAGGATATGCTAAAGAAGCACTAGACTTGTTGACTAAATATGCTTTTAATCATCTTGACGTGCATCAGGTTTATGCCAATATTGGTCAAGGCAACACAAAGAGCATAGCACTTTTTGAAAAAGCAGGGTTTAAACAAATCGGTCTTAAAAAAGATTGGAATTTTTATAATGGAAAATTTCAAGATGAGTTTTTATACCAATTAGTGAATTACCAAGTAGAAAAATAAAATCAAACATCTTAACTTAAAAATCACCCTTTTTTATGTACATAAAAAAAATACTTTTATTCGTGGTTTTAATTGGACTAGTAATAGCCAGTATTTTCTCCTATTATATATACAATACTTTTTTCTCACCAAATACTGCTTTTGAAGAAAACACTGTTTTTATATATGTACCAAGTGACCACTCGTATGCTACAGTAAGAAGCCAACTTAAGAATCTATTAAAAGACCCCGAAAGCTTTGATATTGTTGCTCAAAAAAAAGGATATACTAGCAATGTAAAACCTGGAAGATACCAACTGCAAAAAGGCATGAACAACAACGCAATAACTAATACTTTGCGAAGCAATAATCTGCCTTTAAAAATTTCCTTTAATAACCAAGAAACGCTAGCCAAACTTGCAGGAAGAGTTTCAGAACAAATAGAAGCAGATAGTATTTCCCTCTTAAAAGCAATGCTTGACGTTGATTTTCTTGAGAAAAACGGTTTTAATGAAGAAAATGCATTAGGCATGTATATTCCAAATACCTATGAGTTTTATTGGAATTCCTCTGCAGAAACTTTCCGAGACAAAATGCATACAGAATATAACCAGTTTTGGAATAAAAACAGATTGGCTAAAGCTGAAGCACTCAAAATGACGCCAAAACAAGTAATGAGTCTTGCTGCAATTGTCCAAAAAGAAACGGCTCGGGTAGATGAAAGACCTAGAGTTGCCGGAGTTTATGTAAATAGATTGCGTGTTGGTATGCTGCTACAAGCAGACCCAACGGTTATTTTTGCAGTTAAAAAGCTATCTGGCGATTATGATACCGTTATCAAGCGAGTGCTTTATAAAGACTTAGAAACAGATTCGCCATACAATACCTATAAATACGCTGGTGTGCCTCCTGGACCTATTGCCATGCCAGATATATCTTCAATTGATGCAGTTTTGAATTTTGAAAAACATGAGTACTTTTATTTTGTAGCTAATGTTGAAAATCCCGGTTATCATCTCTTTGCAAAAACTCTTGCACAACACAATCGTAACAGACAACAATATGTGCAATGGATAAATAAACAAGGTGTAAATAGATAACCAAATCTGTTGAAATAATTTTTTTTTACCTTTCATTTTCTATATTAAATGTTAAAATTAAGATAATTTTAACATTACTCTGGTTGTTTAAAAAAACTCCCTAACCATTGAAATTAAAGGAATCTACAGGTCGTTTATCGAACTAATATACCCTTTATCAAAATCTTAACAAGTTGAAATACAATTTATTGTAAATTTGTGTATCTTTGCCGCCGATTTTAAGGAGTAAGAAATGTCTTATTTAAAGAGTAGTTTTTCATCTCATTTTTTTAAAAAGACATTACAAATGTTTCAAAATTTTTATTTAAAGAAGCATTTGAAATTATTTCGCAAAAATTAAAACGAATGAAAAAAACATATTTAAGAGTACTATTAATCCCGTTTTCAATACTTGTTATTAGTTGGGGATTGTTGTCTATTAATACTGTAGATTTTTCTCACTATTCTACAGAGGGACTTGAACTATACTTTGATGTTTCTGATGAAACAGAACTATTTGAAGAGGACAATACAGAAATTATTTTTTATCCTTTTACTGGAAAATCCTATATGGGTTTCAGAGAAGCTCTTGGCTTCAAAGAATCTCGTGGCAACTATTTTGTAACTAACCAATTAGGTTATATGGGAAAATATCAATTTGGAAAATCAACACTACAGCAACTAGGTATTCACGATTCCTCTTTATTTTTAAATAGCCCACTTTTACAAGAATCTGCTTTTAAGGCATATACAGCTAGTAATAAATGGTATTTAAGAAATGAAATTAAACGGTATTCGGGAAAATATGTAAGAGGTGTTTTAGTAACAGAATCAGGTATTCTTGCCGCAGCACATTTAGCTGGTCCCGGTAATATTAGAAAATTTTTACGTACTGGTGGTGAATACACTTTTGAAGATGCTAATGGTGCATCCATAAGGTATTATTTAAGAAAATTTTCAGGATATGATACTTCGCATATAGTGGGTGTGAAAAACGCAAAAGTGAAAAGAAGAGCTTAGGATTTAATCCTTGTGAAAAATAAATAAAGTCGGTCTTTTATGAAGGCTGACTTTATTTTTTTTCCATTCTTTTGCCGTTTTTGTGCTTATAAATTCTGATTTCAAGGTGATGTCGCAGGCAACACAAACCCTAGTTTCTGGGGAAAGTGTGGTGATTAAATCTTCCAGAAAGGCATCATTTCTATAAGGGGTTTCTATAAACAACTGCGATTGCTTGTTTTCATAAGAAAGTTTTTCTAAACGCTTTATTTCTTTTTTTCGCGCATCTTTATCAATAGGAAGGTAGCCGTTAAATGTAAAACTTTGTCCGTTCATCCCACTGGCCATCATTGCCAGCAAAATAGAAGAAGGCCCAACTAAAGGAATAACTTGTATATTTTTATCGTGGGCAATTCGCACCACATCTGCCCCTGGGTCTGCAATTCCGGGACATCCGGCTTCTGAAAGAATGCCAATATCATTTCCTTCAAAACATGGCTCTAAAAAGGAGGGTAATTCTTCTGCTTCTGTGAATTTATTCAGTAAAAATAAATGAAGTCTGGGCTGTGACTTATGTGGACAGATACTTTTGATAAATCCTCTTGCCGATTTTTCGTTTTCAACAATAAAATAATGAATTTGTTCTACTATTTTTTTTACCGAAAGAGGCAAAACCTCTAAAGGATTTGTTTCTCCTAATGTTGTAGGAATTAAATATAGTTTTCCGGGGACCCTTTGTTTCATTAATTTGTTACAATCAGTTTTTTGAATATTTTTTTTCCGGTTTTAGTAGTTAAAACCACTATGTACATACCTCTGGAAAAATGGGATACAGCTATGCTCGTGTTATTTTTGTTTGAAGTATTCTCTGTAGTTAATAAACTTCCTTTCAAATCATAAATTGCAACCTCTTCCATGTTTCTTTGCGGAAAATCAAGGGTAACTGACTCGCTCGCTGGATTAGGAAATAATGCAAAGCTATTTTCCAGTTGAGATTCATTTATGGAAAGAGGTGTATTCTCTTTTATTTTAAACACAGCACCACCGTTTCCAAAGGAAGTTAGATAAAGTTTGTTATCAATATCTACCCCAAAACTAGTAATGGTGGCAACGCCAAAAATGCCATGAAAAACCAAATTTCCTGAAGCATTAACAGTACCTATTTGATTGCTACAT
The DNA here is from genome assembly GCA_002842575.1 of Bacteroidetes bacterium HGW-Bacteroidetes-2. Lineage (GTDB taxonomy): Bacteria > Bacteroidota > Bacteroidia > Flavobacteriales > Flavobacteriaceae > Planktosalinus. The sequence goes on from PHDJ01000024.1 coordinate 19,237, forward strand.
AAGTCAGCAAAGAAATACAATCCCTGCATGGCTGGATATTCTGAGCCTCTATACACATACCCACCGGTTATGGAACAACGGTTACTGGAATGGTTGTATTCAGCAATGGGAAACGTTAATTCCTCAATTGGAGGACAGCCTGCACCTTGATTTATGTTAGTAAATAAATTACCCTCATAGCATCTCCATCCATAGTTCAAGCCGGCTGCGGTTGAAGGTTCTTTGTTTATTTCTTCTCTAGCACTTTGCCCCACATCTGCAATCCATAAATCACCAGTTTCATTGTCAAATGAGAATTTCCAAGGGTTTCTTAAGCCATAAGCCCATATTTCATCGCTACCGCTTATGCCAACAAAGGGATTGTCTGCGGGGATGTAAGGAGCAGGAAGGTCAACATCTAAACGTAAAAGAGCACCAAGTAAATTGTTTGCATTCTGACCATTATTTTCTGGATCATTACCACTACCTCCATCGCCACTGGCAATATATAACATACCATCAGGACCAAAAGCGATATGTCCTCCATTGTGATTGTTAAAGGGTTGTGTGAAAGAAAGCATTTGTAACTCTGATGTGTTGTTGGCAATATTAGGATTACCACTAACAGTAAACCTGGATATTTGGGTGTTGCCACTGGTATTTGTATAATTCACGTAGAAAAATCCGTTAGATGAATAATCAGGATGAAATGCAAGACCAAGCAATCCTCTTTCATTAGCATTTGTACTAATTATGGATGAAATGTTTAAAAAAGGAGTGGGGTTTATAATTCCGGTTGAAGGGTCTAAAATTTTTATTTGACCACCTCGTTCTACAACAAACAATCTATCATCGCCTGCATGTTGAATTTCAAGTGGCGAATTAAAACCGTTGGCAACTAATTCAAGCTCTAAATCAAGTACTTGAGCAAAGGAAATTTGCACAAAAAATAAGAATACTAATAATAATTTTAGGGTTTTCATAGCAAAAGGATTAATTTTAGGCTACTAAGGTAATTAAAATTCTTCTTTATTTTTATTGGAATAACTGGTTGGATAGTTTTTTAGAAATAACAGTACAAGCCTCATCTAATAGTTTGAAAACTTGATCAAAACCATCTGCACTTCCATAATAAGGATCAGGAACGTCAACATTTTCATTTTCAAAAAGTGCATTTAAAATTAATGTTACTTTTTCCCTTTCTTCTTTGTTTTCGGTTAGTAAAAGGACCTCTTTTAAATTGGAATTATCCATTACAAAAATGTGGTCAAAATCTTTAAAATCAGATGCTCTGAATTGTCGGCCACGTTGCCCACTAATATCCAATCCATTTTTTTTTGCAATAGCAACACTTCGAGGATCTGGGGCATGATTTACATGCCAGTCGCCAGTGCCTGCTGAATCTACAAAAAAATAGTTTGGGTCCAGTTTTGATTTTAAAATCGCTTCTGCTAATGGAGATCTACAGATATTGCCAAGACAAACCATTAAAATTTTTGTCTTCATGGAAATGAAATTTTAAAGGGTCAATTTTTTGGTAAGGTCTTCTACGTATTTTCGAAATTGCTTATCTGTCAAAGATAAATTATCAACTGTTTTGCATGCGTGAAGTACGGTGGCGTGATCGCGTCTTCCAATTTGTGAACCGATACTTGCCAAAGATGCTTTAGTGAATTTTTTAGCAAAAAACATAGCCAATTGTCTTGCTTGTACAATATGCCGTTTTCTGGTTTTAGATTGTAAAGTATCTACATCCATTTGAAAATAATCAGATACTACTTTTTGAATGTAATCTATAGAAACTTCTCTTTTGGTATGTTTAACGTAGTTATCAACAATTTTTCTTGCCAAGTCTATGGTGATTTCCTTTCTGTTGAAAGAGGAATGGGCTATTAAAGAGATAATGGCTCCTTCTAATTCTCTAATATTGGTTTTGATATTGTTTGCTAAAAACTCTACAATATCTTCGTGCATTTCTACACCGTCACGATACAATTTGTTTTTTATAATTGAAACGCGGGTTTCAAAATCAGGATGTTGTAATTCTGCTGAAAGACCCCATTTGAATCTGGATAATAAACGTTGTTCAATGTCAATCATATCCACCGGTGCTTTGTCACTCGTTAGAATAACCTGCTTTCCGTTTTGGTGTAAGTGGTTAAAAATGTGAAAGAAAACATCTTGAGTTCCGGATTTCCCGGAAAGAAACTGAATATCATCTACAATTAAAATATCTATAATTTGGTAGAAATGTATAAAATCATTTCGATTGTTTTTTTTTACCGACTCGATATATTGTTGGGTAAATTTTTCGGCTGAAATATAAAGTACGGTTTTTTCAGGATATTTGTCTTTTATTTCGACGCCAATAGCGTGAGCTAAGTGCGTTTTGCCTAAGCCTACACCACCAAAAACCAATAGCGGATTAAAGGAAGTGCCGCCTGGTTTATTAGCAACGGCTAAACCTGCAGATCGTGCAAGACGGTTTGAATCGCCTTCTAAAAAGTTGTCAAAATTATAATTAGGGTTAAGTTGCGATTCAATTTTAACATTCCTAATACCCGGAATAACAAAAGGGTTTCTTAACTCAGGATTTTTATTTTTTAAAGGAACATCTACCTCTTGATATTTTGCCTGTGCTCTATTGGAGCTAGGAATTTTTTCGGTAAAGGGTAGTTTATTTCCGTAGGTGTTTTCCATTTTAATAACGTAAACCAATTTTGCATGTTCTCCTAATTCTTTTGTGAGAGATACTTTTAAAAGTTTTACATAATGTTCCTCTAGCCATTCGTAAAAAAATTTGCTAGGAACTTGAATGCTTAAAGCGTTATCAGTTAGTTTAACGGCTTGTATGGGCTCAAACCAAGTTTTAAATGCTTGTGGGGAAATGTTGTCTGCTATAAAAGTCAGGCAGTTTGTCCAAACTGATTGCGCAGTTTTGCTCATACCAAAAGGTGTAATTTATTTAATTAGTTAGTTTTGAAAAAAAAAGAGAAAATGATTTTCTCTTGGATTTTAGTATTGCAAATATGTGAACAAATTATTGAAAAAAAAAACGGTTAGGGTATTGAATATTCAATTTTTTTTTCTCATACTGCAAGAGTTTAAATTTACAAAAAAAAAGTACCCTTTCAAAATAAAAATACAAATGAAAACAGATTTTTTACAATTGCGTGTTAGGTATGGGGAAACCGATCAAATGGGTGTGGTTTACTATGGTAATTATGCACAATATTTTGAGATGGGACGCACCGAATGGCTAAGAAAATTAGGGCTTTCCTATAAATGGATGGAGGATAACGGCATTATACTTCCTGTAATAGATTTTAACGTAAAGTTTAAACAATCTGCTCACTACGATGACGTGCTTACCGTAAAAACAGAAATTAAGAAAATTCCTACAATAAGAATTCACTTTTTTTATGAGATTTTCAACCAAAAAAAGGAATTAATTACCACTGCCGAAACAACTTTAGTTTTTGTAAATAAAGAAACAAAAAAACCAATGATGGCTCCAGATTATTTGTTAGAAAAATTTAAGAATATTGAATTTTAATTTTTGTTTTTTAATTTTGCTTTAATAAATGGATTGGATAGAAACTTCATATATCGATTCAAAAATAGATTGAATTTCTTCTGCATTGTTTTTTCTTACAGATATTAAAATGCTACAATCTAACGCCATTTTTTGCTCAAGGATGTGTAATTGTTTTTCTTTTATAACCCGCATCACCTTATTCATGTTTTTATAATCAAAAGTAATTTGAAAAGTATCATCGATGGTTTTGGTGATAATTTCTGATGCTTCTAATGTTTCTTTTGCCGAAGTTTTGTATGCAATGATTAATCCACCAACCCCTAATTTTGTACCGCCAAAATATCGCACCACAACAACCAATACATTGGTAATTTCAAAAGACTGAATTTGTCCATAAATAGGCATTCCAGCGCTGTTTGAAGGTTCACCATCATCATTTGCGCGATAGTGTATGGTTTCTGTGCCCAATTGGTATGCATAACAAAAATGCCGCGCCGTTTTATGTTTATGTTTTAGGGTTTCTAAACATTTTATAACGTCTTCTTCTTTTTCAATAGGGAAGGCATACCCAAAAAACTTGCTGCTTTTTTCTTTTAAAAGTGTTTCTTCACTAGGCTTTGCAATCGTTTTATAAGAATCTGATGGTTCCAAAATATTTTTGTTTATCTGTAAACTACTAAAAAAATACTGATAATCGCTAATAAAACACCTATCCAATTTTTAGTTAAAAGTCGTTCTTTAAAGAAAAACAACCCTAAAAGGGTTGAGAGCATTACCACGCCCACATTGTTTATGGTAAAAACCGAGGAGCTTTCTAATCCTTCCGTTGCTAGGGCTTTCATAAGAGTGACAATGGAAAAATAGTTAGGTATTCCTAAACAAATTCCGGCAAGAATACTTTTCCAACCTATTTTAAGGTCTTGTTTAAGAATGGCATATAATAACCCACTTAGCCCTGCAAATAAAAAGGTTATAGCAGAGAAGATTGCTAAATTTTCATCTTTTATATGTGTATTCTGCTGATATTTTAAAGAGGTATCTATAATGCCGGAACCTAAGAATAGAAGTATAGGGAAAATTAAATTTCTTATTTTAACGCCATCTTTACTTTTAATAGAAGCGAGATAAACCGCGATTAAAGCCAAAAGAATCCCAATTATTTTAAGAAATCCGGCACTTTCGTTATACATAAAAAACCCGAAAATTACTGGAATTACCACAGACATTTTTGTGGCAACAGAGGCAACTGAAAGTCCACTTCTTTGCACCGTTATTGCCATTATATTAAAGATGAAAACAAAAAGAATTCCAAGACCAAGAGCCCCAAAGAACCAGGGTGTTTGGCGAATTTCGTGCACACTTAAAGAGGTGTTTGAAAAAAGCAGTCCACAGCCAAAAGCCACAAAATAATTTATAACAATGGCATGAAGAGTATGTATCTTAAATCGTTTAAAAAGCTGGAAAACTACATAAAGAAAAGTAGAAACAACAATACTAAGTGCTAGATAAATCATACCTGTAGTTCTTTTCGTTTAAATAAATCTGTGATGTCTTCTTTTTTGGGCTTTAGGTTCCATACTTGAAAGCCTAATTTTTTGGCAGCATCGGTATTTTCCTTGGTGTCATCTATAAATAAAACTTCTTCCGGTTTCAGGTGGTGTTGGTCTAAAACAAATTGGTAAATTTTTGTTTCAGGTTTTCGTAATTCGATTTCGTGAGACAAATAAAACGCATTAAAACAGGATTTAAAAGCATCAAATTGTTCAATATTTTTTTTTACCCAATCAATATGTATTTCATTAGTGTTACTTAATAGGATTAATAGAAACGAATTTTCTTGAGAAAGTTTTTGTAAAAATTTCAATCGCCGAGGTGGGAAATCTAATAAAATGGCATTCCAAGCTTGGAGTAATGATTTTTTTGAAACTAAAGGAAATGCATTTTGATAGTTTTCTATAAAGGTTTCTGTAGTTAATGCTCCTTTTTCATAAGCTTGGTTCCATTGTAGCATTTCTGAAGTAAATTCCTTTACTCCTAATTTTTGTAATTCCCGAAATGTTGCAGGTTTATCGAGGTTTAAAAACACATCGCCAAAATCAAATAAAAGCGTTTTAATCATGGTTATAAGTTGTTAATAGATCGTTATCAAGGTGTACATCAGTTTGATTTTTTGCTTTTAAATAGGGTGCTTTAATTCCTTTTTTTAATGTGCTATTACTTTTAAAAACCCTGGCTTCGTCCCAAAGATTTGTGTTTATAAATGATTGAAGGGTTATCGCCCCTCCTTCAATAATTACTGACTGTATTTGGTGTTTAACGAGAACATCACAGATTTGTTTTGGCACGTCATTTTCAAAATCAATGGCTTCAAAAATTAAATTTTCAGTATCTATATTTTTTTTTACATTTTCTTCAGAGGTAAGAACAAGGCTTTTAATGCTTCTATCTAGTAAAAAGCAATCTTTCTTTAGTTTTAAATTTTGGTCTAAAACCACACGCATTGGGTTTTTACCATCCCAAAGTCGCACATTCAATTGTGGATTGTCTTTTAAAGCAGTAGTAGTTCCCACTAAAATAGCTTGTTCCTCACTACGCCATTTGTGTACTAATTGTTTTGAATAGGTATTGGTAATCCAAAAAGGATTGCCGTTTTTTTGAGTGGAGGGAGCAATGAATCCGTCTTCCGTTTGTGCCCATTTCAAGATAATATAGGGTCTTTTTTTTAAGTGAAATGTAAAAAAACGTTTATTGAGTTCCTTACAATCCTTTTCTAAAACACCAACAAGGACTTTGCTTCCTGCTTCGAGCAATTTTTTTACCCCACGTCCTGCTACTTTTTCATTTGGATCTAAACAGCCAATAACTACTTTCGGAATTTTTTTAGCGATAATCAAATTGGCGCAGGGTGGGGTCTTACCAAAATGACTACAAGGTTCTAAACTCACATAAATTGTGGCTTTTTTTAAAAGCGATTGGTCTTTAACGCTGTTTATCGCATGTACTTCAGCGTGCGCTTGTCCAGCTTTTTGATGCCATCCTTCCCCAATAATTTGTCCTTTATATACAACCACGCTTCCCACCATGGGGTTTGGATAGGTGGTTCCTAGTCCATTTTTTGCCAAAAAAAGGCATCTTTCTATATATTTTTGATGTGTATTCAACTAAAAATTAGGTTAACTTTGCTGTACAAAAATAGCATATTAATCTAGAATGAAAGAGATTGTTATCCGGCCAATTATACAAAAAGATAATTCACAGATTGCTAAGGTAATTAGAGATGTTTTAGTAGAATTTGGTGTTCCAAAAATAGGTACTGCTTATGCAGATACTTCTTTAGACCACATGTTTGAAACCTATAACCAAAATAAATCTTGTTATTTTGTTGTAGAACAAAATGCTAAAATTATTGGTGGTGCAGGTGTGCGGCCCTTGGATAATTTTGAAGGAAACGTTTGCGAATTACAAAAAATGTATTTTACACCAGCAGCTAGAGGACGTGGTATTGGTTCTGAAATGATAGCAAGGTGTTTAAAAAAGGCTAAGGATTTTGGTTTTGAAAAATGCTATTTAGAAACCATGCCCTATATGAAAGATGCACAAAAATTATATGCTAAAGTAGGTTTTCAGCCTTTAAAAAAGCCTATGGGAGATACTGGTCATTATGCGTGTAATGTTTGGATGCTTAAGGAAATTTGAATGAAGTGCCCTAGTATTGTACTAATCGTGATTTTACTCCACTATTTTTTAACCTAAATCTATAGGCGTTAATAGTTTAAAGTACAGAAAAATATCGTTTACTTATGCACTTAAAGTCGTATAAAAATTTTTTAAAAGAGCAACTAAAATTTCTTTACCATAAGGAAGAAATCGACTCTTTTTTTTTGACTCTTAGCCAGCATTATTTAAAATGGAACAGGGCAGAAGCGGTACTTAATCAGGAAAAAGAGTTGCCTCTAAAAGTTGAATACCACTTACAAACTGCTTTAAGGAAATTAAAAAATCAAATTCCAATTCAATATATTGTTGGTGAAACCGAGTTTTATTCTCTTACATTTCAAGTAAATCCATCGGTTTTAATTCCTAGACCGGAAACCGAAGAATTAGTAGATTGGATTTTAGAATCCCAAAAAGAGGTTAGTTTAAACATTCAATCTTCTTCTAAAACACATATCTCAAACCAACAGCAAATCGCTATTTTAGATATCGGCACAGGAAGTGGCTGCATAGCAATAGCTTTAGCAAAGAATCTGCCAAATGCAATGGTTTCTGCTTTTGATGTTTCTAAAGAGGCACTTGTAACCGCAAGGAAGAATGCTCAAAATAACGAAGTAAAAATCACCTTTTTAGAAATGGATATTTTGAAAAGTACAGATTTAGGAAGTAAATGGGATATTATCGTTTCAAATCCACCTTATATCAAGGAGGAAGAAAAAAGTAAAATGTTTAGTAATGTTTTAGACAATGAGCCTCATCTAGCATTGTTTGTTCCTGATGTAGATGCCCTATTGTTTTATAAAAAAATAACAATTTTAGCAAAAAAGCATCTTAAAGTGGGAGGGATGTTATATTTTGAAATTAATGAGGCACATGGTATAAACGTGCTTTCTTTACTTGAAAATGAAGGATTTACAAACCTGGAATTGCGTAAAGATTTTTATGGAAAGGACAGAATGGTTTTAGGGAAATTTTAATGAAAATTATTAATTGCCATTTAACTTTATAACGTATTAATAGAACATTTAATTAACCTAATTTCTATTTGCAAATTTCCTATTCTTTATTAATCTTTACACTATGGATATAGAAGAAAAAATCAAGACACTTCGCGAGGAGCTTCATCAGCACAACCACAATTATTATGTACTAGATGCACCTATTATATCTGATTTTGAATTTGACCAAAAACTTAAACATTTACAAGAGTTAGAATTACATCATCCAGAGTTTTTTGATGCCAATTCGCCCACTTTACGTGTTGGCGGCAGCATTACCAAAAATTTTGAAACGGTAGTTCACGAGTTTCGAATGCACTCATTGGACAATTCTTATTCGGAAGCAGATTTGCTAGATTGGGAAAAGCGACTTAAAAAGTTGGTAGATGGCGAAGTAAACTATACCTGCGAATTGAAATATGACGGCGCTTCAATGAGCATTACTTATATAAATGGCATTTTAGAAAAAGCAGTAACACGAGGCGATGGTTTTCAAGGAGATAATGTTACTAACAATGTAAAAACCATTCGTTCTGTGCCGTTGCATTTAAAAGGCAAGTTTCCACAAAAAGTTCTTGTTCGTGGTGAAATCGTTTTGCCTATTGCCGGTTTTATTAAAATGAATGAAGAACGCATTGAAATAGGTGAAGAGCCTTATGCAAACCCTAGAAATACTGCTTCTGGAAGTTTGAAATTACAAGATAGTGCAGAGGTTTCAAAACGCCCTTTAGATTTCTTGATGTACAATCTGGTAGCAGAAAAACTTCCCATACATTCACAAATGGAAGCTTTAGATAAAGCACGTGATTGGGGTTTTAAAGTGCCAAAAGATTGTAAATTAGTAAAAAATATGGAAGAAGTTTTAGACTTTATCCATTATTGGGATACACAAAGACATTACCTTCCTTATGAAACCGATGGCGTAGTAATAAAAGTAAACAATATACAACAACAAGAAGAACTAGGATACACCGCTAAGTCACCCCGATGGGCTATAGCCTATAAATTCAAGTCAGAACAGGTGGCTACTATTTTGCATCAAATAACCTACCAAGTTGGAAGAACGGGAGCTATTACTCCTGTTGCTAATTTAGAACCGGTGCAATTGGCTGGAACCATTGTAAAACGGGCTTCCTTGCATAATGCAGACCAAATTGAAAAACTGGACATTCGCGAAGGAGATACTGTTTTTGTAGAAAAAGGAGGGGAGATTATCCCCAAAATTATAGCAGTTGACTTTACAAAACGAAATATTCATTCGCACACCACAACCTATATTACCCATTGTCCAGAATGCTATACAAAACTAGTTAGGAAAGAAGGAGAAGCACAGCATTATTGCCCTAATTTTTATGGATGCCCACCTCAAATAACAGGAAGAATTCAACATTTTATTTCGCGAAAAGCGATGGATATAGAAGGTCTTGGAGGCGAAACAGTCGAGTTGCTTTACAAGGAAGGTTTGGTGAAAAATTACGCCGATTTATATACTTTAAAAATTGAACAGTTACTGCCGTTAGAACGAATGGCTCAAAAAAGTGCAGAAAATTTAGTAGAAGGAGTTGAAAAATCTAAACTAATTCCTTTTGAAAGAGTGCTTTTTGCATTAGGAATACGATTTGTAGGGGAAACCGTTGCAAAAAAATTGGCAAGACATTATAAAAGTATAGAGGCTTTAAAAAATGCTACAGCTATGGAGTTGATCATGGTAGATGAAATTGGGGAAAAAATAGCAGAAAGTGTACTGGAGTTTTTTAGTAAAGAGGACAATTTAGAAAACATTTGTCGACTGCAATCCTATGGAGTTCAGTTGCAAATTTCGGAAGAGGAATTACAAGGACAAACAGACAGATTACAAGGAAATACCTTTGTTGTTTCTGGTGTATTTGAAAAAGTATCTCGCGATGATCTTAAAAAACTTATTGAAAATAACGGAGGAAAAGTTTCTGGCTCCATATCAACAAAAACAAGCTATGTAATAGCGGGCCAAAACATGGGACCCAGCAAGAAAACTAAGGCAGAAAGCCTTGGAGTACCCATTATTTCAGAAGATGATTTTTTTAAAAAAATTGATTAAAACCTCTACTTCAAATAGTCCATTCTTAGTATTTTGTTGCTGTTTTCGTCCAGAAATATTTAAAAATAAAATGCTATTATTTTTAAATATTCCTATGGCAATAGATGTTCACATACGCCTTAAATTAATTACTTTTGTACGAAAGAAGCTAAGCATTGATGATTTTAAAAACTTTAAGAAAAAAATTTCTAGAAAAAGAGGTAAAAAAGAGATGGAAAAATCGTTTACCAATCCATGAGGGCAGACCCTTTCGCACCCTAGGTATTGTTATTAACACAATAGAATTTAACAATGTTGATGCATTTGAAAACCTTGCAAATGCATTGCAAATTCTTAACAAAGATCTAAAGATTATTTATTTTACGGAAGAAAATGCAAACCTCTCTTCATTAGAGCAAAATTCATTCACTACTAAAGATTTTAGTTGGAATGGTTTGATGAAAAACCCGGCAATATTAGAATTTTTAGATAGAGAGTATGATGTGTTTATTTGTTATTCATCTATAGATTCTGTTTTTATAGATTTTATAGTTTCACAAGCTAAAGCAACACTTAAGGTAGGTCTTGATGGGGCAAATGCAGCTTTATTTGATTTAATATTTAAAATAAAGACTAATCAATATTCACTTTTTGAAAAAGAACTTACAAAATACCTTCAAATAATAAATAAAGACAACAAAAATTAAACAGATGAAACAGCTAATAGGAACCGGAGTTGCTCTAGTAACGCCATTTAAAACCGATTTTTCTTTAGATTTAGAGGCTTTAAAACGTTTGGTAAACCATTGTATTACTGGTGGAATTGATTATTTAGTAGTATTAGGCACAACCGGTGAAGCTGCTACACTTTCAACCGAAGAAAAACAACAAGTTATAGATACAGTAATTTCTGCAAACAACGGAAAATTACCTCTCATTTTGGGTGTAGGCGGAAACAATACACAAAAAGTTGTAGAGGAAATACAAATGCGAGATTTATCTGCTTTTGACGCCATTCTTTCTGTTTCACCATATTATAACAAACCAACCCAAGAAGGAATTTATCAACATTTTAAAGCAATTTCAGAAGCATCGCCTAAACCTATAATCGTTTATAACGTGCCTGGCAGAACCTCTTCAAATATGTTGCCAAAAACAGTAATTCGTTTAGCAAACGATTTCAAAAATATTGTTGGAATAAAAGAAGCCGCCGGCGATTTAGTGCAAGGCATGCGTTTAATAAAAGATAAACCAAAAGATTTTCACGTCATTTCTGGCGACGATATGATTACACTACCAATGGTTTTAGCAGGAGGTTCCGGTGTAATTTCGGTTATAGGAGAAGGTTTTCCAAAAGAGTTTTCAACCATGGTAAAACTCGGTCTAGAAAGAAAAGTAGAAGAAGCCTACGCACTTCATTATAAAATAGCTCCCGCTATCGATATGATTTTTGCGGAAGGGAATCCAGCAGGAATTAAAGCCGTTTTTGATGTATTAGGCATTTGTAACGCAACAGTTAGACTTCCTCTTGTAAGTGCAAGCGATACTTTACGACAAGAAATAGAAGATTTTATTAATCATTTGAAGTAATTTTAAAGGCATAACAAACTTAAAATCTTTACGTTTTTTTAACGAAATATAGATTTTTATTATCTCTTTAATTTACTTACTTTTGCAGCATGTTTTTTTAACGATATGAGAATATTTCTTTTAGTAATAGTTTCCGCTTTTTTATTGGGTTCTTGTAGTCCATATCAAAAGATGTTAAAATCTGAAGATATTGGTTTAAAGTTTCAGTATGCAGATTCACTTTATAATGCAGGTAAATATAAAAAAGCCTTAAAGTTGATGGAGCAGCTTGTTCCGGCTTATAGAGGTAAACCACAAGCTGAAAAACTAATGTTTTTATATGCGGATACGTATTATCTTTTAGGCGACTATTACACTGCGGGATACCAATTTGAACGGTTTACATCTTCTTATCCAAAAAGCGAAAAAATTGAAGAAGGCGCTTTTAAAGGCGCTAAAAGTTACTACGAATTATCGCCAAGATATTCCTTAGATCAAAAAGACACATTCATTGGGTTAGAAAAATTGCAGAATTTTATTGACAAATATCCAAATTCTGTATTGCGCCAAGAAGCTAATATTCTGGTAGCTGAGCTTACTAATAAAATTGAAAGAAAACGATTTGAAGTTGCAAAACAATATTATCATACTTCAGATTACAAAGCGGCAATTAAAGCTTTTGACCTTTATGTAATTGATTTTCCAGGTTCCGAGTATAGAATGGAAGCATTTTATCTGCGGTTAAAATCCTCCTATCTTTTAGCCATAGGAAGTTTGCCAAATTTAGTTGAGGGAAGATTAAATGAAGCAAAATCAAATTACAATAGTTTTAATAGATATTATTCAGACAGCAAGCGAAAAGCAGACGCTGATGAAATACTACAAAATATAGAACAACGATTACAAAACAAACAAATTTAAATAAAAGTGAGCACTGTTATGATGAATATAAAGAATTCAGAAGCACCTGTAACTACAGTTACGCTAGATAAAAATGTGATTGATGCACCTACAGGAAATATTTATGAATCCATTTCAATTGTTTCTAAAAGAGCAAATCAAATTAATACTGAAATTAAAAAAGAGCTTTTAGAAAAACTAGACGAATTTGCTACCTATAATGATAGTTTAGAAGAAATCTTTGAAAATAAAGAACAAATTGAAGTTTCAAAATATTATGAAAAATTACCAAAACCTCACTCTCTTGCTATGCAAGAATGGGTAGATGGTAAAATTTATTACAGAAATACTTTAGAAGAATCTTCAGAAAAATAGATTATGTCTTTATTAAGCGGCAAAAAAATACTCGTTGGCATTAGTGCTGGCATTGCCGCTTATAAAACGCCAATCCTAGTTAGGCTATTAGTTAAAGCAGGAGCTGAGGTCAAAGTAGTAATGACTCCTTCTGCTAAAGATTTTGTAACACCTCTTACTCTTTCAACGGTATCTAAAAATGAGGTTTTTTCTACTTTCACAAAAGAAGAAAATGAAAATGCAATATGGAATAATCATGTAGAGTTGGCTCTTTGGGCCGACTTTTTCATTATAGCTCCCGCTACAACAAATACGCTTTCTAAAATGGCAAATGGTATTTGCGACAATTTATTGTTAGCTACCTACCTCTCTGCTAAATGTCCAGTGTATTATGCTCCTGCAATGGACTTAGATATGTATAAACACTTAGCCACTCAAGTTACCTTCAATAAATTAGCCTCCTTTCAAACCATACAAATTCCAGCGGGTTATGGTGAGCTTGCCAGTGGTTTAGTAGGCGAAGGCAGAATGGCAGAGCCAGAAGAAATTGTTGCGTTTGTGGAAAAGGATGTTTTGAAAAATCTTCCCTTGCGAAATAAAAAAGTGCTTATTACAGCTGGTCCAACCTATGAAGCTATCGATCCTGTTAGGTTTATTGGCAATCATTCTAGCGGAAAAATGGGTTTTGAAATTGCTCAAGTAGCAGCAAATTTAGGAGCCGAAGTTATTTTGATTTCTGGACCTACACATTTAACCACCTCAAACAATCAAATAAAATATATTTCAGTAACTAGTGCGCAACAAATGTATGATGTTTGTCATGAGTATTTTAACGCTATGGATATTGCCATTCTCTCTGCTGCAGTAGCAGATTATCGACCAAAAAATGCCGCTACTCAAAAAATAAAAAAAGCCACAGCAACGTTACATATTGATTTAGAACCAACAAAAGATATTTTAGCATCTTTAGGTGTTATAAAAAAGAATCAAATTTTAGTGGGATTTGCTCTGGAAACCGAGAATGAAATCGAAAACGCAAAAAATAAACTAAAAAAGAAAAATTTAAATCTAATTGTTTTAAATTCGTTGAACGACAAAGGAGCCGGATTTAAATCAGAAACGAATAAAGTTACCATTATTGACCAAAAAGGAGGCTTGAAAGAGTTTGATCTTAAAACAAAAACAGAAGTTGCCAAAGATTTGCTTAACGAAATAATACTTTTAATCCATGAATAAGTATATACTTATAATTTTAACTTTTTGTTTGTCCACAACTGCCTTTGCCCAAGAGTTTAATGCGCAAGTGGTCGTTAATGCACAACAAACAAATGTGTCTAACCTGCAAGTTTTTAAAACTTTGGAAAGATCATTAACAGAATTTATTAATGACACAAAATGGACTAATAAAGTATATGCAAATCAAGAAAGAATTGATTGTAGCTTTGTGTTGATTATTTCCTCTGCTGATGCTGATACATTCAACGCAACACTTCAAATACAAGCATCAAGACCGGTTTATGGGTCTTCTTATTCCACTTCTATCTACAATTATAATGACAGACAATTTAATTTTAACTATCGCGAATTTCAGCCTTTAGTTTTTAACCCAAATTCGTTCGACTCCAATTTAATTTCTGGCATTGCTTTTCATTTATACACCATATTAGGCCTAGATGCATCTACTTTTTCAAAAGGAGGAGGTAATGAATATTATACCACAGCAAAACAGATTGTAAATACCGCTGCCTCCGGAAACTTTCAAGGCTGGAAAGCTACTGACGGTAATCAATCTCGATACCAACTAAATGAAGCTTTAATTTCGCCAGTTTTTAGTACATTTCATACCGTAATGTACGAGTACCACAGAAACGGGCTTGATAGAATGCAAGAAAATCCAAGAGAAGGTAAGGCAAAAATAGCAGAAGCAGTAAATATGTTAAAAGAAATAAATGACAGACGTCCAAATTCTTATTTATTACGCACCTTTTTTGATACAAAAGCAGAAGAAATTCAACAAGTATTTAGCGATGGTCCCAGTGTGCCTATAGATCAATTAGTGCAAAACCTCACTAGAATGGCACCCACAAAAAGAGAAAATTGGGCAAAAATTAAATTTTAACTACCTTGTTTTAATACCCAAACTCTTTTACCTTTAATGTTTCAATAAAAACAGTAAAGTGATTACACAACTCACCATAAAAAATTACGCTTTAATAGAAGATATTAAAGTAAATTTTGAAGAAGGATTAACCATTATTACCGGTGAAACCGGAGCCGGAAAATCCATCCTGCTTAGTGCTATGGCTCTGTTATTAGGAAAACGGGCAGATTTAAGTAGTGTGAAGGACACCACGAAAAAATGTGTAATAGAAGCCGAATTCTCTATCGATACCTATAAACTACAAGAAATCTTTGAAGCAGAAGATTTAGATTATGAAAAACATACTATTATAAGGAGAGAAATTCTTCCCTCAGGTAAATCAAGAGCATTTGTAAACGATTCTCCCGTTAATTTAAGTGCTTTAACCATTTTAGGCGAACGCCTTATAGACATTCACAACCAACATCAAACCCTTGAGGTTTCCTCTGAAGCATTTCAATTTGAAATTCTAGATGCATTAGCAAAAACAAATCCCTTACTTACCTCGTTTTCTTCCAATCATAAAAAATACCAACATCTTCAAAAAGAGATAACAAAACTTTTAAGCAATAAAGTAGAAGCGCAAAAGGAATTAGAGTATAACCTATTTTTACTTCACGAACTTAAAGACGCAAATCTAAAAACAGACGAACAAGAAGCCTTAGAAGAAGAGTTTGAAACCCTCAATAATGTAGAAACCATACAAGAAACTCTTTCCGAAATTACTCAAATGCTAGATGCAGACCAGATAGGCGTTCTAAATGTTTTAAAAGAAACAAACAACAAACTCAATAAATTAAAAGAGGTTTCCTCTACTTTTCAAAATTTTTTCGAACGATTACAAAGCCTTCAAATTGAGTTAGATGATGTGTATGCTGAAATCGCAAAAATGACAGAAAATCTAGAAGCAAACCCCTTGCGTTTAAATGAAATTGAAAACAGATTGCAGATTATCTATAAACTTCAAAAAAAACATCAAAGTGCAACCATACAAGAATTGGTTGAAATCCAAAATGAATTAGAAACTAAGGTAGAAAAAACCACCAATCTAGAATTAAAAATAACACAATTAGAGAACGAAAAAGCAATTATAAAGACCGAAATGGAAGCTATAGGAGCCACGGTTCACACCAAAAGAATGGAAGTACTACCTACACTAATAAAGGAAATGCAAAACATATTGTTTCAATTAGGATTACCCAATGCCAGATTCAAAATAGAACTACAAAAAACAGAAGAATTTTCAAGGAATGGAATGGATGTTTTGCAGTTTTTATTTACAGCAAATAAAGGCACCAACTTTGGCGAATTAAAAAAAGTAGCTTCCGGAGGTGAAATGAGTCGAATTATGTTAGCAGTAAAATCAATATTAGCAAACTATTCGCAGTTACCTACTATTATTTTTGATGAAATTGACACCGGAGTTTCTGGTGAAATAGCTAATAAAATAGCCGAAATTATGAAAAAAATGAGCAATAAAATGCAGGTGTTAAGTATCACACATCTACCACAAATTGCAGCAAAAGGAAAACATCATTTTAAAGTGTATAAGCAAGATATTGAAGAAGTTACTTATACCCAATTAAAATTATTAACCCAAGAAGAGCGAGTTCAAGAACTTGCGCAAATGCTTGGCGGCGAAAAAAAATCGGCATCGGCCTTAGCCCATGCAAAAGAATTATTAAATTAAAATGTATATTTGAAAGTTGAGAGGTTTCATTTTATTTAAAATAAAAATATAGCCGATAAAGCAAGCAAAAATAATTAAATCAACAAAGAATTGAATCATTAAAATAGTTAAAAAATGTCATATAATTTACTAAAAGGAAAAAAAGGAATCATATTTGGTGCCTTAGATGAAAACTCAATTGCCTGGAAAACCGCAGAACGCATATATGAAGAAGGAGGTGAATTTGTTTTGACAAATGCCCCAATTGCCCTAAGAATGGGAGAAATAAATGAACTTGCTAAAAAAACAAACTCTCAAATTGTTCCTGCTGATGCCACAAGCATGGAAGATTTAAATAACCTTGTTGAGAAATCCATGGAAATTTTAGGCGGAAAATTGGATTTTGTTTTACATTCTATTGGCATGTCTGTAAATGTTAGAAAAGGGAAACCATATACCAATCAAAACTACGAATGGACCCACAAAGGTTGGGATGTTTCAGCAGTTTCTTTTCATAAAACCATGCAAACGCTTTATCAAAAAGACGCCATGAATGAGTGGGGAAGTATTGTGGCATTGACCTATATGGCAGCACAGCGCGTATTTCCAGATTATAATGATATGGCAGATAATAAAGCCTATTTAGAATCTATTGCAAGAAGTTTTGGTTATTTTTTCGGAAAAGACAAAAAAGTGCGTGTCAATACCATTTCTCAATCTCCTACTCCTACCACAGCAGGTCAGGGCGTAAAAGGATTTGATGGATTTATAAATTATGCCGAAAAAATGTCACCCCTAGGCAATGCCACAGCAGAAGACTGTGCCAACTATACTGTAGCCATGTTCAGCGATTTGACAAAGAAAGTTACCTTACAAAATTTATATAATGATGGAGGTTTTTCAAATATGGGAGTAAGTAATGAAGTTATTGACGCCTTTTCTAAAAAGTAAAAAATTTACCATGAATTTGCATATAAAGACCTGATTTTTCAGGTCTTTATTGTTTTATTAAAACAACGTTATTTGAAATGCTATTAATCTTTTTTAACCATACTTGGTTTTTATCAATAATTTTAGATACATTTAGTGCATTATTAACTAAAATTTTTAAAATTCATGAAAAAATTTACTATTTTTTGGTTTATGTCGATGTTGTTTACAATATCCTTAAACGCACAACAATTTACAATTGAAGAAATTCTGAGGTTAAACACAGAACCTCAAGCTAGTTCAGAAGGAGTTAGAAGCATTTCAGTACCTCAAAATCAAGCATCAGGTCTTAGAAGCTCTAGAAGTTTACTTGCCGGTGAGTGTGATAATGCAATAGTTATTACCTCAGGAGCTATTGTTAATCAACCCCTAATTTGTGGTTCAGTTAATTTGTTAAACAGTACTTCTGTTCCTGTTTTTTGTGATGACTCTGCTGTTGGAGGTCCAATCCCAACATTTTATGGAGACGGTCTTGAAGCAACCTACAAATATACACCTGCTACAGCCGGTCCAGTAACTATAACGGTTAGTAACACCACATGGGCAGCGATATTTGTTTATGACGGCTGTCCTACAGAAGGTGGAAGTTGTGTTGTTGCTATACGTTCTACAACACCTACTAGAACAGTTAATTTTAATGCTGTAGCAAATACTGAGTATTTAATTTGGATAGACACTTGGCCAGCACCAGCTAGCCCATGTGTTGAAGGCGGTTTGTTAACTTTATCTGGTCCTGAGCCTGCCGGCGGCGGCGGCGGTGGCGGTGGCGACCCTTGTGCTGAAGTTAGTCCATCAGCTGGTTTTGTTAATGGATTTACATCCTCAACAGACCAAGCACAAAGAATTGCTACTGATTTT
>PHDJ01000025.1 GCA_002842575.1 Bacteroidetes bacterium HGW-Bacteroidetes-2
ATTTAGCACCGATTGTGCACCGCCTCCAATGCCAAAAGGGTTGAAATCATTATTTGCATTGTCTGGAAAAGACCCTGGAGGTCTATTTATAAACCCTCCTGGTGGAAAGTTTAATCCAACTTTTGACGGGTCGGATTCTCCAATATCTTGAAGAGCTACAATGTTTCTTACTCCTTCGGTATTATTAGATAAGTTTGTAACCCAAACTTCTGCTCTAGTAATTTGCACATTGGAATTAATAAAAGGATATTGTTCCAAGGCTTGATCGTATTTATCTCTAAAATAGTGTGCTAAGAAAAAGTGTCTGTCCTCATCATATTCTAAAGCAAAAACATCAAACTCATTGATGGTTCCTCCTCCTTCGGCCACAACACTTCTGGTTTCTGATTTTTGTTCTGAAAAAACTCCGGTTACTCGTGTTTTACCAAATTGCAAAATAGTTTTCACACCAAAAAGACTCTGTGCACCTTGAATTAAAGAACTATTTAATGGCATGCTTACATTCCCAACTTCTATTTTTTGAATGATGTCATCTTCGGTTGGGGTATATTCTAATTTTATCTGATTTTGAAAATCAAATGTAGATTGGGTATCATAATTTGCTGTTATTTGAAGGCGTTCTCCTACTTTACCAAGTAAACTTAAGTTGATACGTTGATTAAAATCGAAAGTAAGGTTTGATCTATTTCTAGGAGAAAAGGATGGATTATCTTGTTTTGTAAATAATAGTCCCAAATCCATTTCTACGGAACCTTGTGGAATAACTTCAATTACATTACCACCAAAAATAGTTTCAAAAAAATTTGAATTTACATAAAAGCTAGGAAGTAGGTTTTTTTGTTCCTCTTCGGCACCTTCTTTTCTGCCGTCAACCGCATCTATTTTGGTTTTAAAATAGCGTTTCATTTCTTCCCGCATTATTAAATCTTGATATTCCTGAGGAGTAAGAATTAAGGGGTTTGATATATTTAAAGAGCCAATTACCTGATTGTATATATACATATTAGAAATTGGATCGTAGGTATAAAGATCTTTAATGCTTTGCGGATTGGGCAGCATCATTTGGCCCATAGAGTGTCCAGTTTTGATAGAATCTTGAATAATTTCGAGATTTTCTTCTGGGTCAGGCACTTGTGCGCTTAACGTAAAACTCGAAATACATAAACAGAAAATTAAAAATAAATAGATCCCCTGAATATTTCTATAAAAATAATTTTTCGTGCTCAATTCTTATAAATTTTTTAAAGCTAGTTTTATAATTGTTTCTACCGTTGCCTCGGGATTTTCTCTACAAATCTTATCGCAAATTTTTTCCGAATGTTTTCTTAAAAATCCTAAGGTTTCCAATGCAGATAACGCTTCTTCTTTGTTCGTATTGCTTGAAATTTGCAAAACATCATCTAGTGCATACACTTTTATTATTTTGTCTTTTAAATCTAAAATTACCCGTTGTGCGGTTTTTGTTCCAATTCCTTTAACCGATTGAATTGCTGCAACATTTCCAGAGGCAATCGCTTCCTTAATGTTATTTGGAGTTAACGAGGATAACATTGTTCGAGCAATGCTTGCTCCTACACCTGAGACAGAAATCAATAACCGAAATATTTCGCGTTCAAACTTTTCTATAAACCCAAAAAGGGTTTGCGAATCTTCTTTTATTAATAAATGGGTAAACAATTTCACATTTTCACTTTGGGGAAGTAATGAAAATGTATGTAAAGAAATGTGTACTTCATAACCCACGCCATTGCAATCAATGACAACATTTGTAGGTGTTTTTTCAATTAATCTTCCCTGTAAATGTGTTATCATGTGTTAACCAAAAGTTAAAACGCCAAATATAGCATATTTATTTTCCATTGCATTTTAATATTTCCAAAACTTACTGATTAATTATACTATTTTTTTGGTTTTTTATTTGTTTTTATTTTTTCTTTTTGTTGTGCATCAATTACTGCTATTGCTGCCATATTAACAATTTCTTCTACGCTAGCACCTAGTTGAAGAATGTGAACTGGTTTTTTCATTCCTAACATTATTGGACCAATAGAATCGGCATTGTTCAATTCTTTTAATAATTTATAATTGCTGTTAGCTGCATCTAGATTTGGAAAAATAAGAGCATTCACACGTTTTCCGGCCAATTTTGAAAAAGGAAAGTTTTTTTGGTGCATTTCCATATTTAATGCAAAATCTAATTGCACTTCGCCGTCAACGATTAAATCTGGACTCAATCGGTGAAGTAATGATACCGCTTCTCCCACTTTTCTGGCTTTTTCGTGGGAAGAAGATCCAAAATTAGCATAAGAAATCATTGCCATAACAGGGGTCATTCCAAACATTTTCATGGTAAAAGCTGTCATTTGAGCAATTTTGGCAAGCTCTTTAGCTGTAGGGTCAATATTTATTGAGGTGTCTGAAATAAAGATAGGTCCTCTTTTAGTTATCATTAAATTTGTAGCAGCTACTCTATCTACTCCATCTATTTTTCCTATTACTTCTAGTATGGGTCTAACAACCGATGGATATGACCTAGAATAGCCTGTTATTAAAGCATCTGCATCGCCTTGGTTTACCATCATTGCCGCAAAATACGTCCTATCTCGCATCGTTTTTTTGGCTTGATAGAGTGTTACTCCATGTCTTTTTCTTTTATTCCAATATTGTTGTGCGTAGATTTCACGTTTTTCATTTTCGTCATCTGATTTTGAATCGATAATTTGAATGTTTTCATTAAAATCAATTTCTTTCATCAGTTCAATAATAACCTCTTTTCGACCTAAAAGTATTGGAATTCCTATACCTTCTTCAAAAACGATTTGTGCTGCTTTTAATACATCTAAATGATCAGCCTCCGCAAAAACTATTCTCTTTGGGTTTGTTTTTGCTCTCCCTATTAGTAATCGAACAAGCTTATTATCTGACCCCATTCGTTCATATAATTCGTCTTCATATTTTTGCCAATTTTTTATTGGCATAGTTGCAACACCACTTTCCATTGCAGCTCTTGCAACTGCAGGAGGAATGGCTGCTATTAGTCTTGGGTCAATAGGTTTTGGTATAATATAATGAGTCCCAAAATTTAATTTTGTTTCGCCATAGGCAATATTTACCTGCTCAGGTACAGGTTCTTTTGCAAGTGCAGCTAATGCGAGTACAGCTGCTTTTTTCATTGACTCATTAATTTTTGTAGCGCGAACATCTAGTGCTCCTCTAAAAATATATGGAAACCCCAATACATTATTTACTTGGTTAGGATAATCAGACCTACCGGTAGCCATGATAACATCCTTTCGAGTTTTCAGTGCTAAATTGTATTCGATTTCAGCAGTAGGGTTTGCTAAGGCAAAAACAATTGGGTTTTTGTTCATTGATAGAAGCATGTCTGGTGTTACGATGTCTGGTGCAGATAATCCTACAAATACATCAGCATTTTTCATTGCTTCTGTGAGTGTGTTTATATTTCTTGAAGTGGCAAATTCTAGTTTTTCTATGGTAAGATCTTTCCTGTCTTTTCTAATAACACCATTGCGATCTAGCATCACAATATTTTCTGGTTTTGCTCCAAATACTTTATATAATTTAGTACATGAGATAGCAGCTGCACCAGCACCGCTTATAACAATTTTTACTTTTTCAATTTTCTTTTTTGCTATTTCTAAGGCATTTAATAATGCTGCCGATGATATTATTGCAGTACCGTGCTGGTCATCATGCATTACTGGAATGTCTAACTCTTCTTTTAGTCTTCTTTCAATTTCAAATGCTTCAGGAGCTTTTATGTCTTCTAAATTTATTCCGCCAAAGGTTGGGGCAATGTTTTTCACTGTTGCAATAAAGGATTCAATATCTTCAGTGCCTATTTCAATGTCAAAAACATCGATGTCTGCAAATATTTTAAATAGCAATCCTTTACCTTCCATTACTGGTTTAGAAGCTTCTGGGCCAAGATTTCCAAGTCCTAATACAGCTGTTCCATTAGTGATTACTGCTACAAGGTTACCTTTTGTGGTATATTTATATACGTTTTTAACGTCCTTGACTATTTCTAAACAAGGTTCAGCAACTCCTGGAGAGTAGGCAAGTGCTAAATCTCTTTGGGTTGCATATTTTTTTGTTGGTACGACTTGTATTTTTCCTGGTCTAGGTTTTTCGTGATATTCTAGTGCTTCACTTCTTCTGCTTTCTTTACTCATTTTTAAGTCGTTTGTCTGACTAACAAAGGTAAGAGTATCTATCAAAAACGAGAAATTTATTCGTTAATCTTTCAAGAAGTTAATATTGCGCTTCAATCCTTTATATTTAGTACGTTTTACGGCAGATTTTTGAAATATTCTCAAAAAAACATCTTCAGTAATTTCATGCCAATCATTTTTTGACATTGATAATAGTTCAATACTTGAGTTAAATAAGGGCTCATTGTGTGGTTTTGAAAATTTATTCCACGGGCAAACATCCTGACAAATATCACAGCCAAACATCCAATCTTCAAATTGACCTTTTACATGGGTAGAAATTTCATTTTTCAATTCAATAGTGAAGTAAGAGATACACTTGCTGCCATCCACAACATAAGGTTGTACTATGGCTTTTGTGGGACAGGCGTCTATACAAGCGGTGCAGGTTCCGCAATGATCTGTAACAGGATAGTCATAAACTAGTTCCAAATCAATTATTAGTTCCGCTATAAAATAGAAAGAGCCTACTTGTTTGGTTAATAAATTACTGTTTTTACCTATCCAGCCCAAACCACTTTTTGCTGCCCAAGCTTTATCTAAAACGGGGGCTGAATCTACAAAGGCACGACCCCCAACTTCTCCTATTTCTTCTTTGATGTAATTTAAAAGTTGTTTTAATTTGTCTTTTATTACAAAATGATAATCGGTGCCATAGGCATATTTAGATAGTTTGTAGGTGTTTTCAGTTTGTACTTGCGGTGGAAAATAATTTAGGAGTAAAGTAACTACACTTTTTGCACCTTCTTCTAATTTAGTTGGGTCGAGACGTTTGTCAAAATGGTTTTCCATATACTGCATCTCGCCATGCATATTTTGTTTTAGCCAATGTTCCAATCTGGGGGCTTCATTTTCTAAAAATTGTGCTTTGCTTATTCCACAGGACAAAAAACCGAGGCGTTTGGCTTCGGTTTTGATTTGATTTGTATAGATTAATTTGTTTTTCACTTTTCATTATTGTTCTAAAAAGAGTTTTATGCTATTAAAACAATCCTCCTTGTGTTGGTCCTTTTATTTTGCCAAGATGTTTATAAGCTGCTTCGGTTACTTCTCTACCACGAGGCGTGCGCATTATAAATCCTTGTTGAATTAAAAAAGGTTCATACACTTCTTCTATGGTTTCTGCACTTTCGCTTACTGCTGTTGCTAATGTTGTGATTCCCACGGGACCACCTTTGAATTTTTCTATTATGGTGGTCAATATTTTATTATCCATTTCATCCAGACCAAAAGCATCAACATTTAGGGCTTCAAGTGCGTATTTTGCTATTTTTATATCTATTTTTCCATCGCCTTTTATTTGAGCAAAATCACGTACTCTTCTTAATAATGCATTTGCAATTCTTGGTGTACCTCTGCTTCTGCTTGCTATTTCTATAGCTGCTTCCATTCCTATTTTTACTTTTAAAATATCTGCACTACGTTGCACTATGGTGGTTAGGAGTTCGGTATTATAGTATTGTAATCTCGAGGCTATACCAAACCTTGCACGCATAGGTGCGGTTAATAAGCCAGAACGTGTTGTTGCTCCTATTAAAGTAAATGGATTTAAATTTATTTGAACGGTACGCGCATTTGGTCCAGATTCAATCATGATATCTATTTTATAGTCTTCCATTGCTGAATACAAATATTCTTCAACAACGGGACTTAAGCGATGGATTTCATCGATAAATAAAACATCTCGGTCATCTAAATTGGTTAATAGTCCTGCTAAATCTCCGGGTTTATCTAATACTGGACCGGAAGTAACTTTTATACCAACTTGCAATTCATTAGCAAGTATATATGCCAAAGTAGTTTTTCCAAGTCCTGGTGGCCCATGAAATAGCGTATGATCTAGGGCTTCCCCTCTAAGATTTGCTGCTTGAACAAATATTTTAAGGTTTTCTAAAACCTGATCTTGCCCAGTAAAATCATCAAAAGTAAGCGGCCGAAGTTTTTTTTCCACTTCTAATTCGTCGGGTGTAAGATTTTCGTTAGTTGGGTTCAAGTTTTCATTCATAAGAACAAATATAGTATAATAGCAACTATTCTACTATAGATTTAGTAAAAGGGATTTGGTATTTATTAAAGTAGAAAAAAAAATGACAATTTTGCAATTAGTGGCAACAAAAAAGCCACGCTTCCCCAAACGTGGCTAATGCAAATTAATAAAAATGAATACATTCTTTTCTTATCCAAATGTAGTTTGAAATTATTGACTTTACAACGGGTAAAAAGTTAGAAATAGAAATTTAATCCTATCTTAAACTTTTAGAAAGAATTCTATAACCTTACTAAAAAGAAAAAACCTTTCCGTAATAAGTGTGGAAAGGTTTTTTAGGTGTAATAACTAATACTAGTGATTCATTTCTTCTTCGTTATCTTGAATAGGAATATTTTGAGGGATAAAATCTTGTCCTGCAAGCACATAATCCGTTTCATTTTTATTCAATTTACTATAGTCATAGGACCACCGGTAAACGTGGGGTATATCGCCATCCCAGTTTCCATGGATATGTTTTAACTCGGTTGTCCATTCTAAAGTATTTGATCTCCAAGGATTTTTTACTGGTCTATTTCCATAGAAAATAGAAGATATAAAATTATATAAAAATACCAATTGGGCAGCTGCAGTAATTATTGCAAAAATGGTAATGACAACATTAATATTTGCTAAATCGTCAAAATATGGAAAAGCCGTATTGGTGTAATATCGTCTTGGCAATCCTGCCATTCCTATAAAGTGCATGGGGAAGAATATTCCGTAAGCGCCGATTACAGTTACCCAAAAGTGAATATACCCAAGGTTTTTGTTCATCATTCGCCCAAACATTTTTGGAAACCAATGATAAATACCTGCAAAAAAACCGTAAAGTGCTGAAATACCCATTACAAGGTGAAAGTGAGCTACTACAAAATAAGTGTCGTGAACATTGATATCTAAGGCACTATCGCCAAGAATAATTCCTGTTAATCCTCCTGAAATGAATGTAGAAACCAAGCCTATAGAAAAAAGCATTGCGGGATTGAATTGTAAATTCCCCTTCCAAAGTGTTGTTATATAATTAAAAGCTTTTACAGCAGAGGGTATGGCTATTAAAAGCGTTGTAAATGTAAATACTGACCCCAAAAACGGATTCATTCCTGAAACGAACATATGATGTGCCCACACAATAGTTGAGAGGAAAGCTATAGCTAAGATAGATGCTATCATCGCTCGATAGCCAAAGATTGGTTTTCTAGAGTTTGTAGCAATAATTTCGGATGTAATTCCTAAGGCAGGTAATATTACAATATACACTTCGGGATGTCCTAAAAACCAAAATAAATGTTCAAATAAAACTGGAGAGCCACCTTGATTGTGAAGCACTTCACCAGCAATATATATATCTGACAGAAAAAAAGATGTTCCAAAACTTCTATCCATAATCAACATCAAGGCTGCTGAAAGCAACACTGGAAATGAAACTACACCGATGATAGCTGTTAAAAAGAATGCCCAAATTGTAAGCGGCAGGCGAGTCATAGACATTCCTTTAGTTCTTAAATTGATAACGGTAACAATGTAGTTAAGAGAACCCAGTAAGGAAGAAGCAATAAAAATTGCCATAGAGGTTAGCCATAAAGTCATTCCAGCTCCTGAACCAGGAATAGCTTGTGGAAGCGCACTTAACGGTGGATAAATTGTCCAACCGGCATTAGCAGGTCCTGCCTCTACAAAAAGAGAGATCAACATAATAATACTAGATAGAAAAAACATCCAATAGGAAATCATATTCAAAAATCCAGATGCCATATCACGGGCACCTATTTGAAGTGGTATAAGTAGGTTACTAAAGGTGCCGCTTAGCCCAGCTGTCAATACAAAGAACACCATAATAGTTCCGTGAATAGTAACTAATGCCAAGTAAACGTTTGGATCCATGACGCCATCAGCTCCCCATTTTCCTAAAAATATTTCATAAATAGTAAAATGTGTATCGGGCCAAGCCAATTGCATTCGGAATAATAAAGACATTGCAATACCTATAATTCCCATAAACAAACCTGTTATTAGGTATTGTTTAGAAATCATTTTATGATCGGTACTAAAAATATATTTATCTATAAAGGTTTGCTTGTGGTGATGATGCCCGTGATCGTCATTATGATCTACTGCGTGAACGTTTGCTTCTGTTGACATATCTTTTATTCTTAGCTATTAATCTTAAGGATTTAGTGTTTGTGAAAATGTTTTTTGTTCTGCAATCCAAGCGTCAAATTCTTCTTGGGTTTCTACAATTATTTTCATTTGCATATTATAATGAGAGGCACCACATATTTTATTGCATAAGAGCAAATAATCAAATTCATAGGGGTCTAAAGCTTCAAATCCTTTTGCAACAAGACCTTTGCTTTTTTCTTCTCTTAATGTATTTATGTTGGCTACTTTCTTAATAATTTCATCACTTAGGCGAGCGTCAGCTGTCGTAATGTCTGGAGTTAAAGCAAATTGTGTAATCATTCCAGGAACTACATTCATTTGGGCTCTAAAATGCGGCATATATGCAGAGTGTAATACATCTTGAGAACGCATTTTAAACAGAACTTTTCTTCCTACGGGAAGGTGTAACTCTCTAACAGGAACATCATCTTGTGCATAAGTATCTGAAAGATCCACACCCATAGTATTTACTCCTTCTATAAAACGAACATTTGCTTGCCCTAAGGTATTATCTGTGCCAGCATAACGTGCTTCCCAAATAAATTGCTTTGCATACAACTCAATAATAATGGGATCATCGTCCTCGTGAATATTCATAATATCAGTCCAAGTAAATAACCCATAAATAATCAGGCCTGATAAAACAATAACAGGTATGATGGTCCAAACAAATTCTAATTGGTCATTATCTGCAAAAAAGATTGCTTTTCTGTTTTTTATACCACGATATTTAAATGCAAAATAAAGCAATAAAAAGTGGGTTAAAATTAAAACTGTGAATATTAAAATCATGGAAATAAGCATCAATTGATCGATATCTTTACCATGTTCTGAACCGGATTCTGGCAATAAAACACTGCTCCAATTCCAAAACCCAACTATTAGGAAAATATAGAAGAACACTAAAAATACTAACATCAATTTGCCTTGATTGTTGTTGTCATTTTCAGTTGCTATTTGAGAATTATCTTGAGGTTTTACCTTAGATAAAATAAAAATCTTTTTCATTTGCCATATTGTTATGGCAAAAAGAAATAGTACTATTAAAACTAAAAATACAGTCATGTTTATACGTGTAATTACTGTTCTTAATTAATAATGAAAATGTTTGCTCTCTTCCATAAAAGGGCTTCCTTTTGCTATTAATGGTGCTTTTGTTAATGTGTTAAATACTACATAAACAAACAATCCAAAAAAGAAAAGCAAAGCTCCAATTTCGGGAATTCCAATAAACCAAGATTTTCCAACTGTTGCCGGCATAACCATTACAAAAATATCAATATAATGACCCGCTAAAATTACAATTCCTGATAAAATGACAAACCAATTTATCCTTTTAAAATCGCTATTCATTAACAATAGTATTGGGAAAATAAAATTCATTGCAACCATACCAAAAAATGGTAAATTATAATCTTCAATTCTGCTTACAAAATAAGTTACCTCTTCAGGTATGTTTGCATACCAAATTAGCATAAATTGTGAAAACCAAAGATAAGTCCAGAAAATACTAAACCCAAACATATATTTTGCTAAATCATGAATATGACTATCGTTTACATACTCTAAATATCCTTGCGATTTTAAATAAACCGTAACCATTGCAATTACAGTAATAGCGCAAACTATCATTCCTGAAAATACATACCAGCCAAACAATGTACTAAACCAATGTGGGTCAAAACCCATAATCCAGTCCCAAGACATCATGGATTCTGTAACGATAAAGAACACTAAAAATCCTGCGGAAAGCTTAAAGTTCTTTTTAAACCAATGTGCGTCATTTGTTTCATCTAATTTAAGAGAATATTTTCTAGAAAAAAAACGGTATAAATTCCATCCTGTAAGATAAATAGCTGCTCTTACTAAGAAAGAGGTTTCATTTAACCACGTACTTTTTCCTGCTATTAAAGCATCATATTTATCGCTAGTAGGATCAAATAGCTCTGCGTTCATCCAATGGAATATATGGTTTACGTGGAATGCGGACAAAACTAATAATAAAAACATAATAACGGAGCCCGGCAACAAATACCCTGTAATTCCTTCCATTACTCTAAAAAGGACCGGAGACCATCCTGCTTGAGAAGCATATTGAATGGCATAAAATGCCAAAACACCTAAAGCAATCATAAAGAAGAAAAATGCAGAAACATATAGTGCAGACCAAGGTCTGTTTTTCATTTGATGCAACACGTGTTCATAATGTGCGTCATCCTCATGTGCTGCAACATCTGTATTGCTATCAGTAGCAATAACCGTTTCGTGAGAGTTGTGATTTGCTAATAATTCTTTCACCTCTTCTTTTGAACTAGGCGCGTTCATAAAGCCTATGATCATTCCAATGGCACCAAGTACCATAAAAATGAAAGCAAACAGTTTTAATTTATTAGGTAGCGTATACATATCTTTAACTATGTCTTAATTCTAAATTAGTTTACTGATTTCGTTCCTGAAACTTTTACAGATGCAGTATCTATGGCAACGGTATTGGTATTCAGTTCTTGAGTGGCATTGTCAAGAGGTAATTTTTTTGATGTACCTTTTAAATCTGCCATTAGGTTTTCTACGTGCAAGGATATTTGCCAACGTTCTAATTCATTGGTTTGAGACGTGTAAGATCCCATAGCATTAAGACCATACATTTGCACGTGATATATACTTCCTTCTGTTATATTTCTTCCTGGGTCTGCATAGCTTGGTACTCCTAAAAATTTTTCTCTAGTTGCTAAAATTCCTTTGCCATCCCCTTTATCGCCATGACAAACAGCGCAGTACATGGTATACAATTGAGTTCCTGCATCTAGATTTGCTTGTGTTACAGGAAGTGGATTCTTTAGCTCTGTTCTGGCTTTAGCCATTCCTTCTAAAGTGTTTTCATATTCATATGGAGCCCATCCTCTAGGTATAGATCCTTCAACAGGTATCTTAGCCGATTGTCCATTTTGAAACACATCATACTCACCATAAGCTTCATAAGCTACAGATTTGTACATATTGGGCATGAATTGGTAATTAGGTTTGCTACTATTAGAGCAAGAAACCAAACTTAGGGTTACGATGATTATTACAAGTATATTAACTATGCTTTTCATTGTCTTTAGTCTTCCTTTTCGATTAAATTAATTTCTGAAGCACCGGTATCATACAAAAACTTGGTTAGTTTTTCTACGTCGTGATTTGCAACTTCCACTTCCATCAAGAAATGATCGTCAGTGGTTCTCAAGTCTGGATTTTCAGCTTTTTTAAATGGCCAAAGTTTACTTCTTAAATAAAAGGTAATAACCATTAAATGCGCTGCAAAAAATACAGTCAACTCAAACATAATTGGCACAAATGCCGGCATATTTTGAATATAACTAAAACTTGGTTTTCCTCCTATATCCATTGGCCAGTCTGAAATCATGATGTAATTCATCATTACAACAGATACTGCTAGTCCAACTATTCCATACATAAAAGAAGTAATTGCTATACGAGTTGGGGCTAATCCCATAGCTTTATCTAAACCGTGAACTGGAAAAGGGGTATAAATTTCTCCAATATGATAATGTGCATTTCGCACTTCTTTTACGGCCTCAATAAGAATGTCGTCGTCAATATAAATAGCGTGAATAACTTTAGATGCCATGGCTATTTGTTTTTAGAATTAATTTCGTTATCCTGATCATCCTCAATATTTTTATGATTATTTATAGGTGCTTTTCCGGTTATCAATATAGAATGATCTACATGATCCCCGTGTGTTGCTCTTAATTGTTTGTAGGTTTCACCAGAAGATTTCAAAATGGATTTCACTTCAGCTTGAGCTATAACTGGGAAACTTCTAGAATATAATAAAAACAATACAAAGAAGAAACCTATGGTTCCAATAAATATTCCAATATCTACAAATGTTGGTGAAAACATTGTCCAAGAAGATGGTAAGTAATCTCTATGCAATGATGTTACAATTATGACAAAACGTTCAAACCACATTCCTATATTTACTACTATAGAGATAAAAAAGGAGAACATTATGCTTGTACGAAGTTTTTTAAACCACATAAATTGTGGCGAAAATACATTACAAATCATCATAGACCAATATGCCCACCAATAAGGACCTGTAGCTCTGTTTAAAAACGCATATTGTTCATATTCAACTCCTGAGTACCAGGCAATAAACAATTCTGTAATATAAGCTACCCCAACAATAGAACCTGTAATCATAATTACAATATTCATCAATTCAATATGCTGAAGGGTAATATAGTTTTCTAAATTAGATACTTTTCTCATTATAATGAGTAGCGTATTTACCATTGCAAATCCAGAGAAAACCGCACCTGCCACAAAGTAAGGTGGAAATATAGTAGTATGCCATCCCGGAATGACCGAAGTAGCAAAGTCAAAAGATACTATGGTATGCACAGAAAGCACTAAAGGAGTTGCTAAACCTGCCAATACTAAAGATACTTCTTCAAAACGTTGCCAATCTTTTGCTCTTCCACTCCATCCGAAGGATACAATACTATATATTCTTTTAGTAAAAGGAGTAACCGCTCTATCACGTATCATCGCAAAATCAGGAAGTAATCCTGTCCACCAAAATACTAGTGATACGGATAGGTATGTAGATATTGCAAAAACGTCCCAAAGCAATGGCGAATTAAAGTTTACCCAAAGAGAACCAAATTGGTTTGGTATAGGCACCACCCAATAAGCTAACCAAGGACGCCCCATGTGAATTAATGGGAATAAGCCTGCCTGCATAACAGAAAAAATGGTCATTGCCTCTGCAGAACGGTTGATTGCCATTCTCCATTTTTGACGAAATAATAAAAGTACAGCAGAAATAAGTGTTCCTGCGTGACCAATACCTACCCACCAAACAAAGTTAGTAATATCCCAAGCCCAACCTACGGTTTTGTTGAGACCCCAAACGCCAATTCCGGTAGAAATTGTGTAGATGATACAACCAACTCCCCAAAGGAAAGCAACAAGGGCTATTGAAAAAACGATCCACCATGATTTATTTGCTCTTCCCTCTACGGGTCTAGCAACGTCCACAGTAACATCGTGATAAGATTTTTCTCCTAGGACTAAGGGTCTTCTTATAGGTGCTTCGTAATGAGACATTTATATATTAGATTTTAGTTGTTAGATTTCAGATTTTAGAAATACTTTTCAAAATAGAATGCATTGTATTTTTGTTAAAATCTTTAATCGTTTTTATTCTATTAAATTATTAATCTTTTTGCTATAATTCAAATCTACTTTTAAACTTCTTGTGTGTTTCTTACTTTAACTTGATACCGAACATTTGGCTTGGTACCAACTTCAGCCAATAAATGATACATTCTATTACCTTTCGTTTTTTCAACAATTAAAGCATTTTCGTCATTAATGTCTCCAAAAACCATTGCACCTTTGTCACAAGCAGCAGAACAGGCAGTTTGAAACTCTCCGTCTTTTACTAGCCTGCCATCACGTTTTGCATCAAGTATAGTTTTTTGTGTTTTTTGAATACACAAAGAACATTTTTCCATCACCCCACGTGAACGCACTGTAACATCTGGATTTAAAACCATTCTACCTAAATCATTATTCATGTGGTAATCAAACTCGTCGTTTTGGTTGTATAAAAACCAATTAAATCTTCTTACTTTATATGGGCAGTTATTTGCACAATATCTTGTACCAACACAACGGTTATATGCCATGTGGTTTTGACCCTGACGGCTATGTGATGTGGCGGCTACTGGACAAACGGTTTCACAAGGTGCGTGATTACAATGCTGGCACATTACCGGCTGAAATGCAACTTGCGGATTTTCAGCAGGAGATTCTAACTCGCCAAATTGGGATAAAGTTTGACCAAGACCAGATATGGCGTCTTTTTTAGTTTCATCTGCCGTAAGAGATTCTTCAGAAGAATAGTATCTATCGATACGCAACCAGTGCATATCTCTACTTCTTCTTACTTCACTTTTACCTACAACAGGTACGTTATTTTCAGCGTGACAGGCTATAACACAAGCACCACATCCAGTACAAGCATTTAAATCTATAGAAAGATTAAAATGATGCCCTATTGTTCTATCAAAAGATTCCCAAAGGTCTACCTCTGGCGATGTAACTGGAGTTTCTATGTGGTTAAGTGAAACTGAAGGAACAGGATTCCAGTCCTTTTTGTCTTTGGTATTAAATATTTCAAGGGTTGTTTCTCTAATAATATCTCTACCCATCATTGTATTATGAAGCTGCACACTGGCAAACTCATGCATACCACTTACTTTTTCTATAGTTACAAATTGTAAGTCTTTAAAATTGTTATATAAAGCAAATGCATTTATGCCCACTTGCATTTCTTTTTGAATGTTGTGCGTTTTTCCAAAACCTAAAGCTAGGCCTAATGTACCTCTAGCTTGACCAGGCTGAATAACTACCGGAACATTCTTTAAAGTAGCATCACCAGATTGTATGTTTACATAACTTCCGTTTAGGCCACCATTAGCAACATGCAGGTTTTCAATACCTAATTGTGCAGCATCTGAAGCTGAAATAGTTAGGTAATTATCCCAAGAGATTCTGGTTATTGGGTCTGGCATTTCTTGCAGCCAAGGGTTATTTGCTTGCTGACCTGCACCCATATTGGTTTTGGTATATAGAACAAGTTCAAAAGCCCCTTCTGAATTTTGTGTATTGGACGTAAATGCACCATTTGAGGTACTGCTTTCCATTGCTCCAGATAGTGATGCTCCTTCTGATTCGATCTCTATATCGCTTTCCAAAACACCATCGTGTAGAGCCTGATTCCAGGATTTACCAATTAAAATGGCTGCCCATGTTTCTTTTAAATAATCGTAATAATTTTTATCGCTACCGGACCATGACAAGAGGGTATCTTGAAACTGTCTGGTATTAAATAGAGGTCTAATTGTGGGTTGTGTAAGTGAAAAAATTCCTTTTTTAATTTGTGTATCTCCCCAGGATTCTAAATAATGAGGCGTTGCAGCAACATATTGCGCTAGTGATGCGGTGGCATCTTCACGCATAGAAAAGGCTACAGTAAGTTCTAATTTTTGATAGGCTTCTGCAAATTCTTGAGCATTAGGAAAAGAATAAACAGGATCAACCCCAACAGTGATTAAACCAGAAATAGAACCTGATTTTACCTCGTTTAA
Organism: Bacteroidetes bacterium HGW-Bacteroidetes-2; assembly: GCA_002842575.1. Classification (GTDB taxonomy): domain Bacteria; phylum Bacteroidota; class Bacteroidia; order Flavobacteriales; family Flavobacteriaceae; genus Planktosalinus. Next base: position 15,594 of record PHDJ01000025.1, read on the forward strand.
AACCGATAAAACTTCTGCAGTATTTCCTTGTCTAAGGTATCTTGGTTTAGCTGTATCAATTATTTCACTACCTAAATTTTCATTTATTGAAAGCACCATTGCTTGTGCATCAACATCCATTAAACCGGAAATGACAACTGCTTTACTGCCCGCTTTTTGTAATTGGGCTTTAGCATTAGCTACAGATTCTTTAATGTTTTCGGGTAAATTTATTGACTCGCCGCCTAGTAATGCTTTAAGCACTTCTTTTTGTTGAGTTACTGTTAATGGCACTCGTTTATCGGCATTTGCTCCTGAAAGTGTCATATTAGATTCAAATTGAATATGACGAGACATTTTTCCGTTTTTAGGAATGCGGCTTTTTGCATAGCCTGCATCATAGCCACCTCCTTGCCAATCGCCAAGAAAATCTGCTCCTACTGAAACAATTACTTCTGCTTTTGAGAAATCGTAATCTGCAAGACCACGAACTCCGTATTTATTTTGAAATGCGTCTAGGGCTTCTGAAGAAGAAACAGTATCGTAAATTACGTGACGCAGGTTTGTATATTTTGAAACGAACTCCTTGATTAATTTTGTTGTTGAAGGACTTGCAAAAGTTTGGGTTAATAGAACAACTTTTTTTCCATTCGCATCTAGTTGTTGCAATTTTGATGCTATCTGACTATCAAACTCTTCCCAAGAAATATCTTGCTGGTTAGCACGTGGTGATTTTAATCGATATCCATCATAAAGGGAAAGAACGGATGCCTGTACTCTAGCATTAGCACCTCCTTTTACCCCTGCAAGGATATTGTTTTCTATTTTAATGGGTCTTCCTTCTCTTGTTTTTACTAATACTGAAGCAAAGTCAAAACCATCTGCAAGTGTTGTTGCATAATAATTTGCAACACCAGGTACAATTTCATCTGGTTGAATTACATAGGGAATCGATTTTATTACGGGTCCTTCACAAGAGGCTAAGGTTGCAGCTGCTGTGGTAAAACCAACATACTTAAGAAAATCACGACGTGTGGTTGATGAAGCGGCTAATGTTGCTTTATCGCCAAGAAATTCATCTGTAGGAATTGGTTCTACAAATTCGTTTTGTTTTAGCGCCTCAACAATAGAACTATTTTCATTTAGTTCTTCAACACTTTTCCAGTATTTCTTGCTTGATGCCATATTCAATGTTAGTTATTTGTTATTGGTTTTGAATGTTCTTTAAAATTAACAAAACCATTTTTTTATAGTTATTTATTGTTTGCTGGTTGTTAAATTTATTTTTAACAAGCTGCTATCACCTTCTAGTAATGGCACTTACCACATTCTAGACCACCCATTTGGGCAGCAGTTAATTGTTGAACTCCATATTTTTTAGAGAGTTCTTCGTGAATTTTTTCGTAATATGCATTATTCTGAATATCTACATTGGTCTGTCTGTGACAGGTGATACACCAACCCATTGTTAAAGGAGCAAATTGGTAGGCAATTTCCATTTCTTGAACGGGTCCATGACAGGTTTGACAGGCTACTCCCGCAACAGTGACATGTTGTGAGTGATTAAAATAAGAAAGGTCAGGTAAGTTATGTATTCGTACCCATTTCACTGGTTTTTCATCTCCGGAGTACACACGTTCATTTGGATCCCAACCTACGGCGTCATATAGCTTACTAATTTCTGCATCATAAAATTCTTTAGTATATCCTTTTTCTATATCTACCTCTCCAAGGTATTCATTAATATTGACATGACAGTTCATACAAACATTAAGAGATGGTATTCCTGATGTTTTACTTTTTCTAGCTGAAGAGTGACAAAAATTACAATCTATTTGATTGTCACCCGAGTGAATTTTATGTGAGAAATGTATAGGCTGTACTGGCATATACCCTTGATCTATACCCACTTGCATAAAAAATCCATATACAAAATAAGCACTAGCTAAAAGCAGGAATATTACAGAAACAAGTACTAAAAATTGGTTTTTAATAAAGGCTTTCCAGATGGGAATTCTTTTTTCGCTTTCTTTTTGAGCATAAACAACACCGTTTGCTTCAGCAATTTTTTTAAGCACATTATTCACAAGAAACAACATTACCGCAAGCATTAACATTACTAAAGCGAGAATTCCTAATATTAACTCATTGGAAACACCTCCCACTGACTGTCCTTGTGCAGTGGTTGTGGCTGCATCAGCAGCAACAGGCTCAGCTTTAGGCTGACTTGTATATGCAAGAATATTATCAATATCTGCATCCGATAATTGAGGAAAAGGTGTCATTACAGCCTTATTGAACAATTCATAAACGGCTAAAGCGCGAGGATCTCCAGCAGCAATCATTGCCTGACTATTTTTAATCCAACTATGCAGCCATTCTGTATCGTACTTACCTGTAACACCCCTTAATGCTGGACCAATTGCTTTCTTATCTAGCTGGTGACAAGCAGCACAATTGCTATTAAAGAGTTGTTTCCCGACTACAGGGTCGCCACCTAAAACAACAGCTACTTCTGCAGGCGGAACTGCCACAACCTCTTGTGCTATAAATAGAGAGGGGGCCATTAGCAAAATAGCTAATACGATAAAGGAAGGTACTTTGAACAATAGCTTTGGGTATTTCACCTTTTTCATCTGCTTTCTTTTATTTGTTTTTTTTTAAATCAGACCTGCTTTTTTTAGGCAGGCAGGTGAAATACCTATACAATCAACTGCTCTGAATTGTAATATTTACATTAGGCATTTCATCTTTTTTTGTGTTAAAACCTGTAAAAAATTGGCTTGATTTTTCCTTATGTGCTCATAAAAAAAGAGTTAGATGCCCAGGCCCAAAAATAACTGGACAAAAGTAATATTTTAAGTCCATTTTATAAATACTAACAGAATGTTAACGCTTAATTTATATTGATTCTAAATAATAACTTTATGCTTTTTTAAGTTATTATAGTTTTAATTTTGCTCTAAATAAAAAATTATGTTTAAAAAATCAATATTCCCATTAATTTTCATTTTTACAGTGGTGTTTTTAAATGCTTCTGTTGCACATTCTCAGCAGGGAAAAGTAACCGTATTTGAAGATGAAAAAATCACGGAACTTCTTGCTTTAAAGAGTAAGATGAATAAAGAAAACAAATTTACCGATGGGTTTACTATCCAATTATATTATGGTGAATTAACTGGTGCAAACACTATTATTAAAAATTATAGAAACAACTTTACCAGTTGGCCATCTACTATAATATATGAAACCCCTAATTATAAAGTTTGGGCGGGTAATTTTATTACCAGATTAGAAGCAGACAGGGCACTTCTAGAAATTCATAAGCAATTTCCTAATGCTTTTGTTTTTAAACCAGAAAGAAGAAATTAAAGGGGGTGGTGTAGATTATCTTTTTTTTAAATTCTTTTTTTTATAAAATTAAATCTTTTTCCGTTTTTAGTGGGTTCTTTCTAAAAAGTGTAAAAAAAATTTAAGCCAATGTGCTCCATATAAAAAAATGCCGCTCTGAAATAAAGCGGCATTTTTTATAGTTTAGTATAAAGAAGATTTATTTCAACTTTTTCTTTACTTCTACTTCTTGGAATCCTTCGATAATATCGCCTTCAATAAGATCATTGTAGTTATTTACCTGAATTCCACAATCATATCCTTTGGAAACTTCTTTTACATCATCTTTAAATCGTTTCAGAGAGGAAAGTGTTCCAGTATAAATTACAACACCTTCACGAATTAATCGAATACCAGCATTTTTTATAATTTTACCATTGATCACCATACATCCAGCGATGGTGCCAATTTTGGATATTTTGAATGTTTCTCTAACTTCTGCAGTTCCAGTTATTTCTTCTTTCATTTCTGGAGAAAGCATTCCTTCCATTGCGTCTTTTAAATCATTGATAGCATCATATATAATGGAATATAATCGAACATCTATCTCTTCTTTATCAGCAATTTGTCTGGCATTACCCATTGGGCGGACATTGAAACCAATAATAATAGCGTCTGAAGCAGATGCTAGTAATACGTCACTTTCAGTAATTGGCCCTACTGCTTTGTGAATAATATTTATTTGTATTTCAGGCGTTGATAATTTTTGGAAGGAATCAGAAATTGCTTCTACAGAACCATCAACATCGGCTTTAAGAATGATATTTAATTCTTGGAAATCACCTAGAGCTATTCGTCTTCCAATTTCATCAAGTGTAATATGTCTTTGCGTTCTTACAGATTGTTCGCGTTGTAATTGCGTGCGTTTTGTGGCAATAGCTTTTGCCTCTCTTTCATCTTCAAATACGGCAAATTTATCGCCAGCTTGTGGTGCTCCATCTAATCCTAAAATTGAAACAGGAGTGGAAGGTCCGGCTATTTTTACAATTTTTCCTCTTTCATCCTGCATTGCTCTTACTTTTCCGCTATGCTGACCGGCAAGAACAAAATCACCAACTTTCAGGGTGCCTCCTTGTACTAAAATAGTAGAAACATAACCTCGACCTTTGTCTAGAAAAGCTTCTACTACTGTTCCAACAGCTGGTTTATTTGGATTTGCAGTTAATTCTAATAATTCTGCTTCTAGAAGTACTTTTTCTAAAAGCTCATTTACCCCTTGTCCCGTTTTAGCAGAAATATCCTGAGATTGGATTTTTCCTCCCCAATCTTCTACTAAAAGGTTCATGCCAGCAAGTTTTTCTTTTATTTTTTCTGGATTTGCCTCAGGTCTGTCTATTTTATTAATGGCAAAAACGATAGGCACTCCTGCCGCTTGAGCATGAGATATTGCTTCTTTAGTTTGTGGCATTACATCATCATCTGCTGCAACAACAATAATAGCAAGGTCAGTTACTTTTGCACCTCTTGCACGCATTGCTGTAAATGCTTCGTGTCCTGGTGTATCTAAAAAGGCTATTTTTTGTCCGTTTTCAAGTTGTACACTATAAGCTCCTATATGTTGGGTAATTCCACCTGATTCACCAGCAATTACATTTTCTTGCCTAATATAATCTAAAAGAGAGGTTTTACCGTGATCAACGTGCCCCATTACGGTAACAATTGGTGCTCTTGGTAATAGGTCTTCGGGAGCGTCTTTTTCAACAACCGTAGTGTCTTCAGAGTCGCCCGTTACAAACTTTAATTCAAAACCAAACTCATCTGCAACAATAGAAAGTGTTTCTGCGTCTAAACGCTGGTTCATGGTAACCATCATTCCTAAGGACATACAAGCGGAAATAACTTTAGTTACAGGAACATCCATAAGGGTTGCCATTTCACTTACCGTTACAAACTCGGTTACTTGAAGGGTTTTACTTTGTGCTTCTTGTTGTGCTAAATCATCTTCCGATTTTTGTCGATGGGTATCTCTTTTGTCTCTTCTATATTTTGCAGCCTTTCCTTTAGAAGATTTGCCTTGAAGTTTTTCTAAGGTTTCTTTTATTTGTTTTTGAACGTCTTCTTCTGTCGGTTCTTCTTTTGGGGCAAGACTTCTTCCTCTTTTGTTTACTCCTGTTTTTCCTCGGGCTGCAATATTACTACCGCCATTTTGTGGTGCAGAGGCTCCTCTAGCAGGTAAGTCTTTACTTATTCTTCTTCGTTTGCCTTTGTTGTCTTTATTTGCGTCAGAGGGTGTTTTTGGTTTTGGTTTTTCTACTGGTTTTTTCTTGGCTTTTTTAAATTGGTCAAGGTCAATAGTTTTTCCTGTAAAGTTTGGCCCCCCTAATTTTTTGTATTGTGTTTCAAGATGTTTTGGTGTATCATCCACCACTTCTTCTTTAATTGGAATTTTAATTTCTACTTTTTTAGGAGTTTCCTCTTCTACTTTAGAGGTTTCAATAACGGGTTCTGGAAGGGTTACTTTTTGTGGCTCTACAAGCTTAATTTCTTCTTTTTTTATTACTTCAACTTCTTTATGTTCAACAGGTTTTTCTTCAGCCATTAATTTTGGCTCTTCTGCTATAGGAGCTTTTTCCTCCTCTTTTATGGGAATAACTTTTTTAGGTTGCAAGTCAATTTTGCCAACGGTTTTTGGAGCTTCAACTTTAGATTTTGCTTTTATAACTTCCCGTTCTCTGGCCTGTACAACTTTTTGCTTTTCTTCTATTTCTTTTTCACGGGCTACTCTTAGCTCTTCTTTTTCTTTTCGCTTTTCTTCGCCAACCTCTTTTGAAGCAACTTTTTTTGTTTTATCGGTTTGAAATTCATCAAATAAAATCTGATAAACTTCGTCAGAAATTTTTGTGGTAGGGCGCGCATCTATTTCGTGACCTTTGGTTTTTAAAAAATCCACGACACGGTCTAACGAAATATTAAATTCGCGTAATACCTTGTTTAATCTCATTGTATTTGCTTCAGCCATAAAGTGCTTAACTGTTTTTATATTTTAATTGTGAAGAAATTTTATTTATTATTCTTCAAATTCTTCTTTTAAAATATTTATTACTTCTCTTATTGTTTCCTCTTCAAGATCGGTTCTTTTTACCAAATCGTCTATATTGTGTTCTAAAATTCTTTTTGCGGTGTCTAATCCTATTTTTGCAAATTCTTCAATTACCCATCCTTCAATTACATCTGAGAATTCGCTCAATTCTACATCTTCTTCCTGCTCTACTCCTTCTCTTATAACGTCTATTTCGTATCCTGTAAGTTGACCCGCTAAGCGAATGTTATGACCTCCTCGTCCAATGGCCTTTGAAACTTCTTCTAGTTTTAAAGTAACCTCAGCATGTTTGGTTTCTTCATTTATTGTTATAGAAGTTATTTTTGCAGGACTTAGCGCTCTAGAAATGTATAGATTTGTATTGTTTGTGAAGTTTATTACATCTATATTTTCATTTCCAAGTTCTCTAACAATTCCGTGTATTCTGGAACCTTTCATCCCTACACATGCACCTACTGGATCAATTCTATCATCATAAGAATCTACTGCTACTTTTGCTTTTTCCCCAGGAATTCTTACAACATTTTTAACAGTAATCAAACCATCGAAAACTTCAGGAATTTCTTGTTCAAAAAGTTTTTCTAAAAATTTATTACTTGTTCTGGACATTAAAATTGTGGGTTTATTCCCCTTTAATTCAACGCTTTCTATAATGCCCTTTACGTTATCCCCTTTTCTAAAAAAGTCAGATGGTATTTGTTTTTCTTTGGGAAGGATAATTTCATTTCCTTCATCATCGAGTAAAATGATAGCTCTATGACGAATGTGATGTACCTCAGCAGTGTAAATTTCTCCTTCAAGATCTTTAAAGTGCTTGTAGATATTGGTATTGTCGTGCTCGTGTATTTTAGATATGAGATTTTGGCGAAGTGCTAAAATAGATCTTCTCCCTAAATCGATAAGTTTTACTTCTTCGGAAACATCTTCCCCAATTTCAAAATCGGGCTCAATTCTTCTTGCCTCTGTAAGGGAAATTTCCTGATTTGGGTCCTCCACTTCTCCATCGGCTACAACAATTCGGTTTCTCCAAATTTCTAAATCTCCTTTGTCGGGATTAATAATGATATCAAAGTTATCATCTTCACCATATTTCTTTTTCAATGTGCTTCTAAAAACATCTTCAAGGATAGCCATTAGGGTTACCCTATCTATAAATTTGTCATCTTTAAATTCTGAAAAAGATTCGATCAATGCGATATTTTCCATATCTGTAATTAATTAAATATTATTTTTACTTTCGATTGTTTAATATTAGAAAAAGGAATTACTGCATTTTTTTCTACCGTTATTTTACCTCTTCCTACTGGTTTTGGTTCTCTTGCCTCCCAGGTAATTTTAATTTCATTTTCTGAAACTTCACTAAGGACACCCTCTAAAGTGTCGCCAATTTTTTGTTTTACCTCTAGTGTCCTGCCAATGTTTTTTTTATATTGTCTTGAAAAAACTAACGGTGATGTAGCTCCCGCAGATGCCACCTCAAGTGCAAAATCATATGCTTCTCTGTCTATATTGTGCTCAATTGCTCTACTTACTGCAATGCAGTCATTAAGTGTAACTCCAGAATCCCCATCAATAATTATTTTAACATTGTTGCTATCATCCATATCAAAATTAATAAGAAATAATGATTGGTTTTTGGATAAAGCTTCTTCTAGCAGATCTGTTATCTTTTGTTTAAGCATTTTTAAGTATAAAAAGAGGGGACTTTTTGTCCCCTCGCATATAATCCTTTTTCAACGCGGCAAATATAGTAATTATTTCTCACAAAAAAAAAAGATGTAATTGGATCTTTTTTTGTAATTTAACTATTATTTTTGAACTTCAACAAAATAAACTCTATGAAAAAAATTCTTGTCCCGACTGATTTTTCGCTTCAGGCTGAAAACGCTTTAAAAGTAGCTGCTCAACTGGCAAAAAAACACAAAAGCGAAATCTATTTATTACATATGCTTGAGTTGCCTTTAAACTTGGTAGATCCATCAAATTCAGGAGGAAACCTTCCGGAATCTCTTTATTTCATGAAATTGGCTAGAAAACGGTTTGAAGAAGTTTTAAGTTCTGATTATTTAAAAGGTATAGTGGTTTATGAAACCGTGCAATTTCAAGAGGCTTTTGATGGAATTATGGAAGCTGCAAATAAACACAAAGTAGATTTAGTGGTAATGGGCTCACATGGCGCCAGTGGATTTAAGGAGATGTTTATTGGTAGTAATACCGAAAAAGTTGTACGATCTTCTAATATTCCTGTTTTAGTTATTAAAGATGAACACGAAAAGTTTAATGTGAAAAAATTTGTTTTTGCTACTGATTTTTCTAAAGAATCTAAAGCTCCTTTCAGAGAAGCGATACTTTTTGCTAATAAAATGGACGCAAAAATTCACCTCCTATTTGTAAATACTGCTTCTAATTTTTTAACCTCTACTGAAGCTCATGATATTATGAATAATTTCATCCTCGGAATGGAAATAAAAAGTTATACACTAAATATTTATAACGACACTTCTGTAGAAAAAGGTATTTTAAACTATGCACAGTTTATTAATGCTGATTTAATTGGAATGGCAACTCACGGAAGAAAAGGTCTATCGCATTTTTTTAATGGTAGCATTAGTGAAGATTTGGTTAATCATTCAAAAAGGCCGGTGATAACATTTAAAATCTAAAAACACTTCTAATCCTCTCAAAATTTAAAATTGGGAGGATTTTTTCTTATAATTCTTCCACACAATTATTCTTACAAAACAAATAACGGCCCAAATCAGTTTAAAAACTAGCTGGCTCAATAGGGCTTCCCGATGCTCCGCTATTGCTGATATCGGGACAAGCTTCTTGCCCAAAATTATTTTCATAAAAAAAACCGACTAGACTTTTCTAATCGGTTTAAAAACTGGTTGGCTCACTAGGGCTCGAACCTAGACTCTTCTGGACCAAAACCAGACGTGTTGCCAGTTACACCATGAGCCAATGCTTTTTAGCGGTTGCAAATTTAGTGCAAAGTTTTTCTTAAACAAACTATTTATTAAAAAAAAACCTTTTAAAAATAATAATCTAAAAATTGTGTTTATAAATCATAAAAAAGAATAGAATTATTATCCTTAAATTCGCCCTTTAAAAGAATACATATTTATGGCTGATTTTAACTTTAAAAAATGGAATGTCGTTTTAGGATGGGTAGTTTTTATAATTGCACTTACCACCTACTGGCTAACAGTAGAGCCTACTGCAAGTTTTTGGGATGCTGGCGAGTATATTACCACTGCTTCAAACCTAGAAGTTGGTCACCCGCCCGGAGCACCTTTGTACCAAATATTAGGAGCTTTTTTTTCCATTTTTGCCTCAGGAGCAGAAAATATAGCGTTAATGGTGAATTTAATGTCTGTGTTTGCTAGTGCATTTACAATTTTATTTATGTTTTGGACCATTACCATCTTGCTCCAAAATATTCTTTCTAAAAACGAAGACATAAAAGCAAAAAAAGCTATTTTAATTTTAGGAAGTGCAGCCGTTGGTTCATTAGCCTTTACCTATACGGATAGTTTTTGGTTTAGTGCATTAGAAGCCGAAGTATATGCTATGGCTTCTTGCATTATGGCTATTATATTTTATCTTGGATTGCGTTGGGAACGTGATATGCATACCCCAAGAGGAAACCGTTGGGTAATTTTAATAGCTTTTGTAGCAGGCCTTTCGTTTGGAGTTCACTTTATGGGATTACTGACCATACCAGCAATTGGATTTTTGTATTTCTTTAAAAATTATAAAAAAGTAACCGTCAAAAATTTTATAGCTGCAAATTTTATAGTTGTAGGCGTACTCTTATTTATTTTTCTATTTCTACTTCCCATGAGCATGCGTTTTTTCTCGGCTTCTGAATTGTTTTTTATTAATTCGATTGGTCTTCCATTTAATTCAGGCACCATCATTGCTGCTTTAGTTATCCTAACCGCTTTTTATTTTTTATTGCGATATACGCAAAACAAGGGCTTTGTAAAACTAAACACGCTTGTACTTTGTATTCTTTTTATTTTTATTGGCTTTTCTAGCTGGATTATGCTCCCTATTCGTGCAAATGCAGGAACCGTTATCAACGAAAACAAGCCAAGTGACGCACAAGAATTACTTGCTTATTATAATAGAGAACAATATGGTGAAAACCCTTTGTTATATGGCCCACAGTTTACTGAAATGTACGCAGGAATTGACAAAAACAATTCCTATAAAGACGAAAAACCAAACTACGAAAGAGATTTAAAAACCAAAAAATACATCATTGTAAATAATTATAAAAACGCCATTCCTAATTATGATGATGCACACAAAACTTTTCTTCCAAGAATGTGGAGCGCAGAACATGCAGCAAATTATATTGCATTAACTGAAGGCATTGAATTTAAAATTAAAAGGGAATATCTTGGACAAGAAAAATTAGTGAATGAAGTGGCTATTTTTAAAAATAAATTTCAACAAGAAGAAATTGACAGTGAAGGTTATCATGCATTTTTAACCCGTTTTGGCGAATATTTAGACATTGAAAAACCCACCTTTTTCCAAAACATGCGCTATATGATTCAATACCAATTTGGATATATGTATTGGCGTTATTTTATGTGGAATTTTACAGGAAAACAAGATGATCTTCAAGGAAAAAACGATAATTTTAATGGAAACTGGATAAGTGGAATTAAATTTATTGATGAAGCGCGATTAGGCTCTCAAGAAAACCTACCCAGCGATGTTTTAAAAAATAAAGGCAGGAACACCTATTATTTTTTGCCTTTAATTTTAGGAATTCTAGGCATTGTTTTTCATTATAAAAAAGACAAAAGTAGTTTTTGGGTTCTTACTGTATTTTTCCTATTTACTGGAATTGCATTAAAAGTATATCTAAACGAGCGGCCTTTTGAACCCAGAGAACGTGATTATGCCCTAGTAGGTTCTTTTTATGTTTTCGCTATTTGGATTGGCTTTGGTGTTTACGCCTTGTATGATATGATAAAAAAATATGTACAACCAAAAATTGCTATACCACTTGTTATTGTAACAGGACTTCTTGCTGCACCTACACTTTTAGCTTCTCAAAACTGGGATGATCACAACAGGTCAGACCGTTACACCGCTAGAGCAATGGCAAAAAAATATCTAGATTCTATGGATAAAAACGGAATCGTTTTTACCATTGGCGACAACGACACTTTTGCCCTTTGGTATGCACAAAATGTCGAAAAATATCGTACCGATATTCGAGTAATAAACACTAGCTTATTCAACACAGACTGGTATATAAACGATATGCGAAAAAAAGCTTTTGAAAGCGATCCCGTTCCATTAAGTTTTACTCCTGATCAGTATCGAGGCAGTAAGAGGCAACAAATTATGAAGCATCCTTATGTAGAAGTTGATGACACCATTTCATTAGAAAGATGGATAAACTGGATAGCTACAGAAGACCCTAGAACAACTTTAGAATTACAAAATGGTCAGTTTATTTATACATTTCCATCTAAAAAAATTAGAATTCCGGTAGATAAAGATGCCGCTTTAAGAAACGGAATTGTAAACCCAAAAGATGCAGACCTAATTGTTCCTTACATTGATATTGAAATAAAAAATGACGGTTTGCTAAGAAATCGTTTTATGATGTTAGACATTATTAACAAAAACAATTGGAAACGCCCTATTTATTTTTCTGCAGGAAGTTTTGGTGATGATGACTATTTGTGGATGAAGGAATATTTACAACTAGATGGATTAGTATATAAATTAGTACCTATAAAAACCGCCATTGATAAAAGAAATCCTTTTGATATGGGTAGAATAGACAGCGATAAAATGTTTGAAATTGTCATGAAATGGGATTGGGGAAACTCAGGAAGTCCAGACATTTATCACGATCCTGAAACTAGAAAGAACAGCATTAGCTATCGAAGCAATTTAGCCAGACTCGCCGAAAAATTGATTTTTGAAGAAAAATTAACAAAAGCAGAACAAGTTTTAGACTTGGCAATGAAAAACATGCCAGTAGAATATTTTGAATATTACACCCTTTTAGAACCCTATGTAAGTGGCTATTTTGAAGTGGGTAATGAAGAAAAGGCCATAGAATTATATGATAAAGTTGCAAAAAAATATCAAGAACGATTAACCTATTTCAGTGGTTTGAGCTACACACTGCAGAGTAGATATATTGAAACTATTTATATGGACATAGAACGCTACAGAAGTCTTTTAGGCAATTTATTGTACAGCAAAAACGATTCTATTTTAAAATCAAGAGCAGATGATTTTAACCGACATTTAAAATTATTCGCTCACTTTTTTCCTGCAGATGAAGAAACTTTAGAAAAAGCAAAGGATTCCATTAGGGACACTTCAGAAACTATGAGTGAAGAAACCTTTCTTCGCTTGATGGATTCTTTAGAACAAGCTAAAAAAGAATAAATAGTGAAACCCTATTTTATAAAAACGCCCAAGCTCTTAAAACTTCTTTTAAAAAAAAGGGTTTGGGCGTTTACATCAAAACAAAAAAACATTTACCTCACTTTTGATGATGGCCCAATCTCTGAAATTACCCCTTGGGTTTTAGAGCAATTAAAAAAACACCACGCAAAAGCCACTTTTTTCTGTATTGGAAAAAACATAGAAGAAAATCCTGCTATTTTTGACCAAATTTATGAGGAAGGACACGCCGTTGGAAATCACACCCAAAATCATCTTAACGCCAGTAAAACTAGCACAGAAAGCTATATAAAAAATGTAATAAAAGCGCAAGAAATAATTAATGAACGTTTTAAAAACAGAAAGCAAGGAGCTGAAATATTTGAAAAATCATTACAAATAAATTCTTTGCTTTTTCGCCCTCCTTATGGGAAATTGTCATCAAAAAAAGCAAAAATACTTCAAAAAAAAGGGTTTCAAATTATAATGTGGGATGTGTTGAGCGCCGATTTTGACCCATCTATTTCAAAAGAAAAATGTCTGAATAATGTATTAAAAAATACCGGAAATGGAAGTATTCTCATTTTTCACGACAGCAAAAAAGCAGAAGAAAACCTTCGATATGCATTACCGAAAGTTTTAACATATTACTCCCAAATGGGGTATGTTTTTAAAGCAATGTCTTAAACATACTCATTTACCAAACCAATAAGTGTATTGGCATCCTGCTCGCCACTTTGGCGCCATTTCATTTCACCGTCTTTATAAATCATTAACGTTGGTAGGCCTTTTACACGAAGTGCTTCTGCAAGATCTTTGTTTTTTTCTACATCAATTTTTATCACTTTGGCTTTGTCTCCCAAAGCAGCTGCAACGTCCCGCAACACAGGATGCATTGCCGTAGATTGCTCATTCCAATCAGTATAAAAATCTAACAATACAGGCACTGGAGCCCCAATTAATTCACCAAATTTAGACATAGTTTCAGCTATTTAGTACTACAAATATAGTATATATGGTGAAATGTGGTGTTTTTTAGGAAAAATTTAATTAGAATAGGTTTCTCTGTTTTATTTAATGTTCATATTCAATGAAAAAACTATAACAGAGGTTGTGCCAGAGCCTACCAATCGTTGCCCCCAAATTTCAATATAATCGGTTGGATCTAATTCTACTGTACCTGAAATTGCTAAGCTATTGATATCACTTGTATTATTAACCCGCATCACAGAATTAGTTTCTGTTAAAACAATACTTCCATTTTTTACAATGAGGAATCCATAATAATTTCCAACCAACGTACTTTCCCTAACCGAAAGGGAGGCATTTATTTGAAACGTTCTTGTTTTATGACCATCATAGGTAATTCTATTGTTTTGTGGTGAAGAAGTCCTGAATAAATTAACGGCTGCTGTTGTATTTGAACATGAGTTTCCTGTCAAATTAAAAGCATTATTGTTAATCACTGTTTGCACAAAACCTGTGGTTATATTTCCTGTATAATAAATATTTGCTGTAGCTTCATTATCAGACTCTCGAGGTATGCCAGGACAATTAACCGTCCTGTCGTTTGTGAAATTAAATCCTGCAAAGGAGTCGGTAGTATAACCTTTTACATAGTCGCCTGTTCCTGTAAAAGAAGTTCCAGAGATAAAACCAGAAGAAACCGTTGGGTTAGAACGTACATCAATACCTATAGAAGGGCTATTCACAATGGTTAATCCACTTTGTTTTTCAATGATAGTAAAGGTGCCTGTAAACTTTTCATAGGTTCCAGCATTTCCGGCAAACCAACCTTGATTGCCTAATAACAAATTGCTGATATTATTATAGGTAATTCCATTTGTATTTCCATCATATTGTACAATATTAGAAAAGTAAAGTCCTAATCCGGAAACAGTACCCACACTCGCCATATTGGCAATTATGGTATTTTGAACAAGCATAGTACCTGTTGGCGAACCTGTAATGTTAAAAACGGTACCTCCTCTGGTGATGGTAACGTTACGAATGCTTCCTCCTTCGTTACCTTGAAATAAGGTTCCGCCTACTCCTCTTACTAAAATATCTTCACCAGAATCTAAGCCTGCTACATACGCATTATTTAAATTAATTGGCGTGGTTAAAATAATCATTCCATTAATTTCATAAAAGATATTTTCATCCAGTAAATAAACAGTACCTCCTCCTGCAGTCAATTCAGGAGCTAGGTCTGCCGCAGATTTTATAAGTTTAAAATTAGTTCTGGTTTCTTTTGATGAATTAATTTTTATCCAACTTGTTGTAAGCTCATCATAAAAATAGTACGCACTTAAAGTTGTATCATACACCAAAAGGCTGTTTGCCGGGGTTGCAATAGCTGTTCTTTGTGCTGTTGTCATTCTGGGCGCTAGCATTCCTTGGGTTTCGGAAGTGATGTCCAACATAGCCGATGTATCAGGATTTGTGTTTCCTATTCCTACCTGAGAATAAACTGTTAAAATAAATAGATTTGAAAATAGAAATAGCAGTAAGCCATTTCTAAAGAAAAGTTTGGAGATAACCGTTTTTTAGTTTTATTAAATTTACAATAGATTCTATTGAAAATTAACACTACTAAGGCACTAATTTTTTTGAATTACGGGGATGTAAATGTTCGAAAAAACAAATTAAAGAAACTAATAAATTATGATTTAATATTCTCAAGTTTTTGAATATTAACATTTCTAATAAAAAACATCTTCTTTATTTAATTTTTTTCAAGGATAAGTTCGTAATTATATTTCTGTATATACACTCTAACTCAAAATTGTTTATACCTCTATTGCGTTTTTACGCTTTAAGGTAATTACAGATATTTCAGGCCAAATTCCAACACGTCCAGGATAGCCAATAAAACCAAACCCGCGATTTACGTTAATATACTTTCCGCTTTCTTCATAAATTCCCGCCCAATGCTCATAACGATATTTTACGGGGCTCCATTTAAACCATCCAGGAATTTCAATACCAAACTGCATGCCGTGTGTGTGCCCGCTGAGTGTTAAATGAAATGTGCGTAAGTCGTCTTTTACCTTAGCCTTCCAGTGTGAAGGGTCGTGACTCATTAGTATTTTAAAAGTTTGGTTTGAAACATTAGAAACTGCTTTGTCTAAATCTCCTGCTTTTTTAAAACCACCTTCTCCCCAGTTTTCAACTCCTATTAGTGCTATTTTTTCGCCATTTCGTTCAAAAAAATGCGATTGGTCAAGCAATAAATTCCATCCCATTTCCTTTTGAACACTTTTTACAGCTTCAAAATTTGTAAATTTTTCTTGATTACTGTTCCAGTTCACATATTCACCATAATCGTGATTCCCTAAAACAGAATACACACCCTCTTTGGCATGCAGTGATGAAAAAGCTTCTTTCCAGGGTATCATTTCGTTTGCCAGATTATTTACTAAATCGCCAGTAAATAGAATGACATCACTTTTTTGTTCATTTATTAAATCAATGCCGTATTGCACTTTTATTTTATCATCAAAACTACCGCTGTGTATATCACTAATATGGGTAATTTGAAAACCATCAAAAGCTTCTGGCAAATCGTCAAAAAATAAGTCATAGCTCAATACTTTGTAGTTATACTTTCCTTTATACATGCCGAAAAGAAGCGAAGTAAATGGAATTGCAGCAATAGTAAGGGCCAAAGTGCTTACAAATTTTCGTCTGGACGGTATATGAAAATCGCTGGAATTTGAAAAAAACTTACTGTAAAGGGCAATAAAAAAACGAAAAACATCTTCCCCAAAAATAAAAGAAATTAAAATAAGTTTTGGAATAAAAATAGCTATAAAAAACCCAAAAGCATACGCCCTTCCAGTATTCATAACTCTTGAGCTGTCATAGTATGTGATTTGATATATCACATTAAAAAGTACCACCAAAGAAACCAAAACATAAAAGGCATATACCCATTTGCTCTTTGTAACATTTTTTAATGCCTGAAAAGCGTATAGATCTATAAGAATATAAATTACAATAAAAAGCACCCAACGAAACATAAACTCATAAATTATGACAACAAAAATAAGTCTTTACAACATGTTATTTTCTTAGCAATTCGTTAAAGATTTTTGAGTAGTTAATGCTTTCATTTTCTGATATAAATTAAAAACCGTCCTTGTATAATTTATATCTCTTGAAAAAGATTTTTTTTAAAGAACTATTTATATTTAAAATGATGTTGAGCTATTGAATTACGAGATATTGTGCCTTTTATTTTTTTAAAATTATGAAAACAAAAAAACCTGCCAATGTTTTTGATAGACAGGTTTTATTATCTAAAATAAATTAATATAACTGCTTAGCTTCCTCTTCTTTGAACTTCATAACTAAGTTAAGAGCTTCTGGAATTACATCACTACAGATAACGATTAAAGAACCTTTTTTTGCGTTTTTAATGGCATACGTAATAGCCTCTTTTTCAGAAGGAATGATATTTGTTTTCTTATTTAAACCTGCTTTTTTAATTCCCTCATCTAGCATTTTAATAATTTCATTTTCCGATTTCCCTCTTAAATTTTTGTCTTGACGAATAATGATTTCATCAAACATTTCAGCGGCGATACTTCCCAACTCTTTTGTGTCTTCTTCGCGCCTGTCGCCCACACCTGCAATAATACCTACTTTGTATGTGGCATCCATTCTATCGGTGAGGTCTTGTAGAGCACGAAGTCCCGCGGGATTGTGCGCATAATCAAGAAGCACTTGAAAGTTTTCAAAAGTAAAAAGATTCAATCTGCCGGGAGTTTGACCAGGTGATGGAATAAAAGTTTCCAGTGAAACTTTAATATCTTCAATACTAAATCCTTTTAAATAACCTGTAAGTACCGCAGGAAGAACGTTTTTAATCATAAAAGTTGCCTTGCCTCCAAAGGTTAACGGTACATTGATGGCTTTAATCACTCTCATTTTCCATTCGCCTCTACAGATGGTGATAAATCCATTTTCATAAATAGCAGATATTCCACCCACTTTTGCCATGGATTTTATATGTGGGTTGTTTTCGTCTATAGAAAAAAGGGCCACATTACATTCTACGTTTTTACGCATGGCATAAACCAACTCATCATCTGCATTTAGTATGGCATATCCATCTTTATGAACCGTTTCAGGAATAACTCCTTTTACTTTCGCCAATTGTTCCATGGTGTGTATTCCTTTAAGTCCCAAATGATCTGAGGCAACATTGGTAACGATTCCAAAATCACATTTATGAAAGCCCAGCCCAGCTCTGAGCAACCCGCCACGAGCACATTCTAAAACGGCAAAATTTACGGTTGGATCTTTTAGTACAAATTCGGTACTTGATGGTCCTGTACAATCTCCTTTCATCAACATTCGGTTTTGGATATATACACCATCACTAGTGGTATAGCCCACTTTGTATCCTTTCATTTTTGCCATATGGGCTATCAATCTAGTTGTGGTGGTTTTACCATTTGTTCCTGTAACTGCCACTATTGGAATTTTACAAGAAGCTCCAGGGGGAAATAACATATCTACAACATCAGCGGCTACATTTCTAGGCAGCCCTTGTGTGGGTGCTAAATGCATTCTAAAACCAGGACCTGCATTTACTTCTAATACAGCGCCTCCGGTTTCTTCAAGTGGTTGGCTAATATCGCTGGTCATTACATCAATTCCACAAATATCTAAATCGATAATTTTTGAAATACGCTCGGCCATAAAAATATTAGCAGGATGCACAATATCTGTAACATCTTCTGAAGTTCCTCCGGTACTTAAATTTGCTGTGTCCTTCAAAATTACTTGTTCGCCTTCTTTTGCAATGGTATCTAGTGAATATCCATAAGAGGCAATAATGCTTTTGGTTAAATCATTAACCGTGATTTGGGTTAACACATTTTCGTGCCCATAACCACGTCTTGGATCGCTATTTACTTTATCAATAAGTTCTTGTAATGTAGATTTTCCATCACCAACAACATGTGCAGGAGTTCGTTTTGCAGCGGCTACTAATCTATGGTTAATCACTAAAAGTCGGTAATCTTCACCAGTAATAAATTTTTCTACAATTACGGAATTAGATACTGCTTTTGCTGCATGAAAACCTTCAAGCGCTTCTTCCCATGAATTTATATCTACAGTTATTCCTCGGCCATGATTACCGTCAACAGGCTTAGTAACCAACGGATACCCAACATAAGAAACAGCATCTTGCAGGCCACGTTCCGTACGAATTATTTCTCCTTTTGGCACCAACACTTCTGCTTGTTCTAATAAAAACTTTGTATCTTCTTTATCGCAAGCCAATTCTACTCCTATACTACTGGTTTGACTAGTAACTGTGGCTTGTATTTTTTTTTGATTTGCACCATAACCTAACTGGCAAAGTGAATATTTATTAAGACGTATCCAAGGAATACCTCTGCTGGCAGCTTCTTCAACGATAGAACCTGTGCTTGGACCTAATCGTTCTGCCTCTCTAATTACACGCATTTCTTGTATGTCTGCTTCTAAATCATAGGCGTTTCCAGCAATTAATGCTTCACATATTCTTAGTGCTGCTTCTGCTGCATATCTGCCTACTTTTTCTTCTGTATAGGCAAACACCACATTATAAACACCATCTTCTCCATAACCTCTTGTTCTTCCAAAACCAACATCCATTCCTGCTAACGACTGAATTTCTAATGCAATATGCTCAATAATATGACCCATCCAAGTTCCTTCATCCACACGTTTAAAAAACCCCCCTGGAGCCCCTTCAGAGCATCGATGTTCATACATGGTAGGGAACATGGTTTTTAACCTTTCGCTAAAACCTTTAATTTTATTGGATGGGCGTTGTTCCATTTCTTCTAAATCAAGCACCATTACAATTAGTTTATGGCGTCTTACTGACCAATAATTTGGTCCTCGCATTGCATTTAATTCTCTTATTCTCATACTATTAGGATGTGTTAAAGTTTTACTATAGCTAATTTTTTTAAGTATTTATCTAAATCTATGCTTTGAAACAGACTAAATATAGACTATTTTTGCAAATAATTTTTTTATTTTTTTATGATAAAAGGAACTCTTATTCCAATAGGTGGAAATGAAGACAAAGGATTTCATGTTGCCGAACGTTTCCGATTAGATTTTGTTAGCGAAGGTATTTTATCCCATGTTGTTTCAGAAAGTGGTGGGCCAAATGCTCGTATTATAGTGGTTACTACCGCTTCTAGTATTCCTAAAGAAGTAGGTCAAAATTACATAGATGCCTTTGAAAAATTAGGTTGTACAAATGTGCAGCCTGTTTTTATTAGTTCTAAAGAGGATGCAAATCAAGAAGCTATTTTACAACTATTAAAAGATGCCGATTGTGTTATGTTTTCTGGTGGAAACCAATCTAAAATTACATCTAGAATTAGAAACACAGCTTTTCATAAACTTTTATTGCAACGGTATCAAAAAGAAAGTTTTGTAATTGCCGGCACCAGTGCCGGAGCGATGTGCATGTCTGCTGAGATGATTTCAGGAGGAAGCAGTAAAGAATCTTTTGTAAAAGGAAGCGTGAGTATGCGAAAAGGAATGAACCTCATCGCCGAGATGATTATTGATACTCATTTTATTCAAAGAGGTCGTTTTGGTAGAATTGCAGAAGCTGTAGCCAGATTTCCAAACCGAATTGGAATAGGTCTTGCCGAAGATACTGGGCTAATTATTAAAGAAGGTCATTTATGTAATGTTGTAGGCTCAGGGATGGTTATTGTTTTTGATCCCGGAAAACTTATCCATAACAACATAGCAATCTTAAAAGACGGAACGCCATTAACTATGACAAACCTGATAACCCATGTGCTTTCTGCCGGCGACTGTTATGATATTTCAAACAGAATTGTGGATGTGCTGCCGGCTGTGAAGAGTTTGTTGTAGAATTTAATTATCGAAAATTGCCTACAATCTACTCAGCAAAAGGTCATTGGTTATATGGCGTAGAATTGTCCATTAGCTAGTAATCAAAGTATTATTTATTTCGCATTATTTTCATTTTGATTCAAATTTTAAATGGTTACACGACTTTCTCAAATGGTAGTTATGGTCTTGACTTGCTTTTCTTCAAGCCAATCTGCCATCATAAAAAGGTCTTCATTAAAAACTCCATACTCCCTGACATCTTGTTCAGACTGTCCTACAGCCACCCAATGGGAACGGCTTCCCACATCAATACCCGCAGCTTGGGCATGGATGGTTTCCATTGAAATTACATCATTTTCCATAGTGTTTATGAATTAAAAAATGCTCTAAGTAGATGTGCTTTTGGCAGAGTAAATATTCTGACGGGGTTTCACCAAAGGCGAACCGCCATTGAAGTCATCGCAAACATCTCAACCAGGATTGCGCCCGTTCTTTTATGCAACAGTTTAAAAATTGGCCTTGCAAAGAGCTAAACAAGTTTACGAAATTATTAGATATCCTCCGCCAACGTTAGCGGGAGAAGTCAATGCTTCGGAATAGGGAGGATTGTTGCCAACGTTTCTCAGCTATACGCAGGCAGGGATTTTAACCACTGAACTTCCTACGAAGAACTGAACTTCAAATTTACTACTTTCCTGTCCTACGAAGCACGAAACCCCTGCTTGCGTATAGGTGATGTTACCACCTGTGCTTCCTCGTCTGCTGTAGTTTGTCTGTCTATTTGTTGTTGTGATTTTCATTGTCTTTTGTCGTGCGGTGGGGCATTTTTTAAAATTTCTTTTTCTCTTGGGTTGGTTTTGCAAGCTCTTTGACAAAGCTTGGTTGCAGTGTTGGCTCGTGCGGCTTTGGCAATGTGCTTGCAAATAGCGTGGGATTATACTTTAATTCCAAAC
>PHDJ01000026.1 GCA_002842575.1 Bacteroidetes bacterium HGW-Bacteroidetes-2
TTGGTTGCTTACCGTGAAGGTATAGCTGATGGTCTCACCTACTTGCGCATAACCGTCGTTGTTCTCGTCATTGAAAACACTTGTTTTTACTATCGCTATTTCAGGATCACCGCAGAAAAATTGCACAGTAAATTCAATAACACAATTATTAGGAGCCCCTAGAGGTACCGCATAATAAGGAGTAATATTACCATTTACCGGAAAAGCTGTAATTGGAGATCCACCTGGAAATTGTGCATAAAACTGAGTTCCCGCAGGAAATGAAGCACTTATTTCACTTACAGGAATAGGGTCATTATTTGGGGAACAAAAAGTAAATGCTAAATTAATAGGGGAACAATTTGCTGCTACATAAGCTGCAGAATCTACATTAATAATAATTGGAGCACTTATCGTTTGACCTTGACAACTTCCGGCTTCATAACCTTGAATAAATTGTTGATTATTTAACGACACTCCAGAAATTGCCCCAACCCCACTAATTGTTCCATTAATAGGGATAGAGTTAACACAACCTGATTGTTGAAGTAATAAACAATCTTCAGTTACTTTTAATTTAAATTTAAGCTTACCTAATATATCTTCGGGATTCACTGGTTGAGGCAGCGTACCCACATTCCAAATAAGAGTGCCATTAGGCCCTTGGTTAAGATCAAAAGTAATTGTATTGGGTGTTGGTAAAGGGGTAAAAAATATGGATGTTGTAGCACTTCCCGGAACATATGTTGAAGCAAATGGGATAGGTACCCTAATTATAGTATTGTCCAAATCTTCGGTTCCAATATTAATTAGATCCACTTCAAATTCCATCTCTTGTCCTGGCTCTACTGTGTAAGGGGGTGCATTAACAGGATTTCCATTTATAGTTGTTGTCGAAATAATTGCCTCGGCCTCAGGTACGTAGGAATCTACAGACATTGTAATATTGAAAATTACATAAGTATCTTGAGTTGTTCCATATCTAAACCTTGTAGATGTTTGGTTATTTGTGACAACCGTATTTCCGGGGTTATCAACATCAAACAGACTTACATCCATACCTGTATTATTTAACAAATTTGGATTTCTGGTATTACCACCTGTAAAAATAGAAGAGTTAAAAAAGTTATTAGATGAGTTACCAGCATGATTAAGTGTTACCCAATTTGAATTTGCAGCATTTCTTATTTGGAAAAAATCACCGGAAATACCTCTATCCCCTTCACCTGCAATCATTCCTAATTTCATATTCACAAGTCCTGTTTGCGCAGTATTAAAACCAGAAACAGGGATTTCAAAATCTGCAGTAATTCCTCCCGCTACATAAGAGTGTCCGTCAAAAACCGTCACATCTCTCCAGTTCATTTTCGAATTTTCATAAACCACAACAAGTCCCCATCCTCCGTAATAACCGGTACCACCACCATTACCTTCTACAAGAGCAATATCAGCAACAAAATATTCTCCTAAACCATTATTTTGGACATAGGTAGTAATATCAGCATAAGCAGAATACATAAACCCATCAGAGGTAGTTGGGTAATAAATATCATTGGCATTTGCAGTAACTGTAGTATAAACTCCAGCACTAGGTCCTTTTAATAAAACTTTTCTTTTGTCAAAAGTTTTAGTAATAGAGACAGTTCCTTGTACAGTTCCTGAAATATTTAATTTTGCAAAAGAAGTCTCTCTATATTGGGTTTCACTTCTATTAGTTCTTATATCTCTTATTAATTGATTAATGGTTATAGTTATTGCACCATCTGTTATTGTATAAGGAGTGGTTAATGTTGCAGTGCCTGTATTTCCAGAATTGGAATAGGTTGCCAAAACATTAGTCCAAGAACCTCCATTAAATCTTACTCTAATATTATCTGAATTTGACTCATTATTTCTATATTCAAACTCGTACGTATTCCCATTACCAGTAAAAGTATATCTTGGATTATAGTTATTTGATGAACCTTGTCTAGAAACAGACATAGCATAATTTGAATATACAATATTATCATTATGCCCAACAGTTTCATTTTCATTTACTATTTGTGAACCCCCAGGCACATCTTTTGTCACCTCAAAAGTATTTGGGCTACTAGAGCCATCAGATGCTCTACCTGTCCAATATAAACCTGCAAAAACAATTTGAGAACAATTAGGATCAGCGCCATTTTCTGTAGAGAAACTTAAATTTGCTGAAGATGAATTAAATGTGTTGTTGACATTATCAACATCTACATATTTCATGTTTGCATTATTTGTTCCACTATCTGAATAATTTACTAAGGTTAGGTTTGTATTTCCTATCATTGTAAAGTCACCCTTCACATTAAATATTGCAGGTGAAGTACGAGGCTCAAAATTCACTCTTACCTGCCCAAAGGTTAGTAAAGAATTCCCTAAAGCTATTGCAACTAATAACACCTTAAAAATGGTCTTGTTATTTAGTATAGTTTTAATGTAATATTTTTTCATCTTATGAAGTTTTAAAGGTATCGGGAAATTAAGATTGGTTTTCAACAGTATAAATTATCAAATAATCCTTTTCTCCAAAAATTAAGGAATTACTAATTTGATTTTCCGAACATTGAAAAGAACATATAATATATACATACTTTAACTTTGTAAATCCCCCCAGATTTGCTAAGTTAATTTTTGAGAATAAATCACTAGGTCTATTTATTCGGATAGTTGCAATTTCAACATTATCAAATCTAGGTTGTCTTACTATTTTTGAAGAAACTGACCTAAAATCAATATCTGCTCTAAGAGCATTTTCGCCAAAAAATTTAATACTTCCATTTTCTATGATTACAGAGGAAATATTATTGTTTATTAAAGGCAATATCTTTTCTGGTTTAATGTAAGAGGGTAATGTAGATTTTAAACTTGATGCTGAGTTAAGCTGATTTATTTCAAATATTTTAACGCTTTCTTGTGAATAAGAAGTGGTTGCTGTAAAGAAAAATATTCCAACAAACCAGACAGCTACTTTTAAAATACAATTATTTGTACATTTAAAACAACTTAATTTGCTGATTTTTAGATTTATGTTTTTCATAATATTTTTGGTTAACTGAGTTTATATTTTATACTAATCTTAATATAAATACCTTAATTCAAAAAGGTAACATTATACATTTTAATTTCATTCAGAAGCACAAATATACGTAGGAAAAGATGTTAACGTTTTATTAATTTATAACTATTAGATAAAAGGATAAATAAACTCGTTAAAGTGCGTAAAAGCATTAAAAAACAAGATTTTTTTTGTAGGAATAATGCACTTATATATACGTAGCTATACGTATTTTAATATAGCTGACAGGCTTTTTTTTTGTCAGAAAAAGCATATATAATTAATACTTAATTAAACTTGAAAAGAGCTAAAAGAAGGGGTATATTTGCAAAAAAAAATTAAGAAAAATGATTCTTAAAAAAGAGATTGGAAGAAGAAGAACTTTTGGAATTATTTCGCATCCCGATGCTGGAAAAACAACACTAACCGAAAAACTTTTACTTTTTGGAGGTGCGATACAAGAAGCAGGTGCCGTAAAGTCAAATAAAGTTAAAAAAGGTGCAACAAGTGACTTCATGGAAATAGAGCGTCAAAGAGGTATTTCTGTGGCGACTTCTGTACTTGCTTTTGAATATAATGGCATAAAAATTAATATTTTAGATACTCCTGGGCATAAAGATTTTGCCGAAGATACTTTTAGAACGCTTACAGCAGTAGATAGTGTTATTGTTGTTATTGATGTTGCAAAAGGTGTTGAAGAGCAGACTGAAAAGCTAGTTGAAGTGTGCCGAATGCGAAACATTCCGATGATTGTTTTTATCAATAAAATGGACCGAGAGGGTAAAGATGCTTTCGAACTACTGGATGAAATAGAACAAAAACTTGGCTTAACAGTCACGCCACTTAGCTTCCCAATTGGAATGGGATATGACTTTAAAGGAATTTACAATATTTGGGAGAAAAACATTAATCTATTTAGTGGCGACCCAAGAAAAGACATTGAAGAAACCATTGAAATTAATGATTTAAATACCCCTGAGCTAGATTTATTAGTTGGTGAAAAAG
The DNA here is from genome assembly GCA_002842575.1 of Bacteroidetes bacterium HGW-Bacteroidetes-2. Taxonomy (GTDB): domain Bacteria; phylum Bacteroidota; class Bacteroidia; order Flavobacteriales; family Flavobacteriaceae; genus Planktosalinus. The sequence goes on from PHDJ01000026.1 coordinate 4,061, forward strand.
CAGCCCATTTACTTCGTGAAGAATTGGAATTAATTCATGGTATATATAATCCGTTTGATAAAGAAAGTTATCTTGAAGGAAAAATGCAACCTGTTTTCTTTGGATCCGCATTAAACAACTTTGGAGTAAGGGAGTTATTAGATTGTTTTGTTGAAATTGCACCAAAGCCAAGACCAAAACAAAGCAATACTAGATTAGTACATCCTGAAGAAAAAGAATTTAGTGGTTTTGTTTTTAAGATACATGCCAACATGGATCCAAAACACAGAGATCGTTTGGCATTTGTTAAAATAGTATCAGGAATATTTGAGCGTAACAAGGCCTATTTACACGTAAGAAGTAACAAGAAAATGAAATTCTCAAGTCCCAATGCTTTTTTTGCTGAAAAGAAAGAAATTGTTGACACCTCATATCCAGGCGACATTGTGGGACTCCATGATACTGGTAATTTTAAAATTGGCGACACCCTAACTGAAGGTGAAATAATGCAATACAAAGGAATTCCTAGTTTTTCACCGGAATATTTTAGATATATTAATAATGCCGATCCTATGAAAACAAAACAATTGGAAAAAGGGATTGACCAGTTGATGGATGAAGGTGTTGCACAATTATTTACCCTAGAAATGAACGGCAGAAAAGTTATTGGAACCGTAGGAGCTCTTCAGTTTGAAGTAATACAATATCGTTTAGAACATGAATATGGTGCAACCTGCAGTTACGAAAATCTAAATGTTTATAAAGCTTGCTGGATTGAACCAGAAGACTTGAAAGGTTTAGAGTTTAAAGACTTTTTACGTGTTAAAAATAAATATCTAGCCAAGGACAAAAGGGGGCATTTGGTGTTCTTAGCAGATTCAAGCTTTACTTTAGAAATGACACAACAAAAATACCCAAAAGTAAAACTTCATTTGGTATCTGAATATAAATAATTTTCTAGCTTCATATATAAAAAAATCCTCAAAATATTGAGGATTTTTTTATTCTATTAGGCCTCTCCAGTTGGGCCAAAATTTAATGGTATTGAAGGTTGTTCAAAATCTTTAATCTCTCCGTGGGCAGATTCAAACCGTTTGATATTGTCGTTTAGTGCTTTTAAAAAGCGCTTTGCATGTTGTGGCGTCAAAATTATTCTTGATTTCACTTTGCTTTTTGGCGTACCGGGCATTATAGTAACAAAGTCAACAACAAATTCAGAAACAGAATGATTGATTATCGCCAAGTTACTGTAAATGCCTTGTGCTATTGCTTCATCTAATTCTATATTGATTTGACCTTGCTTGGGTTTGTTTTGATTTTCTGTCATTTGATAACATTTTAGTAAGGAGGTTTTAGGAGGGAGCAGAATATATATCCACTCCCTTATACCTAAAAACTTCAATCTTAATTATAATTAACTTCTTGTTTTTGCTCAGTCATTTCTCTAAGCTCTTCTTTAGAACCTACAAGAATATGATCATACTCCCTTAATCCTGTTCCTGCTGGAATTTTATGACCAACAATTACATTTTCTTTCAATCCTTCTAAATCATCTATTTTTCCTGCTACAGCAGCTTCGTTTAAAACTTTTGTAGTTTCTTGGAAGGAAGCAGCAGATATAAATGACTTGGTTTGTAATGAAGCCCTTGTAATACCCTGAAGTATTGGAGTTGCAGTGGCTGAAACAGCATCTCTAGCTACTACAAGATTTTTATCAGATCTTCTCAATAAAGAATTTTCGTCTCGTAAATCTCTTGAGGTGATGATTTGTCCTGCTTTTATGTTTTCACTATCACCAGAATCTTCTACCACTTTCATTCCAAATATTTTATCATTTTCTATAATGAAATCATATTTGTGTGCCAATTGATCTTCTAAGAAAAGAGTGTCTCCAGGATCATTTATTCTCACTTTACGCATCATTTGTCTAACAACTACTTCAAAGTGTTTGTCATTAATTTTAACGCCTTGAAGTCGATACACTTCTTGCACTTCATTAACCAAGTACTGTTGCACTGCTGAAGGACCTTTTATACGTAATATATCTTCAGGAGTAACTGAGCCATCAGAAAGCTGACTACCTGCTTTTACATAATCATTTTCTTGAACAAGAATTTGATTAGTAAGTTTTACTAGGTATTTTTTTACTTCCCCTAATTTTGATTCAATAACAATTTCTCTGTTACCTCTTTTAATTTTACCAAAAGAAACCACACCATCAATCTCACTTACTACAGCAGGATTAGAAGGATTACGTGCTTCAAATAATTCGGTTAATCGTGGAAGACCTCCTGTAATATCCCCTGCTTTTGCAGATCTTCGCGGTATTTTAACTAAAACCTTACCGGTTTTAATTTTCTCTCCATCATCTACCATAATGTGAGCTCCAACAGGCAAGTTGTAGGATCTAAGCGTATTTCCTTTTATGTCTTGTATTAAAAGTGTTGGTATTAACTTTTTATTTCTAGACTCTGAAATTACTTTTTCCTGAAAACCTGTTTGCTCATCTATTTCTACTTGGAATGAAACTCCTTGTTCGATATCTTCATAAGCTATTTTACCAGTAAATTCAGAAATAATTACACCATTATATGGATCCCAAGAACAGATAACATCCCCTTTGGTTACTTTAGCACCACTTTTGATGGTTATATTTGAACCGTAAGGTATGTTGTTTGTACTTAATGTAATTCCGGTTTTTTCATCTACTAACTTCAATTCTGAAGTCCTTGAAATTACTATGTCAATAACTTTTCCGTCTGAACTTTCTCCTTTAACGGTTTTCAATTCATCAATTTCTGCTATACCATTAAATTTTGCTAGTAATTTATTTTCTTCTGAAATATTACCCGCAGTTCCTCCTACGTGGAATGTACGAAGAGTTAACTGTGTTCCTGGCTCACCAATAGATTGCGCGGCAATTACACCTACAGCTTCTCCTTTTTGAACCATTTTACCAGTTGCAAGATTTCTTCCATAACACAAAGCACAAATTCCTTTTTCAGCTTCACAACTTAAAGCAGAGCGTACTTCTACAAATTCTACTGGCGAATTGTTAATTTTATCTGCAATATCTTCAAAAATATGCTCGCCAGCTTTAACATATACCTCTCGAGTAATTGGGTCAATAACATCATTTAATGCAGTACGTCCCAGTATTCTTTCAGCTAAAGACTCAACAACTTCATCATTTTTCTTTAAAGCAGATACTTCTACACCTCTAAGAGTACCACAATCTACTGTGTTGATAATTACATCCTGAGAAACATCTACAAGACGTCTTGTCAAGTATCCAGCATCTGCTGTTTTTAGTGCGGTATCTGCTAAACCTTTACGAGCACCGTGAGTAGATATAAAGTATTCAAGAATGGATAAACCCTCTTTAAAGTTGGAAAGTATAGGGTTTTCAATAATTTCTCCACCACCTGAATTAGATTTTTTAGGTTTTGCCATCAAACCACGCATACCGGTTAACTGACGGATTTGTTCTTTGGAACCCCTCGCACCAGAATCAAGCATCATATACACAGAGTTAAACCCTTGTTTGTCCTCTCTTATACGCTTCATAGAAAGTTCCGTTAAAGCAGCATTGGTAGATGTCCAAATATCAATAACCTGATTGTAACGTTCGTTATTTGTGATAAGACCCATATTATAGTTTGCCATAATACCATCTACTTGTTCGTTGGCACTAGCAATCATAGTATGTTTTTCAGGTGGAATAATAATATCTCCTAAACTGAAAGAAAGACCACCTCTAAAGGCATAATCAAATCCAAGGTTTTTAATTTTATCAAGAAAATCAGCCGTAGTAGGAACGTTGGTTACTTTAAGAATATTTCCAATAATATCACGAAGAGATTTTTTGGTCAATACTTCATTGATAAAACCGGCTTCTTCGGGTACTTCTTTGTTGAAAAGCACTCTTCCTACTGTGGTTTCAATGATTTGAAAAACTAATTCTCCTTTATCATTAAAGTCTTTGGTTCTTATTTTAATTCCTGCATTAAGCTCTACTTGTTTTTCATTATAAGCAATAACAACTTCTTCATCAGAATAAAAAGTTAGCCCTTCTCCTTTTACTTTGTGCTCGGGAGTAGATTTTTTTAGTTTGGTCATATAATATAGCCCCAAAACCATATCCTGAGAAGGAACCGTAATAGGTGAGCCATTCGCAGGGTTCAAAATATTATGGGATGCGAGCATTAACAATTGCGCTTCTAATATTGCTTCTGGGCCAAGTGGTAAATGAACCGCCATTTGGTCACCATCAAAATCGGCATTAAACGCAGTACAAGCAAGCGGGTGCAACTGAATTGCTTTTCCTTCAATAAGTTTTGGTTGAAATGCTTGAATTCCTAAACGGTGAAGTGTTGGAGCTCTGTTAAGTAGAATAGGATGTCCTTTTAAAACATTTTCTAAAATATCCCAAACTACTGGTTCTTTTTTGTCAATTATTTTTTTGGCTGATTTTACTGTTTTCACAATACCTCTTTCTATCAGTTTTCTGATTACGAAAGGTTTGTATAGCTCTGCCGCCATGGTTTTTGGTATTCCGCATTCAAACATTCTTAATTCTGGACCAACAACAATTACGGAACGGGCAGAATAATCTACACGTTTTCCAAGTAAGTTTTGACGGAAACGACCTTGTTTTCCTTTTAAAGAATCTGAAAGTGATTTTAATGGTCTGTTTGAATCTGTTTTTACTGCAGATGATTTTCTTGTATTATCAAATAAGGAATCTACAGATTCTTGAAGCATCCGTTTTTCATTACGTAAAATAACTTCTGGAGCTTTTATTTCCACCAATCTTTTTAAACGATTGTTTCGAATAATTACCCTTCTGTATAAGTCATTTAAATCGGAAGTTGCAAAACGTCCTCCATCTAGCGGCACTAAAGGTCTAAGTTCTGGTGGAATAACGGGGATTACTTTCATAATCATCCATTCTGCTCTGTTTTCACGGTTAAAATTGGACTCACGCAACGATTCTACTACTTGAAGTCTTTTTAAAGCTTCGGTTTTACGTTGTTTAGAGGTTTCGTTATTTGCTTTGTGTCTAAGGTCAAATGAAAGCTCATTTAAATCAATTCGTTTTAACAATTCTATCAAACATTCTGCTCCCATTTTAGCAATAAACTTATTTGGGTCTGCATCGTCTAGGTATTGGTTTTCTTGCGGAAGGGTATCTAATATATTTAAATATTCCTCTTCTGTTAAGAAATCTAACTTTTGAAGAGATTCTCCTTCTTCATTTTTTGCAATACCAGCTTGAATTACTACATAACGCTCGTAGTAAATAATCATGTCTAATTTCTTAGAAGGTAATCCTAGAAGATATCCTATTTTGTTTGGCAACGATCTGAAGTACCATATATGAGCTACAGGAACTACAAGATTTATGTGTCCTACTCGATCACGACGTACTTTCTTTTCCGTTACTTCTACCCCACAACGATCACATACAATACCTTTGTAGCGAATACGTTTATATTTTCCACAAGCACATTCATAATCTTTTACCGGTCCAAATATACGTTCACAAAACAAACCATCGCGTTCTGGTTTGTGTGTACGATAGTTAATTGTTTCTGGCTTTAAAACTTCTCCTCTTGACTCTGCTAAAATAGATTCTGGAGAAGCTAAACCGATAGAAATCTTATTGAATTTCTGTACTGTGTTATTATCTTTATTTCTTGCCATAATACTATGTACTTTCCTAATGTTGTAAAAAGTTAAAAAATCCGAGTCGATTTAAAACCGACCCGGTTCTATTATTCTTCTAATCTAATGTCTAATCCAAGGCCTTTAAGCTCGTGCATCAGTACATTGAAAGATTCCGGCAAACCGGGCTCTGGCATTGTTTCTCCTTTCACGATAGCTTCATAGGTTTTTGCTCTACCCACAACGTCATCTGATTTTACCGTTAAGATTTCTCTAAGGGTAGCTGAAGCACCATAAGCTTCTAGTGCCCAAACCTCCATCTCACCAAATCGCTGACCTCCAAATTGTGCTTTACCTCCAAGTGGTTGTTGCGTAATTAAAGAATAAGGCCCTATAGAACGAGCGTGCATTTTATCATCAATCAAGTGACCTAGTTTTAACATATAAATTACCCCAACTGTAGCAGGTTGATCAAAACGATCTCCTGTTCCACCGTCGTATAAATAGGTGTGTCCAAATCTTGGAACACCTGCTTCATCGGTTAATTCATTAATCTGCTCAATTGTTGCACCGTCAAATATAGGTGTTGCAAATTTTCTTCCTAATTTTTGTCCTGCCCAGCCTAAAACTGTTTCATAGATTTGTCCTATATTCATACGTGAAGGCACCCCAAGAGGGTTCAAAACGATATCTACCGGAGTTCCATCTTCTAAGAAAGGCATGTCTTCTTGTCGAACAATACGCGCAACAATACCTTTGTTACCGTGACGCCCTGCCATTTTATCACCTACTTTTAGCTTACGTTTTTTAGCGATGTAAATTTTGGCCAGTTTTAAAATTCCTGCTGGAAGTTCATCTCCTACTGAAATAGTAAATTTCTCACGTCTAAGGTTTCCTTGCAAATCATTTTCTTTGATTTTGTAATTGTGTAAAAGATCAGCAACCATTCGGTTTGACACATCATCTGTTGTCCATACACCTTGGGTTAAGTGGGTGTAATCATAAACAGCATTTAACATTTTCAATGTATATTTTTTGCCTTTAGGGAAAATTTCTTCGCCTAAGTCATTCAATACACCTTGTGCAGTTTTTCCGCCTACAATGGTAAAAAGTTTATCTACTAAAACGTCTTTGAGTTCGTTAAACTTACCTTCATAATGAATTTCTAAAGCGGTGATATCTTCTTTATCTTTTGCTCTTTTACGTTTGTCTTTTACAGCTCTTGCGAAAAGTTTTTTGTCAATTACAACACCATTTAAAGATGGAGAAGCTTTAAGTGAGGCATCTTTTACATCACCTGCTTTATCACCAAAAATTGCGCGAAGTAATTTTTCTTCAGGGGTTGGATCACTTTCTCCTTTAGGAGTAATTTTTCCAATAAGAATATCTCCTGGTTTCACTTCTGCACCAATGCGAATCATTCCATTTTCATCTAGATCTTTTGTAGCTTCTTCTGAAACGTTTGGAATATCGTTGGTTAACTCTTCGTTACCAAGTTTTGTGTCTCTAACTTCTAGTGTATATTCATCAATATGAATGGAAGTGAAAATATCATTTCTTACAACTTCTTCTGAGATTACAATTGCATCCTCAAAGTTATACCCTTTCCAAGGCATAAAGGCCACTTTCATATTTCTACCAAGAGCTAGTTCTCCATTTTCAGTTGCATAACCTTGACAAAGAACTTGCCCTTTGGAAACTCTATCTCCTTTTTTTACAATAGGTTTAAGGTTTATATTGGTGCCTTGGTTTGTTTTACGGAATTTAACCAATTTGTAATTGGTTAATTCGCTATCAAAACTTACCATGCGTTCTTCCTCTGTGCGGTCGTACTTAATAGAAATTTCATTAGCATCAACATATTCTACTACTCCATCGCCTTCTGCATTTATCAACACTCTAGAGTCACTGGCAACCTGTCTTTCTAATCCGGTTCCTACAATTGGAGCTTGTGGAAGAAGTAATGGTACGGCCTGACGCATCATGTTTGATCCCATCAATGCGCGGTTAGCATCATCATGTTCTAAGAATGGAATGAGAGAGGCAGAAATAGAAGATATTTGGTTTGGTGCAACGTCAATGTAGTTTACCGTGTTGGGGTCTACTACTGGGAAGTCACCTTCCATACGCGCAATAACTTTATCTTTTATTATGGTACCATCGTCGCCAATAGGAATATTTGCTTGTGCGATAAGTTGTCCTTCTTCCTCTTCAGCAGATAGGTAAATAGGTTCTGATTTAAAATCAATTTTCCCATTTTGTACTTTACGATAAGGAGTTTCAAGGAATCCAAGATTATTCACTTTTGCAAAAACACTCATAGAGGATATTAAACCAATATTTGGTCCTTCAGGAGTTTCTATTGGGCATAATCTTCCGTAATGGGTATAGTGAACGTCACGTACTTCAAAACCTGCACGTTCTCTAGATAAACCACCTGGCCCTAGAGCTGAGAATCTACGTTTATGAGTAATTTCAGCAATTGGGTTGGTTTGATCCATAAATTGCGATAACTGATTGGTTCCGAAGAAGGAATTAATTACAGAAGACAAGGTCTTTGCATTAATTAAGTCAATAGGAGTAAACACTTCATTATCACGAACGTTCATTCTTTCTCTGATGGTTCTTGCCATACGTGCAAGACCCACACCAAATTGTTGTGAAAGTTGCTCACCAACAGTTCTAACACGACGGTTTGAAAGGTGGTCAATATCATCAATTTCTGCTTTTGAATTGATTAATTCAATTAGATATTTTATGATGGTAATGATATCCTCCTTCGTTAAAACTTGTTTATCCATTGGGATGTCTAAACCAAGTTTTTTATTCATTCTGTAGCGACCTACTTCACCAAGATTATAGCGTTGATCACTAAAAAATAATTTATGAATTATTCCTCTAGCGGTCTCCTCATCAGGTGGTTCGGCGTTACGAAGTTGACGGTATATGTGTTCTACGGCTTCTTTTTCAGAATTTGTAGGATCTTTTTGTAATGTATTATGAATGATGGCGTAATCAGCAGATTGATTGTCTTCATTGTGGAGCAAAATAGTTTTGCTTCCAGAATCTAGAATTTCATCAATATGATCTTTTTCCAGAATCGTATCCCGATCTAGAACGATTTCATTACGCTCAATAGAAACAACTTCGCCAGTGTCCTCATCTACAAAATCTTCGTGCCAAGTTTTTAACACACGAGCGGCAAGTTTTCTTCCCAAATATTTTTTAAGTCCTGTTTTAGATGCTTTTACTTCTTCGGCAAGATCGAATATTTCAAGAATATCTTTATCTCTTTCAAAACCAATAGCTCTAAACAATGTTGTAACAGGAAGTTTTTTCTTTCTATCAATATAAGCATACATCACGCTATTTATATCGGTAGCAAATTCAATCCAGGAGCCTTTAAAGGGAATTACTCTTGCTGAATATAATTTTGTTCCGTTAGCGTGAAAAGATTGTCCAAAGAATACTCCCGGCGATCTGTGCAATTGAGAAACTACAACACGCTCAGCCCCATTGACACAAAAAGTACCGCTTGGTGTCATGTAAGGAATGGTACCTAAATACACATCCTGAACTATGGTTTCAAAATCTTCGTGCTCTGCATCTGTACAAAACAACTTAAGCCTTGCCTTTAAAGGAACGCTATAAGTTAATCCACGCTCAATACATTCCTGTATGGAATATCTTGGTGGATCTACAAAATAATCTAAAAATTCTAAAACAAATTGGTTACGGGTGTCCGTAATTGGAAAGTTTTCCAAGAAGGTTTTATAAAGACCTTCATTACCTCTTTCTTCTGACTTAGTTTCCAACTGGAAAAAATCCTGAAAGGATTTAACTTGAATATCCAGAAAATCAGGGTAGTCTGGTTTATTCTTTACAGAGGAAAAATTCAATCTTTCAGTTTGCGTTGCTGACATTAATGGACGGAATTTTAATTAAAATAAAATAATTTTAGCGGAAAAATAAGTACGAAACTATTTTTTACGCAAAATGGTTTAGGTCATTTAGCAAAATGCTAAAGACCTAAACCCTAGGTTTTTATCCCGATTTCTAGGAATACTCTTGGACAATCGGGAAAAAATATTACTTAAGTTCTACTTCAGCACCAGCTTCTTCTAAAGAAGCTACTAAGCTGTTAGCTTCATCTTTAGAAACACCTTCTTTAACTGGACTAGGAGCATTATCAACTAATTCTTTTGCTTCTTTAAGACCAAGACCGGTAAGTTCTTTAACAAGTTTAACAACTGCTAGTTTAGATGGACCAGCTGCTTTAAGAATAACATCAAATTCTGTTTGCTCTTCAGCGGCTTCGGTTGCAGCACCACCACCAACAGCAACAGCAACCGCTGCAGCAGCAGGCTCGATACCATACTCCTCTTTTAATATAGTAGCTAACTCATTAACTTCTTTAACAGTTAAGTTAACTAATTTTTCTGCGAAATCTTTTAAATCTGCCATTTTCTATCGTTTTAATAATTTAATTTTAATATTTAATAAATTGAATATTCTGTGTTTATAAATGTACTATCCTTCTTTTTCAGATAGTGTTTTAAGGATACCTGCAAGTTTTCCACCACTAGATTTAAGTGCTGAAATAACATTTTTAGCAGGAGATTGAAGCAGCCCAATAATATCACCTATCATCTCTTCACGAGATTTAATGCTTACGAGTGCATCTAATAGGTCATCGCCAATGTAAACAGCCTCTTCAATAAAAGCACCTTTTAATACGGGCTTTTCTGACTTTTTACGGAATTCTTTGATTACTTTGGCAGGAGCGTTACCTGTTTCAGAAAACATTAAAGATGTATTTCCTTTAAGAATGGTTTTTAAATCTCCAAAATCTCTTTCTGAACTTTCCATTGCTTTTTCAAGCAATGTATTTTTAACAACGGTTAGTTTGATACCCGCTTTAAAACAAGCACGACGTAAATTTGTAGTAGTGATTGCATCTAAACCCGAAATATCTGTTAAATAGATATTTGGATTTTCGGCTAACTGGGCAGTTAAAACTTCAATAGCTTTTGATTTTTCTTCTCTTGTCATAATTTCAAATGTACTATTCAGTAAATCGTTTAGCATCAATTTCTACTCCAGGACTCATGGTGCTAGATATATAAATACTTTTTATATACACACCTTTTGCCACAGTAGGCTTTAACTTTACCAATGTTGTTAATAATTCTTTTGCGTTTCCGGCAATTTTTTCTGCATCAAAAGATGCTTTTCCAATTGCTGCATGTACAATACCAGTTTTGTCAACTTTAAAGTCAATTTTACCAGATTTAATATCGGAAACAGCTTTAGCGATATCCATAGTAACTGTACCTGTTTTAGGGTTTGGCATTAAACCACGTGGTCCTAAGACACGTCCAAGAGGCCCTAATTTACCCATAACACTAGGCATTGTTACAATAACATCAACATCTGTCCAACCTCCTTTAATTTTTTCGAGGTACTCATCTAAACCTATAAAATCAGCACCAGCTTCTCTAGCTTCGGCTTCTTTATCTGGAGTTACTAATGCTAATACTTTTACATCTTTACCGGTTCCGTGAGGTAGGGTAACAACGCCTCTTACCATTTGATTTGCTTTACGTGGGTCTACATTTAAACGCACAGCTATATCTACAGAAGGATCAAAGTTTACATTGGTAATCTCTTTTACTAAAGCAGATGCTTCTGCAAGAGAGTAGGCCTTTGAGGTATCTACTTTTGCTTTAGCTTCTTTTTGCTTTTTTGTTAGTTTTGCCATTTTTTTTAATTACTTTTCAGGTTAAAAAGGTGCATTTCCTCTAACTTTTACTCCTATGGATCTTGCCGTACCGGCTACCATTTTCATGGCTGACTCAATAGTAAAAGCATTAAGATCCTGCATTTTGTCTTCTGCAATCGTTTTAATCTGATCCCAAGAGATAGTTGCTACTTTTCTAATATGCGGCTCACCAGATCCTTTTTTGATCTTTGTAACTTCCATTATTTGAATAGCAGCTGGAGGTGTTTTTACAACAAAATCAAAGGATTTATCTTTGTAAACGGTAATTGCAACCGGCAACACTTTTCCTGGCTTATCTTGTGTTCTAGCGTTAAATTGTTTACAGAACTCCATGATGTTTACCCCGGCAGCACCTAATGCAGGTCCTACTGGTGGCGAAGGGTTTGCGGCGCCTCCTTTAACTTGAAGTTTTACAACTTTACTGATTTCTTTTGCCATTTCTAAAAATTTGAATGTGGTAATTTCTTAAGTGGAAGCATAAGTCCTTACCTATTATATAAGCGTAACAGTTTTTTTTAAACTTTTTCTACTTGCATATAGCTTAACTCGAGTGGTGTTTTTCTTCCGAATATTTTCACCATTACCTCAAGTTTACGTTTTTCTTCATTAATTTTTTCAACAGTACCATTAAAACCATTGAATGGACCATCGATAACTTTAATGGTTTCTCCAATTGTAAATGGAATATTGATATTTTCATCATCTACAGATAACTCATCTACTTTACCAAGCATTCTATTAACTTCTGATTGTCTTAGCGGAACTGGATCACCTCCTTTGGTTTCTCCTAAAAAACCAATCACTCCATTAACAGACTTAATAATGTGCGCTATTTCACCCGCTAGATTTGCCTGAACCATTATGTATCCAGGAAAATAAACACGTTCTTTGTTTACTTTTTTTCCATTTCTAACTTGGATAACTTTTTCAGTAGGCACTAAAATTTGATCAATAAAATCTTCTAAGTTTAATCGTGTTACTTCACTTTCAATATAGGATTTTATTTTATTCTCTTGCCCGCTTACTGCACGAACAACATACCATTTTTTTGTGCTTTTTACCTCCGTCATTATAAAATATTTAGGATTTTATCCAATTAAAATATTGTGATACAATCTCACTAAACACTGTATCTATTCCCCAAATTGCTAGTGAAAGAACTATAGAAAAAACAGCTACAAGTACCGTTAGTCTTTGTAACTCTGCCCAAGTAGTCCAGGTAACATGATTTTTTAGTTCGTTATACGATTCTTGAATATAGTTTAGCATTCTTACTAGTTATTTAAATTATTTTTCTCCCAAGCACGGGTTGAGAGACTCGAACTCCCGACACCTGGTTTTGGAGACCAGTGCTCTACCAACTGAGCTAAACCCGTAGATAAAAGCTAAAGGTACCCGCCATTGGCGGACACCTTTTGTGCCTATCTATTATTAGAATTTATTATTCAACAATTTCAGTTACCTGACCAGCTCCTACTGTTCTACCTCCTTCACGGATAGCAAAACGTAAACCTACTGTCATAGCAATTGGCTGAATTAATTCTACGTGTATAGTTAAGTTGTCACCAGGCATTACCATCTCAATACCTTCTGGAAGTGTTATGTTTCCTGTTACGTCCGTTGTTCTAACATAAAATTGTGGACGATAGTTATTATGAAATGGGGTGTGACGACCTCCTTCTTCTTTTTTAAGAACGTAAACCTCAGCTTTAAACTTTTTGTGAGGCGTTACAGATCCTGGTTTAACAATAACCATTCCTCTAGATATTTGAGTTTTCTCAATACCTCTTAGAAGGATACCTACGTTATCACCAGCTTCACCTCTATCTAATATTTTACGGAACATTTCAACTCCTGTAACAGTAGAGGTTAATTTTTGTGCACCCATACCAATAATTTCAACAGGATCACCTGTATTTGCCACTCCAGTTTCTATACGACCAGTTGCAACAGTACCACGACCAGTGATAGAAAATACATCTTCCACAGGCATTAAAAATGGTTTATCAATATCACGTGGTGGTAATTCAATCCAGCTATCAACAGCCTCCATAAGATCAATAACAGACTGCGTCCATTTTGCGTCTCCTTCAAGAGCACCAAGTGCAGAACCTGAAATTACAGGACCATTATCTCCATCATAATCATAGAAATTTAATAAATCTCTGATTTCCATTTCAACAAGTTCTAAAAGTTCTTCATCATCCACTAAATCAACTTTATTCATAAACACAACCATTCTTGGAATTCCAACTTGACGACCTAAAAGAATGTGTTCACGAGTTTGTGGCATTGGACCATCTGTTGCAGCTACTACTAGAATAGCTCCATCCATTTGCGCAGCACCTGTAACCATGTTTTTTACGTAATCGGCGTGACCTGGACAGTCAACGTGAGCGTAATGACGATTTGCTGTTGCATATTCTACGTGAGAAGTATTAATTGTTATACCTCTTTCTTTTTCTTCAGGTGCATTATCAATCTGATCGAAAGATTTTGCTTCAGAAAAACCTGCAGAGGCCATTACTTTTGTAATAGCTGCAGTTAAAGTTGTTTTACCGTGATCTACGTGTCCAATTGTACCTATATTTAAGTGCGGTTTGGAACGGTTATAAGTTTCCTTTGCCATGTTTAATAAATTTTAATCTTAGTTATATATATTAGTGTTCAATGTATTTACAACTTTGAGCCAACGACGGGAATTGAACCCGTGACCTCTTCCTTACCAAGGAAACGCTCTACCCCTGAGCTACGTCGGCAGGAATGAGTTTCTGGTTTCTTCTTTTAAAATTGCTTGCTTCAAATAATTATTTCTGAATTTGCAACTTGCAATTTGAAACGTTTTGAGCGGGAGACCGGGTTCGAACCGGCGACATTCAGCTTGGAAGGCTGACGCTCTACCAACTGAGCTACTCCCGCAATTTTTTGAAATTTCCCCAAAAAAAAAAGAAATTCAAAATTCCAATATTTTATAGATTTTTGTTAGAAATTACTAGGCAAATATTAAATTCTTATCTTTGAATTTATTAGTTGTCTTGAATCTTTGAGAACGCAATTTCAAAATTATGTGGGGAGAGCAGGATTCGAACCTGCGAAGACGTAGTCAGCAGATTTACAGTCTGCCCTCGTTGGCCGCTTGAGTATCTCCCCTCTTAATTTTAATCTAAATGTAAAAGAACTTTTCAATTTTTTTGAGCCGATGGAGGGACTCGAACCCACGACCTGCTGATTACAAATCAGCTGCTCTAGCCAGCTGAGCTACATCGGCTTTTTACTACTTTTTCAGCCATAAAAAAGTCCGCTATTTCTAACGGACTGCAAATGTATATAAATTTTATTTTTAAAAAAATTATTTTTAAAATATTTCTCTAGAAATTTGCTCTTTGTTTCTCTTTTCTCTTTTTTAACTGTCTTTCTAGAGCCTGAACACAATCATCTATACCAATTTCAAATCGCTTACATTCTTTCTTTACTATTAAATCATCGCCTGGTATGCTAAGTAAAACCTCAACAACTTTATTTTCTGGGTTGCTTGTGTTTTCTAATTTGAGAAAAACATCGGCAAATATTATTTTATCATAAAATTGCTCTAGTTTACTTAATTTTTTTTCAATGAAGCTGACAAGCTTGATGTCTGCATCAAAACCTGGAGTTTGAACGTTTACTTTCATGGGCTATATATTTATGTTTCAATTATTAATTTCTATTACGTGGGTGAGCGTTTTTATATACTTTTTTTAATTCTGCAATGCTATTATGGGTATAGACTTGTGTGGATGCTAAACTAGAATGCCCTAACAATTCTTTTACCGAATTTAAATCTGCTCCTTCATTTAATAAATGTGTTGCAAAAGAATGCCTTAAAATATGTGGACTCTTTTTTAACTTTGAGGATGCTTTACTAAAGTAATTATTTATTGTTCTATACACAAATGTTTGGCTAACTTTAACGCCATTTTTTGTTAAAAAAAGAGTGTTGTCAGAATTTGTATTTGATACATTTTCTCTAAATAAAATATATCTATTTAAGGTATTGCATATCGATGGAAGTAGGGGTATATATCGTTCTTTATTTCTTTTACCTAAAACTTTAACTACTTTTTTCTGAAAATCTACATCCAAAAGTTTTAGGTTTATCAACTCTGATTTACGCATTCCGGTGCTATAAAAAAGCTCTACTATGGCTTTGTTGCGTGTGGTTTCTAAATCATTTTTTAATTCGGAATCTAGGCTGTCTAAAACTTCATTAATTTCTTTTTCTGAAAAAGGGATTTGTAGCGTCTTTGCAACTTTTAAAGATTTATGTTTGGCTAAAGGATTTTCTGTAATTTGACGGGTTTTTAAAAGAAATTTGTAGAAGGCTTTTAGGGAAGAAATTTTTCGGTTGATGCTTTTGTTATTTATTCCTTGATCTACCATGGATACAATCCAGCTGCGAATCATAGAATAATTGACCTCTTTAAAATTCTTACAATCAAATTGAATGACTATACATTCAAAAAAAGTTTCAACATCTTTTTGATATGCCACAATTGTATGGGGAGAATATTTTTTTTCTAGGGAAAGATACTCTATGAATGGGGAAATAGACATATATTTTTCATTGAATGGTAAATTTACAAAACTTAACAGAAACGCAAAGGATAAATGTCATTTAAAAAAAATTCCCACAATATGGAAACTAGTTCAACATATATGTGGGAATGCTATTAACTTTAAAGTTTAGAGTTTAGATTTCTTCGTTATCTCTAAGTCCTTGAATGTATTGTGCTTTTTGTATTTGTGCTCTACGCGAAACAGAAGGTTTTGTAAATGCTTGTCTGCTTCTTAACTGACGCATTGTACCTGTTTTGTCAAATTTTCTTTTAAAACGCTTTAGCGCTCTATCGATATTTTCTCCGTCTTTAATGGGTATAATTAACATAATGGTATCACCTCCTCTCTTTTAGGATGGCAAAAATATATTAAATAAATAAATAATAATAATTTTTGATAAAAAATATCACCTTTCTTTTACACAATAACAACTATTGCCTCCAATACCAACGCTACAACACGCATAATAACCTCCTCCACAAGAAACGCTGCATCCAGTGCTACCTCCTCCATAAGAGCAACTTGTAGAACCACTCCCACCACTTTGGCATGAGCGATTGTAGTTGTTTGAAATATATTGAACAACACTTTCTGTATTTTTAATGTTTTGTATATCTATAAAATCATCAGAAATGGGATAAGAAAGGTATATTAAACCATTAACTTTTTCTTCATTTAAAGATTTGCCTTTAAAATTACTTTTAATGTTTGAATTTTTTAATGCAATATCTTCTCTATTAACATAAATATAATATATTTCACCTTGTTGGTTAAATACTATTAGAAAATCATCTAAAAAAACAACATTTTTTATGTTTTCAATTGATTTTATTGAATTAAAATCTTGAAGAATAAATATTTCTTTAGATTCATTTGTTTCGGTATAAATTATAAATTCATTAGATTTTGTTAGGAATGAACTAAATGTGCCCGTTAAACTTTTTGGATTTCTAAATTCTGATATATTTAAGTTTTTAAATAAATTAACATCGGCTATTTTTTCAGATTTGGAATATAACAAAGTATCATTCTCTGAAGTACATGATAAAAAACAATAACCACAAATTAACACCATCGATAGAAACGGCAAAATACACTTTTTCATAATATTAAATCTTAAATGATTATCAAATTTAATAAATAGAAAAAAAACAAAAGTTAATTTTATGTTAAAATGTTTTTTTATTAAAATTTTTGTTAATGAAGTGATTTAAACTTATTTTGTAAATATAAAAGGGTTGACGAAATTTGTGTTGCAAAACATAATCATTTCAAAATCAACCCTTATGTACAGTGTACTTGACAAAGATATAATAAAAAGTGAAATTGTTCCTTAATTTGCCTTTAGCAAAAAGAGGTTTTCAAGTAACAATTCCACTAGAAGAAATAGTAAATGCGATTCTTTACAAGTTGAAAACAGGTGTTCAATGGCATCAACTGCCTGTAAAAGCATTATTTGATACAGATTTATTGACTTGACAATCAGTCTATTATCATTATCGTAAATGGTGCAGAACAGACGTTTTAAAGAAAAGTTGGATTAGTATTTTAGAAAAGAATAAATCAAAATTAGACCTTTCGAGTGTTGATTTTGATAGCAGTCACACTTCTTGCAATCAGAGGTGGCAAAGAAGCAGAATATCAAGGCAGAAAGAAACGCAAAACAACAAATGCGCTGTATTTGAGTGACTGACAAGGAGTGCCTTTAGCGATTTCAAACCCAGTTGCTGGTAACCAAAACGACCTTTATAATATTGAAGCTCAGTTTGAAGTAGTAACAGAGACATTAGAACAAGCAAATACACCAATTGAAGGACTTTTTTTAAATGCTGATGCAGGTTTTGATTCTAAAAAATTTAGGTTATGTTGTGAGAAAAAAGAAACAAAAACAAATGTTTGTTTCAATAAATGAAATGGAGATTCAGATAGAGAGGAATATTTTGACCAATTACTTTATAATGAGCAATATAAAATTGAAAGAGCAAATGCATGGATGGACAGTTTTAGGTCGTTGCTAAATAGATTTGACACAACAATAGCTAGCTGGTTAGGCTTTAATTATCTAGCGTTTATAATAATTGCGCTAAAAAAATTTAATAAAATAAAAGTTTAAACGACATCTATTTAAACTTTACATCGTGGGCTTATACTCTTTATTATCAATTATCATTTTGGCGATAATTTCTCGGAGTATCTCTGAGGTACCACCTCCTATTGGTCCTAAGCGGCTATCTCTGGAAAGTCTTGCTAAGGGATATTCTTCCATATAACCATAGCCTCCTAAAAACTGTAAACAATCATATATTACTTCGTCTGCTATTTTTGTAGAAACTAATTTAGACATTGTAGCTTCTTTTACCACGTATTCGCCATTATTTAGTCTTGCTGTAATAGAATAATTAAATGCTTTACACATTTCTATTTCACTGGCTCTGTCTGCTACTCTGTGCCGTAATGCCTGAAACTTATCAATTGCTTTACCGAAAGCATTTCTTTCTGCCATATATCCTAAAGCATAATCTAGTGCAAATTCAGCTCTTGCGTGGGCGTTAACCCCCATAATCAATCGCTCTAGTGCAAAATGCTGCATGATATAGCCAAACCCTTTGTTTTCTTCGCCCATCAGATTTGAGGCAGGAATGGTAACATTATCAAAGGCAATTTCTGCAGTATCTGAAGCTCGCCATCCTAGTTTGTCTAATTTTGTAGCAGAAATGCCTAGAGTATTCCTATCCATTAGAAAAATACTCATTCCTTTACTGCCCATATCTGGACGTGTTTTAGCTGCTACTACTAAATAATCAGAATATACGCCATTGGTAATAAAGGTTTTTGACCCGTTAATAACATAAGTATCGCCTTGTTTTACAGCGGTTGTTTTCATACCAGCTACATCAGAGCCTCCTGAGGGCTCTGTAATACACAAACAACCTATCATGTCGCCGCTAATACTTTTTGCTAGGTATTTTTCTTTTATAGCTTCACTGCCTTCTTTGTTTAAATGAGTCATTGCAAGATAAGCGTGTGCCCACATTGCAGCTGCAAAACCTCCAGAGTTTATTTTCTGTAATTCTTCTAAAAATATTACGGTATAAAATAAATCCAACTCCATTCCACCAAACTTCTCAGGATAGTTTAAACCGAAATATCCCATCTCCCCAAATTTTTTCCAGATGAAACGCTCTATAGTTCCTTCTTTTTCCCATTTCTCAATATGAGGAACAACTTCCTTTTGCAGAAACTCCTGAAAGCTTTTGCGAAATAAATTATGTTCTTCTGTAAAATAAGTTATTTTCATGTTTTTTTCTTTAATGTTTGGGGAATTCTTAACCCTTTTAAAATGTATTTAAGGATTTAATTTAATGCCAAATATAAGATAAATCTCTCAATTTTTTGTGCAGGAAAACCTGAGATGTTTTTCAATTCGTCGAAACTTTTGATTCCTTCGTGCAACATTCTATAGTCCACAATTTCTTTTGCAAGTTGAAAATTAATAAATGGAAGGGTTGCAATATCTGATGCAGATGCCTTATTGATGTTTATTTTTTCGATTTGTGGTTTTTCTTTTACTGTAAATTCGTCTATTATGCGTTTTACAACCGATGCTTCTAAACCATATACATCATAAAGCTGCTCGTCTGTTAAAAATCCATTCAAGCGTGTTCTATAATCGATAATTCTTTTGGAAAGCACTTCTCCAATTCCATTAATTTCTTCTAGTTGCTCTTGTGTAGCCTTGTTTAAATCTGTTTTTTGGACGAAACTTTTTTGGGGTTTATCAAGCCAGGAATTTGTTTTTGGATTTGGATTTGTGACCCATTCTGGAAATTGAAAATACGGGCTTATGGCATCTAAAAGAGAATCTGAAACTTGAGTAACTCGTTTAAAATCTGCTACTGAGTTAATCCATTGGTCTTTTTTTCTAAACTGCTGTAATCTTTCCATTTCTTCGATAGACATTCCTAAAGTATATCCTTTGTATTCTGTTATAAAATTTGGATTAAAGGCACTTATTATAGGTTGTCTCTCTTGCAATGTAGCCTGCTTTAAAGAGTCTATTTGGCGCTGCGCAGTAATTATTTCTGATGTATTTGTTTCTAAAAGAGTTTCATAAGAAAAATCAACAAAAAAATAGACACACTGAAGTATGATAATGACTATAACTAAAAGCAAAATCCCATTTCGCTGTTTTCGTGAAAACCGGAAATGGGATGATGAAGATTTCATATTCTACACTATTTTATGCGCTCTTTTTCTGCGTTTTGTACAATTCTCCTGCTTTTAATTTTCTCATATATTCTTTTACATCTTGATGCACTTCTCCAGACATTAAATAAAGCCCAATGATATTTGGAAATGCCATAGCAAGAATCATCATATCAGAAAAATCTAGAACGGCACCTAAGCTTATGGATGCACCTATAATTACAAAAACAAGAAATAAAAATTTATAAACCATTTCGGTTTTTCTGCTTTTACCAAACAAATAGGTCCAAGCACGCATGCCATAGTAAGACCAAGAAATCATTGTTGAAAATGCGAATAAAAAGATGGCGCCAGATAAAACATACGGAAACCAAGAAATTACACTTTGAAAAGCATCAGAAGTCAATTGTGCTCCAGCCATTCCTACTACTTCGTGTTTGCCCGTAAAAATAAGCACTAAAGCGGTTAGTGTACATACTACCACGGTATCTATAAATGGTTCTAATAAAGAAACAAATCCTTCTGATGGCGGATTATTAGTTTTTGCCACACTATGCGCGATTGCTGCTGAACCTACACCAGCTTCGTTTGAGAATGCTGCCCGTTGAAAACCAACAATTAGGACTCCTATAACCCCACCTTTTAAAGCAGATGGACTAAATGCACCTTCTACTATTGCTGAAAATGCAGGTAAAATATTTTCAATATTTACTGAAATAACCACTAAACAAGCAAGTATATAAATGATTGCCATAAAGGGTACTACTCTGGATGTAACATTAGCAATGCTTTTGATACCACCAATAATAACTGCACCTACCAAAATAGAAATAATCAATCCAAACCAAAATCCGTTTCCTATTAATTCTGGAAATTGTCCAGAAAGGGCTTCAAAAGATTGATTAGCCTGAAACATATTTCCTCCACCAAAAGAGGCTCCTACAGCTAATACAGCAAATAGTGCTGCTAAAACTTTGCCTAATGTTTTTTTGTTTTGCTTTTCTAAGCCTTTTCGTAAATAGCTCATTGGTCCACCAAAAACGCGTCCATCAGAAGCTATATCTCTATATTTAACTCCTAATGTACATTCAACAAACTTGGATGACATTCCTAAAAAACCTGCTAATATCATCCAGAAGGTGGCTCCAGCACCTCCTAAAGATATTGCAACTGCTACACCTGCAATATTACCAAGCCCTACTGTTCCGGATACAGCTGTTGCCAATGCCTGAAAGTGAGTTACCTGGCCGGGGGCGTTTGGGTCATCATATTTTCCTTTGGCTAAATCAATAGCATGACGGAATCCTCTTATGTTGATAAAACCCAATTTTAAAGTGAAAAACAAAGCGCCTATGGAAAGCCAAATAACAATAAATGGTATATTTTTTTGTTGTTTATCGCCATTAGGATGTAACATAGGGATTTTTTCATCATACACAATTGCTGCTAAATTATGAGCGCCTTCTTCAATTATATCTGCACTTTTAGTAGAATCATAAATAGACCCGCCTTCTTTGGCTAAGTGCTTTAAAACACCATTTACTGGAGATTCAACTTCAATATCCTCGCCTCCATCTTTGGTGATGATGGCAATAGTTTCTCCTTTTTTAACTTTTTTTCCCTCTTCTACTAACCATTTTTTTATGATAAATTTGCCGTCAATATTTGCCGTCCACCCTGGAATTGGGATTAACTTTTCATCGGCATATACCACTGGGTCATAAACGCCAATAGCAGTAAATGGATCCCAAAATAATACGGTAGCAATTCCCGCTACTATAGGAGTGAATGTGCCATTAAATTTTTCTGCTATATACTCTGCAGGTATGGTATAGGTTTTATTAATTGTGTGTCCTGCTGCATCTGTAATAAACACAGTATAAGGTATTCCTTCAACCAACCCTGTGGCAATAGATGAAGTAAGAGGTGTACTTTGGTTACTCCATTTATAGCTATATGGAGTTGTGCCACCTGTTACTTCCACTTCAATTGTTCCGTTATTGATTACTTTTGAAGGGTTTGTTATTTTTTCTTTAACAATAAGTTGCTGTGAAAATACTATGGAAGAAAATAGCAGAAAGAGAGGCAATATAAATTTTGAATTCATATTTGTTTTAATTGATTTATTTATAAGGGATTTTAAAGGCAGCAAGATGCTAAAAAAATTGGTGAATTCAAATTTTTAACTCTTAAAATGTAAATGCTGTCTTAAATAGGGTTATTAGCTCATTACAAATCAAAAACAGAGGATCTTTTTGTATAAACCAAATCTTTTAACTTGAGCCAAAAAGCTAATGTGAGGTAAAGAGCAAAACCTACGCCTAAAGTTGCAAAAGAAAGGTAGATAAAAAACAAACGCACACTTTTTGCCCGCATACCCAGTTTGTCTGCAAGGCGGGAAGATACGGCAAAACCATATTTTTCAAAAAAATATCTTATGCTATAAATAATACGTAACATTTTTTTATTTCTAAATTGTAAAATTAACTATTTCTTTTGCAATAAACTATTCCCAACGGCACATTGTAAACACTTATTTGGATTGCAGTATTTGTTTTTTAATTCTATCAATGCTTGTGATTGCATCGCGTTTGATGCTACAAATTTGAGCTTATTAAATGTGTTCACTATTTGATTTTCTTCCTTGGGAAGGCTTGCCATTAATTCTAATATGCCTTCTGTTTTTTCTATGCCATTTTTTTTAAAATACAAAAATTGTAGGGGTGAAATGGTATTGATGATTAGTAAATCTACGAATGCTTTGCTGATTTTTTTATTTCTATTAGCCGAAATCGATTTAAAATTATAATGTGTATCCCAAAAAGGCAAGGTGGTTATTTGAAAAAGTTTTTCAATTTCTTTTTTGTTTCTTGCCTTAATAACCTTAGAAAATAATTGATGCTCTTTTGCATACACCGCGGCTAGTTGCGCTAATCGAATGGTTGGAAAATTTACAGGGCGTAATCTGAAAAACTGCACAGGAATTGTATTACTGTTATTTAATTTAAATTTTATTTTTAAATAGGAGTATCTGGCTTTTAGGTTTTGGTGGTATTTTTCTTCTGAAATATCTTCTAAAAGGCCTACTTGTCCTAAAAATAAAGATTCTAAATCTTCATGTTCATGACAAATTTTTCGTACTACTGAAAAATCAAAAGAAGTGGCCATACTTAAAAAAGAATCGCTATTTACCTTAAGTCCAAAGTTTTTAGCTAGTAGTTGAAACAAGACAGCTTCCCAATCATTTTTAGAATTTAAAAGCAATTTTTCTATGTGTTCTGATTTACTTTCTAAACGTTCTACATAGAGTCGTTCTAACCAATTTTGAATAATAAAATTATCCACTTCAAAGAAGTCTTCTTCGCAATTAATCCACTTTTTATTTGTTGAAAATAATTTTTTATAATTAACTAGTGCAGATAAATCTATTCTGCTTTTTAAAACCAAAGTGGGTATTATGGTATTGTCTTTTCTGTAAATATCGGTATTGTACTCCCATACGACATGCAAAATTACATTATCATAGGCGGCATCTGTTTCGTGATGATGAATGTACCAATCACCCGATTGTAAATGAATTTCTACGTTTCCTACCCAAAGCTGCCCATCTATTCTTATTTGGGTATTAAAAAAATCTGGCCCTGAATTTAAGTTATGTGTGCCTTGATGAATAATTTCCACCTTTTCTCCGGCTTCGGTTTGCAAAGCATTTTTGGAAAATTTTTGAAATTCCCAGATATAATGTAAAAAATCTTCTTGCATCTTTTAAAAATATAAAAAACTTTGGATTTAAAGGTATTTATTTAAATCACTTTTTATTGAAAGAAAAAGCCTGACAGGATTAATCCTGTCAGGCTTTAGAAAAATTTTATACTTTAAAGAAAGTATTTATGACTATTACGATAGATA
This sequence comes from Bacteroidetes bacterium HGW-Bacteroidetes-2, assembly GCA_002842575.1. Lineage (GTDB taxonomy): Bacteria > Bacteroidota > Bacteroidia > Flavobacteriales > Flavobacteriaceae > Planktosalinus. The sequence continues at coordinate 28,200 of PHDJ01000026.1, forward strand.
TCCCATTTTTTTCATCCAGTCATCATTATACATTTTACCAACATATCGACTTCCGTGATCGTGAAATAAAACTACAACAACATCCTCTTTTGTAAAATTCTTTTTAAGTTGTAATAAGCCCTTCATAGCTGCACCAGCAGAATTACCTAAAAACATGCCTTCTTTTTTTGCTAATAATTGGGTATAGATTGCAGCATCTTTATCGGTAACCTTTGTAAAACCATCGATAACATTAAAATCTACGTTTTTTGGAAGTATGTCCTCGCCTATTCCTTCTGTAACATAAGGATAAATTTCATTTTCATCAAATATTCCGGTTTCATGGTATTTTTTAAAAACACTGCCATAGGTGTCAATTCCCCAAATTTTAATGTTCGGGTTTTGTTCTTTTAAGTATTTTCCAACCCCAGAAATAGTTCCTCCCGTTCCTACACCTGCTACAAAATGGGTGACTTTGCCATCGGTTTGTTTCCAGATTTCTGGTCCAGTACTTTCATAATGAGCTTTAGCATTACTTGGATTGTCATATTGATTTACATACCAACTGTTAGGTATTTCTTTAGCCAAACGGGCAGATGTAGAATAATAAGAACGAGGGTCTTCAGGAGCTACATCGGTTGGGCAAACTATAACTTCACTGCCCACCGCCCTGAGGATGTCCATTTTTTCTTTAGACTGTTTGTCGCTTATCACACAAATCATTTTATATCCTTTAACAATGGCCACAAGTGCTAATCCCATTCCGGTGTTTCCTGAAGTACCTTCAATAATAGTGCCTCCGGGCCGTAGGCTTCCATCTGCTTCAGCATCTTCAATCATTTTAACCGCCATTCTATCTTTTGTTGAGTTACCAGGATTGAAGGTTTCGTATTTTGCTAATACAAGTGCTGGTATTTCTTCAGCCAGTTTATTGATTTTTACTAAAGGGGTGTTTCCTATTGTGCCTAATATATTTTCAGCGTATTCCATATTTTTTTTTTGCGATTGCAAATGTACGTAATTGCGTTAAAAAAATAATTTGTTCATCGTTAATTATTGGCATTAACACTTTATATATGAAACAATGGTATATTTTCCATGATTTGATTTATTTTTTGATACAAATAGATTAAAATTCTTTTCTTTGAAAAAAATTAAGTTATGTTACCATGGCATCAATATTTAATGGCAGTAATTTACATTCTAGCTGGTATCCACCATTTTAGAAAGCCAAAATTGTATGAAAGAATAATCCCTCCATATATTCCAGCACATAAATCTATGGTTATTCTAAGTGGTATTGCCGAAATGGTTTTAGGGTTAATGCTTTTAATTCCTGAAAACCAGCACATAGCCGCTTGGGGTATTATTTTAATGCTCATTCTCTTTTTCACCGTTCATATTTATATGCTACAGGAAGAAAAAGCTGCATTGAAGCTGCCTAAATGGGTTTTATTTTTGCGCATCCCGCTTCAGATTTTATTAATTTTTTGGGCATATCAGTATGTTTGACTAAATAAGATGCTTAGTTTTGTTACTAGATAGAGACAAATTAATGCTATGAAAACAGAAAAAGAATTTTCTGATATAGAGAGAGACCGCATTGTTGAAATGGCCTGGGAGGATCGGACTCCTTTTGAAGCTATTACGTTTCAATTTGGTTTAAATGAGAAAGAAGTCATCACTCTAATGCGAAAGGAATTAAAGCCCAATAGTTTCAAAATGTGGCGAAAACGCGTTCAAGGAAGGATTACAAAACACCAAAACCTAAGAAATTACTATAGTAGCAGATTTAAATGCAGCCGTCAAAAACAAATTACAAATAATAAAATTTCAAAACGTTAGGCAAATATTTCATTTAAGATTTTAGCCAACCGAATGCCTCCTTTTTGTAATTGAAGTTTTACCGTGTTAAAATGATCATACATATACCTATAGCCTAAATTTTCACCATTTTCAGTACTTGCATATACTTTTTTAGTTAATATACGGTTTTCTTTAACCCAATCTAAAACACTTCCTTCCTGCAGGCTTTGAATTTCATTTTTAGAAATTTTAGGCAAGGCATTCGATAATTCGGTATAGGTCATAGCATAGCTTTCTATCATTTGTGAATCCCATACACGGTGCAAATTTGTCCCTTCATTAAACCATCTTACTTGAAAATCATTCCCGCCCTTATCTTCTTCTAAACCCAAATGCATCGGTTGATGTAAATCTCCAATAAAATGAACTAGCATTTTCAAATAGAATATTTTATCTTCGTTTGAAGCGTTTTTATTTTTTAAAATAGACATACATTTTTCAATTCCTGTAAGGATATCTCCATTTTTATTTTTTTTGATTTCTTCATATGTTTTATCAAACGGAATATTAACGTAATGCCAAGTGGTATATTTTTTATAGCGCGGGTCACTTTTAATTTCATCTGCAAAAGTTGAGGCAACGGCAAGAGGCATGCTGTTTAAAAGTTTATTAATTTCCTTTTTAGCCTTATTAGTAAGATATTTTGTAGCAACTTCAGCAGTAACCCTATGTCCTGTTTGACCCCAATCCTCTGAGGCTGAAAATGTATATTGTGAAATAGCAAAGCAAATAAGAAGAATATGTAATTTTTTCATATTGATATTTTTCAGTGTGAAATGTATTGCCATTATTTCTTTTACTTTTCACGTTTAATTTTTGTAAAATAATGGATAGAATTTTATTTATTTAAACCAAAAGAAAAAAATACATTATATTTTTGACAAAAAAGCAAAAATATTTTACTTTTAGATAGTCAAGAAATACGGTTAAATTACACAATAACTATGATTTATCTAATTCAAATCCTTTTTTCTTCCAAAGATCTATACCCCCTTTCATGGTATAAATTTCTTTGAAGCCCATTTCTTTTAAAATTTTAGCGGCTTTGTCACTTCGCATACCAGATTTACAGTACAAATAAACAGGTTTATTTTTATCTAATCGTTTTACTTTTTCTTTAAAATCATCTTGTGTAACACAAATATTTTGTGATTTATAAATAAAATTTTCAATAAATTCTTCTGGTGTTCGAACATCCAATATCTGTATATTTTCCTCAAGCAAAACATCTTGCATTTGTTCTGGGGTGATACTCTGAATGCTATCGTCTTTGGAATCATCACAACTCACCAAAAACAGGGCCATACAAAGTAGAAAATAATGTAATTGGTTTTTCATAAAAAAGAGGTTTAAATTATTCTACTAGTCCATCCCAATCTGTTATTCCGCCTATCAGGTTAAAGGTGTTTTGTATGCCCAATGAATTTAAAACGGCACAAGCTTGAGCACTTCTTGCTCCAGACCTGCAATACACATAATAATTTTTAGCGGTGTCAAGCTTTTGAATTTCTTCCATAAATTGAGCTGGGTCAGAAATGTTTATTTGTTTTGCACCCAGAATTTTCCCTTCTGAAACTTCTTCATCTGTTCTAACGTCTAAGATAACTGCATTCGTATCTACTGCCGTTTTTTTTTGCCATTCTTTGCTGGTTAAATCTTGCATCCTTTTTTTTAACAAATTTACAGATTTTGATGGATTGTATGACAAAAAGATGCCGGCAATTCTATTTTTAAATAATTATTTTTAATAAATTTCTGTTAAAAGCAATTAGGTTTAAAAATTTATATTACATTTGTACATACAATTTTTGTAAATACAATAATGAATTTAGAAAAAGCTATAAAATCAACAGTGCCTTTAAACCCATACACTAAGACGGTTCTAAATATTATGTACACTAGCAGATTAGTGGAAGAAAAAGTATCCGAAATGCTAAAACCCTTTGATATTTCTATGCAACAATACAATGTATTACGCATTTTAAGAGGTCAAAAGGGAAAGCCTGCTAACCTATGCACCATTCAAGAGCGAATGATAAATAAAATGAGTAATACTACCCGTTTAGTAGATAAATTAATTGAAAAAGGTTTGTCTGAACGTACAGTTTGTGAGCAAAACAGAAGAAAAGTAGAAATTTTCATAACAGAAAAAGGCTTGAGCTTATTAACAGAAATTGACCCGTTAACCACAGCAAATAATCACGAAATCCTTAAATATTTCACATTAACCGAATTAGATATTATGAATACATTACTAGATAAATTAAAATAATTATGAATTCTTATATTGAAAATTTAAATTGGCGCTACGCCACAAAAAAGTTTGATACCAATAAAAAAGTATCCCATCAAGACTTAGAGCTATTAAAAGATGTCATACAACTTAGTGCTTCTTCCTATGGCTTACAACCCTACAAAGTACTTCTTATAGAGGACAAAGAAACTCGTAAAAAGTTGCAAGTAGCTGCTTGGGGACAATCACAAATTACAGAATCTTCGCACCTTTTTGTTTTTGCTAATAACACTAATTTTAACGACTCCCATATTGATACATATATCCAAAACGTAAGTAAAACCAGAAACTTAAACATAGAGGACTTAAAAGGGTATGCCGATTTTATGAAATCAAAAATATCTCCCCTTACTTCTCAAGCTAAAGAAAACTGGACGGCAAAACAATCCTACATTGCGCTAGGAAACTTACTTTCAGCTGCCGCATTTTTAAAAATTGATGCTTGCCCTATGGAAGGTTTTGAAGCAGATGCTATAAATAAAATACTAGACCTAGAAAAGGCTGGTTTTAAAACAACTTTTCTTGTAACAATAGGTTATAGAAGCAAAGACGATCAAACACAACATTACCCTAAAGTGAGAACCCCTAAAACTGAATTATTTACCACTATATAACTATTTTTTTACCCTAACATTTGTACATACAATAATTAAATTAAAACAAAAAACATGAAAACAAACATTTTAAAAGGCCTTGGAGCCACAGTAATCATTTTAACAACAGTAGCATTTACAAAACCTATGGAAAAAGAAATCAAAATAAAAGAAAGCAGTATTAATTGGGTGGGAAAAAAAATAACTGGTTCACATACCGGTACCATTCAATTAAAAGAAGGAAAACTTCTTATGGAAGGCAACCAATTAATTGGCGGTAGCTTTGTAATAGACATGACATCTATTAATGTAACCGACTTAAAAGGCGAAAACAAAGGAAAATTAGAAGGTCACTTAAAATCTGACGACTTTTTTGGTATCGCTAACTTCCCTACTGCAACCCTAGTTATAAAAAGCGCAAACAAAACTGCTGATGGTTACTATATCAATGGCGATATTACCATAAAAGGTAAAACAGAATCTATTGCATTTGATTTAAAAATGGAAGCAAATACAGCTACTGCAAGCTTAAAAATTGACAGAACTAAATTTGGAGTTCGTTACGGCTCTGGTAGTTTTTTTGATAGTTTGGGTGATAATACCATTTATGACAACTTTGATTTAGACGTAACTTTAAAATTTTAATAAATTATATTGGATATTAAAAGTTCATTTCTACATCTGAAATCTCAAATGAAAACAAATACAGTTTATACTTGGTGGTGGAGTTACTTACGAAAAACGTCGTGATGCTACTGCTATAGTATTACTTGAAACCAATACAAAAGGCTTGTCAATCACGACAAGCCTTTTTTTGTACCCATTTTTAAAACCCCTGACATGAAATTTACATTAAAACCCATTATAAAAAAATAGTAGCAGACACCTTTACTCCGGTAAATGCCTATCTAAAAATACACGATAAATATCTAAATAGCCTTTTATTGGAAAGCAGCGATTACCATACAAAAAACAACAGTTTTAGCTAGATTTGCTCCAATCCTATTGCCCGCTTTGTTGTAAAAAATGAAACAATTATACAAACTTTCCAAAATGGAAACAAAACTGAAATTAAAATTGACTTTAACAATAAGGTATTAAAGGAACTTACTTCCTTTTCTAAAAAAATTTGAAACCCAGAACAACCTATTCAAATTTATAAACATTGGCCTATTTGGATATATGGCCTATGATGCTGTTCGCTATTTTAAATCGGTTGTAATTCAAAAAAAGGTAATCTCCTTGATGTTCCTGACATCCATTATGCCCTTTACCAAAACATTATCGCCATAAACCACTTTCATAATGAAGCCTATCTATTTGCCCATTGCTATTATTCAGAAAATAATCTGGACGAAATAAAACAACTCATTCAAATTAAAAGCTTTGCAACTTTTAAATTTACTGTTAAAAAAGAACGCACCTCAAATCTAACCGATGAACAATTTCTAGCAAATGTTACCATTGTAAAAAAACAGTGCCATATAAAAGCTATTTTTCAGTTGGCAGTTTAAAGACGATTTTAATGGCAATTTCAATCGCGCCATCATCATTAGGAATTTTGTTAGTAAAAATCATATCTTGCATTACCAAGTAGGAACAGGTTTTGTGGCTACGTCAAACAATCAAAACGAATTACAGGAAGTGTACAATAAATTAGAAACATTAACTATAGCAATAAGCCTTACAAAAGAAATTTAATTTGGGCGTTCGGGCGGGCTTTCCGCTGCAATCTTCCCGATAAAAAATCGGGAAGGATTTCCACTGCAATCCCTAACGCAAAAAATAAAAAGCTAATGAAAAATATCTTAGTCATCGACAATTACGATTCATTTGTGTACAACTTAGTACATTATTTGGAAGAATTAAACACCAATGTAGTAGTAAAACGCAACGACCAATTGCAATTAGAAGAAGTTGTATTTTACGATAAGATTTTGCTTTCCCCAGGACCAGGACTGCCAAAAGATGCCGGATTATTAAAAGCCATAATTCGTGCTTATGCACCCTCAAAAAGCATCCTCGGTGTTTGTTTAGGTCAGCAAGCTATAGGCGAGGTATTTGGTGGAAGTTTAGTAAATTTAGAAACCGTATTTCACGGTGTGGCAACAAAAATAACCCAACAAGTAACCAATGAATCCCTTTTTAAAGGCATCAACAACTCCTTTGAAGTAGGACGCTACCACTCGTGGGTGGTTGCAAATCCGCTACCCGATGTTTTAGAAATCACGAGCATAGACGATAATGGCAATATTATGTCTTTACGCCATAGAGAGTTTGATGTGCGCGGCGTGCAGTTTCATCCAGAATCTGTTCTTACTCCCGATGGCAAAAAAATTATAGAAAACTGGGTTGCTGGCCCATAAATAAAACTAAGTTGCCAAGCTACAGTAATACAAAATAAAAATAAAACACACTAAGCAGCTCATTGATTAAGAAATAAAAACTAAAGAGGAGGCGAAGAATGCTTTTATTCAAATGCTTACAAGAAATGGACTCATCGGTAACTACAGCTTTGTCAAAAACTTCCAGTAATGTTTAGCACACCTTTTTAAAGATTTATTTTTTGAAATGTAATTTAAAACCTTAAAATCATAAGAAAAGGAGATAAAAAACCCAAAGGGGAAAATAATTATTGGTTCTTTTGTCAATAAAAGGCTGAAAAAGAAAAAATTAAGATTTCTACAAAAACGATACCTGAATATTTACAAGACTAAAAAAATCAAAAACCACCAAAGGCTTACTTACTTTGGTGTTTTTTGGTTTTTACTTCTACTTTTAAGCTATTACCTCTTTTTGTATTGTAGAAAGATATCGTTCTGCATCTAAAGCAGCCATACAACCTGTGCCAGCCGCGGTTACAGCTTGTCTGTATTCTTTATCTTGTACATCTCCTGATGCAAAGACACCTGGCATATTCGTTTTTGTAGTTTTACCTATGGTTTTTATGTAGCCCATTTGGTCTAAGTCTATTTGACCTTTAAAAATATCGGTATTTGGTTTGTGTCCAATGGCTATAAAAAGTCCGGTGATTTCTATTTCCTCTTTTACTCCGGTTGCTCTATTTACTATTCGTAATCCTTCCACTACATTTTCACCCAGAACTTCATCAACTTCTGAATTGTACCGCAACTCAATATTTGGTGTAGAAATTACCCTGTGTTGCATGGCTTTTGAAGCTCGCATGGCATCTCCTCTAACTAACATAGTAACTTTCTTACAAATATTTGCTAAATACGTCGCTTCTTCCGCTGCAGTATCCCCTCCACCTACAATTGCAACTTCTTGATTTTTATAAAAGAAACCATCACAAACAGCACAGGCAGATACACCACCTCCACGTAGTTTTTGCTCACTGGGTAATCCAAGATATTTTGCAGTGGCACCTGTAGCAATAATCACGGTTTCCGCTTCAATATGCTTCGTATCATCTATGGTAACTTTATGAATCCCTCCAACTTCATCGCTAAATAGAACAGCTGTTGCCATTCCAATTCGAACATCCGTTCCAAAACGCTCAGCTTGTTGTTGTAATTGAACCATCATCGTTGGACCATCAATGCCTTCAGGATATCCAGGAAAATTATCCACTTCTGTGGTGGTTGTTAATTGTCCTCCAGGTTCCATTCCTGTGTACATAATCGGGTGCATATCTGCTCTAGCGGCATAAATTGCTGCCGTAAACCCTGCGGGACCTGAGCCTATAATTAAGCATTTTATTTTTTCAATGGTTTCTGACATAATAAGATTATTTTGTGATGTTATATTAAAATACAAAGGTAGGCCTTTCCTTAAAATTTATATTGAAAAGTTATTAAGAATTGATTTTATGCAAAAAGGGGTTGTTCAAAATTTTATTATATATTATTATAACAATAAGCAAACAAAAAACCCGAAGCTTTCGCTTCGGGTTTTTCTTTTATTTAGATACTAATTGCTTACTATCTATTTTTTGATTAATCGTTTTACAACGGTTGCTC